>SUZO01000032.1 GCA_015059805.1 Rikenellaceae bacterium
CATTCCGAACAGAGAAGTTAAGCTCACTAACGCCGATGGTACTGCGGTTTTCCCGTGGGAGAGTAGGTAGCCGCCTCTTTAAGACCAACTATTTATGGTTGGTCTTTTTTTTGTGCTTATGCGAACTATTGAGGTGTTTTCTTTCTGCTTAGTTATTACTATGTTGGTCTTAAAGAGGCGGCTGAGCCATTAGTTGTGTTACCCACCCCCTAAATCCCCCTCCTGTGAGGGGGACTTATGTTTCGGTTGTGCAAATAATTGTGAGGTAGATTGCATAACACTCCTCGGCAAGTTAAGCTTGCCAATATCTTTGGCTGCTTAAATTTAGTTAGTGAGTTAAGGATTACCAACGTATTGAGGTGGAGCGTGATTGCAACTATACCTCGGCTTATTGAGTGTTTGTTGTTTTATATGCTTTACCTATATATATTATAAGGGCTGACTAAGTAGAGTAGTCAGCCCTGAAGGATTTAATAGCACATTATCTGTTAGAAATAGTATTTTATACCTATAGTTGGATTGATGCCGAGGTTAAAATTGACGCTATTACTATTTACGCTATGTTTGCTGAGTAGCACATAGTTAAGTGACATCATATTGACAGTGAAGCCGAAGTGTTTTGTAGGTCGGAACTCTACTGAGAGCATGTGTATTCCGAGGGCAAAGCCGGGCATGCTTAGACCATCGGTTGCGCCGTAAGCAAAGCAGAGCTCTACGCCTGGTGTGTAGTAGAGGTTGTCGCACAGGCGGGCGTAGTATGATAGGTTTGGACCTATTGTGAGCGCGTGTACGCTGTCGCTAATTCCGTAGCTGATAGCTGCGCCGACCTTTAATCTATTTGTGACGAAATATCCAAATTCTGGCGCGATGGTAAAGCTGGCAGCTGTAACGGACTCGCCCTCAATAATATTTGATGATACTCCCACTCCGAGGATACCACCGACATACATATCGCCTCTATTTTGGGCGTTTGTGGTAGAAAATGACAATGCGACAAAAGCAATTGCCAAACATAAAATCTTTTTCATAGCACTATTAGTTTTATTTTCACACTCAAAGGTAATAAATTTATCTGAAACAATCAATAATGGACCGCATTCTGAGCATGTTTTGAGCCATTTTTAACGGTTTAATGGTCATACTAAGATTATTTTCTCTTCGTTTATCTTATAGCCAGGTGAAAATTGTGGAAATTTTTTGGAATAATAAATAAATTGTACTATCTTTGAGTAGCAAATCAATTAACGCGAGTATAAACTTAAAACTTTTGTAACAATGACTGTTTCACAATTACAAGATCTTTTGATGTCGCAGTTCTCTATCCGTAAGGATGAGGATGGTGATTTTCGTATTGCATTGAGCGCAGATGATGACTATCCACATGACGTTATCTGCTTTGTTCGTATGCGTGATAGCTTGATTCGTATCTTCTGCATGAGTGGTGGTTATTATGACCTCTCTGGCTCTGATGCTGCTCACCTACAGCCACTTATCAATGACTGGAACTACAATAAGTATTGGCCAAAGGCATATCTTGCGCAGAGCAATGATGGCAGTTGGAGAGTAGAGGCTGAGAGCGTGATTATCGTTGATGATGACAAGAATATTGTATCTGATAGCGCCGTTCTTGAGTTTGTTAAGAGAAATGTATCAGGTATGTGGCACCTCTTTGTAAACCTTCACAAGGGCAAGATTGAGTAGTGTTTTACTTATTTCTATTCTAAAGTCTGTCACTTGTGGCAGACTTTTTTATGTTATTACTTGGCATTTCTTTTCAAAAGTTATACTTTTGTAAATCAAAAAAATTGCAATAATTATGAGCGTAGCCTCTTTTTTGAAGGAAAAACATAGCACGGCATTCTCGTTTGAGGTTCTGCCCCCTCTGCGTGGTAATAACATAGAGACACTCTTTGAGAGCGTAAAGCGACTTATGCACTTTGCCCCTGCATATATCAATATTACCACACACCGCACCGACGTTGTCTATCGAGAGGTTAGCCCAGGTGTCTTTCAGCGTACTACTGAGCGTAAACGTCCTGGTACTGTGGCTATTGCAGCAGTGCTAAAGAGCCGTTTTGGTGTTGCCACTGTGCCGCATGTTATCTGTAGTGGTTTTAGCCCTATAGAGCTTGAAAATGAACTTATAGACCTCTCTTACCTCGGTATCACCGATCTGTTGGTACTTCGTGGCGATAAAGCTAAGGGTGACAGTAGATATTTGCCTGAGCAGGGGGAGTACCATCATGCAGTAGAGTTGTGTAATCAAGTCTCAAGGTTTAATCGTGGTGAACTTATTGATGGCGCGGAGCATAATCTGCTGTCGGGAGCATTCTCCTTTGGTGTGGCGGGCTATCCAGAGAAGCACGAGGAGGCGATGAATATTGAAACTGATATTGAGCATTTGAAGGCGAAGGTAGATGCTGGTGCAGAGTATATTGTAACGCAGATGTTTTTTGACAATGCAAAGTACTTTGACTTTGTTTCTCGCTGTCGTGCTGCAGGCATTGTTGTGCCGATAATTCCTGGGCTTAAACCGCTCACATCACTTACTCAGCAGGCGCTATTACCTAAGACTTTCCATATTGATTTGCCTATGGAGTTATCATCTGAGTTCCGTAAGTGTAAGGATAACGAGCAGGTGAAAGCTCTTGGTGTTGAGTGGGCGACTATGCAGGCGCGAGAGCTTAAAGCTGCAGGTGTGCCGAGCATCCATTTCTACTCTATGAATGCGGTTGCAAGCATTGAGCAAATTGCTAAAAATGTCTACTAATGGGTCTACTACACGATATTCTTAAGAGACGAATCATGGTGCTTGACGGAGCTATGGGCACTATGATTCAGCGATATAACCTCACGGAGAGTGATTTTAGAGGCGAAGAGTTTAGCTGCCATCCTCAGCCTCTTGCGGGTAATAATGATATACTTGTTCTAACTCGTCCAGATATTATTAGCGCAATTCATCGCCAGTATCTTGAGGCAGGTGCGGATATTATTGAGACCTGTACATTCAATAGTCAGAGAATCTCTCAGCAGGAGTATGGCACACAAAACCTTATTTCGCGCCTAAATTATGGAGCTGCTCAGCTTGCACGCGCAGAGGTTGAGCGCATGAATGCACTCACACCTGAGCATCCACGTTTTGTTGCTGGCTCTGTAGGTCCAACATCGAAGATGCTCTCAATGTCACCAGATGTAGAGAATCCTGGGTATAGAGAGTGCGATTTTGACACTATGCTTGCCGCTTATACAGAGCAGATAGAGGCGCTTGTTGCAGGTGGTGTGGATATGCTGCTTGTGGAGACGGTCTTTGATACCCTAAATGCTAAGGCGGCACTCACTGCGGCGCAGAAGGTCTTTGAAAGTAGTGGTCTGCAGCTGCCTATAATGCTCTCGCTAACTATTGCCGATGCGGCAGGTAGAGTATTGTCTGGGCAGACTTTAGAGGCTGTATTGACCTCTGTTCGCCACTTCAATCTTACAGCTATAGGACTAAATTGCTCCTTTGGTGCGGCGCAGATGGAGCCATTCTTAAGAGAGTTATCTGATATTGCGCCTTGCTTTGTTAGCGCCTACCCAAATGCAGGTCTGCCAAATGCTATGGGCGAGTATAGCCAAACTCCGCAGATGATGGCTACGGATATTGCCCGCTTTGCTGAGCGTGGAATTGTCAATATTGTGGGTGGATGCTGTGGCTCAACACCTAAGCATATCGCAGCTATAGCAGGTGCGGTTGCTGCCTATGCTCCGCGCAGGGTAGCTGTACGCTCAGGCGGTTGGCTCGCTGGCTTGGATGCCTTTAATCCAAATGGGACCTTTGTAAATGTGGGCGAGAGGTGCAATGTGGCGGGAAGCCGTATGTTCTTAAGACTTATAGGCGAGAAGAACTATACAGAGGCTCTTGCTATTGCTCGTAAGCAGGTAGAGGATGGGGCGATGGTGCTGGATATAAATATGGACGATGCTATGCTTGACTCTGAGGGTCAAATGGTTGAGTTCCTGAATATTATGGCATCAGACCCGCAAGTTGCTCGTCTGCCATGGATGATAGACTCCTCGCGCTTTGAGGTTATTGTTGCGGCGCTTAAGACTATTCAAGGTAAGGCTATTGTAAACTCTCTATCGCTTAAGGAGGGCGAAGAGGTGTTTATCTCTCGTGCAAAGGTCGTTAAGAGCTTTGGTGCGGCACTTGTGGTTATGGCATTTGACGAGCAGGGTCAGGCAACCACTTTTGAACGTAAAGTTGAGATTTGCAGTAGAGCTTATAGATTGCTTACTGAAAAGGTCGGCTTTGAGCCATGTGATATAATCTTTGACCCCAATATTCTCACTGTGGCGACTGGTATTGCCGAGCACGATAACTATGCGCGTGACTTTATACGCGCAACGGCATGGATACGCCAAAATCTGCCTGGTGTGCATGTTAGTGGCGGCGTGAGCAATCTCTCGTTTGCTTTCCGTGGTAATAACTACATCCGAGAGGCTATGCACGCGGTGTTCCTCTATCATGCTGCCGTTGCGGGTATGGATATGGCTATTATCAACCCCTCTACGGCTGTGATGTATGAGGATATACCACTACAGCTGCGTGAGGCTCTTGAGGATGTGGTTCTCAATAGAAAAGAAGATGCTACCGAGCGCCTTACGGATATAGCTCAGCAGTTTATGGAGCAGAAAAACGAACAGAGTGCGGCTGTAGACCGCACGACAATACCTGTTGCCGAGCGTCTGGTAACGGCTCTGCAGCGAGGCGATGAGAGCAACCTTGAGGCTGACCTGCAGGAGGCTTTGGCGGTATATCCATCGGCTGTGGATATTGTTGAAAAGCCTCTTATGGAGGGTATGACTACAGTAGGCAAACTCTTCGGTGAGGGTAAGATGTTTCTTCCGCAGGTTGTCAAGACGGCGAGGACGATGAAGCGCGCTGTGGCTATTCTGCAGCCATATTTTGAGGGTGGTGAGTGTAGCAAAGGTGTAGGTCGCTATCTCGTTGCTACGGTTAAGGGAGATGTACACGACATTGGCAAGAATATCGCAGCGGTAGTTCTTCGTTGCAACGGCTTTGAGGTTATAGATTTGGGCGTTATGGTTGCTGCTCAAGATATTGTAGGGGCGGCTGTGGAGAACGATGTGGACTTTATAGGTCTTAGTGGACTTATAACCCCATCGCTTGAGCAGATGGCGCTTACTGCAACAATGCTTCGTGAGGCGGGTGTAACAGTGCCGCTCTTTATTAGTGGCGCAACGACCTCGGCACTCCATACAGCTGTAAAGATTGCTCCCCTGTATGGTGGAGCGGTGTTTCATGTAAAAGACGCCTCCCAAAATCCACTGCTGGCTCTTAAACTTCTTGGACCAGAGCGCGAGAGGTTAATCGCTCAAAATATGGCAACGCAGCAGATGCTTCGTGAGCAGTTTGAGGGTGGCAGAGAGAGCAAAGAGCAACAAACTCAGCGCCCTGATATAGATTGGAGTGGGGTTGAGTTTCCGAGTAAATATATCTGTAGACTACTGAGGGTTAATGATGTTAATGTAAGCGATGTCCGTGCCTATATAAATTGGCGTAGCTTCCATAATTTCTGGAAAACATCATCATATACAAAGGAGGGTCGTAAACTACGCTCTGAAGCAGAGAGTATTCTTGATAGCTTTGCTAATCAGATGGTTAGGGCAGTTGTTAGATTTGTAAGTGCTCACTCTGACGGCGAAAGCATCTACCTTCAGAGTGACGACTGTAGTGTAACTATCGCCACGCCTCGCCAGGGTCGTGTTGCTGCTGATGGTGTAGCACAATCACTTGCCGATTTTGTAGCACCTGAGGGCTATGGAGATGTTGTGGGTCTGTTCGCCATTACAATCCCAGAGTCTATGGTCGCTGCAGTTGAGAGTGCAAAGAGTGAGGACGATGACTATCGGGCACTGCTGTTGCAGAGTGTTGCTGATAGGGTTGTGGAGGCAACAAGTGAATACTTGCACCGCCAAGTAAGGTATATTTTCTTTAGTAGCTACTCTAACTATAATGCTTTGTCGCAAGCCGAGGCGAGACTTACCATTCCACAGCTTTTTGCCGCTAAATATCGCGGTATTCGCCCAGCTGTTGGCTACTCATCTCTGCCTGAGCAGCGCACTATTTTTGATATAGCACACCTGCTGCCTATCTCCGACATTGGAATCTCTCTTACAGAATCGGGTGCAATGTATCCGCAATCGTCAGTCTGCGGACTCTATATTGATAAAGAGTGGGCAAAATATTTCATAATTGAATAATATGCAAAACTGGGGATAGGGTTTTAACGACTTTATCCCCCTTTTTTATAATAATAGCCACTTTTTGTGGCTATTATTTTGGATATTGATGAAAAATTACTACTTTTGCTTGTCATTATTAGATAGTTGGGATTATAGATTAAAATTCATACAAAATGAATAATAATTCAATTAAGGTGCTATTTGCAGAGCAGCACCATGTATCTTATGCGGAGCGTATTTGTCAGCTCATTTATGAGTCGGCTCTGCAGCGAGGAACGGGTATTGCTCGCCGTACGCCAGAGTATATTTCAGCCAAGATTAGTGGCGGAAAGGCTGTAGTGGCATTGGATGGTGATAAGTTGGTTGGCTTTAGCTATATTGAGTGTTGGGGTCATGGCGATTATGTTGCAACATCAGGTCTTATTGTGGACCCAGAGTATCGCCATGCGGGACTTGCGGCGCAGATTAAGGCTCGTACCTTTGAGCTTGCTCGTCTTCGTTTCCCTTATGCAAAGATTTTCAGTATTACCACATCTCTGCCAGTTATGAAACTCAATACTCGTCTTGGTTACAAGCCTGTGACATTCTCGGAGCTAACGGACGACGAGGAGTTTTGGAAGGGTTGTGAGGGTTGTTGCAACTACGACATTCTTCAGCGCAATAACCGCCGTATGTGCCTCTGTACTGGTATGTTGTACGACCCCAAGACGCCACTGCCAGCAAATTCAAACCTACAACCATACTGGATGGTGCTGAAGAATAAGGTAAAGAAGATTTTTCACTTGAAATAATTAAAGATTAAATATTATGGAGAAGAAGAGAGTTGTACTTGCATTTAGCGGAGGTCTTGATACCTCTTTTTGCGTTAAGTATCTTAGTGAGGAGTTGGGCTATGAGGTCTATACGGCTATTGCCAACACTGGCGGTTTTTCAGAGGCGGAGCTTGCCGCTATAGAGGAGCGAGCATACGCTCTGGGTGCTACAAAGCACGCTACGCTGGATATTACAGAGCAGTATTACGACAAGAGTATTAAGTATATGGTCTATGGAAATATTCTCAGAAATGGAACATATCCTATCTCAGTCTCTTCAGAGCGTACTTTTCAGGCTATTGCCATTATTGAGTATGCTAAGAGCGTAGGTGCGCACTGTGTGGCTCACGGCTCTACTGGTGCTGGAAATGATCAGGTACGCTTTGACCTTACTTTCCAGATTTTAGCTCCAGAGATTGAGATTATCACCCCAACACGTGATATGACCCTAACTCGTGAGTATGAGATTAACTACCTTAAGGAGCACGGCTATGTGGCTGACTTCGTGAAGATGGAGTACTCTATTAACAAGGGTCTGTGGGGCACAAGCGTAGGTGGTAAGCAGACTCTGCACTCCGAGCAGACACTGCCAGAGAGCGCATATCCAAGTCAGGTAACTGCTACCGAGCCAACGACACTCAAGCTTACCTTTGCCAAGGGCGAAATAAGCGCTGTAAATGGTGTTGAGTATGTAGATAAGGTTGCAGCTATTCGTGCCGTTGAGGCTATTGGCTCCAAGTATGGTATTGGTCGTGATATGCACATCGGCGATACAATTATCGGCATTAAGGGTCGTGTAGGCTTTGAGGCAGCTGCGCCAATGCTCATTATCGCTGCGCACAAGATGCTTGAGAAGCATACCCTTACAAAGTGGCAACAGTACTGGAAGGATCAGATTGGTACTTGGTACGGTATGTTTTTGCACGAGGCGCAGTATCTTGACCCTGTGATGCGTGATATGGAGGCATTCCTTGAGAGTACACAGGCAAATGTAGATGGAACAGTAGAGATTACTCTGCGCCCATACAGCTACACTCTTGTAGGCGTTACATCTGACTTTGACCTTATGAAGACCGACTTTGGCGAGTATGGCGAGGTTAATAAGGCGTGGACAGCCGACGATGTAAAGGGCTTTACAAAGATTATGGCTAACTCAATGAAGATTTACTACAACAAGAAGAAGGCTAATGATTAAAGTTGGTATCATAGGTGGCGCGGGCTATACGGCGGGCGAGCTGCTCAGACTGCTTGTCGCTCATCCGCAGGTAGAGATTGTCTTCGTACACTCTACCTCTAACGCTGGTAACGCTATTACGGATGTTCATGGTGGACTTATCGGTCAGACAGAGCTGCGCTTTGCCGATAAGTATGATTTGACAGCCATAGATGCGCTCTTCCTCTGCTCGGCGCACGGTCAGAGCCGTAAGTTCTGGGAGGAGAATCCTCAGCCTGCAACGCTAAAGGTTATTGACCTTGCGCAGGACTACCGCGATGAGAGCTACGGCTATGTCTATGGACTGCCAGAGATTCACCGCAACCGTATTTCGCAAACCTTCCGCCTTGCCAATCCAGGTTGCTTTGCAACAGCTATTCAGCTTGCTCTTCTGCCTCTTGCAGCTAATGGACTGCTGAAGAGTGAGGTGCACGTTACGGCTATCACTGGCTCTACAGGCGCGGGTGTAAAGCCAGGTGCTACTACACATTTTAGTTGGCGTAGTGATAATATCTCAGTCTATAAAGCCTTTGAGCATCAGCACCTTATAGAGATACGCCGTACACTGAAGAGATTGCAGCCATCGTTTGATAGCGATATTAACTTTGTGCCTATGCGTGGTGACTTTGCTCGCGGAATCTTCGCCTCTGTATATACCGAGACGGAGCTTACAGCCGAGCAGGCAGTAGAGCTGTATAAGGCTTTCTATGCCGATGCAGCCTTTACCTTTGTTGTGGAGCGTGAAGTGGACCTTAAGCAGGTGGTAAATACCAATAAGGCTGTGCTGCGCGTAGCTAAGTATGGAAATAAACTGCACATTGTCTCTGTTATAGACAACCTCCTTAAGGGAGCTTCAGGACAGGCGGTGCAGAATATGAATCTTATGTTTGGGCTGGACGAAAATATGGGTCTAAACCTTAAAGCGAGTGCATTCTAATGAAGATGTTTGATGTATATCCTCTCTACGACATTGAGCCAGTGAGGGGATGCGGAAATTATGTATATGATAAGGATGGGGTGGAGTACCTTGACCTCTATGGCGGTCACGCTGTGATAAGCATTGGACATAGCCATCCACACTATGTTGAGGCTGTGCAGCGTCAGGTGGCACAACTTGGCTTCTACTCAAACTCCGTTCAGAACTCTCTGCAGCCCACTTTAGCAGAGAAGTTGGGTCGCGTGAGCGGTTATACAGACTACTCGCTCTTTCTCTGCAATTCAGGTGCGGAGGCAAATGAGAACGCTATTAAGCTCGCCTCTTTCCATACTGGCAAGAGTAAGCTGCTCGCCTTTAAGGCGGCATTCCATGGCAGAACATCGGGCGCCGTTGCGGCTACTGACAATCCAAAGATTGTTGCCCCATTTAACCGTACAGAGAATGTAGAGTTTGTGGCACTGGGTGATATTGAGGCTGTAGAGTCTCGGCTCGCTACGGGGGAGTTCTGCGCAGTGATTATTGAGGGTATTCAGGGCGTGGCAGGTATCCATTGCCCTACAGATGAGTTCTTTGTATCTCTGCGTGAGGTGACTGCAAAGTATGGCGTAGTGCTTATTGTTGATGAGATTCAGTCGGGCTATGGCAGAAGTGGTGACTTCTTTGCGCACCAACACTCTAAAATTAAGGCAGATATTATCACGGTTGCAAAGGGTATTGCCAATGGCTTTCCGATGGGAGGCGTACTGATTGCTCCACATATTGAGGCTAAGCATGGTATGCTCGGCACTACCTTTGGTGGAAATCACCTTGCTTGCGCGGCGGCTATAGCTGTGCTTGAGGTTATTGAGAGCGAAAATCTTGTTGAGAATGCCCGCGAGGTGGGTCAGTATCTTATAGATGAACTAAAGAAGATACCTCAGTTAGTAGAGGTGCGCGGGCGAGGACTTATGATAGGCATTGAGATAGCTGGCTCGGCTTCTGAAATGAGAAAGCGACTGCTCTTTGAGCGCCATATATTCACTGGCGGTGCTGGTGCAACGACTGTGCGACTACTCCCTGCACTGACACTTACAAAGGAGCAGGCTGATATATTCATTACTAACTTCAAAGAACTTATCTAACTATGGGAAACGCTGATTTTAGAGCCGAACTTAACGAACTTCGCAAAGCTCTTACTACTGAGCCAACCGCAGAACTTTTGCAGCAGGCGTTGGATTGCTGCGTGAACATAGCCGAGCAGAGTCTGCAGGAGCAGAGGTGCTGTTGGCAGAATGCATCACTTGCGCGTGAGGCTATGGGCTATGCACGTCAGCTGATGGAGCATAAGGATATGCTATCGGTTGTAGAGAGTAGTTTAGACGATATGGTTGAGGCAATCTATGAGCATCCACGCCTAAAGCTTGAGCTTATGCTTTGTCGCCTTGAGGTGCTGCAGAGGTTAAATAAGCCGCAGATGGAGCTGGAGGCAGATATTGCTTTCTACCGTAGTAATATTGCTGCGGCAGATAGTGGCAAACTGGAGGATATTAAGCAGACAACAATGCTCAAGCACGACCCCGTTGAGTGGACGGCACGCTGGGAGGAGGTTATAGATGAGGTGGACAAGATTGTTGATTCTCGCCTTGAGGACCACCCTCGTGGTATGGGCTTCTGCCACGCCTGTTGGTATGAGAGGGCAGCTGTGCTCTCTGAGCAGTTTGGCATTGAGTGGCGTAGCCCTGCAAGGATGAATCCGCGTGTGTTGTTTGATTAAATTAAGTACGTAGATATGAAGAAATTTACTTCCGTAACAGATATTGGCGACCTTAATGCTGCTGTTGCCGAGGCTTTAGAGATAAAGAGGAACAAGTTTGCATATACCGAGCTGGGAAGAAATAAGACCCTGCTGATGATATTTTTCAACTCATCACTTCGTACCCGCCTCTCTACGCAGAAGGCTGCAATGAATCTGGGTATGAACGTTATGGTGCTTGATGTCAATCAGGGTGCGTGGAAACTTGAGACCGAGCGCGGAGTTGTGATGGATGGCGACAAGGCGGAGCATCTTCTGGAGGCTATACCTGTTATGGGTAGCTACTGCGATATTATCGGAGTGCGCTCGTTTGCGGGTCTGAAAAATAAGGAGGAGGATTACCAGGAGCGTGTCGTTGAGCAGTTTATCCGCTACTCTGGTCGCCCAGTATTCTCTATGGAGGCAGCTACGGGTCATCCACTGCAGAGCTTTGCCGACCTTATTACTATTGAGGAGCATAAGAAGACGGCACGCCCAAAGGTCGTCCTTACGTGGGCGCCACATCCAAAGGCACTGCCACAAGCTGTCCCTAACTCTTTTGCCGAGTGGATGAATGCGGCTAACTATGAGCTTGTTGTCACTCATCCGCACGGCTACGAGCTTGACCCTCGCTTTGTTCGCCCAGAGCAGATAGTCTACGATCAGCGTAAAGCCTTTGAGGGCGCAGACTTTATCTACGCCAAGAACTGGTCTGCCTTTGCGGACGAGAACTACGGTCAGGTCCTCTCTGTAGATAGAGATTGGACAGTGGATAGCGATAAGATGGCGCTTACAAACAACGCCTACTTTATGCACTGCCTGCCTGTGCGCCGAAATATGATTGTTACTGACGATGTTATTGAGTCCGAGCGTAGCCTTGTGATTCCTGAGGCGGCAAACCGCGAGATTTCGGCTCAGGTAGTTATCAAACGACTTTTGGAGAACTTGTAATGATAAAAGTAGTAAAGATAGGTGGCAATGTGATTGACAACGAGGCGGCTCTTGAGCGCTTTGTTGCTGACTTTGCGGCTCTTGAGGGGGAGAAGGTACTTGTTCACGGAGGGGGTAAACTTGCCACTCGCCTTGCTGAGAAACTGGAGATTCCGACAACGATGATAGATGGCCGCCGAGTAACTGACCGTGAGACTCTTGATATTGTGACGATGGTCTATGCAGGTCTTGTTAATAAAAAGGTTGTGGCTATGCTGCAGGCGGCAGGTTGCAATGCTATTGGACTCTCTGGCGCGGATGCGGGTGCTATTCGTGCAACACGCCGAAAGGCAAAGCCTATAGACTACGGTTTTGTAGGTGATATTGCCGTTGAGGGGGTTAATGCTCAGTTTATTCAGAGCCTTACTTGTAGGGGTATTGTGCCAGTATTTTGCTCTATTATGCACGATGGAGAGGGTACACTTCTAAACTGCAATGCCGACTCTGTGGCTTCTGCCGTAGCTGTTGCTCTTGCGCAAGTTGAGGATACAGAGCTTGTCTTCTGCTTTGAGAAGGCGGGCGTTTTGAGAGATGTTGATGACCCAGAGTCTGTTATAGCGGAGATTCGCCCACAGAGTTATAAGACATTGCTTGCCGATGGAGTGGTAAACAAGGGTATGATACCAAAGATTGACGGCGCTTTCCGCGCTTTGGAGAGCGGAGTGAAGGTTGTGACAATAAAGCACTCTGCAGACCTTAATAGTAATTGTGGAACAAAGATAATGTTGTAATATGCAGCCTTTTAGCCTTGATAGTTGTGTGGAGTTGCTCTGCCGCCTTGTCGCTACGCCCTCTGTATCGGGTAGCGAAGATGGTACGGCAGATATACTTTTTGATGCGCTAAAGCAGCACGGGGCTACGGTAAATAGGCTCTACAATAATATATGGGTAGTATCCGAAGGCTTTGACACCCAAAAACCGACCCTTATGCTTAACTCGCACCACGACACTGTAAAAGCGGCTGGTGGTTACACCTTTGACCCGTACGCGGGAGTAGTGGTGGATGGAAAAATCTTGGGGTTAGGAAGCAACGATGCGGGTGGCTCTGTGGTAAGCCTTATGGCTCTCTTTTCTCGCTTTAGCGATACGACAAATCTCCCGTTTAACCTTATCCTTGCCATTACTGCCGAGGAGGAGACTATGGGCGAGAGGGGTATGCGCGCAATGCTTGCCCACTTTAAGGAGCAGAATATAAAGATAGACATGGCTATTGTCGGCGAGCCTACGGCTATGCAGGCGGCAGTAGGCGAGAGGGGACTTGTTGTGTTGGATGGCTTGGCTACGGGTAAGAGCGGACATGCGGCGCGTAATGAGGGGGATAATGCTCTCTATAAAGCAGTTGAGGATATTGATGCGCTGCGTAGCTACAGCTTTGATAGGGTGAGTCAGGTGCTGGGCGATATAAAGATTTCGGTGACGCAGATAGCTGCTGGCTCACAGCACAATATCGTGCCAGATAGTTGCCGTTTTGTTGTCGATGTCCGCACTACAGATGCCTATACAAATGAGCAGACCGTAGAGCTGCTTCAGGGTGCTGTTCGCCACTCTACACTTACTCCGCGTTCTACGCGAGTGCGTGCTTCGGCCGTCTCAGCAGTCCATCCACTTGTGCGCGCGGCGGTGGCAGTGGGGTGTAAGACTTTTATCTCGCCAACAACATCAGATAGGGCAATTATGCAGAGAATACCTGCGCTGAAGATAGGCGTGGGGGAGTCCTCACGCTCACATACAGCAGATGAATTTGTGAAAATTTCGGAGATTGAGAACGGTATTGCCGTGTACCAATCTCTGCTTGAACAGTTAGCAAAATATGAAACTTTGGAATAAGGGTTTTGAGCCAGATAGGGCTATTGAGGAGTTTACAGTAGGAGCCGACCGCGAACTTGACTTGCGTCTTGCGAAATATGATGTTATCGGCTCTATGGCGCATATCCGTATGCTTGAGAGCATCGGACTTATTGGTAGTGACGAGCTGCCACTGCTTCTTGAGGCTCTTCAGCGCATCCTTAGCAGTGCCGAGCGTGGCGAGTTTGTAATAGAGGAGGGTGTTGAGGATGTCCACTCGCAAGTTGAGCTTATGCTTACGCGCGAGCTTGGCGATTTGGGCAAGAAGATTCACTCTGGTCGCTCACGCAACGACCAGGTGCTTGTAGACCTAAAACTCTTTATGCGCGATGAACTGAAGATGTTGGCAGAGAGAATAAAGGCTCTCTTTGATAGATTGCAGAGCCTTAGCAATGAGCATAAAGATACCCTTATGCCTGGCTATACACACCTGCAGGTGGCTATGCCGTCATCTTTTGGACTCTGGTTTGGCGCATATGCCGAGTCGCTTGTGGACGATATGGAGATAGTCGTGGCGGCATATAATATCGCCAATCAAAACCCTCTTGGCTCAGCAGCAGGCTATGGCTCGTCGTTCCCCCTCAATAGAACGATGACTACAGAGCTCCTTGGCTTTGGTGCACTGCACTATAATGTCGTTGCGGCACAGATGAGCCGAGGTAAGACCGAGCGCGCGGCGGCATACGCTATTGCTTCGGTAGCATCAACACTTGGCAAGTTCGCGATGGATGTGTGCCTATTTATGTGCCAGAACTACGGCTTTATATCCTTTCCAGATAACCTTACTACAGGCTCAAGCATTATGCCGCATAAGAAGAATCCGGATGTATTTGAGATTATGCGTGGTAAGTGTAATAGATTGCAGAGCGTGCCTAATGAGATTTCACTGCTTACGGCAAATCTCCCGCTTGGATATAACCGTGACCTGCAGTTGCTTAAGGATATTATCTTCCCCGCAACTACGACACTGAGTCAGTGTATTGATATGTGCGACTTTATGCTGCAACATATTGTGGTTAGAGAGAATATTCTTGATGATGAGAGGTATAACTACCTCTTTACCGTTGAGGATGTAAATCGCCTAACACTCTCTGGTGTGCCATTTAGAGAGGCTTACCGCGAGGTGGGTATAGCTGTTCAGCGTGGCGAGTACACCCCTACGCGCGAGGTACATCACACTCACGAGGGTAGTATCGGAAATCTATGCAATGATAAAATTGCAGAGAAGATGAATAAAGTTATGGAGAAATTTGGATTATGAAAAATTTTTACTAATTTTGTGATATAAACGAGAGTGATTATGCAGAGCGCACGATTTTTCGGTTACTTCTATTTTTACTTCTTTAACAACAGAGATTAGAGGAGCGGTAACCCGTGTGCAGATTGTTAAATGTATATAGCCGTTCCTCATTGGAGCGGCTTTTTTAGTAAAAGCTATGAAAAAAGTTGCGATACAGGGCTATGCAGGCTCATTTCACCATATAGCAGCAGAGCAGTACGAGGGTGGGTCAGTGGAGATTTTGCCGTGTGACACTTTCCGCGCTGTGGCTCGTGCCGTAGAGAATGGAGAGGTGGATTATGGAGTTATGGCTATTGAGAACTCTATTGCGGGGTCTATTCTTCCGAATTACAACATACTACAGCGATGCAATGTCCATATTGTGGGCGAAATTTACCTACAGATTCGCCAAAATCTGATGGTCAATCGTGGTGTTAAGATAGAGGATATTCGCGAGGTGGAGTCGCACCAGATGGCTCTTTTGCAGTGTGCTGAGTATCTTGATGCGCACAACTGGCGATTAGTTGAGAGTGCCGATACGGCACTTAGCGCGGCAGAACTTCAGAAGAGCGGCTCACGAACTACGGCGGCTGTGGCGGGCGAGCTTGCTGCCGAGCTTTTTGACCTTGATATCGTTGCGGCGGATATACATACAAACCGCAACAACTACACCCGCTTCCTTATCCTTGAGCGTTGCGATAGAGAGCAATTTGAACCTACGGCTGAGCGTACTGAGGGCAATAAGGCGTCACTCTATCTGAAGATTCCCGATACCTCTGGCTCGCTATATGATACACTTGGTGCACTTGAGGGGTTGGATATAAATATGACAAAGCTGCAGTCCTATCCTATTGCCGACCAGCCGTTCCACTATATGTTCCATGTGGATATGGAGTTTGGCGCATTGAACGCGCTGCATACCGCCCTTGAGCGTATGAGGGCAAAGGGGGTTGAGGTGCACATTTACGGAGTGTATAATAAAAATACCGACTTTGAACTATGAGTAAGCCCCTTGAATTTAAGCTATCCTCCCGCCTTGAGGGTGTTGGGGAGTACTACTTCTCTCGTAAACTGCGTGAGATAGACAACCTCCGTCAGCAGGGGCGTACAATTATATCTCTGGGTATCGGTAGCCCCGATATGCCACCACATCCAACAGTTACTGAGCGACTTGCTACTGAGAGTGCAAAGACAACCACGCACGGCTACCAGTCCTATAAGGGTGCGGTAGAGCTTCGTGAGGCATTCTCAGCGTGGTACAGTAGGATGTTTGGCGTAGAGCTTAATCCAGCAACGGAGATAATGCCACTTATCGGCTCTAAGGAGGGTATTATGCACATCTGCATGACCTACCTTAATGCTGGCGATAAGGTGCTTGTCCCAAATCCTGGCTATCCAACCTATACCTCGGCAGTAACTCTGGCTGGTGGTGTGGCAACGCCATATAATCTTAATGAAGATAATGGCTATCTGCCTGAGCTTGAGAATATTGACCCTTCAGGAGTCAAGATGATGATTATCAACTACCCGCACATGCCTACAGGTGCTGTTGCCTCGCTTGAGGAGCTAAAGCAGATAGTTAATTTTTGCCGCGAGAGTGGTATTCTTCTGCTCAACGACAATCCATACGGCTTTATCCGCAACGCACAGCCTGTGAGCCTACTGCAGGTAGAGGGGGCGAAGGATGTTGCTATGGAGCTTAACTCGCTGAGTAAGAGCCATAATATGGCGGGCTGGCGAGTGGGTATGCTTGCAGCCTCGGAGCAGAGGATAACTGAGGTGCTTCGCTTTAAGAGTAATATGGACTCTGGAATGTTCCTGCCCCTGCAACTTGCCGCAGCAACTGCGTTAGGATTGGGTGCAGAGTGGTATGAGGAGCTAAACAGTGTTTACTACCGCCGTGAGAAGATTGGAAAGCAGATTTTTGATGCGTTAGGCATTGAGTATGCCAAAAATCAGGCGGGGCTATTCCTCTGGGGACGACTACCAGAGGGGATAGATTGCTACGAGTTTTGCGATAAACTGCTCTATGAGAGGGGAGTCTTTCTTACCCCTGGGGCAGTCTTTGGTAGCAATGGAACAAGATATATGCGTCTGAGCCTCTGCGCTACGGAGGAGGTTTTGTTGTCGGTACTTAATATTGTGAAACAATGAGAGTTGCAGTAGTTGGTTTGGGACTTATAGGTGGCTCGTTTGCCCTTGCCCTGAAGGATAAAAATATAGCAAGCAGTGTTGTCGGCGTTGAGGCTAATGCCGCAAATGCAGAGCTGGCGCTTAAGTTAAACCTTGTGGATGCCGTTCTGCCACTTGCAGAGGCTGTTGAGGGTGCGGACTTGGTTGCTCTTGCCGTGCCTGTGGATGCTATTCCGCAGTTGGCTATAAAGATTCTTAATAGAGTGACAGATAACCAGATAGTTATAGATATGGGCTCTACAAAGCAGGAGCTGTGTGAGATAATCAGTCAGCACCCTCGCCGAGGTCGCTTTGTGGCAACCCATCCGATGTGGGGTACGGAGTTTAGCGGTCCTCAGGCGGCTACTGCAGACTCTTTTGCAGGTCGTGCGGTGGTTATCTGCGAGGCTGAACGCTCAGATAGCGATGCCCTTGAGGCGGTGGAGAACCTCTATTTTCGCCTTGGAATGTCGCAGCTTATGATGAACCCTGAGCAGCACGATTTGCATGCCGCATATGTGAGCCACATTTCGCATATTACATCCTTTATCCTCTCTACGACCGTTCTTGAGAAGGAGCGCGAGGAGGAGGCTATCTTTAACCTTGCAGGTGGTGGTTTTGATAGCACTGTCCGCCTTGCAAAGAGCTCGGCAGAGACGTGGATACCAATATTTTTGCAGAATAAGTATAATGTGCTGGACGTTCTGCGCGAGTATATCCACCAACTCAACATCTTCCGTAAGGCTCTTGAAAAGGATGATACTCAGGCGCTGAAACAGATAATAACAAAGGCTAATGAGATAAAGAAAGTGTTACATAAATAAACAATGACTATGATAGACTTAAAGAGTAAAAAACCGATAATAATCTCTGGACCTTGCTCGGCTGAGACCCTTGAGCAGACCCTTGCAACAGCCAAGGCACTTGCTGATAGCGGTAGGGTAGACCTTTTCCGCGCGGGAATATGGAAACCTCGCACAAAGCCTGGAATGTTTGAGGGCAATGGCGAGAAGGCTCTGCCGTGGCTTGTGGAGGTTAAAAGGACAACAGGTCTTGCTGTGGCTACCGAGGTGGCTAATGCGAAGCATGTTGAGGCGGCACTTAAGTATGGCGTAGACCTGCTGTGGATTGGCGCTCGCACAACATCTAACCCATTTAGCGTGCAGGAGATTGCTGAGGCTATCGGCGGGGCAGATGTGCCAGTGCTTGTGAAAAATCCGATGAATGCCGACGTGGAGCTGTGGAATGGCGCTGTTGAACGCCTTGCCAAGTGCGGGGTGAAAGAGCTGGGACTTATCCACCGCGGCTTTTCGGGCTATGGCTCTTCGCAGTATCGCAATACTCCGATGTGGCACTTAGCTCTGGAGATTAAAAAACGACTGCCTGAGCTGCCAATCTTCTGCGATCCGTCACATATCTGCGGCAATAGAACTGGACTGCTGCAGGTGGCTCAGCAAGCTGCCGATTTGAACTTTAACGGCGTGATGCTTGAGAGCCATATCGCACCAGATAGCGCATGGTCTGATGCAAAGCAACAGGTTACTCCAGCAGAGTTGATTGCCCTGCTTGATAATATCGTCTGGAGAGCCGAGGGGTCGGACTCTGTGGCTTACCAGACATCACTTGACGAGCTGCGTGGAGTTATTGACCGCTTAGATGATGAGATTCTAAAACTGCTCTCTAAACGTATGGAGGCTGCCGAGGGTATCGGTCGCATTAAACGCGAAAATAACGTTATGATTCTGCAATCCTCTCGCTGGAATCAGGTCGTTGAGCGCGTGCTCGCTCGCTCCGAGGAGCTGGGTCTGAGCCAAGACTTTCTACATATTATCCTTGAGGCAATCCATATCGAGAGCATCAATAAGCAAAACCATATTATGCAACAGTAGCCAGCCTACATACAAAATCAGAAGCCGCTCCCCCACAGAGCGGCTTCCTTATAAACTTTTTTAACAAAAAGATGGCAGATAACTAAGACCACCTGCCAGGGTCTGTGGAGTTAGAATATAGTATAATTACATTGCGCAATCTACACCGTTAATCTTAACAGTTACATTGCTGCGAGAGAAGATGTTATCGTAAGATTTGTAGTTCTCAGCAGTGTAAGCTACACCGTTGATAGTACAATTCTCAAACTCGTAAGTCTTGTCTGCACCGATGCAGTCAATCCACTCGTTTGCAGTTGTGCCGTTGAATGTAAACTCGCAATTTACCAACTTAGCACTTCCCCAAAGGTTAGCACCGTTGTAGCCGCTCTTGCCGTTGCCAACGAATGTACAATTCTCAAATGTTACCAATGTAAGTGCACCACCGAGAGCATTGAAGCCAGAGATAGTACAGTTGCGGAAGATAACATCGTTAGCACCACCGTCAAAGTGAATGCCATATAGAGAGCCACTGAATACGCAATCCTCAAATACAACAGTCTCACCCGCATAGCAGTAACGAAGTCCGTTTGAACCCTCGAAAGTACAGTTCTTGAAGGTACCGTTGATAGTCTGATCAACAGCGCTACCAGTTGGGTTAGAGAATTTTGCACCAATTACAGTAGCACCATTGATGTTAAGCTTAGAGTTGCCAGTAAATACAGTACCCTCTGCACACTCAATAGTTGCGCCAGCCTTAATTGATGATGCAGGGAATGTGTAGTTGCCAGCAGCAACCTTTACATAAGTCTCAGTTTCAAGAGCATTCTTGAGCGCATCTGTAGTGTTAACAACTGGAGCGAACTTTACCTTTGAAGGGTCTGTTGCGATATCTGAGATGTTAGCATCAGTAATAGCAACACCGTTTAGTTTACAGTCAACGAGAAGAATCTCTGTCCGTGGGTCAATCGTGTAACCCTCGCAGAAGTTACAACGAATGAATGTTGTAGGACCATAAGGACGGCAGTAAGCATAGCCGCTTCCCTCACCAAATGAGCAGTTAGTGTAAACTACCTCCTTGTGAACATCAGAGTGTGAAGTCCAACCGTTAAGAGTAGAGTTTGAAATATATACACCATACTCCTTATTACCGGCGTCAGAGTTGAATGTATAAACTACATCCTTGAAGATTACGTTGTCAATATATACATCAGCATTTGCACCACTCATAAAGACACCGCGGAATGCACCAGCAACAGTGATATTCTTAAGAGTACCGCCCTTATGATTTACAGCGCTATCCCATGTGCTATTAGCACCATTTACTGTAAGGGTGTGACCACCACCATCTACGGTCTGTCCATCAATTACGATACCAGTAGCACCATATCCGCTACTTGCTGCTGCAGAACCTGTAACATTTGATATAAGGGTTACATCCTTACCGCTTTCCAGATCCTCCATAATGTTATCCAAAGCGCCCTCAAGCATCTTTGTACAACCAGTAACCTCTACAAGGTCGTAGTAATCATCAGCGTCCTCGTCTACCCAAACGGCATTAACCTTATCAGCAGCAACTTTTGAGATGTTGTTACCCTCGCCCCAAACGATCTCAGCACCAGCAGCGCTCTTAACAAGGATTGCAGACTTCTCCTCAGTCTTGAATGTAGTGTTAGATACATTGAGGACAACCTTCTTTGGAGAATCAACATACTGCTCGTCAATCTTAATACCACGACCGTCGGTAGCAGCTCTAGTGTCAATATTACAGTTCTCAAGAGTTACAGTCTGACCATTTGGCTGAATCCAAATAGCGTAAACGTCTGATGTGTTGTTCTCAGTAATAGTTGTATTCTTAAGAGTAGCACCAGCCTTAAGAGCAAGAGCCTTGTCAGATACAACATTGTTCATCTCAACCTCGCAAGCAAAGTTGATGTCATGGCGATTCCATGGACCGTCGTTGTAACCGCTGTTGGTGATATTCAAGCTCTCAAGAATAAGCTTTGCACCGTTAGTTGCAACATTGTCCCAGTCAGAGTCGGTGTTGTTGAAAGTAAGAGTGTAGTACTCATCAGCAGCACGAGACTTGCTACCATTGATAGTAATATCCTTGGTGTTCTTGTTGCCAATAGCAAGAGTCTGCCAAGCAGCAACATCAAGAGCTACATCAGCATTGAGGTTGATAATAAGGTGCTGGATGTGGTTCTGACCAGCAGCCTTGTCAAGAGCATCCTTCAACTCTGCCTTACTTGATACATTGAATGTCTGAGTGTCGCCCTGAAGGTCGCTATCTGGAGTGTTGAAGTCAGGAACGATGATAACGTTGAAGTCGAGTGGGCTTGAGATAAGCTGACCGAGGATGTTTGTACGGTAGTTACGCTGTACAGGTACCTGATAGTAAGGACGGAGATACTCTGTACCCTCACCGTCTACAAATGTGTATGTAACATCTACATTCTGCTTTGCATCAACAAGCAGATAGTTCATAGAGAGGTACTCGTAATCTGTGC
>SUZO01000033.1 GCA_015059805.1 Rikenellaceae bacterium
AGGCGCAGGGGGCGTAAGGATATAAGCAGAGTAGTCGGGAATCTGCGGAGCGGCAAGCGCTTCCGCCACATTTTTGTTGTTTTTTCCTACTGCAACAGCCGTTACGCAGAGGAAAATAGTTAGTAGTATAGTTAGTCTTTGTTTCATAGTACCACAAAGATAATAAAAAAATCTTGCGGGTGCAAGATTTTTACCATTAGCTTTCAGCTATTTTGTTGTCAAAATACGATAGATGCAACGCTCGGCGAGAAATGCCTGCGCAGGATAGTACAAAAGCGTACAGACCAGCAGGCATTTCTCGTTAGCGGAAGCAGGTGTCGTATTTTCACGACAAAATTACTTTATGTTGTACTTAGCAAGAATCTCCACAACCTTCGGCTGAATAGCATCTGCCCAACGCTTGTAACCCCAAGAGCATGGGTGTACGCCATCGGCAGAGGTAAGACCGTCAGTACCAGTCTGGTTAGGGGTGTCGATGAAGTATACATCAGAGTACTCTGCGCAAATCTCCTTCATCAGATTGTCTACATACTCCATACGGTCCGCCTCCTTCTTCTCGGCTGCGGTGTCAAAGAGTCGGCCATCGCGGTAGATGGTGCGCAGGAAGATAACTGGAGCCTTTGGATTGCGCTTACGAATCTCGTTAAGGAATGGACGGATGCGCTCGCCAATCTGCTGAATAGATGGGTTAGAGAATGCGTCACAGATATATGCGTCAGCCTTTGTGCCACCAAGAATCTCGCCCATAACTCGCTGCAGCTTACTATTACCGCTCATACCGAAGCTATTGAGGTTAAGACCTGTCTGGCGCATAAGGAATGCAGGGTATGTCATACCAGCACAAGTAGCGCCTGAGCCGTGAGTAAATGATGAGCCGAAGATGGCAATATTGTGGCGGAATGGGTTCTTCATAGCCTTAATCTTTGCGCCCTCAGGAACACCAACCTCAAGCTTTGTAAGCTCCGCAAACAGAGGCAAGTAGAGGATACAACGGTGGGTACTGCCGTCCATATTTCTAATCACGCGCAGAGGCTTTTCAATCTTTGCATTACCCTTGCTGTCGTGACCATCACCATTGACAACTGATGCAGCCCACTTCCAATCGTTCTGGTGCTCAATAAAGAGGTTAAAACCGCAACCTGCTGTAGCTGGCATAGCGCGGTTGTGGCTACGATAGCCATAAGATGCCTTAACCCAAATCTCCTTTGCATCGGTCTCAAAAAGGATTGCCTGACCTGCGCAAGTCTTAAGAAGGTTTGCCTCAGTCTTATTAAGCTCTGGGTAGTCGTTTACCTCAACGCGGTTGTAAGGATTTGTAGTCTTGCACATCTTACCGATGTGGTTAAGTTTCTGAGCATCAATCCACTTAAGTTCTACCTTCTGAGCCATTGCTGCGCTAAGCGAGAGGCACAAAGCTACTACGAATAATAAAAGTTTTTTCATTGTTTTAAGGTTTTGTTGATTTCTACACAAATAGAGCCCATGCAGGATTAGTTGCAGGGCTCCAAAGAGTTTGTTAGCGATAATTATTTCTGCTCATTGAGAATGCGCATAGCGGCGTCTAAGATAGCAGTATCATCCAGCGTAACAACGCCACCGTCCGGTCCCTGCTCAAAGTGAACACCAACACCTGTCTTAGCATCAAAGTGCTTGCCACCGAAGTAGTTACGAACTGACTCTACATCAATACCGAGTTCATCTGCAATACGCTGGGAGCTACCGCTTGGGAGACGATCCTTGATGCGGCGCAATTCATTAAATGTGATAATCATAGTCGTTAAGTTTTAGTGTTATTTCTGTTAAATGTTATTTTCGCACTACTAATTTACAACATTTTCCCGAAACAGCAAAATTTCCAGCCTATTTTTTCAATTTTTTTATCTTTTTTACCATTATCGCATATCCACAACCTCATAATCGACATACCTTGAGGCATCAAACAGCGGTAGTGGACTATTCGTGGCGGCAATGGCTGTAAAAGTTATCGTAAGCTCTGCGCCCCCATCTGAGTAGACAATCCTCTTTGGCAACGCCCCACCCCTGTCTGCCACAACAAGAATGGTCTGGCTACCCTCTTTTTGCGACAATTTAAGCGCTGGTGCTCCATCTACAGTTGTAGGGGTAAGGTTATACTGCTCCTTAAGCAGCTTAAAACCATTCGCGGGGTTGCTCAGTATATCATTGCCCAAGCTTGCGGCGCTATCAATAATAACCTCTCGCGCCTCAGCATTAACCTCATGCTTTAGACCCTGAGCCACATATATCTCCACGCCCGCCATTGTTGCATAGAAGTTATCCCCCTCAACTATGTACGAGCCTGAGGTTTGGTAGCCATCAATCTCAACGGTAAACTGCGCCTTATATACCCCTAACTGAGCAAGATTCTTCTCAAAGGTATCTAACAACGACTGTGCCGCAGCAACAGACCATGAGGCTATTATTATAAATAAGGTAAGCGTTAATCTTCTCATATAACACCAAGCTCTTGCAATTTTGCCTCCAAAGCGTACGGGTCGGTAATCTTCACATCACGCGACTTTGCCCCAGGCACCTGCGGACCGACAATACCTGCACGTTCAAGTTGCAACATTATACGACCTGCACGCACAAAACCGACCTCATACGTGCGCTGAATATATGATGTTGAGAAGTTCTCGCCACCACTAACAGCATCGCGGGCAATATCGGCAAAGAGTGCATCGTACTTTATTGCCGCGCCGCTCTCACTACCCATACCACTATCAAGGCTACCACCGCCACCTGCTGTAGAAGCGCCGCCACTCTCCTCATAGTCTGGCAGAGAGTATGGCATACCCGTTGGCGAAGGCTGCGAAGCGATATAATCCACAAGGCGCTTAACCTCTGGAGTATCAACAAAGGCGCACTGCAGACGGGTAAGTGCGCAAGGCTCCGAGAAGAGCATATCTCCGCGACCGATAAGTGCCTGAGCGCCCGGCTGGTCAATAATTGTTGCCGAGTCTACACGTGACGATACGCGGAAGGCTATACGGGCAGGGAAGTTGGTCTTTATTCGACCAGTAAGAATATCTACAGATGGTCGCTGAGTTGCAAGGATAAGGTGAATACCTGCAGCACGAGCCTTCTGAGCAAGACGCATAACTGGCTGCTCAACGAGCTTTGACTGTGTAACAAGGTCGGCATACTCATCAATAACCACAACGATGTATGGCATAATCTCGCGCGACTCAATCTTGCACTTACGCACAAGGTCGTTGTACTCCATAATGTTACGAGTACCAACAAGGCGGCACTTCTTTAATCGCTCCTCCATCTCCGCACAGAGCGAGTAGAGGGTATAGACCGCCTTCTGAGCATCAATAACGATATTCTCATCCTCACTCTCCATACGGGCAAGGAAGTGACTACCTAACCCCTCGTAGAGCGAGAACTCCACCTGCTTAGGGTCTATAAGCACAAGCTTGAGCTGTGAAGGGTCTTTGCGGTATAGTAGCGAGGTCAGAATTACATTCAGACCTACAGACTTACCCGTACCAGTCGCTCCCGCCACAAGCAGGTGAGGCATCTTGGCAAGGTCAAAGACAATACACTCATTCTGAATATTACGACCTATAACCACTGGCAGCTCACCCTTGAAATTGAGGAAGCGCTCTGTGCGCAACGCCGCACGCATAGATACAATGGCTGGATTGCGATTTGGCACCTCAATACCAACCGTTCCACTCTCTGGAATAGGGGCAATGCGCACACTGCTCGCCTTAAGTGCCTGCGCAATCTCCTTAGACAAGCCCTCAATCCTTGCCACCTTAACACCACGGTCAAGCTCTACCTCATAGAGGGTCACCGTAGGTCCTGTGGTAGCCTTTACGCCAACAATCGGAATCTTAAAGTCGGCAAGTACCTGCTCAATATTACGTGTATTCTCCTCAATCTCGTCATTGCTGACCTCAGACGAACTCTCACGCTCGTCAAGCAACTCCACAGATGGGAAGTTATAGTGCAGCGTGCGGTCTGGATTAAATGGAAGATGCTTATCGGCATCCCTATCCGACACCTCCTTGTCACCCTCAGGGTCAATTACCTCCACAATCAAAGGCTCATCCACCTCCTCTATCTCTGGGTCAGGAGTTGGCTCTGGGTCTGGAACTGGGTCTGGAGTAGGTTCTGGTTCCGGTTCTGGTTCCGGCTCTGGTTCTGGGTCTGATTCAGGCTCTAAGGCGGGGTCAACGTCGGGGTCAGGGTCTGGAAGTGTACCTGAGTCTGGCTCTGGCTCCTCAGTAGGGTTATCATCCTCATCTGATGGGTCGTGGTGTTTCACTCTATCCACAATACTTTTACCCTTATTTGCAATACCATTACCGAGGTTACTAAAGAGCTCTATTACGCGCACATTGATAAATACAGCTGTAAGAATCCAGCTCAGGATAAGCAGCACAGTGATACCCACCCTGCCTATTGCTGGCATGAGTATATCTTGGGTAATAGTGATACCGAAAGCGCCACCCCAGCCACTTGTAAACATATCATTATCGGTCTTAAAGATAGCGCCGAGGGTGAGTGAGCCGAGGATAGTCACAAGAGCAAAGGCGATAAGTGTATGGTCATAGAGTCTTACCCTCTTCATAAAGATTTTGAAGGCAAAGACAATCATCATAACGGGTATAAGCACGCCAAAAAGACCAAAGCTATCGCTAATAAGCAATGAACTTATCCACTGACCACTTGCACCTGAAGAGCCATCATCCATAGCCCCCTTTTGCCAAGTAAAGAGGTATGCGCAGAGGGTCCAGAGTATATACACACCCAGGGCGAGCAATATAAAGCCCACCACCCAGCGTGCTGTGCGGAATCGCTCCTCGTTATTGTTATCTTTTTTAGTTATCGGTTTGCTCGTCTTCTTCGGTCTCCTCTTCACCAATACATCCATAAGCTCTTAGTATCAATCTATCAAAATAATCATCATCACCTAAGGTCATAAACTCATATAGTGGCTCATTATCCTCGTCTGCCCTCATGTCAAACTTATCAAGCAGTTGAGCCACCCTGCGGCACACTGCACGACCAGAGTCTATAATCTCAACATCTCTATCCCCTATTACCCGCTCTATTGTCTGTCGCAAAAATGGATAGTGGGTACATCCCAGCACAATCTTATCTGCACCCTGCTCTATCAGTGGCTCAATAACCCTACGCACTGCCGCCTCTGCCGCCTGGCTATTCTCCTCGCCACGCTCTACAATCTCTACAAAGTTCTCACCTACAGCCTTGATAATGTTTACCCTATCGGCATACTGAGCAGATGTGTGCAGAAATAGCTCTCCCTCAAGCGAGCGTGCCGTTGCAAGGACTGCCACCGTACCGCTCTTGGTCGTTAACGCTGCGGGCTTTACCGCTGGCTCAAGACCAACAAATGGTATCTCAGGATAGTGCTCTCGCAAATACTCTATAGCCACAGCTGTAGCGGTATTACACGCCACAACAATCATCTTACACCCCTCATCAAGCAACCGCTCTACAGACTCTACGGTAAAACGTAAAATCTCCTCGCGGCTTCGCTCACCGTATGGACAGCGAGCGCCATCGCCGAAAAATATCAGCGACTCGCACGGCAGTCCCTCTGCAATCTCTTGCCAGACGCTCAGACCACCCATTCCGCTATCAAAAATTCCTATCGGGGCGTTATTGCTCATTGTTAGTATGTTCTATCAAGCTCCTCGCGTGGAGTAAGCATCAGTTTGTTTGTAAGAGCGCACTCTGAGTAGTCAAAGCTCTCAGTAAAGCGAGTCTGCTCATAAACATTGCCATTTGTATCCTTTGCAACAACCTTAATCTGTTTTGCATCAGGATTTTTAAGTTGCAAGCGATAGAGGTGGTTACACTGTGTAAGGTAGCCCTTACGTCCGCCACCATTCCACTTGCTCTTACTGTCTGTAACCTTGCCATAACTTCTGCCCACAACGCCAATATGGTAGCCCACAGCATACCAGTCGCGGCTTGAGTCTGCCTCTGGAACACTATCACGGGTTACAGGTATGCGCTCCATCTCGCCCGTCAGCACACCATCCTCATAGAGGTAAACCTTCCAATCTGCATCGGCATTAAATACATTAGCAAGGATTGTATCGTGAGTGTACGGATACTTAAACTTCTCAAACTCGCCACCAAACTCTGCATCGCCGCGATAGAGGCGAATTTGGTATGAGAGATCATATCCCGTACTCTTATACCACCAATTCTTGATGTGCGCACCCTCAATGTCGTAGATTGAGTATCCATTTGGCACACCATCGCCATTCAGATTACTCCTCCAGTATGCGCCACTTGCTGCTGCGTGGACATGCTCATAGACGCCATACTTATTGACATTGTTGTTCATAAAGTGGGTGTGACCAATCATAATATGAGCCTCCTTGAACTGAGCAATCAGCTGACGCACCGCCTCAACATTCTTGCGCATACGGTTATACAGTCCAATATGGAGGCAGAGAATCACCATCTTATCCTTTGGCACAGCTGCAAGGTCCTGACGAAGCCACTCAAGCTGCTCGTCAGTAAAGGCTGGATTGCCATACTCCTTATGGTAGCGGAACTTATTTGGATTATCATCGGCGATATAGTCCTTCATCGACACAATATGCACATCGCCACGATTCCAAGAGTAGTTCACCGGTCCAAAGACATTCTCAAAAGCACGCTGATAGGCAAGGTTGTATGTACTTGTACCCTTGTCAAGCTTCACTGGCGGCTCTGTAAAGTCGTGGTTACCAATAGTCTGGAAGAAGAGCAGGTGGCTATTCTCATACGCCATAGCCTCCTTCATCGGCTGGAGGAACTTGTTGCACTTATGCTTCCCCTCTGTATATGCAATATCGCCAAGAGTCACGCCATAGCAAGGCAGTGTCTGCGCATCAACATAGGCGCGAATATCTGGCACAGTCTCTGTCTTAAAACGCTTTACGTGGAACTCGCACTGCGCCTGCGGGTCGGCAACCATCAGCAGACGGAACGCCTTCTCCTCAGTTGGGTTTGCAGTAAGGGTAAAATCGTACTTCTTGACCTTGCTATCCAATCGTTTATAGAAGTCTGGATGTCCATCCTTCATATTAACCTTGTATGCTGAAGGGATAGAGTAGAATACATGCACCGCATCTGAGGATGTAGTCATCTTATAACGCCCCTTTGCATCTGTAGTAACGCAGCTAAAGCCATCACTTACCGTCACGCCCGCAATACCCTTGCCGTTGTTGTCACGAAGCGTACCCGAAATCTTCATCTGTGCCGAAGCGGTCAGTGCAAAGACCACAGAGGCAACTAAAAACAACAATCTTCTCATAAATCTATCGTTTTAAGTTTACTATCTTCTCAATAATCGTATCAATTATCTTATTATCAGCCATTTTGTCACAATCTATCACAACATCAGCTCGTGAATATATAGGCTCTCGCTCTGCCATATGAGAGGTCATAAACTCAAGCAACTGCTCGTCATTAAGTCCGCGAAACTTTGGGCGTTTTTGTCTGCCGTATGGCGAGAGGCGCGAGATAATATTCTCTGGCGAGCGACGCAGGTAGATTGACAATCCCAACTGAGATATTCGCTCCATATTATCCCCCCACATAGGCAGTCCGCCACCTGTGGAGACAATAATATTATCCATTGTCGCCGTCTGCTCAAGTGCTCTACGCTCTACAGTACGGAAGTGCTCCTCGCCCTGAAAGGTAATAATATCGGCAACAGTCGCCCCCTCCTCTCTCTCAACCATTGAGTCGGTATCCACAAAGCCAAGGTGGGCAAAGCGAGAGATTTTACGCCCCACAGTGCTCTTTCCGCAGCCCATATATCCAATTAAGTAGACCCTCATACTATCTAACTATGAAAATAGGTCTAACTGAGCAGCACTATACTCCTCTTCCTCGGTCATAAGCGCTGGAGATGCAACCTCCTCCTGCTCCTCAGCATCCTCTACCATATCGAGCTCCTCTACTGGCTCATCCTCAGCCTCTTCAGGCTCCTCAGGCTCTATAAATGTCAGTGTATCAACATCGTACGTTGTCAGTCGCTTACCCTTAGCCTTACGACTCTTAACGCCCACAAACTCATCTACAGCAATCTCATCGGCAGGGCGTGTGGCGTTATTACCCTTGTATGTTATACGCAGCGTAGAGCCATTGCGAGAGCATATAGCCACAAAGTCGGCATTACCCTCCTCGTCAAGGAATGGCAGCAGGCGGTCGGTCATATCAAGCTGGAAACGCTTCATGTAGTAATATCCCTGCTCGCGGTCAAAGTAGCAGAGGTTGTAGATACGTGCAGGGTTGTACTTCTCCACCATCACAGTATCATCAGGGAAGTGCTGTGAGGTGTCAAAGCCGGTGATATAGTACTGGTGCTTAGCTGTCCAGACAACAATCTTATCCTCACCCTTGAACATGCCGAGCGAAGTGCCACGACCCTCGCTATTGAGTCGGCGGATATCCTCGTCCCAGAATATCTCCTGTGCGCTGAGCGTCGAAGTACCCTTCTTCTTGATTGCAATCTTATGAATTGCATATCTTGAGAAGAGGTTTCCCTGACTCTGGCGACCCTTAATGGCAAGGGTTGCAAAATCAAGGTCTACGATAACCTTCTTCAGGCGTGGGCGCGGCTTGAAGTATATCTTCAGCACCTCTGCCTCGCCATTAGGGTTTACAGAGAGGTGGAGAATCTCACTCTTAGGCGTTCCCTTGGTAAGATTATACTCCTTATCACGGGTAATGCCCTTAATTGCGCAACGCTTCATAAGTATAGGACCTGTTTTGCCGCCGTCACGATAGAGAACGTTGTATATTGTACGCTCATCGTTACGTCTAAAGACTCCTATATATATAATGTCCTTATCAAAGAAGCTCTTATCATCAACCTTCTTAATCACATAACGACCATCACGCAGGATAATAATCACATCGTCTATATCTGAGCAGTCGCAGACATACTCTGCATCCTTCATACTCTTTCCGATACCGAAGAATCCCTCCTTGCGGTCTACATAGAGCTTTGCATTTGAAACGGCAACCTTTGTAGAGTCGATAATGTCAAAACTACGAATCTCTGAGAGTCGCTCTCGTCCCTTACCATACTTGTCACGTATATGCTCAAAGTATGCGATTGTATACTCAACAAGGTGAGCAAGGTCGTGCTTAACGCCTGCAATCTCCTCATCTATGCGCTTAATCTCATTATCTGCCTTCTCCATATTAAAGCGAGAGATACGGATAAATGGCAGACCAACAAGGTGCTCAATATCATCATTATCAATTTCGCGGCGCAGAAGCTTAGCAAATGGCTCTAAAGCCTTCGCCACTGCAGCATGCGCCTCCTCTACAGAGCGTTTACCCTCAAGAACTTGGTAGACCTTGTTCTCAATAAATATACGCTCAAGAGATATTTTGTGCCACTGGTCATTTAGCTCACTCAAGTGAATCTCAAGCTCTTGACGAAGCAGATCTTTTGTGTGGTCAGTTGAGTGGCGCAATATATCGCTCACCCCCATAAACTCTGGATGCTTATCCTTAATAACGCACGAGTTCGGCGAGAGTGAAATCTCACACAGCGTAAAGGCGTAGAGCGCATCAATGGTCTTGTCGCACGACTCTCCAGAGGCTACGTGTACAACAATCTCTGCCGTAGAGGCGGTATTATCATCAAAGTTCTTAATCTTAATCTTACCCTTCTCCTGAGCCTTGGTAATAGACTCCTTGAGGGTCTCGGTTGTTATTGAGAATGGAATTTCAGAGATTACAAGGGTGCTCTTGTCAATCTTTGAAATCTTAGCCCTCACCTTTACCGCGCCACCACGCAATCCGTCGTTATATCGTGACACATCTATCATACCACCTGTCGGAAAGTCTGGATAGAGGACAAACTCCTCACCCTTCAGGTAGGCTATAGCGGCAGCAATAAGCTCGTTGAAGTTGTGCGGAAGAATCTTTGAGGCAAGACCTACGGCAATACCCTCAGTGCCCTGCGCAAGCAGCAGCGGAAACTTCACTGGCAGAGCCACTGGCTCCTCCTTTCTGCCATCATACGAGAGCATCCACTCGGTAGTCTTACGGTTAAAGACCACCTCAAGGGCGAACTTAGAGAGTCGAGCCTCAATATATCGTGGAGCCGCTGCAGGGTCGCCAGTAAGGATGTTTCCCCAGTTTCCCTGACAATCTATAAGCAGATCCTTCTGACCCATCTGCACCAGCGCCGCACCGATACTTGCATCACCATGAGGGTGGTACTGCATGGTCTGACCAACGACATTGGCAACCTTGTTGTACCTACCATCGTCCACGACCTTCATCGCGTGGAGAATTCGTCGCTGCACGGGCTTAAGTCCATCGTCAATATGTGGCACTGCGCGCTCTAAAATTACATAGGAGGCGTAGTCCAAAAACCAATTCTTAAACATTCCCGTCAGACGGCTCACACTCTGCTCCGCCATCAGTCGGTCATACTTTCCCGAGCTACTCTCGTCCGCTACGGGCATATCATCCATCAAATCTATATCTTCAGCCATATAAGGTATAAGGTATGTTCTATAAATTACGATATTAGTACCTTAGTTCGTTTTTATTACTCTTCATCCTCGCCTGTGCCAATCTGCAGGTGTGACTCTATAAGGTCCTCCTCAACGCGCAGGTTATCCATAATAAAGTGCTGGCGGTCAAAGGTATTTGTACCCATGTAGAAGGCGAGCAGGTCGCTCACTGGGTCATCCTTTGTAAGCCTTACACGGTCAAGGCGTATCTGGTCGCCTATAAAGCCGGCAAACTCGTCTGGCGAAATCTCACCCAAACCTTTGAATCGGGTAATCTCAGCCTTAGCGCCACACTTCTCTATTGCATCTAATCGCTCCTGCTCCGAGTAGCAGTAGAACGTCTGCTTCTTATTTCTTACACGGAACAGTGGCGTCTGCATAATGTAGAGGTGACCGTTGCGAATAAGATCTGGGAAGTACTGCAAGAAGAAGGTGAGTAGCAACATACGGATGTGCATACCGTCCACATCGGCATCGGTAGCAATTACAACCTTCTCGTATCTCAAATTCTCTACATCCTCGTCAATATTAAGGGCATTATGCAAAAACTTAAACTCGTCATTAGCATAAGCCTGAGCCTTCTTCTTTCCATAGGTATTGAGCGGCTTACCACGCAGTGAAAAGACCGCCTGAGTAAGGGCGTTGCGGGACTTGGTAATAGAACCCGAAGCCGAATTACCCTCGGTGATAAATATCATAGTCTGTGAAGCCAGCTCACTCTTATCGCCTCGGTGAATTTTACAATCGCGCAGGTTCTTATTATTGAGCAACAGGCGACGATTTGCCTCACGGCTCTTCTTCTGCACGCCCGCCATAGCCTTACGCTCCTTCTCGCTCTCAACAATCTTGCGCTGTATAGCCTGTGCAACCTCAGGATTGCGGTGCAGGTAGTTGTCCAACTCAACAGAGAGGAACTCGCCGATAAACTGGCGCATAGAGATACCCTCTGCAGCATCCTTACTTCCGAGTTTAGACTTTACCTGATTCTCAAACACAGCATTTGATACACGCACAGAGACTGCAGCCACGATAGAGGTACGAATATCTGCAGGGTCATAGTCCTTGCGATAGAAATCCTTGAGTGTCTTGACGACCATCTCGCGGAAAGCCGCCTGGTGTGTACCTCCGTGCCAAGTGTTCTGGCTATTGGCAAAGGTGTAGTATGTCTCGCCATAGCCAGTAGAGTGGGTCATGGCAATCTCAATATTTTTACCTGACAGATGAATTGGAGGGTAGAGCATTGTCTGATTCTCCATGCTGTCATTAACAAGGTCAAGCAATCCGCTCTTTGACGAATAGCTCTCGCCATTGAATACAAGCGTCAGACCCACATTAAGGTAGGCATAGTTGTGAATCATCTGCTTAATATAGTCAATGTTGAACTCGTAGTTAGGGAAAATCTCTGGATCTGGCACAAAACTTACAAAAGTACCATTCTTCTCCTTCACCCCACTCTGGCGAGTATCACTCTGCAACAGTCCCTGACAGAATGTCACCTCGCGGCTCTCGCCATCACGCACCGAGCGAACGATAAACTCTGTAGATAGGTAGTTTACCGCCTTCACACCCACACCATTAAGACCTACCGTCTTATCAAAAGCCGAGTCCTCACCCTGCTCATACTTTGCACCAGTGTTAATCTGCGAGACTACACTATCAAGCGAGTTGAGCGGAATACCACGACCATAATCTCGCACCGTTACGCGCTTATCCTCAAGGGTTATCTCAATGGTCTTGCCGTAGCCCATTATAAACTCGTCAATACCGTTGTCAATAACCTCCTTGACCAACACATAGAGGGCATCCTCACGCTCCGAGCCATCGCCTGGAGTGCCGACATACATACCTGTTCGTCGTCTTACATGCTCACGCGGCGTGAGCTGTTGTATGGCATCATCGCCATAGCTGTTTATTTTCTGCACCTGCGCCATATATTACTTTCTAATTTTCTCGTACTCTTCACACATCATTGTTCGGGTATATTCTATAAGCTCAGCACTCTCCATGCTCTGAACTTCCTCGGCACTAATCGGAGGTAAAACACTTACAGATAGGCTATTACGCCAATTAACCATATAATTCTTCTTAAGCACATCGCGCGTACCATGTAGTACAACGGGAAGAATCTCTACGCCCGCCTCCTTAGCAAGGGCAAAGGCTCCCTGCTTAAATCTGCCAATCTCGCCACTCTTTGAACGTGTACCCTCTGGGAACATAGCGATAGATACCCCGCGACCAATCCACATCTTACCCTGCTCTGTAACCTTACGCATAGAGTCCGCACCTCGGCTACGGTCAATAGCTATATCGCCATGAATAGAGAGCAGCTGACCAATATAAGGGATGCGAAAAACCTCGCGCTTACTCACCCAGCGGAAGTTGAGCGGGACAAAGTAGAGAGCAAGAATATCAGCCATAGAGTTATGGTTAATTACAATCACATAGCTCTTGCTCTTATCTATATTCTCCAAACCCTTAATTGTACGCTTCCAAGTCGGTGGCACACACCAGAAGCACATACATATTGCCCTTGACAGTTCATGCACTACGCGACGCGCCTTATCAAACGGAAAACATACAATTAGAGCGATAACTGACAACACGAAGAAGAGGGTCAGCTCAATAAGCACATAAATGTAAAAAATCAGCGATAGCATAATCTATAATATAGTTTTCTCCAATGTAGTTATATCTGTGCAAAGATAGAATTTTTTGCGGGTTTTAAGAAAAATTTGCTGATTTTTTTATCAACAATTCTAAATTTCACTATCTTTGTGGCATGAAACTAAAAGAAGGATACAAGATTAGAGAGATTGCTGGTGAGCATGTTATCATCAAGCAGGGTCGTTTTGGAGCAGATTTAACCCGCGTAATTGCCCTCAACGCCACCTCAGTTCTGCTCTGGGAGCAGCTTCAGGGACGCGAGTTTGAGGTTGAGGATGTGATTAAAGTCCTCACTGACAACTACGAGGTAGAGGAGGCTGTTGCTACTGCCGATGCCTCTACATGGGTTAGTAAGCTCAAGGAGTGCGATTTGGTAGAGTAAAAACAATGAGAGTAAAAAGAGCCATATCATCATTGCTTCTTGCCATATACCTTTTGGCAAGTTGTGGTGCTATGCTCTCCGTTATCCTCTGCCACTGCACACGTAGCACCCACTTTCAGACCCACCACAGCTGCACGCACCACGCTTGCCACCACTGCAACCATAGCGATGGCGAGGGCATTAAGTTGCCATCAAATTGCGGTTGTAACCACGACCACTCTACAGAGATTGATTTGTACGACTATGAGAAGGTCTTTATAGCCGACATCGCCCCTATTGTCTGCACAATTTTTGGCGATACTCAGGCAGTAGAGTTCACCTCTACAGAGACTCTTAAATTAAAGTATCTGGACAAGCGGAAGATTCCTCTTCCTGAGTCTGAATATATGTCGCTCTCTGGTCTGAGAGCGCCACCAGTTATTGCATAAACCTCGCCGCGGACTATATCCGCTAACTTGTTTATGTTCAATAACTTAAATATCATGAAAAAATATATAATTTTTGCATTTGCTGCCCTTATTACAGCAAACATCTCTGCACAGGATGTTACTGGTCGCGTTATGGATGCTGCAGGCAATGCCCTTCCAGGTGCATCGGTCTACTGGGCAGAGACAAATATCGGCGAGGCTGCCGATATGAATGGCTACTACCGCGTACACCGCGTAAAGGATTACAATCGCCTTGTAGGCTCATTCTTGGGCTATACTAACGACACTATAACGGTTGATAAGAACACTACCGAGGTATTTTTCAACCTTGTTGAGGGTGTTGCCGTTGAGAGCGTTGTTGTTGAGGGTAACCTGCGCGGAAACTACATCAGCCACGAGGGTATTCTAAAGAACGAAAATATCTCTTTTGCTGGTCTGTGCAAGATGGCGTGCTGCAACCTTGCCGAGAGCTTTGAGAACTCCGCATCGGTTACTGTCGGCTACTCAGATGCTATCTCTGGTGCGCGACAGATTAAGATGCTCGGTCTTGCGGGTACATATACACAGATTTTAGACGAGAATCGCGCCATTATGCGTGGTCTGAGCGCCCCTTATGGTCTTGGATATACCCCAGGCATGTGGCTCAACTCTATCCAGGTATCAAAGGGTATTGCCTCAGTTACGGCTGGTCATGAGGCTGTAACGGGTCAGATTAACCTTGAGCACCGCAAGCCTACCGACGAGGAGCGACTCTTTGTAAATCTCTACTTTGATGCCGAGCTAAAGCCTGAGGTAAACCTCTCCACAGCACTTCCAGTGACAAAAGACAAGAAACTCACGACAGTAATCCTTGCCCACGCATCGGCAGATACAAAGAGCTACGACCACAACCACGATGGCTACCGCGACCTGCCATTTGCTCGCCAGATAAATGTTGCCAACCGCTGGCTCTATCAGGGTGACAACGGCATTCAGGTGCGCTGGGGTGCAAAGTATGTCAATGACCACCGCATTGGAGGTCAGATGGACTTTAAGAAGTCTATGAAGCAGACAAAGGATGGCAAAGAGTGGTACGACTGGTGGCGCGAGGATAATATATACGGCTCTGTTGTGGCAAATCAGGAGGCAAATGTCTACTTCAAGATGGGAAAACCTGTGGGTGCAGCCGTATTTGACAAGGAGGAGAACGACGAGATGCGCTCAAACTTCGCAATGGTTGTAGACTACGACTTCTTCCAGGAGGATGCCTTTTTCGGTGCCGATAAGGGATATTTGGGCGGTCAGCACATGGCAAACATGAACCTTATGTACACCCACTACTTCACCTATAACTCATCACTCGCCACAGGTATTACAGCATCCTCTCGCTGGGTTGCTGAGACTCTTACAGACCGCACATGGGGTCGTGATGGAGTCTGGGGAAATAGCGACCAGAACAATGTTCTGCGCAACTTTGACCGCAACGAGAGCGAGGTGGGCGCATACGCTGAGTACACATACAACATCAAGGAGAAGTTCTCCGTTGTTGCTGGCGCTCGCTACGACTATAACGCCTACTTCCGCAAGCACCTCTTTACCCCTCGCGGACACATCAAGTGGAACATCACCCCTACAACCGTTCTGCGCGGCTCGGCAGGTATGGGTTACCGCCCGACTGACATCGTTACAGATAATATCGGTATTATGGCAACTGGTCGCCGCATTGTTTTTGACCAGCCATTTGACCGCACCTTTGACCGTATGGAGAAGGCACTGACTGCAGGAGGCTCGTTTGCCCAGACATTCTCGACTGTGGACTATCAGGATATGACCATTAGCTTTGACTACTTCCGCACACAGCTCTACCATAGCGTTATCGTGGACCAGGAGTACGATGCAAACAATATCCACATCTATACTACCGACGGCAAGTCGTACACAAACACCTACCAGGTAGACCTTAGTTGGACCCCAGCCGAGAGATTGGACATCTTCGCCACCTTCCGCTATACCGATAGCAAATACACTATCAACCGCCCAGACGGAAGCACTCAGCTTGTTGAGCGACCACTTGTAAGTCGCTACAAGACACTGCTTAACATCCAGTATGCTACCCGTATGCGTAAGTGGACCTTTGACGTTACCGCACAGCTCAATGGCAAGAGCCGCATACCGACACAAACGGGCAATATTGAACAGTGCGAGTACTCGCCTGTCTACCCTATGTTCTTCGCTCAGGTAACTCGCAAAATCAAGCAGTGGGATATCTATTTAGGCTGTGAAAATATCGCGGGCTACCGTCAGGACAACCCAATTTTGGGTTACGCAACACCATACGACCCAACGTTTAACTCCGCATGCGTTTGGGGACCACTGATGGGACGCAAAATATATATTGGCGTACGATTTAACCTTTACTAACCGTTATTATTAAGACTAAAACCAATAAAAGACTATGAAGAAAATTATTATCCTTGCACTTGCGCTGCTTACTGTAGCGGGTGCATCAGCACAGAAGGCTGCAAAGCCAACAAAGCAGATTGTTACAACCGTATTTATCACAGACCTTGACTGCGAGAACTGCGCCAAGAAGATCTATGACAACTTCTACGGCAAGGGTGTTCGTAGCGTTAAGTGCGACGTTGCCACTAAGAGCGTTGCTGTCACATACGACGCATCAAAGAATAGCCCTGAGGCTCTTAAGTCATCCTTTGCAGACCTTAAGGTTAAGGTTGTAAAGCACATGACCGCTGAGGAGTTTGAGCACTATAAGGAGCACCACAACCACAGCGGACACTCTCATAGCCACCACAACCATAAACATTAGAGAATAAATTATTTTGTGGGTGACTAAAAAGTAAAATAGTCACCCACATTTTGTTCGGAGGTTGAATAAAAAGATCTATTTTTAGGCTTGCGAAGCCCGAAAAAGCGGAGTTTACTTGGCGTAAATGAGCATTTTGAGGGCGAGCGTAACGACAAAATAGACTTTTTATTCAGCCTCTTTTCATTAGAAGTTGTATAACAAGTGGAATTTTGAGGACAAGCGTAACGCAGAGTTCTCCTTGTTAGACAGCTTCTTGTCTATTATTTGTAAACGCTCCTTTTACCTTGCGAACTCAAATCCTAAGTAGATATTTTCATACTGCTCAATGAGCTTTGTAATGCTGCTGAGCGACCTTATATTTGAACCGATAGCGACCATAAAGTCTGTTAGTTTGTTTATTGGAAAGACTACCTGCAGGTTTGTGCCACTGATATAGGCATATCCCTTAACCTCAACCTTTCCACTCTGACCGACCTTCAGCAACAGTGAGTGGTCGTTGCTGTTGTAGGTATATGTTCCCTTTATCTCGCGACCCTTAACAGGCATTGTATATGTACCATCCTCATTGAATGTCACAGAGCAGAAGCCGCTGCTGATGCCCACCTTTGTAAAAATCTTCTCAAGTTTGTCGCCCAAGGTCGCACTCACGGCACTTCCACCGATATTTGACAGAGCGTTGTCCCCCTCAAGTTTTACCGCTGGGGCAGAGTAGCTCCAGCTGCCAATAACTGCCAGCTGCGTGAGTTTTCCATCTGTAGCTTGGTCAATAGCCTCTGTAGCAACTTTCTTTAGTGCATCAAGCCACTGTGCCTGAGCAGTGGTGAGCGTAAAGAGCGCAATGAGTGTAATAAAAAGTCGTTTCATATCTCTAATTTTTTTTATTCCATACAAAATTATAAAAATTTCATTAACTTTGGAGACAAAATATGTGATTTATGAAGAGGTTTTTGAAGATTTTTGCCATTGTATTGGCTCTCCTTTTTGCTATTGTGCTCATTATCCCATCGTTGTTGAGCGGCAAGATTAGCGACATCGTAAAGCGCGAGGCAAATGCCATGCTCAACGCCAAGGTTGAGTTTGCCGAGCTTGACATATCACTTTTGCGCCACTTTCCAAAGGCATCACTCTCACTTTTGGACTTTAGTGTCACGGGCGTAGGCGATTTTGAGGGTCAGAGACTTGTGTCGGGTGAGCGCATTGAGGTGGCAGTAGATCTGTTCTCAATCTTCGGCGAGAGCTTTGAAGTGAGCAAGGTGTGGCTTCTCAGCCCCGAAATTCACGGCGTAATAGCGAAAAATGGCGCTGCAAACTGGGAGATATTCAGCGCCTCACCTGAGGAGGAGGTTGTTGAAGGGCAAGCCTCTGAGCCTTCATCTTTCAAGCTATCACTCAAGCAGTTAGCCATTGAGAATGCTAAAATTTACTACACCGACAACACCTCGGCAATGCACTTCCACACCGCGCCAGTGTCGCTAACGCTTTCGGGCGACCTCTCTGCCGCCAACACCACACTAAATCTAAGTGCATCGGCAGCAGATATAACCTTCACATTAGGCAGCGACTCATACGCCTCAGGGCTTACAGCTACGCTAAATGGTTCAGTAGGTGCAGACTTAGTAAACAATCGTTATACGCTCAGCTCACTACAGCTTGCTGTAAATAGTGTCAAGGCGGCACTTGACGGCTGGGTGGCACTTGAGGACGATGATATTGATACAGAGATTGTTCTTGACTGCTCTGGCAACAACTTCAAGGATATACTCTCCCTTGTGCCGGCATTCTACACCAAAGACTTCAAGAATCTCACCGCTGCAGGTGGCGTATCGCTCACAGGTGCTGTTAAGGGTCGCATGAGTGGTGAGAACTACCCTGCCTTTGCGCTTAAGTTAAAGGTTGCGGATGGCAGCTTCAAGTATGCCGACCTGCCGAAGTCCGTAACGGCAATAAATATCGCCGCAGCGGTAGAGAACAAGGGTGGCTCGCTTGATGCTACAACGGTTGATGTTTCGCGCTTTGGCGCTACATTTGGCGGTCAGAGCTTCACAGCAACACTCAAGGCTTCAACACCGCTCTCAGATCTTAACTTTGCCGCCACAGCCAAGGGCAAGGTCGATTTAGGGGCTATAAAAGATATTTATCCTCTTGAGGATATGGCTTTGGCGGGCATTATCACCGCCGATGCCTCTGCTGCAGGAAAGCTCTCAGATATTGACCGCGGGGCTTACGACCGCCTTGCTGTATCGGGTCAGTTAGGTGTTGAGGGGATAGAGGTTGAGTATGGTAAATTCCCAACTATTGAGGTAAATCGCGCCCTTGCAACCCTATCTCCGTCAAAGATGGCGCTTGAGAGCCTCTCTGTCAAGATTGGCAAGAGCGACATCACTGCAACGGGTAACCTTACAAACTACTGGGGCTATCTTCTCCATGACAAGGTCCTCAGCGGTCGTTTAGATGTAAATTCGCAACTACTTGACCTCAACGAACTTATGGCAGCAATGTCAGACGAGGCGCAGACCGAGCAGGAGGAGGCAGAGCAGAGTCAGGAGCAGGTTGCATCAGAGCCACTATCGGTAATTGAGGTGCCGAAGAATCTCGACCTCGCCTTAGACTGCAAGTTTAGCAAAGTGCTATACGACAAGATGGTCATTGACAACCTTGCAGGTGCAGCGACGGTGCGTGGAGGAGTATTATCACTGGACAATCTGGGCATGAATATGTTTGACGGCACAGCCAAGGCATCAGCAGCCTACTCAACCGCCAACATTGACAGCCCCAGGCTCCGACTCAACGCAACTTTCAACCAAGCGTCGTTTAAGACGACAGCAGCGCAGGTTGAAATGATAGAGAAGATAGTGCCACTATTCAACAAAATTGAGGGCACTTACACCATGTCACTCAATGCCGACATGGCACTTGACCAGACGATGTCGCCAGTGCTAAAGAGTGTTAATGGTAGTGGTAAAATCACATCAGGAAACTTCAAGCTATCAAATATTCCAGCCCTTACGGCGCTCGCTAAGAGCGTAGGTAATGGTGTAGACCTCAACACAATACAATCCTCTGAGGCGACAGTTATCAGCTTTACTATTGAAAATGGCAATGTTATTACCAAGCCATTTGACATCAAGTTAGGCAAGACAAAGCTCACCCTCTCTGGTCTTACCGGTCTTGACCAGACAATAGACTATAAAGTTGCAGTTGCACTGCCGCAGATTACCCTGCATGCAAAGATTGGAGGAACATTTACCTCTCCAAAAATCGGTCTTGATACCGCCAAGAGTGCCGAGGCGGCTCTTGAGAAGGCGGGCATCAACAAGCAGGAGGTTATTGAGGAGGTGAGCCAAAAGGTTGATAGCGCAAAGCAAGCACTGATTGCCGAGGCAGAGGCTCGCGCAGCAAAGATTGTCGCCGCCGCACGCGAAGAGGCTGACAAACTGGTAGCAAAGGCTACAAACCCTATCACCAAGATTGCCGCTAAGGCTGCTGCAGACAAACTTATTGCCGAAGCAGAGCGCAAAGCTAATGAGATTGTTGAGCAGGCAAGAAAATAATTTATACGCGGATAGCAAATTGCATCAAAAAATTATTATCTTTGCATCTGAATGTGTAAAACTGCTTTTATAGGCGAATTTAGACAGACTACAAAACATTTTTAATAAAAATAGAAAGACTATGATTTATTCACACGAAGTGCAGCAGATGTGCTGCGTAAAGAAGGGTGCAAATCACGAGTCAGCTCCAATTCCAGAGGAGGGCAAGTGGGTTCGCGCCAAGGAGATTAAGGACATTTCCGGTCTTACACACGGTATTGGTTGGTGTGCTCCACAGCAGGGTGCTTGTAAGCTTACACTCAACGTTAAGGATGGTATTATCCAGGAGGCTCTTGTTGAGACTATCGGTTGCTCTGGTATGACCCACTCAGCTGCTATGGCTTCTGAGATTCTTCCAGGCAAGACTATCCTTGAGGCACTCAACACTGACCTTGTTTGCGACGCTATCAATACCGCTATGCGTGAGCTGTTCAAGCAGATCGTTTACGGTCGTACACAGTCAGCTTTCTCTGAGGGCGGTCTTGTTATTGGTGCATCTCTTGAGGACCTTGGTAAGGGTCTTCGCTCACAGGTAGGTACTATGTTCGGTACTCTTGCAAAGGGTGCTCGCTACCTTGAGATGGCTGAGGGCTACTGCACACGCATGGGTCTTGACGCTAACGACGAGATTATCGGCTACGAGTTCGTTCACCTCGGCAAGTTCATGGACTTCGTAAAGAAGGGCATTGAGCCAGCAGAGGCACTTGAGAAGGCTAAGGGTTCTTACGGTCGCTTCAAGGACGCTGTTAAGTATATTGATCCTCGTCACGAGTAAACCATATTGTTAAACCATTAAAGATTTATTTGATTATGGCATTATTTGAGAGCTATGAGCGCAGAATAGATAAGATTAACGCTGTGCTTGCACAATATGGCATCAACGGTATTGAGGATGCAAAGGCAATTTGCGAGGCTAAGGGCATCGACCCATAC
>SUZO01000034.1 GCA_015059805.1 Rikenellaceae bacterium
GAGCCAAGTAGCCGCGAAGTGTCTCAAGGACATTGCTCTTGACGCTGATGAAGTTGTTAATACCCTTTGCCTGAAGCTCCTCTGTGCAAGCAGGTGCGCCTGCTACTACGAGGATAGCCTTGCCACCCAGAAGCTCCTGAACCTGTGGAGCTACTGTAGCGTAGTCGTCATCTGATGCGCAGACAACAACAATCTGTGCGCCTGATGCAAGTGCCTCCTTTACGCCCTCCTCAACACTTGCGAAGAAGTTGTTATCCTGTACGCGAATACCAGCGCAAGCGAAGAAGTTGCAAGAGAACTGTGCACGTGCACGAGCCATAGCAAGGTTACCACATGTGAGCATAAATGCCTTAAGCTCCTTACCAGAGCGGTCAACACCCAAACGCATAGCCTCAAATGCCATAGCGCCACGGTATGGTACAAGAACATTGCCCTCAGCCGCTGGGCGTGTTACAGCACAAGCCTCAACAGCAGCATCTGCAACCTCGTTGAAGTTAGGATACTGGTTTGCACCGAGAAGAATCTGACGGCGTGTAGCGATAGCCTTATCCTTAGCAGCTGCAGAAGCCTTTACGCGCTCTACAACATAGCCAGACTCAAATGCAGCTACATAGCCACCCTTATCCTCTACCTCAAGGAAGAGCTTCCAAGCCTCCTCAGCGATGGTCTTGGTAAGAGTCTCGATGTAGTATGAACCACCGGCAGGGTCGATAACCTGGTCAAAGTGGCTCTCGTGCTTAAGCAGCAAGCTCTGGTTACGAGCAATGCGCTCAGAGAACTCAGTTGGAGCGGTGTATGAGTGGTCAAATGGAAGTACCTCCAAAGAGTGTACACCAGCGATAGTTGCACTCATAGCCTCGGTAGTACCACGAAGCATATTTACATATGGGTCATATACTGTCTGATTCCAAGCAGATGTACGAGCGTGTACAAACGCCTTGCAAGAGCAGTCGCAAGCTGGCTCATACTGCTTTACGATGTTAGCCCACAGCAGACGCACTGCGCGGAACTTAGCCATCTCCATAAAGTAGTTTGAGGTAACGGCAAAAGTAAGGCGAATCTTGCGAGCAGCCTGATCTACAGTAAGACCAGCCTCCATAAGGCGAACAAGGTACTCGTGTGCTACAGAGAGACCGAAACCAAGCTCCTCAACGATTGTAGAACCGCAATCAGAGAATACATTTGCAGATACATTTACTACGCGAACATGCTTGTACTCAGCAGTAGCCTTTACAAGCTCAGCGAGCTTAGAGATGCAAGCACCACCCTGGCACTCCTCGCACCACTCACCCTTCTGAGAAAGGTGCTTTACGATTGGGTCAATAGCAAAATTAACACGGAGGTCATCCTTTGCTACACCATCCTTCTCAGCCTTTGCAAGCACAAGGGCGGCAATCTTAGCCACGCCCTTACCGCAGAAAGTAAGCTCAACAGCAGGAAGAACGATACCAGCCAAAAGAACATCAAGATCCTCAGCTGTAAACTCAGCCTCAGCATTGCAGAAGCAGAAGCCTAATGAATCTACACCTGCATTAAGCATCTTGAGAGCAGTCTGATTAGCTGCCTTAGGGCAAGATACTGCGATTGTCTGGTGAGTAAGCCAGTTATTATCACCGCTTACACCTCTCAAATAAGGGAACTCACCTGCCTGAGTACCCAAAGTTTCAAGACCCTCAAGGTTCTCAGCGCGGTAGTATGGACGAAGGTTAAAGCCCTCAGTTGTTCTCCATACCAGCTTGCGCTCGTAGTCAGCACCCTTAAGGTCTACAGCTATTGCCGCCTCCCAAGCCTCGGTAGAGACCGCTGGGAACTCGGCAAATAACTTCTCACGATTGGTTGTTGCCATAATCTTAAAATTTTGTTATAGTTTAGGGTAAAAATTAAGTATATCCTATCTTTAATTATAAAATCGCGTAAAGTTAGCCACTTTTTTCAAGATTTCAAAATATTTCCACCCATTTCGCAAAATTTATATATTTTCAACCAATCAATAGGCGGTATCACCCACCCGCAGGTCAAAGATTGACTTCTGATAGTGGCAACCAAGAATATTATCATAGATAAGAAATTGTGTTGCGCTTATCTGCTCTATATTGCCATAGACAGCCGTTGTAATTGGTCTATATGTAGTAGCATCCATAAGCCCCACACACTCTCCAATGATATATGTTGAGTATCGGCTGACGCGGTAGTTCTCTTGACCACTCTTTTCGTCATATTCGTTATACCCCAAGCCGCGATAACTATCAAAAATAAACGGCTCTAACACCTGCCCACTCAGACTCTCATGCCACATACGACCAGCTCTTGTCAGCACAAAACCCGCATCGTTATCCAAAATATCAATACTCTCATAATCAGCTTGATAGATAATCTCACCACGACTACTTACCACACCTACAGCATCATCTTTGTAGATAACTCGCATTTGATTTATATCTGGCATATCTATATTGTCATACTTAGGCTCTACAACCCACTCTCCTTGAGTGTTTATAATGCCAAACTTCTTGGTTGCGCCATCGCCCATCACACACAGACCGCCCATAAAGTGAGGATATTGATTATACTCACAATCAAAAGCGTAAAATCGGCAGTCAAATTTCGGTTCAATAACATAGTTAAACGTTCTATCTATAAAGCCAATCTTACCACATTCCATCACCGCAGCAAGCCCCTCAGAGAAACGGAAGCAACAGTCATACGTTGCTGTAGGCACAATAATCTCTCCTGTATAGGCGTTCAAGTATCCGCTCTTGCGCTTAATGGCAAACCTCGCCACAGAGTCGCCCTCTTCAATAGTCGATATATCGTCCAACCTCGGCGTTACATACTTATCTAACTGGCTGTTAAATATACGGCACTTACCATCGTTAAAAGTGTGCACCATAAGCTGAGGAGCAATACTATAGTCTTTACATCTATCCCTGCCAAAATTCACATCATAGAGGGCATATACCGCCATAGCCGCAATAAAAATGGTCAGCATAGCCACCAGTGCCGCAAGTGCTATCTGTAACGGACGCGCTACCTTACGCCACAACTTTACAATCTTTCCCCAGCACAATCTACCCAAAGCGATTGGGGTCATCAGCGCAAATGTCACCACTCCAAGCAACAGTTGCAAAAATTGCTTAATTCTTCTTTTCATTTTTCTCAATATAATATCTACAACTCTCAATAAATCGTTCATCGTAATTCATACGCTCAATTTCTCTATAGTCTGCCCTCTCTTTCGGGTCGGCAAACTGCTCAGGATGCTCTCTATGCATACGAAACAGCACTCGCCACAGGTGCCAATCCCTATATGAGTAGGCAAATAGTTGTGCCAACCACATAGGATAGTGTTCATCTACCACAACCTCGCCCTTCTCAGCCTCCGCCATTGCCCTCTGCAGACAAAGCAGTCCACTATCTAATTCATCCAAGGAGATTGTACCCGCAACGCCACCTTTGAGTAGCTCCACTGCACGAGCCTCAATATCTGCATACCTTTCAGCACGCTCACCACCTCTACATGAGAGGTCAGAAATGTCATCAATTTTCATAGTCTATCTGCAATTTCAATAATTATTTCATGCGATTCAAGGTCTTGCGTAAAGTGCTTTGGTATAGCACTATAGCCCAATGCTGCACCCATGATATATCCAGTAATAGCACCCGTAGCCACACTATCTCCAGAGTGGTTCACTGCCGCTACAACAGCCTGCTCAAAGCTATCATAGTGTCTTATACTGCAGTAGAGAGCTATTGCCACAGCGCCAACACTCCTTACACCCATTCCGAGTTCGGCTATAGCCTCCACATCGGTCAAATCGTCACTATCTGCTAAAATCACTGCACTCATCACCGATGAAGCGAACATTTCAACCTCATGCCACTGCTCTGGATAGAGTTCCGATACCGCTCTAAGCGACTGACCTATATATCCTCGCAAATCATCTACTGTAGGCTCTGAATCCCCAGCCAAGAGGTATATCAAGTGGCAGAGAAACACCGAGGGTATATAATCCTTTGGACTGTCATGTGTAATCTTAGCCACCTGAGCTGCTAAGAGGTCAAGCGAGGCAATATCCTTATCACCATGCTGTACGCCATTAAGAGCTATCGGAGCAACTCGCATAACCGCTCCATTTCCGATACGCTTTTTTATCACCTCCTCCCCGTTGGCAACTCTTTTCAAAACAGAATAGGAGGTGCTACGGTAATGTTTTCGTACAAAGCAGTACCTCATCCTCTCCGTAATCCTGCAGTCGTTATATGGTCTACTATCGAGTATACAGTTGGCGTATAGCGACTCAATATATGCCCTTCTGATAGCCTCTGCAACAGGTAATCCCTCGCTTTGCGCCGTTAGTAGTCCACAAGCGGTATAGAGCGCCAAAAGTGTATCGTCACTAATGCTTAGCATAACCATATCGCCAAGCTTATAGCGCACAATACCCTGCTCGCCATATTTGGCAACTATCTGCTCATAGTTCATCCTCTCCACCTCACTACCCAAGGCATCCCCAACAGCTCCGCCGACAAGCGAACCCCTTACCCTATCTCTAATTTCATGCTGTTCCATACTCCATGTTTTCCTGTTCTACATTATAGAGATAGTAAATTCAAAATTCTATCAGACACTACAAAAAAAAGAGGTCGAGCAAAGCTGCTCAACCTCTGTATAGATAGTAGTTAGTAACACTACTTAGTCACCTTCTCAAGCCACTTAACCATTGAAAGCATCACACCCATAGAGGCACCACATGCCAGCACAAATACGCCCCAAGTAACCCACATTGGAGTGTGAGTGTACAACCAGCCACCAACAAAGAGCAGCGAGTTACCTACAGCGGTAGCAGCAAGCCACATACCTTGCATAAGACCCTGCATGTGTGGAGGAGCAACCTTTGACACAAAAGCAAGACCGAGTGGAGAGATAAAGAGCTCAGCAACGGTAAGAATAAAGTATAGACCAATCATTACCCATGGTGTTACAAGGATACCCTGCGCCTCAGCAGCAGACATACCTGCAAGCTCAGCCTTTGATGGAAGAGCAAATGAGAAGAATACAAGGAAGAGGTATGCAAGAGCCGCGATACCCATACCGAGTGCAATCTTCATAGGGGTTGAAACCTCATACTTCTTCTGCTTAAGCCAACCAAAGAGCCACATAATCACCGGAGTGAGGAACACCACAAAGAATGGGTTTACACACTGGAAAATCTCAGCACCCTTGATAGTTGTAAAGCCAAGGTCAATATTGATTACATTGAGGTCTACGTAGTCACGCGCAAAGTAGGTGAGCGAATAACCATTCTGGTGGAATGATACCCAGAAGAAAATTACCACACCAAACACTGCAAACAGAGCAAGAATACGCTGGCGAATCTCCTGTGCGCTCATTGCAATATCCTCCTTAGAGGCAACAGTACTTGCAACCTTCTTCTGTACATCTGGGAAGTTTGAACGGTTTACCAAGTAGATAACCAAAGAGACAAGCATCATCACAATAGCTGCCGCAAAAGCATAGTGGAATCCACGGTTAAACACATCAAGGTAGGTACTGCAGAACTGTGTCAGACCCTCAGCAGTAACCTGAGCACCTGAAAGTGTAACCTCATTAGCATAAGTAACAAGGTTTGATGCACCCTCAGCGGTCATCTCTGCGCCACCAAGGTACTGATGACAGAGCTCTGGCAACTTAGCATTGTAGTCAAAGCCATTGAGACGCAACCACCAGTTACGCACGCCGATTGCAATCCATGGAGCAAAGAAACCGCCAATATTGATAAACATGTAGAAAATCTGGAAACCAGTCTCACGCTTATCGGCATACTCTGGCTTATCGTACATCTGACCCACAAGAGCCTGAAGATTACCCTTGAAAAGTCCGTTACCAAATGCAATTACCAACAATCCCACACATGTAAGTGTCAGATAGAGTGGAAGATTTGGCACTGGGGTTGGAGTAGGAATGGATATTATCACATATCCAATAGCCATCACAATCAGACCCCACATAATAGTACTCTTGTAATTACCAGTCTTATCAGCAATAATACCACCCACAAGAGCAAGCAGATAGATTGAGGCATAGAAGACTGAATAGATGTATCCTGTGGTGGTCTCATCAAGTCCAAACTTTGACGAGATAAAGAGGGTCAGGATAGCCATCATAATGTAAAAACCGAAGCGCTCGCCCATATTGGCAAGTGCAGCAGCAATCAAACCTTTAGGTTGTCCTTTGAACATAAATTTATAGTTTTAATAGTTAAAATTTGCAAAAGTGCACCCAAAGATAACTAAAATATTTGGAATTGCAAAATTTGTCACTCTTGCCTAAAAATTGTATCTTTGCCACTGATACTAAATAATTTTGCCCAATATGACTCCACTACAGATAGCATTAGTGCTTCTTATACCATTTACTGGTACTATTTTAGGCTCAGCAAGTGCTCTAATTTTAGGGCGTGAAAGTGCAGCCAAGATGCAGAATATCCTACTCGGATTCGCCTCTGGCGTTATGGTGGCGGCCTCGGTGTGGTCGCTACTTATTCCAGCTATTGACCACACAGAGGCTGCGGGAGGCATTGCATGGATACCCGCACTTGTCGGCTTTTTGGGAGGTATGGCATTTATGCTTCTTCTTGATATGTTTACGCCCCATCTGCATATTGACAGCCCGACCCCTGAGGGAGTGCCAACGTCGCTCGGCAAGTCTACGATGTTGATGCTCGCAGTGACTCTGCACAACATCCCAGAGGGTATGGCTGTGGGCGTTGTTCTTGCAGGTGTGCTCTCTGGGCAAACCGATATGAATATGGCTGCAGCTATAGCTCTTGCGGCTGGTATTGCACTGCAAAACGTTCCTGAGGGGGCGGTAATATCTCTACCACTCCGCTCGCAAGGGCTGTCGCGTATGCGATCATTCTCATATGGTGTGGCATCGGGCGTGGTTGAGCCTATCTCAGCTGTAGTGACAATTCTGCTCATTGAACAGCTTATCGGCGCATTCCCATATATGCTTGCCTTTGCCGCTGGCGCAATGATTTACGTCGTTGTTGAGGAACTTATCCCCGAAGCACACTCCGGCAAGCACTCCAACCTCCCAACCATTGGTTTTGCTATCGGTTTTGCCGCTATGATGGTCTTAGACATCGCATTAGGGTAAGGATTTTGGCTATTGGCTGTTAGCCATTGGCTTGCCTTCGGCAACCCGACCCTGCTCCGCCTCGGCAATTCAAACAAGCTTGATTGCTCTCGGCTTAATCGCAGCGTTAGCAGGCTAACGCAGAACAGGGAATTTAATGAGATTAGGGAAGTTAGGGAGCGCACAATAACAGCAAATGACAATGAATGGCAATAAATGGCAGCGGGCTAACGCCCTTAATATTGCGCGCAAGCGCGCTATTCAATGCCATTAGGGGCTGAAAGCCCTTGTCATTAAATGTCATTCACAATAACTTCGCTCAATTAGAGCACCGCACCGCTAAATCAGGGGCAGGTGCTCAATGACAGTGAATAGCAATGAATGACAGCGGGCTAAAGCCCTTAATACGCGCAGAACGCGCTATTCTATGTCATTCTTTGTTATTAAATGTCATTTAGAACTACTCTGCCCAATCAGAGCGCCAATTTTGTCGGCAAGCCGACACTGCTAAAAAGCTAATGGCTAATGGCTAACAGCTAACGGCAAGAATGACAGCGGGCTAACGCCCTTAATACTGCGCGTAAGCGCGCTATTCAATGCCATTAGGGGCTGAAAGCCCTTGCTATTCAATGTCATTCAGAATTACTCCGCCAAATCAGAACACCAATTTTGTCGGCAAAGCGGTGAAGGGTCGCCAAGGTGAGCCAATGGCTATTAGCTAAACTATGGCTTGAAAGTTGCTCTAAACACAGCAAATCACTTAAAAATATTTGCTTATGGATAAGAGTAACAATTCTACTTTTAAGTTATCGGTGGCGACGCTGGCAATTATGAATGTGACGGCGGTAGTGAGCTTAAGAGGCTTGGCTGCAGAGTCTGTATATGGCTTAAGCTCAGCGTTTTACTACCTTTTTGCCGCCTTTGTATTTTTGATTCCCACAGCACTTGTTGCTGCCGAGTTAGCGGCTATGTTTAGCGACAAGGAGGGTGGCGTTTTCCGCTGGATTGGCGAGGCTTTTGGTGCTAAAGCGGGATTTTTAGCAATCTGGCTACAGTGGATTCAATCTACCATTTGGTATCCTACGGTGCTGACTTTTGGAGCTGTAAGTATCGCCTTTATAGGCATGAATCAGCAGGCGGATATGGCACTTGCATCAAACAAGATGTTTACCCTTGTAGTGGTGCTGGCGATATACTGGACAGCCACTTTTATCTCGCTCAAGGGTTTAGATTGGGTCGGTAAAATCAGTAAGTGGGGTGGTATTATCGGCACGATTATCCCCGCAGCGCTACTTATCGTACTGGGCATTATCTACCTCGCTACGGGCGGACACAACAATATGGATATGAGTGCGGGCTTCTTCCCCGATTTGAAGAAGTTTGACAACCTTGTCCTTGCAAGTAGTATCTTCCTCTTCTATGCCGGCATGGAGATGATGGGTATCCACGTTATGGAGGTAAACAGCCCTAAGCGCAACTACCCTAAGGCAATTATTATCGGCTCGCTGATTACCGTAGCGATATTTATCCTGGGCACCTTCTCGCTCGGATTTATCATCCCTGCCAAGGATGTATCACTCACGCAGTCACTGCTTATCGGCTTTGACAAATACTTCCAGTATCTACACATGTCGTGGGCAGCGCCGCTGATAGCCATTGCGCTGATGTTCGGCGTGCTTGCGGGTGTACTTACATGGGTTGCAGGTCCATCAAAGGGTATCTTTAGCGTCGGCAAGGCTGGCTATCTGCCTCCATTCTTCCAGAAGAGCAACAAGAATGGTGTACAGCGCAACATCCTCCTTATTCAGGGATGTATCGTAACCCTGCTCTCACTGCTGTTTGTTGTTATGCCGAGCGTGCAGTCCTTCTACCAAATTCTCTCGCAGATGACCGCCTCATTGTACCTAATAATGTATATGATGCTCTTTGCGGCGGCTATAGTGCTACGATATAGGATGAAAAATACAGACCGTCCATTCCGTTTAGGCGGGAATATGGTTATGTGGATTATCGCGGGACTCGGTTTCTGCGGCTCGCTGCTCGCCTTTATTCTGAGCTTTATTCCACCTGCACAAATTCCTACAGGAAGTCCTAAGACATGGGTCGCAATACTTGTTATCGGCTGTCTGATTGTGGTGATAGTCCCATTTATCATCTACGCCAACCGCAAGCCAAGTTGGAAGAGTGCTGACACCGACTTTGCCCCATTCCACTGGGAGAAATAGTGTAATAAACAATAAAGAGTAGTTCGCACTACTCTTTATTGTTTAGAAAAGTATTGTACACCTCTTCGCTTAATCCCATATTTGAGAAGCCGCCATCGTGGTAGAGGTTTTGCATTGTCACCTTGCGCGTAAGGTCGCTAAAGAGCGTTACACAGTAGTCGGCGCAGTCATCTGCAGTGGCATTACCCAGAGGCGACATAGCCTCAGCGAAGTCAAGCATACCACCCATGCCAGTAATACCCTTGCCTGCAGTGGTGTAGGTTGGGGATTGCGACACGGTATTGACCCTCACCTTGCGGTCACGACCATAGATAGCACCAAAGCTACGCGCCACAGACTCAAGTAGAGCCTTAGCATCTGCCATATCGCTATAGCCAACAAATGTGCGCTGGGCAGCCATATAGGTCAGCGCAACCACAGAGCCCCACTCGTTCAGGGCATCCTTAGCATAGAGCACCTGTAGCACCTTATGAAATGAGATAGCCGAGATGTCTAACGTTCTATCCAGAAATGTGTAATTGAGCTGTTGGTAAGGGATGTTTTTGCGCACATTTGGCGACATACCAACAGAGTGTAAGACAAAATCTATCTTACCACCGAAGTGCTCCATGGCCTTATCAACCAACGCCTCAAGGTCCTCAACCTTAGTTGCATCAGCAGCGATAACTGGAGCATTACACCTCTGAGCAAGCTTAGAAATCTCGCCCATACGAAGTGAAATCTCGGTATTTGTCAGTACAATCTCGGCTCCCTCTTCAACCGCACGCTCGGCAACCTTCCAAGCGATTGACAAATCGTTCAGAGCGCCGAAAATAATTCCTCTCTTGCCTTTTAATAGATTGTATGCCATAATATAATAATTTGTGTATAAGCTCCTTTTACAGAGTTTTTTTTAGAAGTTGATTAAATTTTATCAGCGAAGATATTTATGAGGATGTTTTGAGTTATTTGTTTGACCTGATAAGGGAGCATAGCGGGTACTATGTGACCGAAGAAGGGCGAACAAAGAACCAAAATAGACCATAAAGATTGATGCTGATAAGATTTATTCAACTTCTTAATCCTCATCATCAAACTCAATAGGCGATGGGCGGCGCTCCTCCTCTTCCTCTTCATCATCCTGAATCTGGTCTGCGCCCTTAATCTCATCGTCATAGTACTCCTTATCGTCGTCGTCCTCAGTTGGGTCGTCAATCTTAACGTCAATCTTTACCAGATAACTAACCTCATCTGTCTCAAATGGCACAGCAAAGAAAAAGTCTCCATTTGGCTTATTGATTCTCATCATTGCCTCTGAGTAGCCATAAGGATAGAATGCCTTTACTGCCTCCTGAATCTCTAACGGGAGGTTGTTAAAACTTATTACTGATCTTCTTTTATTAGTTGGTGTTGCCATATTTTGTATAGTTTTGTTTATTGTTTGTCATCTATTTCGGGTGCAAGTATAAGCAAAAATTTGTTATCACACCAATTTCACAGATTTTTTTTGATTTTTTTTTGAAATTGCGCTCTATTTGAAATAAAATATGTATTTTCGTGCGATGTGAATATATAATATGGTAGACAATAGTGCAGTAAAGGTAGAGATTGAGCATTTGCGCGAGCAACTCAACTACCACAACCGAAAATACTACGTAGAGAACTCACCTGAGATTTCGGACTACGACTTTGACTGCTTGATGCGCCGCCTTATGGACCTTGAGGCTGAGCATCCAGAGTTTTACGACCCACTCTCGCCCTCTGTGCGCGTGGGTAGTGACCGTACATCCGAGTTTACATCTGTAGCCCACCGCTACCCTATGCTCTCGCTATCCAACACCTACTCTATTGAGGAGTTGAGCGCATTTATTGAGCGTATAGAGCAGCAGCAGGGTGTTACGGAGTTTGCTTGCGAGCTGAAGTTTGACGGCACGGCAATCAGCCTCACTTACGAAAAGGGTCGCCTTGTTCGCGCCGTTACTCGTGGTGATGGTACTACGGGCGACGATGTTACTGCAAATGTCAAGACTATCCGCTCCATACCGTTAGTACTTACTGGCGATGATATTCCCGACTTTTTTGAGATTCGTGGCGAGATATTTATGCCCTACGCCTCTTTTGACCGCCTAAATAGTGAGCGTGAGGCTGCAGCAGAGCAGTTATTTGCCAATCCGCGCAATGCCGCTGCGGGTACGCTCAAGCAGCAGCAGTCGGCAGTGGTTGCCAAGCGAGGTCTTGACTGTACCCTCTACCAGATGGCGGGCGACAATCTGCCATTTACAAACCACATAGAGAATCTTGAGGCTGCACGCCGCTGGGGTTTCAAAGTGTCGGAATATATGACCCTCTGCCGCGGTGCTAAGGAGGTTATTGAGTATATAAACCACTGGGATGAGGCTCGCAAAAGCCTTCCATACCCTACCGATGGCGTTGTTATCAAGGTCAATAACTTCGCTCTGCGCAACAGCTTAGGCTTTACGGCAAAGTCGCCTCGTTGGGCTGTTGCCTACAAGTTCAAAGCTGAGAGTGCACTTACACGCCTTATAAGTGTAGATTTTCAAGTCGGCAGAACGGGTGCAATAACCCCTGTAGCGAATCTTGAGCCTGTGCTACTTGCAGGTACGACTGTAAAAAGAGCCTCGCTACACAATGCAGAGCAGATTGCTGCGTTAGATATAAGGATAGGCGATATGGTCTACGTTGAGAAGGGCGGCGAGATTATCCCGAAGATTACGGGCGTAGAGCTATCGGAGCGTAAGAGTGATAGCACTCCGTTTGAGTACATCACCCTTTGCCCAGAGTGTGGAGCTGAGTTGGTACGCTTTGAGGGTGAGGCAAAGCACTACTGCCCTAACCAGAGCGGTTGCCGACCTCAGATTTTAGGTCGCATTATCCACTTTATCCGTCGCAAGGCGATGAATATTGACGGATTAGGTGCTGAGACCGTAGAGTTGCTCTTTGAAAATGGACTTATTGCAGACATTGCCGACCTATATAGTCTGAGGGCTAATGACCTTGCTCTTCTTCCGCGTTTGGGCGAGAAGTCGGCAGATAACATTATCAGCAGCATTGAGGCATCTAAGAGTGTGCCTTTTGCCCGCGTACTCTTTGGCTTAGGCATTCGCTTTGTGGGCGAGACTACGGCAAAGTATATGGCTTCGCACTTCAAGAGTCTTGACGCTATTATGGCAGCCGACCGCGATACGCTGCAGGAGGCTGATGAGGTGGGAGATAAGATAGCCCAGGCAATTATAGAGTACTTTGCCGACCCGGTAAACCTCGCTATTATTGAGCGACTACGCGCGGCAGGTCTACAATTTGAAAGCGAGCAGAGTGTGCTAAGCTCTAACATACTTGAGGGCAAGAATATTGTGGTCTCAGGTAAGTTTACCCTCCACTCGCGCGAGGAGCTGAAGGCTCTCATTGAGCGACACGGTGGCAAAAACCAGTCGGGCGTGAGTGGCAATACGGATTTTATAGTTGCGGGCGAGAATATGGGCCCTGCAAAGTTGCAGAAGGCGGAAAAGTTGGGGGTAACGATTCTTACCGAGCAGCAGTTTATAGAGCTATTAGGCAATAGTGACACAACGCCACCGCCAACAGTAGCAGAGCCTGAGCAACCTAAAGTAGAACAAGTTATACAGACAAGTTTGTTTTAGCATATGACAATAACAAATAAATTCACAGGCGTAGGTGTTGCGCTGATAACACCTTTTGACAGCAAGGGTAGCATAGACTTTGGAGCCCTTGCAGCCATTATTGACCGAGTAATTGATGGCGGAGTGGACTATCTACTCGCCCTTGGAACAACCTCCGAGACCCCAACCCTCACAGCTGCTGAGCGCGTTGCTGTGGCAAAGTTTATTGCGCAGAGGGTAAACAGTCGCGTACCGTTAATGGTTGGCATTGGTGGCAACTGCACTGCCGATGTAGTAGCTTTGCTCCGCAGTTGGGACTTTACTGGCTATGATGCGGTTTTGAGTGTTAATCCATACTACAACAAGCCAAATCAGGAGGGTCTTTATCGCCACTTCAAGGCTCTTTCGGAGGCTTCACCGCTGCCGATAATGCTCTACAACATTCCAGGGCGCACGGGTGTAAACATGACCCCGCAGACTGTGGCACGCATAGTGGCTGATTGTCCAAATATCTTCGGCATCAAGGAGGCATCGGGCAACACAGAGCAGATGGAGGCTGTAGTAAATGCAGTAGCAAAAGTGCGTGAGGATTTTATCCTTGTCAGTGGCGATGATAGTCTTACCGTTGAGGCTATTCGCCGCGGTGGTAAGGGTGTGCTCTCAGTGCTTGCGCACCTATACCCAGCTGATGTGAAGAGTCTTACAACGCTGGCATTAGAGGGTAACTTTGAGAAGGCAGAGTATATGCTCTCTCGCCTAAATCCTGTTACAGACTCCCTATTTGCCGAGGGTAACCCTGTCGGCATAAAAAATGCACTGGCAACAAAGGGGCTATGCACCCCAACAGTACGCCTACCGCTTGCTGAGGCGAGTGTTGAGTTAGATATTAGACAGAGAATAGAGATAATAAAGTATGAATCTTAAGCGACTTTTAACTCTGCTCTGCGTGGCGTTTATTACGCTCACAGCAGCAGCCGAAGTGCCAGATAACGACAAGATTTTTGCTGCCATAAACGACAGCAACTCAGAATACTATTATCCCAATCTGATGATGCGCTATAAGTCTGGTGAGCCACTGACCGATGAGCAGTATCATCACCTCTACTACGGCTATGCCTACCAGGCGGGGTATCGTCCTCTGAACGACAACCCAGGCATGACAAAGGTGCAGAATATCATGGCGCGCATAGCCATTGACACACCTTCTGTAGTAGATATTGACCAGCTTATTGCGGCATGTACAGAGGCTATGGAGTATGACCCCTTCTCGCCCAAGTTGCTCAACATTATGGCTTATGCCTACGGCACTGCAGGCGACAGTGCTCGTGAGAAGGTCTATGCCGACCACCTTGCAGCTATTCTTAGAACTATTGCCGCCTCAGGTACGGGAGAGAAGGAGAAGGAGCCGATGCACATTATCTTCTTCTCGCACGGTGTAGATTTTATCGCTGCCAAGGGGTGGAATCAGCGCAAGGGTAAGATTATCAGCCGCACCGTTGAGTTTATACCTTTTGAGGCGCCGAAGAACAAGCTTAAGGGCTACTTCTTTGACTACAGCCGTATCTACTGGAACAAGCCAGATGACTACACCTTTAAGCGTGAGCGCACATGGCAGTTCAACAACCTCAAACCAAGAGAATATAAATAGACTATGAAAAGAGTATCACTATACATTCTACTACTAACACTTTTTTGTGCAGGCTGCAACCCCGTTGAGCCTGTACCAAACGATTCACTCTCAATACTTAGCGGAGTGACCAACAACACCCTTACCCTTGATGGAGAAGTTGGCTCGCAAGCCACCTTTGCAATAAGTTCTAAGTTAGCGTGGGAGGTACTTGACACCCCAGGCGTGGAGTATAGCCCTGCAAATGGTGAGGCGACAACCAAGACAACCATTACCGCCACAGCTACTGAGGCAAACCTTACACTACAGAGTCGCAAACTCGGCGATGTGGTTATCCGCCTCTCTCGCACCCGCTTCACAGGTATTGAGGCTCACCAGAAGCCACAGATTGTGGTTGAGGAGCAGTATAGAGAGTCTATAGCTATTGCCCCAGAGCAGAACTCTGCTACTGAGGTTACCTTTGAGTGCAAAAATAGCGACTTTGAGGTTATATCAGAGGGTGAAATAACCATCTCACAGCCAAAAGTTGTGGGTACAAACAAATATCGCATAACTATCAGCACAACAAAGGATAATCTCTCCTCTGAGAGGCATACGGCAGGCTATATCGGCTTTAAGGTTGGTGGCGAAAGGCTCACTGGCAAGATTGCCGTTATCCAACAGCCAGCAATATCCTTTGACCGCAGTCGCATAATTATCAACGGCACTGCAGGGGCGACGATGACAATCAATGTGGATACTCCATTTGATTTTGATGCTACCAGCTCTTCCACAAACCTCACAGTTCAGCGCGGTGAGGGTCAGAGTGTTATCCTTACAGTCAAGGAGCGCAACAGTAGCGACAGCGAGCGTAAGGTTGCACAGATGACCGTTACTCTTAAGGATAACCCAGCCTGCAAAGCTACAATTGAGGTTTGGCAGCGCAAGGAGAGGGCTGACCAAGCGCTACTATTCTACTTCCTCGGCACAAGCCTTAAGGGCTACTACCAGAGCAACCTTGCCATGGTGGAGAGCTTAGCCTCAAAGGGAGTACTTGACAATAGTCGTGTGATTGTATTCCTCCAGAATAGCACCAATAGCGGCTCAATGTTTGAGATTCGCTACGACAGTGACTCAAAGAGGGTGGTGCGCGATCAGATTGCCGACTATGACCTTCCAGCTGTATACAATGAGCAGATGCTCTACAACATCTTCAACGATCTATTTGCCACAGCTCCAGCAGCAGAGTATGGACTCTATGTCGGTTCACACGGCAGGGGTTGGATTCCGAAGATTGAGAGCAGCACTGGTCTAACAACATATCAGACAGCCATTGAGGAGCGTATTTGGACACCAGCTCCTGGGGCTGCTATGGTACGACATATTGGCGACACAACCGCCACACAGCTAAATACCACCGAGTTCGCTCAAGCTATTGCCCGAACAGGCGTGCACCTCAATTACATCATCTTTGATGTCTGCTATATGGCAAATGTTGAGACGGCATACGACCTTAAGGGTGTTACAGACTACATCCTCGGCTCTCCATGTGAGGTTATGGCTGCAGGTATGCCATACACCGACATGATTCCTACAATGGTTAGCAACGCCCCACTTAAGGAGCGTCTTGATAGTGCTGCCAAGGCATTTGTGGACTACTATAAGATAAATAAAGAGGGCATCTACTCCTCTGCATGCTCGGCAGTTATCGCCTGCAATGAACTTGAAGCTTTAGCACAGAGTGTCAAGCTGACAAATCAGAGCATGAAGGATATAGACCCAGCAACAATACAGGTCTACGACGGCATTAGCGCCTCACGCAACCCTACACATATATTCTTTGACCTTGAGCACTATATCACACAAAGTTGCACAGACAGTAACGCTGTAAAAGCCTTTACAGACCAGCTATCTCGTACTTTGTCAGGACAGCACCACACAACAACATTCTACTCGGCATACAACAATAAGGCAAACCCAATAACCGACTACTGTGGTCTTACCACCTCTGCACCAATAATGCTTAACACCGCTTCTGCATATCGCGACGACTGGACCACAACAGCGTGGTACAAGGCTACACATTAGCCTTTATATGACACAAAGAGCGAGGGCGGCAGTTTTGTCGTCCTCGCTCTTTTATAGCAGCGGCAATTACACTATTGCGCCGAGTCTACGCACAGTCTCTGTGCAATAATTTAATACGATATACACATATATTATATAAAAACCACACCCCTCCAAAAATTGGAGGGGTGTGGTTTTTATGTTTCCTTATAATACGTGTCATTGCGTATTGTCATATGTTAATTTACTCAAATCAAAGATTTACCATAATAAGGAATAATATAAAGCCGATAATGATAATTGCAATCTTTGTTAACTTGATGAGATGTTCTTGTTTTTGTGCTAATAATGCCTCTTGTTCTTCTCTCAACTTTTCTTCTTTCTCTTTCTTATACTGCTTTTTAACAGTATCAGTATAGAGGGTTGAATCATAAGTACCATTATAGAAAATTTGACAATGCTCCAAGAAAAGATGTTGGAAATTTTTGTCATCGTATACTTGGTTATTTACTTTTATAGCAACTGTGTCTGCTTCGCAGATTTTTTGTAGTTGTTCTGGGGTTATTTCATATGTATACCTTTCTTTATACCAATTATAAAATTCACTGTTGTATCTCTCTTGACCGCTTTTTCTATCAATCATCGGTCTGCCTAATTGGATATTTTCCGAATTATTAATTCTTATCAAAAAACTATTTTCTTCTAAATATAAGAAACCTGGACTATTGTCGACAATTTCGTAGCTAGAGTGAAAAATGCAAACAAATAAAGTATCTGTATCTTTTGTTTTAAAACGTTGCAAGAAAACGTTACCAATATTAAGATATAAGTGGCAGCATTCGGGCTTCAATTGAAAAGTTGTTGTTTCTTCAAAATTGTCAATTATCTTTTTTATAAATTTATTTTTCATGGTGTTATACTATTTTTTAATAAATTAATATTCTAACAAATGCTTTGAATTAGAGATGTTATTCAGCATTGTTCTCTATCAATTCATACACTTCTTCAATTTGTGATAGATTGATTGATGGTGTATATACTACTCCTCGTCGATTACTCTTAATCATATAGATAGGATGTCCACCAAGATTAGTTGAAATAATACTAACTCTTTTTCCGCTTGTAAGAACCTTGAAGTCTTGATCTCCCAATAGTCTAAGTTCATTTAATAAAGCATCAGACTTCTCACAAATCTCTGCAAATGCTCTTTTGTCATTCATAGTAGTAAAATTTTAGGTTACCGTAGCAACTCCTGTGCGGTGGGTTATATAAAAAGAAAGTGTGGAGTTGAATTTCCGTTTACCATGTAGGAGGTTCTGACAAAACCCAAGCAAAAATAAACGATACAATGCCCCACACTTGGATAGTATGGGGATAGATACGCAAAATGCGTACAGCCACATAGCTATACAAGAAATGAGTGCTGTTCGTATATCCTTTTGCTTTGTTGAAACTGTCAGATTTCCTACAAAGGACAGCGAAAACACTTTCAATATGTCTGCTATTTATCCAATAGCACTACAAATTTAGAAAAAGTTTTGCAAACAAACAACACCAATGGGACATTGTATTTAAATATGTATAAAAATACCCGCAGCATAAACTGCGGGTGTTGCGTTGTTTAATCGTATTTTTAAGTGCGATATTACAAAGCTCAGTACAAATGTGATAAAGAATTTTATAACCCTGGAGGGGTGTAATTTTTATATATTTATATATGTACGTTGCCTTAAATTATTGCGCCGAGTCTACGCACAGTCTCAACAAGCACCTTAGCATCTATCTGGTGCACGGTCTGATTATTTGCCACACACTGAGCGGCAGCAGCACCAGCAGCCTGACCTGTACCCATACAACTTGCCATAACACGTAGGGAGGCGAGAGCTTGACGGTCAGTTGAGATACATCTACCTGCCACAAGCAGATTTGGATAATCTGGAGCAATAAGGGCGCGATAAGGGACATAGGCTGGTTTCTCAAGGTCTATGCGCACCTGACTCGTACCTTTACTGGCGTGAATATCTATAGGGTGAATGCCGCGTGAAATGCTATCCTCATACTGAAAAGCAGATACATACTCATCGGCAGTAACAGTATGCACACCCAGTATGCGGCGAGACTCGCGAATGCCTGCCTGTGGAGCTGTTGAAGCCACATAACAATCCTTAAACTCCTTGAAATTCTCCTTCAGCAGCTTGGTAAAGGTGAAGATATCTTCACGTAGCTGGCACTCAGCAGCGGTAAAGTTGCGGTTATTAGTTGAGTCGGCAGCGCGACGAGTCATATTGACCGCAACACTACCACGATGCATGACATTGTTAAACCAAGGACCTCCAAAGTCAGGCATCTCAACACCCGCCGCCTTCATGGCAAGCAGCTTCTCGCGCACCGGACGGCACTGGCTCGGTCCGTTTATTCCATTGTGGTACATGCACTTGTTGAGCAGTTCGCTATCGGTATCTACACCCGAGAGGATAAAGCAGAAAGATGATGGCTGAAGCTCGCCATCAGGATTTGGCTGCATAGGTACCTGTGCCATGTAGGCGAGGTCGCCATCGCCTGTACAATCAATAAATGTCTTACCCTCAATGGTCTCTAATCCGTTCTTGTTCTCAATAATTACGGAGCAGATACTCTTTCCATCCATCTGACAGCCAACCATAGCCGAGTGCATATACAGCTCCACACCCGCCTCAAGCACCATGCGCTGACAACATAGCTTGTATAGCTCGATGTCAAAGTCAATGTTAGCCTTAGGCCACTCAATAAATGCACCACCCATACCCTCTAAGCGCTTTACAAACTCCCATGGGATACCACCAATAACAAGCTCGTTATTCTTCGCAAATACGCTTATCGGCGCAACGTAGCCAATGGTCGCCATACCGCCTAAAAAGCCATAACGCTCAATAAGCGCCACCTTGGCACCCTGACGCGCCGCAGTAATCGCCGCAATAAAACCTGCGGGACCTCCGCCAATAACAACCACATCGTAAGAGCCAACTGTTGGGGCGAGTTTGCGAAGCTCCTCCTGCTCCTGAATGCTGTCACAAGAGATAAGATTTGGTGCCACAGCTATAGCCGCCAACCCTGCCACAGCACGCTTAAGGAATAATTTTCGTGAGATTTTCTCCATAATATTTCTAAATTTCTCCAAAGTTAGCGCTTATTTAGCGAATTTTCAAGAGTATGATGGAAAATTATCAACATAAAATGGTGAAAATTCGCTTGTAAAAGCAGCAAAATATTACTATCTTTGCTCTATGAAAATAGCTATTCCAACTAAAGAGGGGTTGATTGACAACCATTTTGGGCATTGTGACCACTACACTATTCTCACTGTGGAGCAGGGTAAGATTATTCAATCGCAGACTCTGCCTTCACCGAAGGGGTGTGGTTGTAAGTCCAACATCGCAGCTACCCTTGAGCAGATGGGTGTAAGTGTTATGCTTGCCGGAAGTATGGGCGAGGGTGCTAAAAACAAGTTAGAGGGTCATAATATCCGTGTAATTCGCGGATGTAGTGGCGCTGTGGAGGCTGTAGCAGAGGCGTTTCTTAAGGGATTTGTCTTTGACTCTGGCATAGGTTGTGCAGCGCATGAGTGTGGTGAGCATAAGCATTAGTGTTATGGGTAGAATGAGAACCAACATTATTATTGACTGTCTGATGTTACTATCATTTGCAGCGATGAGCTTCTCTGGCTTTGTGTTGCAGATGCGCAGGGTTCTTTTTGCCAACCGCACTCCATTTATGGGCATGAGCCGCCATGTTTGGTCAGATATACACCTCTGGTCTGCTATTGTGGTATTAGTTTTGTTAGTGTTACATCTTATACTGCATTGGAAGGCGGTAGGTGGGTGGTTTAAGAAGAACATTACAAACTCGACAGTTAGATATTGTATATACATTTTATTGGCTGCAGTAGTTCTACTAACTATTGTGCCTTGGTTTTTCACAATAAACTAAATATTTACAGTTATGAAAAAGTATCGTTGTACAGTATGTGAGTGGATTTACGACCCAGAGGTTGGTGATCCAGATAGCGGCATCGCTCCAGGCACTGCATTTGAGGATATTGCTGAGGATTGGGTTTGCCCACTCTGCGGTGTAGGCAAAGAGGATTTTGAGCCTGTAGAGTAGTGCAAAAGCGCTATAATTCAAGAGGGTGACCTATGAAGTCACCCTCTTGAATTAGGTAATGATGCCAAAAGCGGCGCTTGATTAAAAATGTAATTGCCTATAAATTTGGAAATTACAGCGATATTTTAGAGATTAGTAGAAACCGGTTTCTACTAATCTCTATTTTTTATGGTAAAAAAG
>SUZO01000035.1 GCA_015059805.1 Rikenellaceae bacterium
CTCAATGTGGTTGTAGTTGTCATACATTGGCTCAACAGCTGCGAAGTTACGATATGCGCTATTGATGTTACGACCATTCTGACCGAAGTAGTTTACATAGAGGTCACGCCAGAACTCGATAGATGCACGAACACCCTTGTTGTACCACTCCGTTACGCGAGCCTCCCCACCTGCGATAGCTGCCCAGTGGTCATCATCGTTACGAAGGTAAGCCTCTGCAAGGATAAAGCAAACCTCATCGTAGTTCATAAATGATACTGGAAGCTTATAGCTGATGAAAATCTCGTAGTTCATAATTGGGTAACCCGCAGTAGCGGTATCGTCACCTGGCATACCTGACTGTACACCCATCCAAGCGATTGACTGACTCCAAGGAATGAACCAAATCCACTTACGAGGGTCGTTCTTACCATTCATAAGGCCGATGAAGAACTCTGCACCTCGGTGACCTGAGAGTGTAGACTGCTGGTAACCACCCCAAGAATTCTGGTGTGGTGACTCACCTGAGAAGTAGACAATTGCATTGTCCTCATAAGAGGTCATGATTGGATACTTTGTTGGGTTGTCAATAATCTTCTTAATGTACTGAGCTACAGACTCACCAAGCAGAATCTCCATATCAGTTGAACGGTTAGAGAGACGCATAAGGATACGGAGCATCAGTGAGTTAGTGAACTTCTGCCACTTCTTCACATCACCAGCATAAAGCTTATCCTTTGCAGGGTTGCTCAGATTCATTGAGGTCTTGTAGAGGCTATTTGCATAGTCAAGGTCCTTAATAAGCTGCGCATAAATATCCTTTGGAGCGTCAAACTTTGGCTTGTTGATGTTCTGATCACGAAGCTGGAATGCCTCAGAGAAAGGAACATAACCGAAGATAGCTGTGAGCTGATCCATCCAGAATGCACGAAGGGTCAATGCTACTGCCTGATAGTTCTCATCCTCAATCTTTACAGCAAGCTGATACATATGGTCTGCATTAGCTGCCCAACGAGCTGGGTTGTTCCAGCAGTTTGCAACATATGAAGGAGCGATGTAGTAACGGTGGATAACATTTGATGTTGAGCCTCCAGCACAAGTATACTGCATAAGCTCGGCAAATGTATCATAGAAACGCTGCTGATAGTTCAGTGCACCATTACAGATGAGCTCATCCATCATATCGCACGGCTGAACAGTACCAACCTCAATCTGGTTTGGTGATACATTATACTCCTCCAGAGTGCGGCACTGGCTGAAGGTGAGAACCACCAATAGAACCGATAAATATTTCAATGTTTTCATATTATATACCTATATTATATATTAGAAGCCCAATTTGATAGTGAAACCATAAGTACGAGTCATTGGGTAAGCACCAGTCTCGATACCACGGCTGATAGATGCACTATTGAAGGTTGCAGCCTCAGGGTCATACTGTGGGAAGTTGTCAATAGAGAAGAGGTTTGTAGCGAATACACCTACTGAGAGGCTACGCAACCAGCCAATCTTCTGAATTGCCTTCTTACCGAGTGAGTAGTCAAGGTTTACCTGCTTAAGCTTCAAGAATGAAGTATCGTATGTGTTGGTCTCTGCATTCTTACGGTTGTAGTAGTAGTCCTGATAATAGAGAGCTGCTGACTGGGTGATGGTAGTATTCTTTGTGTAAGTACCATCTGCAAGAAGATTAACACCCTCCTGTACAAGACCGTCGTAACGACCATAGAGAGTATCCTTAGTCTTACCTGCAGCAGCCAAGATAGCGTGGGTCAGTGAGTAGCAGTTACCACCATACTGGTAAGTGAAGTTCATACCCAGACGCAAGTTCTTATAGCGGAATGTAGTGCTGAAACCACCCTTCCAATCAGGGTAGATAGAACCAAGGTCGATAAGGTTCTGTGAATCGAGCTGTGGATAACCGTTGTTATCAACGATAATCTGACCAGCGCAATCAACAGTCTCGCCAGTTGCTGGATCTACGTAGTATGCACCCTCTGGAGCACGCTGGAAGCCGTAACCATATACGCGACCGAGCTCCTTACCTGGGTAAGCATAGATAAATACGTTGTTACCAGAGGTAAAGCCAGTATTGAGCTGATAGAGCTCTACACCTGGAGCGAGCTCAACGAGCTGGTTCCAGTTACGAGACCAGTTGAAGTTGAAGTCCCAGCTGAAGTGACGCTTCTGGATAATCTTTGCACCGATACTGAACTCAACACCATGGTTGTTTACCTTACCTGCGTTAATAAGCTTATAGGTAGCACCTGTAATCTGGTCAGTTGGAACAGAGAGAATCTGGTTTGTAGTATTTGAGTCGTAGTAAGCAACATCGACGCTCAGACGCTTCTTGAAGAAGTGAGCCTCCAAACCTATCTCCCAAGACTCAGTATTCTCAGGCTTGAGGAGTGGGTTGTTAAGAGTTCCTGGAAGCACATAAGAAGATGAGTATGAAGAGTTTGTATAGTAATCGGTAATCTTATAAGCACCGGTATCGTTACCTACGTTTGCCCATGAACCACGAATCTTGAGCATATCCAACCAGTTTGTATCACGAAGACCTGGGATAGCCTGGTCAATAAGGATAGCTGCTGATACTGATGGGTAGAAGTAAGAGTTGTTACCCTTAGCAAGAGCTGAAGACCAGTCGTTACGAGCTGTGAAGTCAAGGAAGTAGGTATCGTTATAGTTGAGTGAAACCATACCATAGAGAGAGTTAATCATCTTCTCTGTCAGCGTATAAGCCACCTTTGGACGGTCTACAGAGTTAGAAATCTGGAATACGTTTGGAGTAGAGAGCTTCTCTGCAGTGAGGGTCTGGTTACGGTGGTTGTAAACCATGTTGTTACCACCGAAGTTTACGCCGAGGTGGAAGCGGTTAAACTGCTTCTTATAAGAGAGCAAGAAGTCGGTATTAACCTCATAGCGGAAGATGTTCTGGATACGATACCAACCCTGAGCGTATGAAGTTGCATACTGAGGCTTGCGAGAGGTACGATAGTCATTGAACATATCAAGACCAGAACGAACCATCAGATCCAAATCCTTAGTAATGGCGAACTTAACCTGCATATTACCGTAGATACGGTCACGAATCTGAGAGTTCAGATAGTCATAAGCAAGCCAGTAAGGGTTGTTTACGTTCAGTGAAGTACCGTTACAGTTAATAAGGTTGTTCAGATATGCTGAGTCACCACCTGTACGAGAGTCAAGAGCCTCAAAAATTCGACCGCTGCTATACTCATCCCAGAATGAAGATATATCTACTGAAGGGTAGTTCCACATCAACTGGTACACAGGTGAAGCGTTGTTATAACCTGTAGTTGGGAGGTTGTCAGACTTCTTACGGTAGTAGTTTACCTTACCAGAGAAGGTCACAACCTTATTGAGCTTACTGTTCACAGAGAATGATACTGACTCCTGGTTGTAACCCATGTTAGGGACAATCCAGTTGTTACGAGTATCCTGGAATGAAGCACGAACAGATGTACCCTTACCGTTGTTACCACTTACAGAGATATTATTTTTGTAAGTAAAACCAGTCTCATAGAAGCCCTTGTAGTAATCCTGTGCCTCAAAAGGAACAAGATTATAGAACTTTGAAGAAGCTGGCTCATAAACTGTAGCACCAGAAGCATCCTTATAAGTATCAAGAACGATAGAGCCTGGCTTATCGGTACGCTCGTTGCGGAGCTTGTCAAAGTCCAGAGAGTGGTACATATAGGTGAGACCTACACCACGCTCGTCAGTACCATAACCGAAGTCAGTGCCATACTTAGGACCCCACATGTTACGAGACCAGAGACGGTCTGCAATCTTTGTAGAACCCTCGTACACACTCCAGAATGAGAAATACTCCTGTGGAGAGTACTGCTTACCAGCAACTGTTGCGTAAGTAGTAAGAGCAGCAGAACCAGCACCATACTCCTCCTGAAGCTCTGGCCAATAAGAGGCGTGCTCAGCAACCATTGAGAATGAGTAGTTTACGCCGATACCTTTCTGCTTTGAACCAGACTTAGTAGTGATAATCACCGCACCATTCTGCGCACGTGAACCGTAGAGCGCAGTTGCAGCAGGACCCTTAAGGACAGATACTGAAGCAATATCATCTGGGTTAAGGTCACCCACACCATTACCGTAGTCGATTGGAGCATCGTCAGAGTCGTTTGCACCACCAGAAGCGGTCTTCTCATTACCGAGAGGCACACCGTCAACCACGAACAATGCCTCGTTGTTGTCATGAGAGAGTGAAGACTCACCACGAAGAGTAACACGCACTGAACCAGCAGGACCTGTAGCTGCAGACTCAAATGACATACCAGCCACCTTACCGTTCATACCATCAAGCCAGTTACCTGATACAGTAGAGGCGATGTCATCACCCGACACCTTAGATACGGCGTAACCGAGTGACTTTTCAGCACGAGTGATACCCAGCGCAGTTACTACGACCTCGTCAATCTTTTGAGTAGACTCAACCATAGTAACGTCAATCTGAGTACGAGCACCAACAGGCACCTCCTGACTCTGATAGCCGACATAGGTAAACTCAAGGATAGGATCAGCAACACCCGCAACATCAATTGAGTAGTTACCATCCAAATCCGTCAGGGCTGCACGAGTAGCCAGACCTTTGACCGAAATGGTCACACCGATCATCGGACCTCGAGCATCAGTAACCTTACCAGTTACCACTTTCCCTTTACCCTGTGCATACACAGATGCAGGGCTAAACAGCGCACAACAAACTAATAATGACATAGTTACCAATGTCACCACAAACTTGCGTACACCGTTTGAAACAAGAAGTAAATCTCTTTTCATAGGTTAATTATTAAGTTTTATTAAAAATTGGTTGCTTAAATTCATACAAAAATAAAAATTTATTTTTACAAACCCAACATATTTGCAAATATTTTTGCATTATACCCAAAATAAAAGTTTTTAATAATTAAATATTCAAAGAAATTGGGCGAAAAAATGAGTTTTTTAACTTCCGAAAGTGACAACAAAATGGAACAATATCTGCAAAAGATGTTTTTATCCCCAAAAGGTTGCGAAAAAGATTTTCTTTAGAAAAAAGTTGATTTTTTATCGAGAAAATAGCTACATTTGCCACATGAACTTGAAGAAAATTAGCGCATATATCCCAACTTTAGGCGAGGAGATTGCCAATGCAATTTCACATGGCGTTATGGCTATGCTCACTCTGCTCGCCCTCCCTTTTGCAACACTTTGGAGCTATACTCACGCGGTGGGAAACAACATTGAGTCTGCGGTCGGTGTATCCATTTTTGTAATCTCAATTTTCATGATGTTTCTAACATCTACACTCTACCACTCAATGCACCCACAATCACGGCACAAGGAGATTTTTCACATACTTGACCACATCTTCATCTATGTCGCTATTGCTGGCTCATACACCCCTATAGCTCTGACAGTTATCAGCGGATGGCAAGGAATTTTAATCGTTGTGCTACAGTGGGCAATGGTGCTATTTGGGATATTTTATAAGTCGCTCTCTAAGCGTTCTATTCCCGCTATTAGCTTGACAATTTACCTGATAATGGGGTGGACAGTGGTCTTTTTTATGCCACTCTTTATTCGCAACGCATCAACGCCGTTGCTAATTCTTATTGCGGCTGGCGGAATATTTTACACATTAGGTGCATATTTTTATGCAAAAAAGGGCTTTAGATACCACCATCTTGTATGGCATCTGATGATAAATATTGCAGTTGTTTGTCACTTTACAGCTATCGTGTTCTATCTCAACGCATAAAAATAGAGCCTAACGCCGTTAGACTCTATATTTGGTAACATTGCAGCAACTAAGCTGCCAGTCTACTCACTTTTGCCGCGAACTATAAGGCGTGACACGCCTGAATTTGTATGCACCTCAACTACGCGATGAAAAAGCCCCTTCTCCATCTTTGAAGCCTCAAGAGTCATTGTGATACTACTCTTCTCACCCACCTTCAATGGGCGGCGTGAATATCGTGCCTTAAGGCAAGAACAAGAGGTATTAACACTCAGCAACACAAGTGGCTTATCTGTCTTATTTTCAAGGATAAAGGTGCATGTGTAATTCTTGTTCTCCCTGGGAACACTGCCAAAGTCATACTCCCTTTTATCAAAGGATATTCCTGACTCTACACTATCCTGAGCAGAGAGTGAAAAGGTAAAAAATAGAAGTGATAGCAGGAAAAGTAGTCGTTTCATAATTATGCCCTCTACTGCTTAAGTTTGAAAATATATGTAATTGTACCGCCCTGAACAAATGCGGCGCTCTCTGTAAATCTGGCACGCTTTGCAGCAGCTATTGCCGCCTCAACAAGTGACGAATCTGAGGTCGTAGAGCCCTTAGGTTCGTATGTTGCCGAGGTAACTTTACCCAGCTTATCCACCGAGACTCTCACCACGACCTTGCCACCCCTATTACCCGCTGGATATGCTGGCATAGGTAACGCTCCAACAAGACCACGCCCCTGCAAACCCTCGTCTAAGGCATCTGTACCCACAGGGTTAAGCCCAGCGCCACTACCTGCAGAGCTATCCTTCTCAGAGGCTTGAGCATAAGGGTTGCCGCTATTCTGCTCATTATCCACACCCCCTTGATTCATCTTAAAGAGTGCGCGAGGATTGACTGTCTGCGTCTGAGCAGCCTTGCCCTCGGTCTGCTGCGAGTTATCCTGCTCAGCGACAGTCTGATGCTGAGGGGCAACATCTGGCGAGGGCGCTGCCACAGACTCCGTAGAGAGCTCTGGCTCAGGCTCTATAAACTCCACAAATAGTTCCGCCTCCTTAAGAGGTTTAGGCTCTATATGCACAACGCCATAGAGCATTGCAAGTGCAATGCCCACACCATATAGTATGGTAGCAAGTATGGCGTAGTATTTAGATGACATCTATTACGGTTCAGTTGCAAGGATTAGTTTGTAGTCGTTATCTTTGGCGATATTCATCACCTTAACCACCTCGTCTACAGCGACAGTTTTATCACAGTGCAGCGAGACTGTAGGCTCTGTTTGACCAGTGAGGCGAGTCTTTAGAGCCGCCTCAACACCAGGGATTCCCTGCACGCGGTCAAGCTCAACGTAGTAGTTATACCCATTGCCAGCCTTCTGTATTGATACGGTAGTTATCGCCTTATCCTTCAGTTGATTACTGCTCTTTGGCAGCATCAGCTTCAGGGCATTGGGATTGATTAACGTTGTTGCGATAATCATAAATATCAGCAACAAGAACATCAAGTCCGTCATAGCCGATGAGGAGAAAGACTTATCTACCTTTGAACCTCTCTTAATTGCCATAACTACTTCTGTACAGGTTGGTTAAGAATATCCATAAAGGCGATAGAGTTTGCCTCCATACGGAAGACAAGGCGCTCAATAGCTGCCACAAGGTAGTTGTAACCGAAGTATGCAGGAATACCCACAATAAGACCACCTACAGTGGTAATCATCGCCACATACATACCTCCAGAGAGCAGTGCCATATCTACCGTACCACCAGCGGCAGACATATCCATAAAGGTCTGCACCATACCCAGCACAGTACCCAAGAAACCGATCATCGGCGCACCTCCAGCGATAGTGGCAAGGAAAGGCAGTCCATTCTCAAGGCGTGACACCTCAAGGTTTGCCACATTTTCAATAGCGCTCTGCACATCTGCCATTGGGCGACCAAGGCGCTCAATACCCTTCTCAACCATACGTGCAATAGGGGTATTGCTTCGGCGACACATCTCTAACGCTGCGTTGATATTACCATCGGAGATAGCGTCACGAATACGGTTCATAAATCCCATATTCATACCCTTAGATGCCTTGCGGATTGCCAAAAAACGCTCCACGAAGATAAAGATTGTAACACCTCCCAGCAGAAGGAGTACCCACATTAGCCAGCCTCCGCTATTAAATAGTTGCCAGAGGCTCATCTGTCCCGCCTCGGTAACCTGCTCAGCAACCTCTGCGGTCTGTAAAAGTTTGAACATCATAGTTTTGTATATTTAATTTATATTTGCTGATGCAAAATTAGTCAAAATTATCCATATTATCCTCCTGTGGTGGGGCATCAAAGCCATCAACCATCGACTCCATAGCCTCATTATCGCGTTCACGAAGTCCTAAAGAGGCTGCCGCTTGAGCCTGCGCCTCCTTTCGGCGACGACGAGAGAATCTATTAGCCACGCGATTTCGCAAATCCTTTGCGTTGTCAAAATCCTCCTTGAAATAGATACCAAGTCCCGTCTCTTGCAGACCCTGGTTCTCGTCAAAGCGGTCTATAGTATGGGTAAATCCCTTGAGTCGCAGTGTTCCCGCCTGGTCAATCAGCCAGGTGACATACGCCTCGCCCGTAAATGAGGATGAAGCATTGACAACCTGCGACTTATCGCCCAAATAGTTTCCCTCAACCTCTATTAGCAATCTATCCCCCATAAGACCCTGCGAGAAGCCAAAATCTACCTCGTCACTCATCATCTGGTCGGTCTTTGGACGATAACGTAGCACAATATTGAAGTTCTCGGACGAAAGCCAGTTACTCAACTGATTTGATAGCAGCTCAAAGCCCGTCACTGCCGCTGATGAGACTCCAAACGATGATGCCTCGGTAGATGACTCAGAGAGGAACGAGTTAGAGAGTAGCAGATAGAGGAACTGCTGCGAGCGTCGCTCTGGAGTACTAAGAACGTTGGCAATAACGGTCTGGATGCTTGCGTCGGCACTCGGCACCTGAACATCAAAGCCAACTGTCGGCTTTGTAAGTCGGTCGGTGAGGTTGATAATACAATTTACCGGCACAGCGCGGTTAGGTATTGATGTATCTACATAACCCTCAAGCAGAGGCTGAAGCGAGGTCTTAATCTTATAGACCGCAGCGATATTGAGCAGCGCATCCAGCGGCTCGCCTGTCCACTGTATTGTAGAACCCTTTTCAATAACGAACTTCTTATTGATAATATTTTGCAGTGTAAACAGGTAACTTCCCTGGTCGATAGTGTAAAGACCATACATCTCAAATATATCCGCCTTAGGATTTATTCTAAGGTTGAGCAATCCATTACCTGTACCCTTGATAATATCGCCCACTGTAGGGTCAATAACAAGCTGAGCCTCAGCATTTTCACGAACATCAAGGGACATATTTATATCCATACCACCTCCAGAGGCTGTTCTCTGCTTCTGTCGGCGCTCAAACATCATCTTCTTACGTACAAGGTAGGATGTTGTATCTGCCGCCGACGGTTTAGCAAAGGTCACAAAGTCGGCAGAGGAGATATTACTCTTATCCGACAGCGGCATGAAGAACTTAGAGTTATCCTCCGAGGCTGCGGTAATATCCATCTTCACGCCCGCCTTGTCACCCGTAACGCTCACATCACCAGAGGCGAAGATTGTTCCATAGAACATATCATTATCCCGCTTTGTAGTGCCCAGCACCTGCATATTGTTAAATTGCGCACGCAGTGAGTACTCAATATTTGACAGATGGTCAAGGCTTAGGTCCATACTCAGCAGACCGCTATGCTTGTGCTTGTCGTAAATGGTAGCATTGCGCAGGTAGAACCTATTATCCCTGACCTCTACACGAGCCACTGGAGCAGTATAGGTACACTTAGTATAGTCAAGCGTAGTGCTCATATCTGAGACAGTAATCTCTCCATTAAGGCTGGCATCACGTTTCTGACCTGTAAGTGTCAAATCGACCTTAGCCTTACCTCCCGTATCCTTAATAACGCCAGAGAGCAGAGGGTCTAAGAGCGACATATCAAGCTCATCCACAAGTATTTGCGCAAAATAGCGCGACTGTGATGGGAAGAGATAACCACGCGCCACCTCCTTACCCTTGTCGGCTGTAGTTACTGAGAGCTTTGCCCTTGAACGACCAAAATCCCAGCGCGAGGAGAGCTTTAGGTCTGGCACTGCAAGGCTATTGACATACATAGAGTCTAAATCTACATTTGCCTCAATGCGAGTATCCTTAAGTGCCGAGCGTACCGTTACATATCCATTTGTACGACCCTCAACGCGGTAACCCAACCGTTCAGCAAACTGCGCAAATGGAGCGAGGGAGAAGTTTTTGAGATATAGGTGCAACGAGTCGGTCTTAGAGTGCGAAGCTATACCGTCAATAAGCAAATCCTGACCCTCACGAGCATTAAAGATACGCAAGTCCTGCACATCTACGCGTGACGAATCCATATCAATACCCGCTGAGGTTATCCTCCACACATTATCGCGCTTACCGATACGCGACGGAAGTAGATCGACCCTTAGGTGGCGCATTCCATTACGACGCGAAACATGCGCCTTAGCGGCAATATTGCCACGAACATCGTTAAGAGTGTCGGCAAACTCACCATAGAGGTCAAGGGTATTACTCTTAGCGCCGCCATGGAGGCTAAAGTCCGAGAGTCGCATAGCGCCCGCCCACAACTCCGACGAGCCGAGATTCATCACAAGCGAATCCCCACTATTACTTGCATCTATCTCAACATTAGAGACAAGGTATGGGTATCGCTCAACGCACTCTGAGCGACCACGCATGACAAACTTATTTGCCGCAGGGTCCATGTAGACCTTAACTGTAGAACTTGGAGCTACCTCCACACCACTAACAAAGCAGCTGAGCAGTGGGGATATATCCTTTGCCGTCACAGATAGCAGCGCCACATTATCCTTAATAACCTCCTCCTTGTTCTCAATCTTATCCAAAGTAGTGGAGTCATATAGCTGAGGTAGATAGCGTGCCAATAGCGTTGAGACGTAATATGCCACATCTTTATATGAGCAACGACTCTCAAAGAGTGCATCCACAAAGTCTGAGTTGAGAGTAATCTGGCGAGTATCCTCATTGCTATCAACAATCAACTCTATAAGGTCGGAGGTGAGCTGGCTATCGTTATAACTATATAGAGCATCAGCAATATCTACCCTACCATTCATCGTATCGAAATTCGCTCCCTGCGCCTCCAACGACACTGTTGCCGTAACGGTAGATAGGCTATCTCTACGGTTAATCTTCAGAGCCGTAAGGTCTGCATTATCTATCTGTGCCACAGCATTATAGGCTGGCGTACCATTCTCCATAGTCATCATAGCCGCCTGCACACGAGCCTTAAGATTGCTATCGGTGCTACCAATATTGAGCGCCGTCATACCATCGCCATGCGTAGCATCAAAGGAGATATTTGAGTAGTTATAGTCGTTAAAGAGAAGAGAGCTAACCTCTCCACTCGCCTCAGCAGAGAGCTGTTCGCCAAGTGCCGCAGCGCCCTTGACAGTAAAGCTTGCCGAGAGTGGCGATGATGATGCCAAAAGCCTTGACACATTCACCGAGTCAGCAACCATTGTCGCCGTTATGCGCTCCCCCTGCTCAACGCTCTGCATCTTGCACTGAGCCGTAAGAGTTCCACCACTATGCATATCCACCAGCGCCGAGGCATCAAATGACGACAAGAGCCCCTTAAACTCACCCTTTATATTGAGCCTATCTGTACGCTCAATATACGGTTTTACGCTCTGTGGCACCTTCAGGTGCGCTATATTGTTCAGCAGACGCATCAACTCTGGCGTTGTAACATCCACATTATCAACCTTGACATCAAAGCGTGTACGTGCCACATCTACCAAACCTCGTATCGTTGCTGAAGCCTTGATTTTTCCCCCATCCTCAAGAGTTAGATTATCAATGCGACCCTTAAAGTTTGCCACCGTGCCGTGCATAGATGCCGTAACATCCCTAACAGAGGTATCCCAACGCAACAATGTCGGCGCAAAGTAGCCCGCCATATCGCTCTGAACAAAGCTGTTCTTGACATCTATATCCAGTCGCACATTTCGTATAAAGTCACGATAACTCTCCCAACCATTACCAGTAAGAGCCATCGTCGGAATATTTATCTGCGAATTTTGCGCAATCAGAGTGGCATCCTTGAGCGTTATCACACCCCTATCCACACAGAATGTTCCAGCCATATCATCAAGCACAAAACCACTGCGCTCAGCAAAACTCAACCTCGTCACATCGCCACCCACAGCAGCACCATTGACATAGAAGTTGTCAATATGTGCCGAAATTCTATCCATCTGCATATCTGAATAGTCCACACCAAACTGCGGCTTACGCTTTGAGAGTCGCTGCAGACGGAAAGTTACACTATCGGCATCTAATGAGCGAATAAAGAGGTGAAATGGCTTCTTATCCTTCTTATTCGGATTGACTAAGCGGTCGGTTATCTCCTTGATATTCATAACTCCACGCTCCGTCTCTCGCAAGTAGAACACAACATCCTCCGCGCGCGCCGAGCCAATCGTAAAGCGCTCAGACATACCCGCTAAAGGACCTAACTGCGCCATCACAGAGCCAGCATAGAGCAGCGTATCGCCATCTAAATCCTCAACATAAAAGCCGCGCACCTTGACGTGGTTAAGCATACCCACAGTGATATGCTCTATGCCCACCTTAGCGCCCAACTTCTCCGATGCAAAGCCCGTAGCCCACCTCACAGCACGATTCTGCATACTCGGCATAGAGAGTAGCAGCGTAGCGAAAATAGGCAAGAGTACCAACAATAAAATCACTGTTGATACTATCTTTGTAAATATTTTCGTAACTTTGCGCACGGAATATCCTTAAGTTATATTTTATAACTTACAAAGATAGTACTATTTTTTTGAAATACCCGCATATTTTTTTGCAAAAATGGATGATATAATAATTTTGGGCATTGAGTCCTCTTGTGACGACACCTCCGCAGCTGTGTTGCACAACACAACCCTACTTTCAAGCGTCATAGCCTCACAGGCTGTGCATGAGAAGTATGGCGGTGTAATCCCAGAGCTTGCCTCTCGCGCACACCAGCAGAATATAGTCCCCGTGGTGGATACTGCACTCAAGGAGGCTGGCATTACTATTGACAAGGTAGACGCTATAGCCTTCACTCGCGGACCAGGTCTGCTTGGCTCGCTAATGGTCGGCACATCCTTTGCCAAGGGGCTCTCTATCTCCAACAACATTCCAATGGTTGAGGTAAACCACCTACATGGACACATTTTGTCCCACTTCGTAGACCTTCCTGATAGAGAACTTCCACACCCAGACTATCCATTCCTCTGCCTGCTTGTCAGTGGCGGACATACTCAGATTGTCAAGGTTGATGCCCCTGATAAGATGGAGATTGTCGGCACAACTATAGACGATGCCGCTGGCGAGGCGCTTGATAAGTGCGCAAAGGTTATGGGACTACCTTACCCTGGTGGTCCAGTGATTGACCGCCTTGCTAAGGAGGGAAATAAGGATGCCTTTAAGTTCGCCAAGCCTCGCGTAGAGGGATTTAACTACTCTTTCTCAGGTCTGAAGACTTCGTTCCTCTACACCCTGCGCGACCAAGTTGCCATAGACCCAGATTTTATTGAGAAAAACAAGACAGACCTCTGCGCATCCCTGCTCTATACCGTAGTAGACATCCTTGCCGATAAGCTTATCAAGGCATCTAAAGAGTTCGGTATCAGAGATATAGCCCTTGGCGGTGGTGTGTCGGCAAACTCCGCGCTCCGCGCCCGCATAGAGGCAGAGGGTAAGCGCCACCACTGGCGTACATTCTTGCCAGAGCTGAAGTTTACAACCGACAATGCCGCAATGATTGCCGTGGCGGGCTACTACCGCTACCTGCGCGGCGAAATAGCAACCCTCGACCTCGCCCCTATCGCCCGCTACGAGGAGATGGTGTAGTTTAGCTGTTAGCCGTTGGCTAATTAGGGAATTTAATGAAATTAAGGAGTTTAAGGATGTTTTCTAACTTCCCTAAACTCCTTAAATTATTTGTTCTGCGTCAACCAGCCGACCCTGCTCTGACAACAAAATTGGTGCTCTGATTAAGCGGAGTAATTTTGAATGACATTTAATGGCAAGGGCTTTCGCCCTCAATGGCATAGAATAGCGCGTGGAACGCGCAATATTAAGGGCTTTAGCCCGCTGTCATTCATTGTCATTTGCTGCTATTGTACGCTCTCTAACTTCCCTAATCTCATTAAATTCCCTGTTCTGCGCAGCCAGCTAACGCTGCGATTAAGCCGAGAGCAATAGCAGTCGCACACCGAAGGTGCAAAAGGCGACAATTGAAAATGGGAGCTTGCTCACAGATTCTCAATTTACGCCTTTTGGGGCATTTATGCCGCGACTGATATTGCCGAGGCGGAGCAGGGTCGGGTTGCCGAAGGCAAGCCAACGGCTAATAGCCAATAGCCATTTTGTCGTCAAAATGGTGGATTTACAACGCTCGGCAAGAAAAATTGGTGCAGGATAGTACTCAAAACGTACAGCCAAACCAATTTTTCTTGATAGCGGAAGGAAATACGCCATTTTCACGACAAAATTACAGAGTAAACGTTTCGCCAGAATTTAATAGGTCATCCACGCACTGAATCTTAGAGGCAGACTTAACGCTCACAACCTGCGCCTCAACCTCGGTATCGTAGCAAGGGGCATCTACAGAGCGGATAACACCTAATGCCACGGGATACTCAGGGTACTTCATTGCGGCGAGCATAGAGTGCAGGGTTGTATCCTCGCAATGTGCATCGTGTGTAAGGATGTGATCAAGGGTATATCCATCCTCGCCAACAGTTACGACCTTAAGTTTCAGACCCTCAAGGACAAGACCGCGATTTTTATCCTTTCCAAAGAGCATCTTCTCACCATGGCGCAGGGTTATGGTATTCTCCGCGCGAGTAGCCTTATCGGCAGCAAACGAAGCGTGAGTTTTATTGTTGAAAATCATACAATTAACAAGCGCCTCAACCACTGATGTTCCGCGATGCTTTGCCGCCTCAACGAGCAGCTCCTTTGTAAGCATAACCTCCGCATCGACTGTACGGGCAAAGAATGTTCCCTTTGCGCCAATAGCCAGCTCGCCAGGGTTAAATGGGTGCTCAACAGTGCCATAAGGCGATGTCTTTGTCACTGTGCCGAGCTTTGTAGTTGGTGAGTACTGACCCTTGGTAAGTCCGTAAATCTCATTATTGAAGAGGATGATATTTAGGTCCACATTTCTACGTAGTGCGTGGATAAAGTGGTTTCCACCGATAGCAAGGCTGTCACCATCGCCTGTACAGACCCAAACAGATAGGTCTGGGTTTGCCGTCTTAACTCCCGTAGCCACTGCCGCAGCGCGACCGTGAATAGTATGGAAGCCGAAGGTCTTCATATAGTAGATAAAGCGAGACGAACAGCCGATACCTGAGATAAATACAAACTTCTCGTGTGGCTTATCAAGGGCATCTGCAACCTCTGGCAGCGCACGCTGCACAGCGTTAAGCACAGCATGGTCACCGCAACCGGCGCACCATTTCACCTGCTGGTCGGACTTAAAACTCTCTGGTGTATATTTGTATTCTGCCATAAATAGAAACTGTTTAAAATTTTATTAAATTGTTATTTCTGAACACTGTTTGAATAGTTTCGGATTCTTTGAGGCTCTTTTTGACATATTTTAAGTTGAAGTCCTTGTAAATAGTCCACTATTAACTGCGACCTTACAACTTAAATTATGTTCAAAAAATAGGTCTCAAATAATCTCGAAATAAAATTTAAACAGTTTCTTTAGTTCAATTTTTCATTAAACACACTCACTAACTCCGCCACGGTAAATGGCTGTCCCTGAACCTTATTGTATCGCTCAAAGGTAAACTGTGGGAACAGTCCCTGCAGGTAGGCTGCCGCCTGACCCTCATTAAGCTCACAAACAACAATACGCTTAAACCCAGCGAAAATATCTGCAAGGTTTGCTGGCAGTGGATTAAGATAGTTCAGATGGCAGTGGCTCACGCTCTTGCCAGCCTCACGCAGAGCATCAACGGCTGATGCAAGGTGTCCGCGAGTACCTCCCCAGCCTACAACAAGCAGCTCGCCGCTACTATCTCCCTCTACAGTCTGCTCTGGAACATCCGCCACAACAGCAGCGACCTTCGCAGCTCGCGTAGCGGCCATAGTGGCGTGGTTTGCAGGGTCGTAAGAGATATTTCCCGTAGTGGCATTCTTCTCAAGTCCTCCTATACGATGCTCAAGCGATGCTGTGCCTGGAAATGCCCAACTGCGAACAAAACGGCTATCACGCTTATATGGCATAAAGTCACCCTCGCCCGCCACAGCAATAGGAGGGTTAATCGCTGGCATATCAGCCATTTGCGGTATTGCCCACGCCTCAGAAGAGTTGGCAATAAATCCGTCAGTCAGAAGTACTACTGGCGTCATGTGCTCCATTGCAATCTTTGACGCCACAAAGGCGTAGTGGAAGCAGTCGCTTGGCGATGAAGCGGCGATAACTGGCACTGGGCACTCGCCATTTCTACCATAGAGAGCCTGCAGTAGGTCACTCTGCTCGGTCTTTGTTGGCAGACCCGTTGATGGACCTCCACGCTGCACATCTACAACGACAAGCGGAAGCTCAGCCATAACCGCCAGTCCTAAAGCCTCACTCTTAAGCGACAAGCCTGGTCCAGAGGTGGTCGTAACGGCAAAATTACCCGCGTATGCAGCACCTATAGCGGTACAGATACCTGCAATTTCATCCTCAGCCTGTACGGTCTTCACACCCAACGACTTATGCTTTGCAAGCTCCTCAAGGATAACCGTCGCTGGGGTAATAGGATATGAGCCACAGAAGAGCGGACGACCACTCTTCTCAGAGGCTGCAATAAATCCCCACGCCGTAGCTACATTGCCATTGATAGTGCGATACTTACCCTTAGGCAGACCCGCTGGTTCAACAGCATAGGCATAGTGAGAGAGGTGGTTATTCGCCGCATAGTTATAACCCGCCTCAATGATATGGTTATTTGCAGCGGCAACATCTGGACTCTTCTTACCAAACTTAGCATTGATATAGTCGTGCGCGTGAGCTGTGCTTCGGTTGGTTATGTATAGGCAGATACCCAGCGCAAACATATTCTTACACTTGGTCTTTGCCTTATTATCTAACTCACTATCAACAAGAGCCTCGCGGGTCATTGTTGTAATGCGTGCGATAATAATATTACGTCCTGAGAGATTTAACTCCGAAATTGGGTCATCTGTCGCAAAACTCGCCTTTGCAATATTATCCGCAGTAAGCGAATCGCCATCAACAATAACGGTTGCATCCGCCTTTAGGAAGGCTGCATTTGCCTTGAGCGCTGCTGGATTCATCGCCACCAGCACGTCACACTTATCACCAGGATTGTTGATTGTCTGAGAGCCAAAGTGAACCTGAAAACCAGATACTCCCGCCACAGTTCCTTGTGGGGCGCGAATCTCTGCTGGATAGTCTGGGAAGGTGGATATAGCATTACCTGTGAGTGCTAAAGTCTCCGAAAAGAGGGTTCCCGTAAGCTGCATACCGTCGCCAGAATCGCCCGAAAAGCGAATAACGACATCTTTTAGCAGTGAAGTTTGTTGTTCCATCTTTATGTATAGTTTGAAGTTGTTTCTACTGCGGAATAAAGATATATGTAATCACCCCCTCCTGCTTTGCTGGGGCGGAGTTATTATGGTCAAATCGAGAGCCTTTAGCCGCACTGACAGCAGTCTGGCGCATACATTCATCACCTCCCGACTCCACATAGGCATATAGCACCTTGCCCGCTCGGTCAATAGCCACCTTGACAACCACCTCGCCACCACCCTCACAACGATATGCCGGCTTTACAAGGTGGCGAGAGTAGCGCACAGGGTTATCAAAGGAGAAGCTAACAGTAACACTTCCCTTGACCTTTTTATCACTCTTATTGCCGCTACTATCATCGCTTGCCGCATCATCATTCTGTCGTTCTCCCGCTCGCTTCGCATCCTTAAGACCACGCTCGTAAGCCTCTCTATTTGCACGCATACGCTGCTCTACAGCCTCAGCATCCTCATTGAGCGAGGAGGTGTTCGTTCCGCGGTCATCTGCAAGGTTCTCATTAAGCGCATTCTCATTTGAAGAGGTGTTGCGAATCTTACTCCAGTCAATATTTTGATTTGCACGGCGCACCTCCTCTGCTAAACGGTCACGCTCCTGCTCAAGAGCTGCAAGCTCCTGAAGGTCAATATACATACCCTGCTGCGAAACCTTACGACCGATAACAATCTTAGAGGCAAAAAATCCGATACCAAGCAGTAGATAGACAATAATTGTCACGCAAAGCCCGACACGATGGTCGTACGCCCAGCTACCAATATCCTCACTACGGTTGTCAAATGGCAATTTTAGACGAGGTCGGCGAGGTGGTTTTGCAGCGCCTTCGGATGTCGGTTTTGTCGCTTTCTTTATATCTTTATCTTGACTCATCAGTTACAATTTTGGTTTTGTCACTACAAATGTAGTAGAATTTCCGAAAAATTACTATATTTGTACCGATAAATATTTTTATAACAAATTTGTATGACAACAACATCATCTACAAAACAGCAAACTCTTGCCGCTTCACTTACATTTTCAGGCAAGGGCTTGCACACAGGAGTACAGGTCACCATGACTGTAAATCCTGCACCGGCAGACCACGGTATTGTCTTCCGTCGCGTAGACCTTGAGGGTCAGCCAACAATTCCAGCACTTTGTGAGTATGTAACAGATACCTCTCGTGGAACAACTATCGAGATTAACGGCGTAAGAATCAGCACAATTGAGCACATTATGTCAGCCCTCTGGACTATGGGTTGCGATAATGCCCTTATTGATATTGACAACACTGAGACCCCTATTATGGACGGTTCTGCTAAGGCTTATGCAGAGTCTATTGCTCGCGTAGGTCTTGTTGAGCAGGATGCTGAGCGCAGATACTACGAGGTACGCGAGAAGCAGGTCTACACCATTCCTGAGAAGGGTGTGGCTATTGTACTCTACCCAGACGAGGAGTTCTCTGTATCTGTTCACGTAGACTACAACTCTAAGATTGTGGGCAATCAGTATGCTGTTCTACTCCCAGAGGATGATTATGCCAGCAAAATTGCCCCTTGTCGCACCTTCGTATTCCTTCATGAGCTTGAGCCACTGTTCAAGATGAATCTTATCAAGGGTGGCGACCTTGACAATGCTATTGTCGTGGTTGAGAATCCTGTCTCTGACGAGCAGTTAGAGCATCTGAAAAATATCTTTGGCAAGAAGGATATTCGCGTAACTGGTGGATACCTCAATAACCTTGAGCTTCGTGCCAATAATGAGCTTGCTCGCCATAAGCTCCTTGACCTTCTTGGCGATTTCGCCCTTTTAGGCATTAGAATAAAGGGTCGTGTGTGGGCTACTCGTCCAGGACACTTCGCCAATACAGAGTTTATGAAGCAGATTCGCGCTACTATCCGCCGCGAGGGTGTTAAGCCACGCTTCAAGTACAACCCTCGCACTGCGCCAGTGTTTGACGTAAACGAGATTCGACAAATGTTGCCTCACCGCTACCCATTCCTGCTTGTAGATCGCGTTTTCCATATTGACGGCACATCTATCGGCGGCATTAAGAACATTACAGCCAACGAGCCATTCTTCCAGGGTCACTTCCCTGACGAGCCAGTTATGCCAGGCGTGCTGATTGTCGAGGCAATGGCTCAGTGTGGTGGTCTATTAGTGCTCAGCCAGGTGGAGGAGAAGGGTAACTACTCAACCTACTTCCTCAAGATTGACAACGTACGCTTCAAGCACAAGGTTACCCCTGGTGACACCCTGCAGATTGAGTGCGAGCTTGCCAGCCCTGTTCGCCGTGGCATAGCAGCAATGATTTGCAAGGCATTTGTTAGCGGAACACTTGTCTGCGAGGCAGAGCTGATGGCACAGATTGTTAAGAATAAATAGTAACTACTAAAAATAACCGAACTATGATTAGCCCACTTGCTTATGTGCACCCAGATGCACAGATTGGAAATAATGTTACAGTAGAGCCATTTGCATATATTGCTGGCGATGTTGTTATTGGTGACGACTGCTGGATTGGTCCAGGCGCAGTTATCCACGACGGCGCACGCATTGGCAAGCGTTGTAAGATTCACACCGCTGCATCTATCTCTTGCCTTCCTCAGGACCTTAAGTTCCGTGGCGAGAAGACCACTGCCGAGATTGGCGACGATAATGATATCCGCGAATATGTAACTATCAGCCGCGGTACTGCCTCTCGTGGTAAGACCGTTATTGGCAATGGTAACCTGCTTATGGCATACGTTCACGTTGCTCATGATGACGTTATCGGTAGCCACTGCGTTGTAGCAAACCGCTGCTCATTTGCTGGCGAGGTAGAGGTTGGTGACTGGGTAGTTATCGGCGGTCACTGCGCAATCCACCAGTGGGTGAAGATTGGCGACCATGTGATGCTCCAGGGCGGCACACTGCTTACAAAGGATGTTCCTCCATTTATCACCGTCAGAAGCGACACCTCTTCTTACGCAGGTCTTAACCGTATCGGTCTGCAGCGCCGAGGATTTACTGACGAGCAGCTTGACATCCTGACTAAGAGCTGCCGCATACTGTTCCAGAGCGGACTAAACTATCTCAACGCCTGCAACGAGGCTGAGGCTCAAGTTCCTCAATCTCCAGAGCGCGATGCACTCATTAACTTTATCCGTAGCTCTGAGCGTGGTGTAATTAAGCCGTATACCTCAAAGTAGCGGACTTATATGTTCATAAAAAGGACTGTCTAACCACACGTTAGACAGGCTTTATTTTTAACTCACTGATTTTCAGCGTTAGTTTTTACGAAAATTACGAAATTCTACATAGGAGACTACATGAAGGTCGTAATTAAGCCAACTAACTACGAGCACAAAG
>SUZO01000005.1:0-1326 GCA_015059805.1 Rikenellaceae bacterium
ATTGTCAAGGATGCACCAGGATTAGAGATGATTCAAACTTATAACCTTTTCCCTCAAAAGGAAGATTTATAATAGTGTGCAAAGGTGTTTTAGAACCAACATTAAAAGCCCCATTGTAAGAATATGATATACGATGTTTTTATAAGCTATTCTAGAAGAGATATGTTGATCGCAGATGAAATCTGTAAAAGTATTCAATCTGTTGGCTTGTCTTGTTTCACGGATAGGAACAATATACCACCAGGCTCTGATTATGTGGCGTATTTAAGGACGGCTATAAGAAGATGTAAGATATTCTTATATATCGCTAGTGATAATTCATATAATTCCCAATGGAGTCATTATGAACTGAAAGAGTTTTTGGACGAGCAAAGCATTCAAGAACTATTTGTCTATGTAGTCGATAATTGTGAACTTCCAGAAGATCTACTAAAAGAGATTGACGAGAAGTCTATTCGGATAAGGAGACCAAGCGGTGCTGAGAAACGGGATGGAAGTATTACCGACATCGAATTGGCTATTCAATTATTGAAGGCCTCTGAAGAAATTATCATGGGGAATATTGATGATGAATATGGTAATTTTGCGGAAACTCGAACAGTGTTTATAAGCCATTCTCATTCTGATAATGCAATAGCAGATGAAATATACAATTATCTTTCTATGAATGGTTTGAATTGTTGGATTGATTTGCATGATATCCCACCTGGAATTCCTTATGCTCAAGCTATAATGGAAGGTCTGCAATCTTCAGATAGCTTGGTTGTATTGTATTCGAAGAACGTGATAGAATCTCATGATATGTTGGATGAGATTCAAGAAGCGCATACAACTCAAAAAAGAATAATTCCTTTTCTATTGGATGATACTCCAATGATTGGGCAATTCAGATACTATCTGGCACGAAGACAATGGATAAAGGCATATCCTGGATATGATGAGCATCTAAAAGAGTTACTGTATGCATTGAAAGGTGAAGTACAAAATAGTAAAGAAGTAGAGAATGTAACACCAAATCGAAAGTCAAGAGGTTCTTTAAATGGCACAAAAGAGAAGAAAAAGTCGAGAAGTCTAAATGAAATAATAAAGGGAATTTTGGACTTATGGAAATGATTGGCACTGGAATCAGACAAAGATGCAGAACGACGAGACTATATTCCTCTGCAATGTAAACTGAAGAATGATGACAGGATAGATGTGCTTTTGAATATCTACGGTGAGACATTGCAGATGTCAGACCAAAAGAGTATTATTTGGCAAGGTTCGTTTACAAAATGCAGCTTCGATTATTTTGTCCCGAAAGATATTGATGTGGATAAACTGAGT
>SUZO01000005.1:1426-94535 GCA_015059805.1 Rikenellaceae bacterium
AGAATATATCCGATGAGTATCGAGCCATGCGCAGAACTACTAAACAATATGAAGAATTATTATCAGTTTGGAGAAATATATTGCTTAAATAAAAAGGTATGATATATGTTAGTTATAGTCAAAAAGACAGACCTATTGTTCAAAGGTTTTGCCATTCATTAACAGAGAAGGGCGTTCAATTGTATGCGGACTACGAACAATTGGTCGGAGGAGAGTTTGCGCAAGAGCTGACAAAGCAAATAGAATTAGCAGATGCTATACTTTTCTTTTATAGTGAGAATACCGAAAACTCAATGTGGGTTAAGCATGAGATTGAATTCTATCTTTCAAAGAACAAGTGTATTATTCCTCTTCTATTGTCTGAACCAGAGGAAAGCAGTTGGATTCATTATTATCTTGGATCATTAAATTGAATAAAAGCAAATGGAGAAAGCATAAATAGCGTTGCGGACAGAATAATAAATGTTATAAGTCAAACATGTAAAAGAAATGATGATGTCTTCTTTGATGCAAAGATAAACATTGCTGAAAGAAGTTTAGCAAATTCCTCGCAATCAAATAAATTATGGGTTAGATTTACAAAGAAAAGGAAATTTGGCTGTGGAATAATTATGATTATTAGTCTTATTGCTCTTTTCCTGTTTTATGCTCTTTTTTACGTAGGTATAGGTAATCGTAATCTTTCATATGACTCTAATCCGTCGTCTTGTGATACTATATCATATTCTAATATGGTTCCTGAACAAATCGATTCTCTTATTTTTAATAAACGAAGAGAGGCAGAGCTGAGGAATCGAATAGGTGAACAACTGTCAAGACTTCTAGGAGAGATAGCGAATCCGTATGTCGCAGGACATGATAGTTATTGCCAATCCATTATTCATGATATAGAAAGTGTATTGGGTGAATCTATTCCATTCCCTCAAGATAGCATAAATACACGGCAAGGACAACTCAAGGCATTTCGTAAGTATCAAGAAACTGTTTATTCAGTTTTAGACAGAAGAATTGCTGAGATGGAATTGAAATTAAAAGAAGTTGGGTATTATGATAACGAGACGTTCCAAGGTAGCCAGACCGTTAATAAGCAAAGGGAAAAATATGCAGTAACAGAAGTACACCGCTTGGATAATGGCACTGCCGTCTGGTTATTGATGCTCATTTCTTTCCTTGTTGGTGCTGGGCTAATGTTTTTGTTGTTTAAAGTAAGGAAATATAAAAAAATAACATAAAACTATATTGCGATATAGCATCAAAGATATCAATTGATGGAGATTTAAAAAAGGAAATTGGATCAAGGGAAATTTATACCACATACCTTGACAGAGGAGAATATCTAATCGATTTCGAGGATAAGCAAGACGAGAATAGGCATAAGACATTTAATCATAAAGTAACAACAAAAGAGTGTAAGCTAGTTTTTGCAAACTTTCTAGAAGAATCATCGCAAAAAGGAAAAACTATAAAGTGTTTTATTGCGGGTTCAAAGACGCTTCAACAAGAAAGAGATGCGTTAAGGGCTGTTACTTGTGTAATGTACAACAAATGGGATTCTAAGAATTTTCGCATCCTTTCATATACCTTCGAAGACTTTAAAAAGGAACACACGCTTGTACCTCCTCAAGATTTGTACAATAAGTTTATTGAAGAGGAGGCTGATTGGGCTTTATTCATTATTGACGGAGAAATTGGCGGAATAACGGTTAACGAGTACCGTGTTGCAATGGATTCCTTCAAGAAGAACGGAAGGCCCAAAATACTGGCGTTAGCAAAAGTCGGATCTGAGAGTAATGAAAAAGTGGTAGAAATAAGATATGAAATAAACAAAGAGCATCAATATTGGACAGACTATACTGATATTGTAAGTTTGAAGTATATATTTGAGAGTACCTTGAAGTGGGATTTGATTAGAATGTTTCAAGAGTAATCATCGTAAGTGAACAGTATATAGGACAAGTAAAAATATGACACACCCGTTGGCAGAGTTAAAACAATACATGTCATAGTATAAGTTACTTCTCATATCGCTTTAATGTTGAATCGGAGTGTTGGGGCTATTACCCCGAACAACTCCACCAATTCCATTTCAGACATCCAAACATTACCGCATGGGATATTCACTCTGCCACTTTCGTTGATTGTTATAATTGCTCGTTCCATAGTTACATTGCTATTGAGATTTCACTAAAAGATTGATTAAGTCTGTTGCCGAACATCGTCAAATCCTTGTCTATTTTCTCGGTGGTTATCTTGGCATACTTTTGTGTCGTGGTAATGTTCGTATGCCCCAACACTCGGCTCACACTCTCAATAGGAACACCCTTACTGAGAGCCAATGTCGCGAACCCATGGCGAGTGCAATGGAAGGAAATATCCTTTGAAATTCCGCACTCTTTTATCATCTTTTTCAGTGGTTTACAGATGTTCCAATAGTTGAGATTTGGGAATACCAGCTTATTCTCTTGAAACCTCTCGTAACGCTTGATTATCTGTAACGGAATATCTAGCAACTTCACTTGGAAATTGACCTTTGTTTTGTGTCTCTTAGATAGAATCCACTTCTCTTCGTTAATCTCTACAATATCATCGGTAGTCAGTTCCTTAATATCCACGAATGACAAGGCTGTAAAACTTGCAAACACGAACAGGTCTCGGATGTAAGCCAATTTCTTATCCGCAAACTCGTGTGTCATTACAGCCTTGATTTCATCTTCTGTAAGATATTGTCGCTCCTTGATATTCTGATTAACCCGATACTGAGCAAACGGATTTCTCGGTGTCAGTCCATTATAATGAGCCTTAGAAACAATTGTCTTCAACCACATACAATGTGACCATACACTGCCATTATGTAGTCCTGCATCAGTAGAGAGATAAATTTCATACTCCTTGATAAAATCGGGAGTAAGTTCAAGCATAGAAATATCACTACGCTTGTAGCATTTCTTGATGAATGCAGCCAAATGGTTTCTTGACCTTACACGCACCTTGTAGGAACTTGCAGCACGGTCTATGCCTATACGCTTCTTGAAACTCTCGTTATCCTTATCAAATGCACCGAGCAGTGTTTCATACTCCGTTCCGATACCTTGATAGGCATTGCGTACCATTTCGGCAGTAACATAGGCTTCTCTATCCGAGATGCGTTGATAATGCTTGATGATTTGAGCCTTGATGTTATCTAAAGCCAAATTGATGTCTCGCGCCTCCTTGCTCTTGCCTTTTGCCCGATTACCTTTGGCATCCCACACTGTTTTTGCAATGGTCAGTTTGCAACTGAATTGTGCCACCGAACCATTGATTGTAACTCGCCCCATAATGGGAACAATACCGTTTTTCTCCTTACTTCCGTTCACATAGAACAGCACCTTAAATGTACTTCGCATAATCCAATTCTTTTTGGTTACAAAATTCGTTATCAGCGAGTTGTACATTGTTATGCAGAATATGGCAGAGTGTAGAAATAAACTCCAACGACCTATAAAATCACCTCGTTATTGGGTAATGATTTGAAAACCGTCCGCCCTCATTACCTTTCATTTCCTTGCACTTTTGCATCGGCGAGGCTTTCATCATAAATCCTCATAAGTCATTGAACACCAGTGCTACCATCATTATTTTCCCTCATTCGTTAGATTTTCCCAGATATATTTGCTAACTTTGTAAAGCCATGAAAACCTTTAGACAGAAATTACGCAAACATCAGCCTTTATTGCCACAATAATCATAATTATTACGACTTTGTTTGGCATCTGTGCACTATTGGATAGTCCATTTTGGGCTATTATGTGTGCACTGGCATTTATGATATTATTTTTAATTAGGGCAATATCTTCATGCAGTTATTTAACCGTAACTGACAATAAATTCGCCTTAATAAATCCATATATTCGTTATTATCGAGAGTTCTTGTTTGAAGATATAACGCATGCAGATATCTGTTTCGGGGGAACTTATGCATACAACTATCTTCAAATCCGAACTCGTGGCGGAAAGAAATTTAGAAAAGAGATTGATTTGGTTCGCCAAAAAGATTATAATGAGATTTTAAGGATATTCGAAGCTCACGGCATCGAAGTAAAGAAATTTTGGCGAGAGTCTATTGAATAAGCGACAGTTTGCAACATTCGATACATGTATTGTAGTATGAGGACATTCAGACAGAAATTTACAAAAAATTTTTATTTCCCTATGCTGATAATAGTATATATTTTTTCAGCATTAGTCGTTTTTCCATCCCTACTGACATTAGACCGTTCGGAAGAGACTATTTGGGGAATAGCATTGACATATTCATCGATATTGATATTTTTCACATTTAGAGCATTATTCGCATGCTGCTATATAACGATAACCGATACCGAGATTATATTTATCAATCCGTATATTAAATATTATCGCAAATTCTCATTCTCGGATATTGCTCGTGCGAAAATAAGTTCGGGTGGTACATATGCTGATAAATTTTTATTAATCTGGGACAATAAAGATAAACGGTTCTACAAAGAGATTGCGTTGGTAGATGGTTATGATTTGAAAGAGATTGTTGGGATATTCAACGAACACGGAATAGAGGTAGAGAAAGATATTTGGAAAGGGTATTTAAAATAGCACGAATTAGCAAAATAGTTTGCATGAATTAAATTTTTTTTTTTGCTAACTTTGTAAAACATTAAAAATAAGATGTTATGAAACGTATAATTTTAGTTCTTCTTTTATTGGCGCCAATGTATTGCTTAAGTGCGCAAACTCGTACTGATTTAGTATTTATTGGCACATCAATAGATATGCCAAAAGCAGGTGGCGAGTTGTCTGATGGACTATATAAATTAAGCTACAAAGAGAGCAAGAACAAATATGCAAAGAAAAATTCGTGTGTATTTACCATTGTGTCTCAAAGTCAAGACTGGACACTGAAATTGCGTCACGCGAATTTCAAGAAGAGGTATTCTAAAGGAAGAAAAGATCTACAAGTTATTGAAATTGCTCCTCACAATTTGTCCAAGTTGGGTAAGCTTGTGGATGTTGACAAATTTATTGCAACTAAAAGTAGTGATGATATAAACAAATGGGCAGCAGAGCTTACTTTAGATCGTAAAGTTAAGATTTGGGTAATTGATCGCCGAGATATACGCAGTTCTAGTTCGGATATCAATATTTCCTATAATCTTAAAGCCTATGAGTGCGAGATATGGCCGGTAGACTTACCAATAGACGATGTTTATATAATGCAATAAACAATAAAAAAGCACCATAAGGTGCTTTTTTAGGTAATACTGCCAATTACTTAATCAATTATGCTTACTTTTGTTGATAAAATGGTTATATTGAGTTGAAAGTCAATAAACATATAAAAAATGAAACGACTACTGCCTCTTGTTCTTGTTATTTGTGCCGCTATAGGTTGCACGCCTAAGCATAATCTTGAGATCAGATTAAAAGGTTTTCACAACGACACTCTGATTTTTGGGTGTAATGCCATTGTCGAATTATATTGTAAATAACTATGATAATATGCAGACACAAACCCTTGTGGCTCAAGATGGAGTTATAAAGACAAGTATTCCGACAGATGATTCTGCCAAATATTTTCAGCTTATAGCAACTCAATTATCTGTGCGCGAGGGTAGAGTATCTCTTCCGACACCTGCTGGTATAATCAGAAATTTTATTACTTCCAACGACAAAATCAGAATGGAGGTAACACCATTTGACAAGCATATTGAGGTTGCAGTAAAGCGCGGCTCGCGAGCCAATAGAGATATTGCAGATGTGAGAAATCAATATCGCAAACTTGCAGCAGACTATTTTGCATTGCTTGTAGGAGATAAGGGGCAGCAGTTAAGCAGGGTAGAGCGCGGAGTGGCTATACAGAATAGTCTAAATGCTATGGATAACGCGTTAATAGAGAGTATCAAAAGCAATCCGGATAGAGTCTCTTCGCTATTCCTTTTATTCAACCTAACACTTTTGCCAGACGATATTGTTAATCATATAGAACATCTAAATCCTACACTTTTATCTCACGAATGGGAGGATGTCAATGCTCTCTATGAAAAGACAAAACAGATGTGTGCGGTGCGATGTAAAGCAAAAAGAATGATAGATGAGAATGGAGAGGCTTTTGACTTCACAAGCAAAGATATTAACGGCAATGAGTTTACGCTTTCATCGCTTCGTGGTAAGTGGGTTGTCTTGGATTTTTGGGGTAGCTGGTGCGGTCCTTGTATGCGCGGTGTTCCAATGATGAAGAGATATTATGACCGTTATCGTAGTAATTTGGAGATTGTCGGCATAGCTTGCAATGACAAACAGGAGCAGTGGCGTAAAGCTGTAGAGAAAAACGAGATGAGTTGGATAAATATCTTTCATCCCGATGATACACTACCTGCCAATAGTATTATGATGAACTATGCCGTCACTAATTTTCCAACAAAAGTTATCATCACGCCAGAAGGTCGCCTGCACAAAGTGTTTGTCGGTGAAACTGAAGATTTCTACACAGAGATAGATGCTATAATGAAATAACACGCGAGAACCTATTATCAAAAGAAGCTGTCTAACAAGGAGATTTCTGCGTTATGCTTGCCCTCAAAATCCTCACATACGCTACAGTATGCTGCGGTTTTTCGGGCTACGCAAGCCTTGAAATCCCTCTTGTTATACAACTTCTAACGAAAAGGGAGTGTCTAAAAAAACTTGTTAGACAGCTTCTTTATTGCTTGTCGCAACACGGTTTTGTCTACTGTTCTATTTCGCCTTTCCACGAGATAATGCCCTCTGAAAGTTCTGTAACATCATAGCCACATCCTGCCATTATATCAGCTGCCTCCTTGCTACGACGACCTCCACGACAATATACTGCAATAGGGCGAGATTTGTCAAGTTCATTGACTTTAGCTCTGAAATTATCATCATCAATATTGATATTTACAGCACCAGGGATGTGACCAGCATTGAACTCCTCAGGAGTGCGCGAATCAATAAGTTGCACCTGCTCGTCGGCTATAAACTTCGCAAAACTATCGGCATCTACCGAATTATAACCCTTATTGATGTTTGCGCCACAGCTAACTAATATTGTAGCAGCAAACAATAGATATAACACCTTTCTCATAGTCTATCTTTTTAATAGTTTTAACTTCTTTACAAAGATAGCTAATAAATTATAATGTTGCAAATATTATAAGAGAAAACTATATTGTAATATTTTATACGGTTATAATTGAAATTTATACATTAAGTCAACAGATGTCATTTTGGTAGAGGTATGTGAAAGAGACTGATGTTGCAAGCTGTCAACGCTCTCTATCCACTTGATAAGGGAAATAAAAACCGACGCCGCTTACTATTGTAAACGGCGTCGGTTTTCAATTGCATAGTTGTTACTCCGCCTTTGTGTCGCAGTAGTAGCAACGGTGAACGCCGTTGTCGGCAGTGTAGAAATAACGCTCCATAGGCTCATTGTTTGTGATGCACTTATGGTTAGGGCAGCGCAGACCATCTATCTCGCCCTTCTCGTGGCGCTCTACCATTTGCTCGCCCTTCCAGCGCATAAGCGAGAGGATAAGTGCCATGCGGACAAACTTACCATTCTCAACCTGACGGAAATATGCTGCGCGAGGGTCGGCATCAACCTCGCGGGTAATCTCATTCACGCGTGGCAGTGGGTGGAGAACAGCCATACGCTCCTTGGCAAGTTTCATACGCTCGGCATCCAGAACAAAGCAGTTCTTAACTCTCTCATACTCAGCCTCGTCAGTAAAACGCTCCTTCTGTACGCGGGTCATATAGAGGATGTCAAGGCTTCCCATAACCTCCTCAATGCTATCTGCCTCGGTGTACTCAATGCCGAACTTATCGCAGATATCGGTCTTGATATAGTCTGGCAGGCGAAGCTCCTCTGGTGAGATAAGCACAATCTTAATGCCTGAATAGCGTACAAGCGCCTTAATGAGCGAGTGAACAGTTCTGCCGTACTTCAAATCGCCGCAGAAGCCGATAGTAATGTTATCTACATGTCCCAACTCACGAGTTATAGTGAGCAAATCGGTAAGGGTCTGGGTAGGGTGGGAGTGGCTGCCGTCACCAGCGTTGATAATTGGCACTGGAGATACTGCCGAAGCGGCAAGCTGTGCACCCTCAATATGGTGGCGCATAGCGATAATATCTGCAAAGCAACCTACAACGCGCACAGTATCCTCTACTGTCTCGCCCTTGCTCACAGAGGAGGATGCTGCATCTGAAAATCCCAAAACATTGCCTCCAAGCTCCATCATCGCAGCTGTAAAGCTGAGTCGGGTGCGGGTGCTTGGCTCATAGAAGAGTGTTGCGAGCTTCTTGCCCTTCATCTTCTCGCTATATGCCTCGCGGTTTGCGATAATGTCTAACGCAAGAGCAACAATGTCGTCAGTCTCCTTGCGAGACAGGTCTGTAGGGTCAATTAGGTGCCTCATAGGGGTAGTGTTTTTATGTGATGTTACTTAATCCAAGACTCATCAGATGGGTTGTCGCGGAAAGCAAGGATTCTATCCTTCCACTCAGGTGCGATATATCCTTCCTCGGCAGCAACCTCTACAAGAGAGTCAAGGTTTGACAGTGAGTAGTTTACAGTATTTGCTGCTGCGATACGCTCAACGCCACGTTTCATACCGTAGGTAAAGATGCTCACGATACCAAGCACCTCGGCACCAGCCTCGCGCAGAGCCTCTACAACCTCAATGCAGCTGCCGCCAGTAGAGATTAGGTCCTCAACAACAACAACCTTTGTACCTGGCTCAAGTTTACCCTCAATGCGGTTTGCTCTGCCGTGATCCTTTGCGCCACTGCGAACATAGCCCATAGGCATATCAAGAATTGTCGCTACGATTGCTGCGTGAGCGATACCTGCAGTAGATGTTCCCATAAGGCACTCGCACTCTGGGAAGTGCTTACGAACAAGCTCTGCAAGACCTGCCTCAACCTTCTCGCGTGCTGATGGAGCGGTGAGGATAAGGCGGTTGTCACAATATATAGGGCTCTTAATACCGCTAGCCCATGTAAATGGCTGCTCTGGGCGAAGGAATACCGCGCTGATACTGAGCAACTCTTTTGCAATAATTTTCTCCATATCTGTTCTGTTTTTAGGTTATTCTCCAATAAACTCTCGGCAGCAACGCTCATAAGCAGCTACGGGGTCCTCGGCAGCAGTCACTGGGCGACCTACGACGATAAAGTCAGAGCCAATCTCGCGGGCGCGAGCAGGGGTGGTAATTCGCACCTGATCGTCCGCCGCAGCATCTGCAAAGCGGATACCTGGAGTTACGGTCATAAACTCAGCACCACAGTGGTTCTTAACAAGCTCTGCCTCAAGTGGTGAGCAAACTACACCATCAAGACCAGCGGTCTTTGCATTCTCAGCATACTTGGCGATAGTGTCGTTGATAGTAGCGCCAATAAGAAGCTCGCGCTGCATACGCTCCTCGCTTGTAGATGTAAGCTGTGTTACGGCAATAAGCAGTGGACGAGTGCCATCTGGGCGTGTAAGACCCTCAAGGGCTGCGCGCATCATATCTACAGTACCTGCTGCGTGAACGTTGGTCATATCTACATCAAGGTGCGACAGCACACTCATAGCTTTGCGAACTGTGTTTGGAATGTCATGTAGCTTAAGGTCAAGGAAAATCTTGTGACCACGAGCCTTAATCTCGCGAACAATATCTGGACCACAGGCATAGAAGAGCTCCATACCAATCTTTACAAATGGCTTACGACCAGTAAAGCGGTCAAGGAATGCCAATGTCTGCTCTTTGCTTGAAAAATCACAAGCGATAATTACATCTCTCATATCTATCTCTATTTAACTATTCCAATAATATCTCTAAGTCGCTCAATACCGAGCTTTTCCATAACCAATGGAAGATTCTCAATAATCTGCTTGCAAGCAAATGGATTACGCAGATTCTCCGCACCAACCTGAACAGCACTTGCTCCTGCCATCATCATCTCAACTGCATCCTCTGCCGTAGCCACGCCACCGCAACCGATAACAGGAATTTTGCAGGCATTTGCAACTTGATAGACCATTCTTACGGCGACTGGGAAGATTGCGCGACCAGAAAAACCACCCATCTTATTTGCAATAACTGGGCGACGACGAGCAATGTCAATTCTCATGCCCAGCATAGTATTTATCAGCGTAAGTCCGTCAGCACCAGCATCTTCACACGCGCGAGCGATAGATACAATGTCTGTCACATTTGGACTGAGTTTGATAAATACAGGCTTTGTAGTCACCGCCTTAACAGCAGCTGTCACTGCAGCAGCACTCTCTGGCGATGTTCCGAATGCCATGCCGCCATTATGTACATTTGGACAAGAGACATTGACCTCTATAATCTCAACTTGCTCCTCGCTGTCAATTCTACGGCAGCACTCTGTATATTCATCTATGCTAAAGCCGCTGATATTGGCTATTATCGGCTTATGAAAGCGCTTACGAAGTTCTGGAAGTTCATGGCTGATAACCGCATCAATGCCCGGATTCTGAAGACCTACGGAGTTAATCATACCTGCGCTACACTCGGCAATGCGAGGTGTTGGATTACCAAAGCGAGAGTCAAGAGTTGTACCCTTAAAGGATATTGAACCTAGAATGTTAATATCGTAAATGTCCGACATCTCTGCACCAAAACCGAATGTTCCACTTGCGGGGATTATCGGATTGTCAAGCTCTACGCCGCAAAGCGTTGTTGATAAATCTCTTACCATACTATCTCCTCCTTTCTAAATACAGGACCCTCTTTGCATACGCGCTTTGCTCCCGCAGTAGTCATTATTGAGCAACCCATACAGATACCAAAGCCACATCCCATACGCTCCTCAAGGCTAATCTCGCCATCAATATCAAGAGCTGTTGTCAGCGCGCGAAGCATTGGCAGTGGACCGCATGAGTAGAAGTAATCTGCTGTAATTCCCGACTCCTTAATAGCGTCAGTAACAAAACCCTTAACGCCATAGCTACCATCTGCAGTCGCCACAATAACCTTTGCACCTAAAGCCTCAAACTGCTCGCGGTAGAAAATCTCCGCCGCGGTGTTAAAGCCCAGAACGACAGTCACTTGCTTGCCCTTTGCAATAAGGTTACGCGCAAGACGATAGAGCGGTGGAACACCTACGCCACCACCTACAAGCAGTGGGGTATTACACTGAGCCTCATCATTAAAGCCGTTGCCAAGCCCTGTCAGAGCATCTATTTTTGTACCTACAGCAAGATTTGCCATCTGAGCAGTACCCTTGCCTACAACCTTGTAGATAAGAGTCAGCTTGCCCTCATCATAGTTGCATACAGAGATAGGGCGGCGCAGAAATAGACCCTCCAAAGAGAGCTCAACGAATTGTCCTGGGCGGGTTATGGCCGAAGTATCACCCGACAGTACCATCTCATATACAGAGTCGGTCAGTGCACGATTGCTTACTATTTCAAAAACAACCTCTTTCATACTAATTGTCGTAGTCTGCGTCAATAGTTGATACACCAAGAGTAATCTCCTCAAGTACCTGAAGCAGTACGCTTACTGTCTCAAGTGATGTGAAGATAGTAACATTGTTCTCTACAGCGGCACGGCGAATCTCGTATCCATCAAGGCGTGCACTGTGCTGGTTAAGGTCAATGGTGTTGATGATGTAGTTTACGTGACCGCGACACAGTGAGCGATAAATATCGTCGCTACCCTCAATAAGCTTGCTTAGCTTACGGGTGCGAATGCCGTGTGTACGCAAAAAGTCAGCAGTGCCCTTTGTAGCCTCAATATTGAATCCGAGGTTGTAGAAGCGGCGAACAAGTGGCAATGCTCTCTCCTTATCCTTATCGGCAAGGGTCACAAGCACTGTTCCATAGTTTACCACCTCCATACCAGATGCCTGCAGTGACTTATAAAGTGCGCGGGTCATTGAGTTATCGTATCCGATAGCCTCGCCAGTAGACTTCATCTCTGGAGAGAGGTATGTGTCAATACCCTTAATCTTTGCAAATGAGAATGCAGGGGTCTTGATGAAGAAGCGCTTGCGCTCACGACCGTAAACCTCTGTAATTCCCTGCTCCTTAAGGCTATGACCAAGCATTACGCGGGTAGCAATCTTTGCCATAGGGACATTGCAAGACTTAGAGAGGAATGGAACGGTACGAGATGAACGAGGATTGACCTCAATAACATAGACCTTGTCCTCGTTGTCTACGATAAACTGGATATTATATAGACCCACAATGCCGATAGCCTTACCCAGGCGCACTGTGTAGTCAATCATCTTCTGCTTAACGGCATCGCTAAGGCTGAATGAAGGATATACGCTGATACTATCACCAGAGTGGATACCTGTTCTCTCAACATGCTCCATAATACCTGGGATAAAGACATCAGTGCCATCGCAAATAGCATCAACCTCAGCCTCCTTACCCATAATATACTTATCAACAAGCACTGGAGAGTCCTCGTTAATCTCTACGGCGTTATGCAGATAGTGGCGCAGAGCTTGCTCGTTACCTACAATCTGCATTGCACGACCACCAAGCACGAAGCTTGGACGCACAAGCACTGGATAACCAATAGCCTCAGCAGCAGCAACACCATCCTCAATCTCAGTAACCGCCTTTGCCTGTGGCTGTGGAATGCCTACCTCGCGCATAATAGCCTCAAAGAGCTTACGGTCCTCAGCCTTATCAATAGCCTCAAGGTCAGTACCGATAATCTTTACGCCCATCTGCACAAGTGGCTTGGCAAGGTTAATAGCTGTCTGACCGCCGAGGGTAACGATAACGCCCTCTGGATTCTCGTGGTGGATAATATTCATAACATTCTCCACAGTCAGCGGCTCAAAGTAGAGCTTATCAGAGATTGTATAGTCTGTCGAAACGGTCTCAGGGTTGTTATTGATAATAATAGCCTCATAGCCAGCCTCGCGGATTGCCCAGATAGCGTGCACAGTAGAGTAGTCAAACTCTACACCCTGACCGATACGGATTGGTCCAGAGCCCAGAACGATAATCTTCTTGCGGTCTGATACTACAGACTCATTCTCGCTCTCGTATGTAGAGTAGAAGTATGGGATATAACGGTCAAACTCGCCAGAGCAAGAGTCAATAATCTTGAATACAGGCTTAATATCCATACTCTCACGCAATTCAAAGACCTCATTCTCAGTCATACCCCACAGCTGACCGATATACTTATCGCCAAAGCCAAGACGCTTTGCCTCAAGAAGCGTAGTGCGGTCGCCCTTATTCTGAGCAACCTTACGCTCCATGCGCACAATATTCTTGAACTTCTCAAGGAAGAGCATATCAATCTTTGTGCGGTCATAAATCAGCGAGCGGTCAATGCCTCGGCGCAGAAGCTCTGCAATAGCATAGATACGGTCGTCAGTGCCGCGAGTAATATAAGATAGCATATCTGCTGTCTCCATATTGTCAAACTTCTTGTTGTGGATATGGCACACACCTGTCTCAAGTGAGCGAATAGCCTTCAGAAGACTCTCCTCAATAGTTCTGCCGATACTCATTGCCTCGCCAGTAGCCTTCATCTGTGTGCCAAGCTCGTTGCTCGCCTCACTGAACTTGTCAAATGGGAAGCGTGCAACCTTCGTAACGATATAGTCAATAGCTGGCTCGCAGCATGCAGGCATACCCTCAATAAGAATCTCGTCAAGGGTCATACCCACAGCGACCTTTGCAGTCACGCGAGCGATAGGGAAGCCACTCGCCTTAGATGCAAGGGCAGATGAACGAGATACGCGAGGATTAACCTCAATAATATAGTACTTGAATGATAGCGGGTCAAGGGCAAACTGAACGTTGCAACCGCCCTCAATCTTGAGTGCGCGGATAAGCTTGAGTGCGCTGTCGCGTAGCATCTGGAACTCCTTATTTGAGAGCGTCTGCGCTGGTGCAACAACAATACTATCGCCAGTATGGATACCCACAGGGTCTACATTCTCCATGCTACAGATAGCAATGGCAGTATCGTTCTTGTCACGCATAACCTCAAATTCAATCTCCTTATATCCCTTGATACTCTTCTCTACAAGTACCTGATGCACTGGAGATACAGCAAGAGCATTACGCATAAGCTCACGAAGCTGCTGCTCGTTATCAGCAAAACCGCCGCCAGAGCCACCAAGTGTAAACGCAGGGCGGAGAACTACTGGATAGCTAATCTTCTTAGCAACCTCAACAGCCTCCTCAACAGAGTAGACAATCTCAGATGGAATTACTGGCTCGCCGAGCTTAATACAGAGCTCCTTAAACAGCTCGCGGTCCTCAGCCTGCTCAATACTCTGAAACGATGTACCCAGAATCTCTACCTGGCACTCCTCAAGGATACCCTTCTTTGCAAGCTGTACGGCAAGGTTCAATCCAGTCTGACCACCAAGACCAGGAACAATAGCATCTGGACGCTCATAGCGGATAATCTTTGCTACATACTCAAGTTTGAGCGGCTCCATATAGACCTTATCGGCGATAAATGTGTCGGTCATAATAGTTGCAGGGTTAGAGTTTACGAGGATAACCTCATAACCCTCCTCCTTAAGTGCAAGGCACGCCTGTGTACCTGCATAGTCAAACTCAGCCGCCTGACCAATAACAATCGGGCCAGAGCCGATAACCATCACCTTCTTTATATCTGTTCTTTTAGGCATTGCTACTTCCCTCCATCAGTTTAATGAATTTATCAAAGAGATAGGTGCTATCATTTGCCCCTGGAGCACCCTCAGGGTGATATTGTACAGAGAAGAGCTTATCCTTACGGCACTCTACACCAGCAACCATATTGTCAAGAACACCGCTGTGGCTAACCTCAAGACCAGTACCCTCAAGGCTCTCTCTGTTTACTACATACTCAAGGCTCATGCCTGTAGTCTCAATGCGATTTGTTATTGTATTGCGCACTGGGCGGCTTACGCTACGGTTACCATTCTGCTGACGCTCACACTTTGCTCCGTATGCAAGAGCTATAAGCAGATGACCGAGGCTAATACCCATAATTGGCAGAGTACCCTTAAGCTCCTTTATAAGCTCTACAACCTCTGGCACGCAATATGGCGAACCAGGACCGTTTGAAATCAGTATACCGTGTGGATTAAATGCGCGAATCTCCTCAACAGGTGTGTTGTAAGGGACAATAATCACATTACATCCACGGCAATTCAGCTCCTCAATAATTGTACGTTTAACACCGCAGTCTACAACTACAACGTCGTACTTATGGTTTGGTGTACGAGAGTACCAACGCTTGCGGCAGCTAACCTTTGCTACTACATTGCTCTGCTCTGGAGTATTCTCAATAAGCGCAAGGGCATCCTCAACGCTTGTCTGAGCGTCAACAATAGCGGCACGCATAACACCCTTATCGCGCAAGATTAGAGTCAAGGCGCGAGTATCAATACCATAGATGCCAGGGATTGAGTTCTCCTCCATAATTTCATCAATGGTCTTGGTAAAGCGGAAGTTGCTCGGAGTTGTGCAATACTCGCGCACCACAAGCGCACCAAGAGCCAACTGTTTAGACTCAAAGTCCTCATCTGCGATACCATAGTTACCAATTACAGGATAGGTCATAACAACCATCTGATCGGCATATCCAGGATCTGAAAGAATCTCCTGATAACCGACTACAGAGGTGTTGAAAACGATGTTGCAGACAGCTGTACGATTGGCACCGAAGCCATAGCCATAGAACTGCTCACCGCTCTGCAATACTAATTTTTTGTCGGGTTGTGTCATTGTATATTATGATTGTTTAATTTCTTACGCTTTCCAAACTACGTTGCCTTTATAGAGTGTTAGCACACACTGCCCATAGAGCTCCCAGCCCTCAAATGGGGTAGCCTTACCCATAGATAGGAAGTTTTCTGGACTAACAACAAATGGGGTAGTGATGTCAAAAATCGCTATATCAGCACTCTCGCCCTGCTTGAGCGCTCCGCCCAAGTTGAATATACGGCGAGGATTCTCACTCATCAGCTCAATAGTCTTCTCAATGGTGATAATTCCCTCACGAACAAGCTTTGTATATATAACCGCAAAGCTTGTCTCAAGACCTACAACGCCCATAGCACTACCAGCAAGCCCCTTGCCCTTCTGCTCAGCCGTATGAGGGGCATGGTCTGTTGCAATAACCTCAATAGTACCATCCTTAATACCCTCTATAAGCGCGGCACGGTCAGCAGCTGAGCGAATTGGTGGATTCATCTTAAATCGTCCACTCTCCTCAATATCCATATCGGTCATAGTAAGGTAATGTGGACCTGTCTCGCCCGTCATAGGTAGTCCGCGACGCTTTGCCTTACGCAGAGCCTCCACACTACCTGCAGCAGACATGTGGCAGATGTGATAACGACAGCCACTCTGCTCAACAAGCTCCGTATCGCGTGCTATTGGTCCCCATTCACTCTGAGAGCAGATGCCCTTGTGGTTATGCACGGCAGCGTACTCTCCATCGTGGATATATCCACCAAAAAGTAGGCGCTCATCCTCACAATGTGCTGCAATAATACCTCCCGCAGCAGCTATGCGCTTCATGGCGGCAAGCATAGTCTTTTCATCCTGCACACCTGTGCCGTCATCAGAGAAACCTACGCAGTGTGGCATAAGCGACTCAACATCCACAACTTCGCTACCACTACGACTCTTAGTAATAGTTGCAAAAGGTCGCACATCAATAAGCGCTGTACGGTCAATAATATCTTGTTGAATGGCAATATTCTCCACACTATCTGGTGCAGGGTTGAGATTTGGCATTGAACAAACGGTGGTAAAACCGCCATGAGCAGCGGCGGCAGTACCAGTTGCAATAGTCTCCTTCTCCGAGAAGCCTGGTTCACGAAGATGCACATGTACATCGGCAAGTCCGTAGCTTACAATAGAGCCTGAAGCATCAAAAATTTCCGTATGTTCATCCGCCTCAATATTATCAGCAATACGGACAATAATACCATTCTCAACAAGGATGTCAGTAACAGTAGATGTGCCATTACACACCACCGTTCCGTTCTTTATCAGCAATTTACCGCACTCCATATCCTATACTATAAAAAACAGGCGACCCACAAGGTCGCCTGATAAGTAGACAATAATTCTAAAACAGAGAGACATGCACCCCAATTTTGAGGCTGTAGCACGGGCGGTATGTAATTACTAACTCTCACCGTTGAACTCTGTTTATTGGGTGCAAAGATAATAAAAGTTATCGAAATTGCAAAACTTTTAGCGAGGTAAAATTGTATATTTTAACTTCGCGTATGCTCTCTCAGCCTTGGCAAGCGCCTTCTCCACACTCTCATCAGTCGCAAGGATAACTCCAAAGCGGCGATGACCCACAACCTCAGGCTTTCCAAAGAGGCGAATCTGCACACCATCCTCAGCTACTACCTGCTCCAAATTCTCAAATACCACCTTATCGCTATCTCCCTCAACAACTATAGCCTTAGATGCGCTTGCGCCATAGAAGCGAACAGATGGAATAGGCAGACCTATCACCGCGCGAGCATGAAGAGCGAACTCCGAAAGGTCCTGCGAAATCATAGTAACCATACCTGTATCGTGTGGACGAGGAGATACCTCGCTAAAGATAACCTCATCACCCTTAATAAACATCTCTACGCCAAAAATGCCGTATCCACCCAGTGCGCCAGTAATCTTATGTGCAATCTCTTTTGCCTTTGCCTTTGCTATCTCGCTCATAGGCTGTGGCTGCCAAGACTCACGGTAGTCACCATCCACCTGGTGGTGACCTATAGGCTCAAGGATTGTTGTACCTGCACTGTGACGTACTGTAAGCATAGTAATCTCGTAGTCAAAGTCCACAAAACGCTCTACAATCACACGACCAGCACCTGCTCTTCCACCCTCTTGAGCAATCTGCCAAGAGCGGTCAATGTCAGCCTCGCACTTTACAGTACTCTGACCATGACCAGAAGAGCTCATGATAGGCTTAACAACGCAAGGAATACCCACCTCAGCAATAGCAGCATCAAACTCCTCACGACTCTCCGCAAAACGGTAGAAAGATGTTGGTAGACCAAGCTCCTCAGCAGCAAGGCGACGAATACCCTCACGGTTCATTGTTAGCAGCGCTGCCTTAGCGGTTGGAGTGACACTATATCCCTCAGCCTCAAGCTCTACAAGGGTAGGGGTGGCAATAGCCTCCACCTCTGGGATAATATAGTCAGGCTTCTCCTTCTCAATAACCTCACGAAGAGCCTTGCCATCTAACATTGAGAATACATAGCTCTTATTTGCAACCTGCATTGCTGGCGCATTTGCATATCTATCACAAGCTACAACCTCAATACCATATCGCTGCAACTCAATAGTTACCTCCTTACCAAGCTCACCAGAGCCACAAAGTAGTGCCTTTTTACCTACCGCCGTCATCGGCGTACCAATCTTTACCATAATTTTCTAAGTATGAGTTATATTTTTGACAAAGGTAGTAAAAGGATAGATGTTTTGCAAATATGGCATATGAAATGATTATAAAAAGCAGTTGTTCATTGACAAAAAATAAGTATCTTTGCCAGAGTATGGATAAGTTTGTACCACATAGCATAGAGAACGAAGGCTCATTTGAGAGCGAACTTCTCGGAGAGGTTAAGGCGGGATTTCCCTCGCCGGCAGAGGATATACGCGAGAAGTTAGACCTTATAAAACTACTTGTAAGACACAAAGCATCTACATTCTTCTTCCGCGTCAGTGGCGTATCTATGGTAGATGCAGCTATGGACGAGGGCGATATTATTATCGTAGATAGAGCCATTGACCCCTACAACAACTGTAAGGCTGTCTGCTTTATTGATGGTGAATATACCGTCAAGCGCGTTGAGATAAGCGAGCGCAGTCTCCGCCTTATGCCCGCTAACGAGAATAATAGCACCTACAAGCCTATAGAAGTAACCCCAGAGAATAACTTTATCATCTGGGGCGTTGTAACCTATATAATTAAAAAGATGTAGAGATGTTTGCCCTTGCCGATTGCAATAACCTCTTTGCCTCGTGTGACAGGGAAGAAGCCAAATAAATATAATGGAGACAAAGTAGCATCTCTGTCTCCATTATATATTTACTACAATACTTTTTTATGCTTTCAGCCCCTCGCGTTTCATTTTGGGGACAAGGTATGCAAAGCCATAGATCATCATCGAGGCTTGTGCCAAGATACCGAAGATGATACTGGCGATATTCACCTCTACGGAAACAAGGTTGTTTGAGAGGAAGTACCACACCATATATACTCCAAAGGGGATATTTACGAATGTACTTGCAACCAATCCTGGATTATACTTGAATCCGAAAATGAAGAACATCACAACATGAGCCATTGCGTTCAATGCCGAGAAATAGGCTGTCCAAAGACCCCACTCGATGCCGTAGAAGTGCGAAATGATGCCCGCCAACGGTAACAGAATATAGACCAACGGAATGTTAATCCAAAACGAGCCAGCCTTGGTTAGTGGGTAATCGCCCAACTTTGAGCCGAGAGGCTTGCGGTTGAAGAAGTCGAGGAAGCCGCCTGGGCATACATACTCCTCGAACTCATGAAACCAATAGATAGGCACCTGCATCCAGATAAGGAACAAGGCGTAGTTCTGCTCCTTCACATAGAGCCAAATCAGAATAAACGAATAGAGCGCCAAGAAGGGCGTTGCCTTCATCCAGTTGTCATACAACCATTGCATTGTCTTTTTCATACGATTCGTAGTTTTTGTTACTGCAAAGTTACAGCGAGAGCCATTAGAGCCAAAGAGTAATAGAACTGATAAATTGAGCAAAATCAACTATTATCCGAAATAATTCGCTATATTTGCCTTTGGTTTTGAGCAAAATAGAGTAACTATGTTTTCAAATCTGTGGAATAAGGGAGGTTTTATACTCTGCACCAAAGGTCAGGCAGAACTATCTATCAATGGCGTTAGGTATAATTTTTCACAAGGGGAGGTGTTGGTCATAACACCGCTTGTATTGGTTGGCGAGGTGAGCGTGTTGGAGGAGTTTGCAGCCCTCTCGTTTGTCGATGATTTAAAGAGCTACTACGACATCTTCAACCGTATTGCCGACAGCCCGATTCCGTTGATGGTCTATCGTGAGCCGATCTGGAAAATCGAAGTGAACGAGCAACAATATCTTGCAAAGCAGCACGCCCATCTTGAGCAACTCACTCATTCTATAGCGGAGTCAGCAAGCGAAACATCTCGTTCACTGCTCGATTTTCAAGTGCGACTACTGCGCCAAGAGGCGATGCTGACGGTGGTAAACAGTCGTATAAGACAGGTTGTGTGGTTGCCTTCCTCGCATAGTCGCGAAGTGGTAGTCTATCGCTTTATTCTTGCACTGCATAACAACTACCATACCCATCGCTCGGTGGCGTACTACGCAGATTTGACAAACCTCTCAAAGAGCCATTTCTCGGCTATTGTTAAGCAGACTACAGGTCAGAGTCCATCTGCGTGGATTGCTACCATCACAACTACCTATGCCAAATTTATGCTCGAAAAGGGTTCAATGAATATTAAGCAGATAGCAGAACAACTGAATTTCCCCGAACAATTTACTTTCCGCAAATACTTCAAGCAACATACCGGACTTTCGCCCAAAGCATACCGCGAACAATTTGTGCATAAGTAGATATATATTGTGTAATTATTTGTACCTTTGGAGTGGTATACATCTTGAATGATTCGTATAGCTGAAAAAATTAAAGAACGTATATGTTTGCCCTTGCCGACTGCAATAACTTCTTTGCCTCTTGTGAGCGAGTTTTCCGCCCCGACTTGCAGGGCAAGCCTATCATTGTACTCTCAAGCAATGATGGCTGTGCTATTGCCAGAAGTAATGAAGCAAAGGCGTTGGGCATAAAGATGGGCGACCCATATTTTAAGATTCGCGCATTAGTTGAGAGGTGTAACGTTGCCGTCTTTTCGGGTAATATGGCGCTCTATGGCGATATGTCGCAGAGAGTCCGCTGGGTATTGGAAGAGTTTGCCCCAAATATTGAGGTGTACTCTATTGATGAGGCGTTTTTAGATTTGCGAGGGATGGAAAATATAGATTTTGACAACTATGCTAAAACCATCTCTGCAAGGTGCTGGAAGATGACCTCAATTCCTGTATCAGTAGGTATTGCACCGACAAAAACGCTTGCCAAGATAGCCTCAAAGCTCTGCAAACAGTATCCAAAACTTCGTGGAGGTTGCTATATGCACCGACCACAAGATATTGAGAAGGTGTTGCGCAAATTCCCCATTGAGGATGTCTGGGGCATTGGTCGCCGAACAGTACCTAAATTGAAGGCAATAGGGGTAAATAGCGCCTACGACTTTACACAGCTTTCGCAAAACTTAGTACACAAGATGCTCGGCATCACAGGCATAAGGACCTGGATGGAGTTGCAGGGTACGCCATGCATTGAGTTTGAAGATAGTTTCGAAGCAAAGCAGTCGATATGTGTTTCGCACAGTTTCTCATCTGAGATATATGAGTTAAAAGAGCTGCAAGAGCAGATTGCGAACTTCGCCTCAACTATGGCAGAAAAGCTACGTAAACAACACTCTGTAGCCTCAGAAATGGTAGTCTTTGCCTACACCAACCGTTTCAAAGAGTCCAACCCGCAGACTCACTCAAGCGCATTGGTTTCATTTACAACGCCAACCTCTGACGCTCGCACCATTATCGCCCAAGCTGTAAGTGCAACCAAAAACCTCTTTAAGAAGGGGTATGGATATAAAAAGGCTGGCGTAGTTGCCACAAAATTAGTTGCTCAGAGTAGCGTTATGCACTCCCTTTTTGAGGATAGAGATACCATAGAGCGCGAGCATAAGATAACCACAGCACTCGATACAATAAACGCAACCTTTGGCAGAGGAACTATTAAACTTGCCGTTCAAGGCAGCGGTAAGATTAAAACTGCAAGCGAGAGCCAATCTCCTCACTACACCACCCTCTGGAGCGATATTCCAACCGTTACGGTGAAGTAAAAAGATGCAGAAGGTACTCCTTACTTTCTGCATCTTTTTATTACTATAATTGCTACTGGTCACCTACAATGTAGAGAGCAGCTGATAGATTAAATATCCTAAATAGTTACCCACGGCGTAGCCAGCAAGACCATTTGTGATGCCGACAACTACCACATCGCGGTTTTTCATCGTAGCTGCAATCATCGGCACGCAGACTGGAGAGTTTACCAGCGTGTTGGATGTAATTACTGCGGTATCTGCATCAATACGCAAAGGTCGCGCCAAGAGGATAGTAATAAAGAGCGAGCCAAATACAATAACCGTCTGGAACATCAGCACAAAGACGCTCTGCTCCCAGTTGATTGTAGCCAGGTCAGCCATTGTTGCCATCACCAAACAGAATACATAGATAAGGTACATACCCGCATCGTAACTCTTATCCCAACTACGCACCTGCTTTGATGCTGTCATAAGCAACGATAGGGTAGTAATTGTCAAAATAAGCGCCACCATGGAGATGCCCGACTCGCCACCTACATACTTTCCAACAACCACAGATATACCCATAATCAAGACCGATGCCACAAGAACCTTAAGTAGCTGAATAATAGACGATTTAGTCGCAAAATCACGATATGGATTGTCGTTATTGTTATCAATCTCTACATCCTGCTCAATATGGTTGTTTTTGCCGACAACTTTGCGAGCAATAGCCACGCCACCACCCATAAGGAACATAAGATAGAAGAAGGATACTATAAGGTTGCAGGTCGATAACATTACAAAATTCTCAGTACTAAGACCTACCATCTGCTTTACCGCTGCAAGATTTGCCGCGCCACCAGTATATTGTCCCGCCAGCGCTGCTGCCATCTTTGGAGACTCATCGCCAAGTTCGTCGGCAAACAATAGGTAACTCACCACAACAATAGCAGCTACAGAGATAACTCCAATAATAAACGCGCTAAGACTCTTACCCACAGAGAACCTTCTGAAACTACAACCAAAGAGCATCATCGGCAATGCTAATGGAACAAGTATCTCCGATATGCTCTCTTGAAAACCAAGAAATGAACTATGCGCCTCTGGATCGGATGGAAAAATGCCGATATTAGCCACTACAACACCGAGAATATATAACGTCAATACAGGTCCAAGCCTGCGAAGGAGATCAAACTTATGCGTTGCCCACAACACTCCAGCGGGCGCAAGGAGATAGAATAGAATTAGTAGTATTTTTGCAATCATAGGTTGAAAATGAGTTATTTTATCGTGCAAATATAGACAAAATATCACAAAACGGGCAAAATATACACATTTTAGTGCAGACCGCTCCGAGACATCAGCGACATCCCATTCTTAATCTACAGACTAAAAACTCTTTTCGCATGATTTTTTCGGTTCCCCACCGGAATTTCAGACTGAGCCCATATTACCGATGTAATCGGAAACCCTCGCAGTTGGGGTATAGACAAAAAAAAAGAAGACAACCTTTCGATTGTCTTCTTTGGTGCGGTGCGTAGGGGACTCGAACCCCTGACCCCGTGCGTGACAGGCACGTATTCTAACCAGCTGAACTAACGCACCAAGAACCTTTTGCTTTCAGGAGTGTCACCACTGTTGTTCCTTTGTTGTTCCTTCCTGATTGCGAGTGCAAAGATAAGGCAAAAATTTTATTCTGCAAACTTTTTTGCAACTTTTTTTCAAAAAAAATACTACTTTTTGAAGAAAGAAAATTGAACACTACCATAACTTCTTGATTGCCAAAATAATGGGTGATTTTCAAAATTATACTTATCAGAGTGTTCAAAAATGAAAATTCCATCCTCATTGAGTATATTACCATCCAAAACAAGTCCAACGACCTGCTCAAGACCCTCCAAATCGTATGGGGCATCAGAGAAAACAATATCAAAACTCTTTGGGCAGCTCTTAAGATAGAGAAAAACATTTGCCTTTACGGGGAAGATATTATCTGCGCCGAGGCTTTTTGCCGTTGTACGGATAAAGTTGTGGTGTACGGCGTTAATCTCTACAGAGGTTACGCTATTTACACCACGAGAGGCAAACTCGTAGCTAATTGAGCCAGTACCTGAGAAGAGGTCAAGCACGTCGCACTGCTCAAAGTCCACAAGGTTCTGAAGGATATTAAACAAGTTCTCCTTAGCAAAGTCCGTTGTAGGTCTTGCGCGTAGATTCTTCGGCGGATTGATTGCTCTGCCGCGATATTTACCACTGATTATTCGCATATAACATTATAGTACTTTTTAAGAGCTTTTGCACTCTGCTGTGAGCCTATAATATATATAGGTATAGTCGTAGGGGTAGATGTTGCATCTAAAATATTTGCCACATAAAAGATTAGCTCATCAACACTCTCCACCTCCAGAGCCTCAGCAATCTGCAGCGTACTGTTGTACAGACGTAAGTAGCAGACCTTCTCAGCAAGCTCAACAACAAGACAATGCTCGCCATTATGAGTTGTAGAGAGTAGGGGAGTAGTCACCCTCAACCTTGAACCAAGTTGCTCAGAAAGCGCTGTATAGCAACTCTTAGAGATTGCAATAGCGGCGCACACATCACCAACAGGGGCGCTGAAAATAGCAACTTCATCACTCTGTGGAGCCTGACCCGTAATAGCAAGAGCCTGCTCAGCAGAGAGTTGTGAGGTAATAGTGGTCGGAACAAGGGTTACGCGCGGAGTATCTATACACACAACAACATCACCACTCTGAGCTATAGAGCCAAGAGTAGTTGCAGAAAAAAAGCGTCCACCCGAAGCAAGACGGATGGACGCTTTATTATCGGAGTTATTAGAGCTCCTCCCAGTTACCTGCCTCATTGTTACCACGGTCCATAGCACCGAACTTGATGCCAGGGTACTTATTAAGAACGTTCAGACAGTTGTCTACAAGATTGATAACCTCCTGACGGTAAACTACAGTATCAAGGAAGTTAATATAAGGTGCACGGCACTCTACAGTAGGGATGACAATCTTAGACTCTGTAGTAAGGATAGCCGCCTCAAGGTAGAACTCCTTATTGTCTGAATAAGGGATGTAGCGGAGATTCTTAATATCCTCCTCAGAAAGGTGCTTAAACAGAGAGTCCTTAACTGAGTAGGTAAACTTCTCTACGTTCTTGAACTTGCGACCATACTTCTTACGAGCCTGAGCCATAGCAACAGAGTCATCCTCGTCAATAAGACGACGCTCACCCTCCATAGTCTCGTTGAGAACGAAGTTGATAAGAGAGTCAAAGTCAGCAGTAAAGTGCTGATACTTACTCTTAAACTGACGCTCTGCGGTACGGATATCCTTGATACGAGTGATAACCGCCTTCTCACGAACTTTCTGCTCCTCAGCAAACTTGATAGGTGTTGAAATTAGGACGTAGACATAGAAGCCCAGACCTGCTGCTGCCAAAGCGAGCACTAATTGTAGTAGTTTCTTTCCCATTTTTAGAAATAATTTTAATTTATAATTTTTTTATTTAGTTGCAGAGCTACGAAAAAAATGCTATGTTTGTAGCCAAATAAAACAACTGAAAATGCAAAGCATCACAATTGCGACCCAAATTTACGCAAAATTATCGTTTCAACCAACGGAAAATCAAAAAAAAATCATCAATTCCCTCTCAAACTACCTTTCAGATGATGATTTTTCTAAATTTTTCGTACTGAACGGATATGCGGGCACTGGCAAAACTACCTTAATTGCTGCTGTAGTTGATGCCCTTAAATCGTTAGGTATCAAAACGATATTACTTGCACCAACGGGTCGTGCTGCTAAAGTTTTGTCAAAGTATGCTAATCAAAAGGCTCTAACGATTCACAAAAGGATATATCGTGAGCAGACAAACGCTCAATATGAGTCAAAATTCTCTCTTAACCTCAATCGTGAGGTAGATGCGCTATTTATTGTTGATGAGGCATCTATGCTCTCAACCGTCAGCAGTTCAGACAAGACTCTTTTTGGAAGCGGCTCGTTGTTAGACGATCTAATTCAGTATGTCAGAAGTGGCAAGCGCTGCAGACTCATGCTTGTTGGCGACTCGGCGCAGTTGCCACCTGTGGGTGATGATTTTAGCCCAGCACTATCACCTGCGGAGTTACTACCTTATGCTGATGTCGTCTATGAGACTATGGACGAGGTGGTGCGTCAAGAGCAGACATCTGGCATACTATTCAATGCCACGCTTGTAAGATGCATGCTTGAGAATGGAATTTACGAAATACCGAAGCTTGACACAAGTTACGATGATGTTGAAGCGCTCAATGGTGGCGAGTTTTTAGAGCGCCTACAGGAGTGTTATGACCGATATGGAAGAGATGAGACAATAGTAATCACCCGCTCAAACAAGCGCGCCAATAGGTATAACGAGGGCATTAGGCGCAACACACTCTTTGCCGAGGAGGAGATTGAGAGTGGAGATATGCTGATGGTTGTAAAGAACAACTACCACTATACAGAGCGCATAGAGGATTGTCCGATGAGTTTTATTGCTAACGGAGATATAGCCAAGCTAAAGAAAATCCGTCGCTTTGAGTCACTCTACGGCTTTAGATACGCCTCTGCAATTTTAGAATTTGCCGATTACGACAACACTGAAATAGAGTGCAAGATTCTACTTGACACTCTTAGTTCCGAGTCACCATCGCTCACATACGAGCAGTCACAAAAACTCTTTTATGAGGTAGAGAAGGATTACACTGACATAAAGAGTAAAATCAAACGTTTTAAGGAGATACGCGAAAACGACTACTTCAACGCGCTACAAATTAAGTTCTCCTACGCTGTCACATGCCACAAAGCCCAAGGAGGACAGTGGAGCGCTGTATTTATTGACAGATTCCTATTTGGAGAGGAGATGATGACCAAAGATATGCTTAGATGGCTATATACTGCACTTACACGAGCCACAGAGAGGGTATTTTTTGTCAATTTTGACGAGAGTTTCTTTGAATAATCGCATTAAATTGTTATCTTTGCCGATTATGGCAGTAGAGAAAAAATATGTTGAGACACCCTTGATGAAGCAGTACTATCAAATCAAGGCTGTTCACCCTGATGCGATTCTTCTATTTCGTGTTGGCGACTTTTACGAGACTTTTGGCGACGATGCTATAGCAGCATCTTCAATCCTCGGCATAACCCTCACTAAGCGAGCTAATGGCGCAGCCTCTTCGGTTGAGCTTGCTGGTTTTCCACACCATGCTGTAGATACATATCTGCCTAAATTGGTGCGCGCAGGTAAGCGCGTGGCTATATGTGAGCAGTTGGAGGACCCAAAGACAGTCAAGGGACTTGTTAAGAGAGGTGTTATAGAACTTGTGACGCCAGGAGTTACGCTGAGCGAAAATATTATTGAAAACAAGGAGAACAACTACTTAGCTGCCGTATGCTTTGGCAAGGATAAGACTGGAGTTGCATTCTTAGATATTACAACTGGTGATTTTTTTGTAGCAGAGGGTAGTGATAAGTATGTGGAGAAGTTAATCTCCAGCCTTGCACCTAAGGAGATTGTCTACCAGCGTGGTTGCGAGGAGCGGTTTAAGAGCGCCTTTGGTACAAAACATTACACCTACAGATTAGAGCAGTGGGTCTTCTCATATCAGGTAAATGTAGATAAGCTCTGCACACAATTTGGCACCCAATCGTTGCGAGGCTTTGGTGTAGAGGGCATGATAGATGGCATTACCGCCGCTGGAGCTATTCTGTACTACCTTGAGTTTACAGAGCACAAGCAGATAGCCCACATCAGTTCAATTTCACGTTTAGACGAGAGTGACTATGTATGGATTGATAAGTTTACAATCCGCAACCTTGAACTTTTCAGCTCCAATGGTAGTGATAAGACCTCATTCGCTAAGGTTATAGACCGCACAGCAACTCCAATGGGAGGTCGTCTACTTCGTCGCTGGATTGCCATGCCAATACTCGACATTGAGCGTATCACTCGTCGTCAGGATGTTGTCAGCGCCTTTGTTGAAGATAGATCTCTTGCCGCTTCAGTACATGAACAGGTTGGCGCAATAGGTGACTTGGAGCGCATTGCTTCGCGCATCGCCTCTATGAGGGTTACACCGCGAGAGTTAGTACAACTTAAGAACTCACTCTTTGCCGTTGAACTTCTCAAGGCTGCATTAGAGTCTACTGACAACCACGTACTACACACGATAGCTGACAAAATAGACCCACTAATAGCTGTACGAGAGCGATTAGCGCACGATATTTACCCTGACCCTACCAATAACCAGATTCAGAAGGGTGGCATTATTGCCGATGGGGTAAATGCTGAACTTGACGATTTACGCCGTATAGCTCTGCATGGCAAGGATGTTCTTCAGGCGATACAACAGCGCGAGAGCGAGGCTACAGGTATACCATCACTCAAGATTAGCTACAACAACGTCTTTGGCTACTACATTGAGGTTCGCAACACCTATAAAGATAGAGTCCCAGAGGGTTGGATTCGCAAGCAGACTCTCACCTCTGCCGAGCGATACATCACAGAGGAACTTAAGGAGTATGAGAGTAAAATCTTAGGTGCAGAGGAGCGCATGCTTATTCTTGAGCAGCAGATTTACAACGAGATACTATCGTTTATATCATTACATCTCAAGCAGTTACAAACAGATGCTAAGGCTGTGGCTACGATAGACTGTCTACTAAGCTTTGCAACTCTTGCCGTTGAGCGTAACTACTGCCGCCCAACACTTGATGATGGGGTAAAGATTGAACTCAAAGCGGCTCGTCACCCTGTTATTGAGACGCTGATGGGGGTAGGAGAGCAGTATATCCCTAACGACCTTGTTTTAGACTCTCAAAATGAGCAGATTATCATCATCACTGGTCCTAATATGTCGGGTAAGTCTGCACTTTTACGCCAGACAGCGCTAATAGTACTTATGGCGCAGATGGGTTCATTTGTACCGGCAGACAAGGCACACATAGGCATTGTAGATAAAATCTTTACGCGTGTAGGTGCTAGTGACAATATCTCACAAGGTGAGTCCACCTTTATGGTTGAGATGTTGGAGAGTGCAAGCATTCTAAACAACATTTCTAAGCGTAGCCTTGTGTTACTTGACGAGATTGGTCGCGGAACAAGTACATACGACGGCATATCAATAGCCTGGTCAATGGTTGAGTACCTTCACAACCACCGCAATCTGCAGCCAAGAACTCTCTTTGCAACACACTACCACGAGCTTAATGAGCTTGAGCAGATGTGCCAGCGAGTGAAGAACTACCACGTCTCTGTCAAGGAGGTGGATAATACAATCGTCTTTTTGCGCAAGTTAGAGAGGGGCGGCACAGAGCACTCATTTGGTATCCATGTAGCACGAATGGCAGGTATGCCGACCTCTATAGTTGAGCGAGCAACCTCAATTCTCAAAAACCTGGAGCAGGTATATGGAGATAATGAGATTGTACCTTCCGTATCTCCATCAGCACGCAAGAAAGGGCGCAAACCATCACCATCAGTTGCTGGGGCAACTCAACCTGCTGCAGATGCTATACAGCTATCAATGTTCAAGATTGACGACCCAGTGCTGATTCAGATACGTGATCAGATTAAGGGATTGGATATCAACTCGTTAACTCCACTTGAAGCACTTAATTTGTTGAGCGAAATAAAAAAGATTGCAGAGGTTTAGAAATAATAAAGGACTGCCGCAGCAGTCCTTTATTATTTCTATGTCGGATGAGCTATTTCTCTACTATTGAGCGGATGTTCTGTATAAGCATCTGCACCGCCACTGAGTTAAAGCCACCCTCAGGGATAATCACATCTGCATACTTCTTACTTGGCTCAACAAACTCCTCGTGCATTGGTTTAACGGTAGTGGTATACTGGTCAATTACAGACTCCATGCTTCTACCTCTCTCGCGTACATCGCGCAGAATACGACGAGCAAGGCGAAGGTCTGCATCTGTATCCACAAAGACCTTAATATCCATCATATCGCGCAGCTCCTTATTCTCAAAGATAAGAATGCCGTCAATAATAATAACCTTTGAAGGCTTTACAGGAACGGTCTCTGCTGTGCGATTATGGTCCACAAAGGAGTAAACAGGTCGCTCAATAGGAACATTATTCTTAAGAGCACGGATATGCTCAACAAGCATATCTGTATCAAACGACTGCGGATGGTCATAATTGAGTTTTGTACGCTCCTCGTATGTCAGTTCTGGATGAGCCTTGTAGTAGAAATCGTGACAAAGCGTAGCCACATCCTCACTGCGAAAAGCCTCCTGAAGTCGCTTTACAAGGGTACTCTTACCCGAACCTGTGCCACCTGCGACACCAATAACTGTTACCTCCATAGTCGTAATGTTTTAGATATAAAAAATTGGGAACAGCATAGCCATTCCCAATATATAGTCAAGTTAATTATGCGTCAATATTTGCGTATGTCGCATTTGCCTCAATAAACTCACGGCGTGGACCAACCTCGTCACCCATAAGCATTGAGAAAATACGATCTGCCTCAATAGCATTCTCAATAGATACCTGGCGAAGAATACGGGTCTCAGGGTTCATAGTTGTCTCCCAGAGCTGCTTAGCATTCATCTCACCAAGACCTTTGTATCGGGTAATCTTAACGCCCTTGCCCAACTCCTCAACCAGTGCATCGCGCTCCTCGTCAGACCAGCAGTAACGCTCACGGTTACCCTTCTTAACAAGGTAGAGTGGTGGGGTAGCGATGTAGACATGTCCATTCTCAATAAGCTCACGCATCTTGCGGAAGAAGAAGGTAAGCATAAGGGTTGCAATATGCGCACCATCCACATCGGCATCGGTCATGATGATAATCTTATCGTAGCGCAGACCCTCAAGGTTAAGAGCCTTGCTATCCTCTGGAGTACCAATCTTAACACCCAGAGCGATAAACATATTCTTAATCTCTTGATTGTCCCACATACGGTGCTCAAGAGCCTTCTCAACATTGAGAATCTTACCACGCAATGGCATGATAGCCTGGAAGTTACGGTCACGACCCTGCTTAGCTGTACCACCCGCAGAGTCTCCCTCCACGAAGAATATCTCAGCTATAGAGCGGTCACGGCTTGAGCAGTCTGCAAGCTTACCTGGAAGACCTGCACCCGAAAGTGGAGACTTACGCTGCACAGACTCACGTGCTGCACGTGCAGCGTGGCGAGCTGTAGCGGCGAGGATAACCTTCTCAACAATAGCGCGGGCATTCTTAGGATTCTCCTCAAGGTAGTTGGTAAGCGCCGCAGACATAGCCTTATCTACAGCAGCTGCAACCTCGTCGTTACCAAGCTTAGTCTTGGTCTGACCCTCAAACTGTGGCTCGGCAACCTTTACAGATACTACAGCTGTAAGACCCTCGCGGAAGTCGTCACCCGAAATCTCAAACTTGAGCTTAGAGAGCATACCAGACTCATCAGCATACTTCTTAAGCGTACGCGTAAGGGCACGACGGAAACCAGTAAGGTGGGTACCACCCTCAATAGTGTTGATATTATTTACGTATGAGTGTACATTCTCGCTGAAGGAGTTGTTGTACTGCATAGCCACCTCAACTGGAACGCCATTGCTCTCTGTGTCAAGGTAGATTATAGACTCAATAATAGGCTCACCACGATTAGTATCAAGATACTTGACAAACTCCTGCAGACCATTCTCAGAGTAGAAGATCTCAGACTTAGGGTTGCCATTCTCGTCTACCTCGCGCATATCAGTCAGCGTCAGACGAATACCCTTGTTAAGGAATGCAAGCTCACGCAGGCGATTCTCCAAAGTCTCGTAACGATAGGTAGTTGTGAGTGTAAAGATAGTATCATCTGGCTTGAAGGTGATAATTGTACCACGGTCCTCGCAATCACCAACAACCTCAACCTGAGAGGTTGGATGACCCTTAGAGTAGCTCTGCTTATAAATCTTACCTCCACGGTGAATCTCAGCAATCAACAGCGTAGACAGAGCATTCACACACGACACACCAACACCATGCAGACCACCAGAGACTTTATAGCTACCCTTATCAAACTTACCACCAGCATGCAGAACAGTAAGCACAACCTCAAGGGCGCTCTTACCCTCCTTCTCATGAAAGTCGGTAGGAATACCACGACCGTTATCCTTTACAGTGATTGAGTTATCAGCGTTAATAGTCACATATATATCGTTACAGTGACCAGCTAAAGCCTCATCAATAGAGTTGTCTACAACCTCATAGACAAGGTGGTGAAGACCCTTCTCGCCAATGTCGCCAATATACATCGCAGGACGCTTACGGACCGCCTCAAGACCCTCAAGCACTTGAATATTCGACGCGGAATAGTCCTCCTCGCCCACTCTCTTTACATTTTCTTGTTCAGTATTCATATAAATGATTATAAATCTCTTCTAAAAACGTACAAAGGTAGAAATTTTTTCTCAAACAACCAAATCTAAATCATAGATTTAGTCATCAAATTCAACCTCTTTAACCTCCCCCTTGCTAAATAGCAACGTACGGGCTGGATAGCTCTCCACAAGAGCGGTGTTATGGGTGGCAATAACCACCGCAGTGCCAGATGCTGCAATTTCATGGAACAGGCATATAATACCCTCTGCAGTTACTGGGTCAAGGTTACCTGTCGGCTCATCTGCAATAATCAATTTCGGAGAGCCAAGTAATGCACGAGCAATCATAAGTCGCTGACACTCACCACCAGAAAGCTCAAACGGAAGTCTATATCGCTGACGTTCAAGTCCCACCTGATTAAGCACCTCTACAATGCGCTTAGAGATTCCTTGCTCATCACGCCAACCAGTCGCACGAAGCACAAAGGCGAGATTCTCATAGACATCGCACTCAGAAAGCACCTGCAAGTCTTGAAAAACCACACCTATGCTGCGCCTAAGAGCCGAAACATCCTTGCGCCTCAACGACTGCAAATCAAAACCCACAACCTGTCCAGTACCCTCAAAAAGCGGTAACTCCCCGTAAAGAGTCTTGAGCAGCGAACTTTTACCACTACCAACACGACCAATCAAATAGACCACCTCGCCAGTGTAAACCTTCAGATTAACACCCTCTAAGACACTTTCGCCCAACCTGCGGAAATTCTTAACGCTCAGCTCCTTATATGGGTCAGCACTGTGATATACAGTAGCTCCACGTAACTCAACAACACACTCTCTTACTTGTTCCATAATCGCAAAATTTCAATCTTCAAAGGTAATAATAATTTGCGACTTATGCAAATTGTTATTACAGCTATTGGCTGTTGGCCGTTAGCCGTTAGCCGTTAGCCATTAGCTATTAGCGATTGACTTTTATAATTAAATTAAAATTGAGAGTTGAGTGACCGCAGCAGGTTTGAGGTGACCGAAATATATTGACAGAATTACCCGTAAGGGTTTGCGATGATAATAGGCTGTTGAAAATGAGTTTTCAAAACAGACTATTATTAGCGCAATTATTGCAAAGCAATAGTCTGTCAATATATGTAGACAAGTCATCCACACCGCCACCGGTTAAGCGACCGAGCCACCGAAACAAAAAAAAGACGGAACAATCCGTCTTTTTGCAGTGGAGCATAAAATCAAAATAAATTAACATTGAGAGTCGAGTGACCGCAGCAGGTTTGAGCAGAGCAAGAGTGAAGATTTGTAGACGACGTAGTCGTTGGTTTGTGGCAGGATGCCTATTGAGTTTACTCAGTATAGGCATACTGACACAAGCCGAAAGTTGCGTAGCGACTCTACAAATCTACAACCGCAGACAACTATGCCACACCGCCACCGGTTAAGCGACCGAGCCACCGAAACAAAAAAAAGACGGAACAATCCGTCTTTTTGCAGTGGAGCATAAAATCAAAATAAATTAACATTGAGAGTCGAGTGACCGCAGCAGGTTTGAGCAGAGCAAGAGTGAAGATTTGTAGACGACGTAGTCGTTGGTTTGTGGCAGGATGCCTATTGAGTTTACTCAGTATAGGCATACTGACACAAGCCGAAAGTTGCAGAGCGACTCTACAAATCAACAGCCGCAGACAACTCTGCCACACCGCCACCGGTTAAGCGACCGAGCCACCGAAACAAAAAAAGACGGAACAATCCGTCTTTTTGCAGTGGAGGTGGCGAGAGTCGAACTCGCGTCCAAACAAGGAACCCAAAAGCTTTCTACACGCTTAGTTGTCGTTTAATCCTTCTGTTAGAGTTCGGCAGACAACAGCCAAGACCCTAACCCCAGCCCCTAAATTTCGCACGATAACCGAGGCACATATCGCACTATCTCCCCATTGATGATACCCCATATGAACAACTTGTCAGAGAGCTGGACAAGCGCTCGGGATACTCGTTGACGCAAACCTTGTGTGCATCAATTAAGCTAATTTTCCTGGAAAATTAAGCAGCGAGTGCATAGCTATTATTGCCATTTGTAGTTTGAGTGTTGCGATTTACGAGACCCCACACAATGCTCGGCGTGCTTACAATCAAACTCTACCTGCTGTCAAAACCGGTCACCCCCGATTGTAAGTGGTGCAAAGATAGTGCATTTTGACAAAAAATCAAAACTTTTATTCAAAATGCCAATAGCTAACGGCTAACAGCCAACAGCTGCAATAACAATTTGCAAAAATCGCAAATTATTATTACCTTTGAGAATTAAATGATTTAGATTATGGATGGTTCTATTATTGTAACCTATCGCTGTCCGATGCGATGCAAGATGTGTGATATTTGGAATAATCCCACAAAGGCAGCAGAGGAGTTCAAGCCCGAATTGCTACGCAAGCTACCAAAGATGCGCAGTGTGAACATCACTGGTGGTGAGCCATTTGTACGCGAAGATATAGAGGAGATTGTAGAGATTTTGCTAACCAAAACTGACCGCATAGTCTTCTCAACAAGTGGTTATTTCTCGGAGAAAATTATTGCTCTTGCAAAAAAATATCCGCAGGTTGGTTATCGCATAAGCATTGAGGGGTTATCATGCAAGAATGACGAGCTACGAGGTAGGATAGGCGGCTTTGACAAGGGGTTGCACACCCTTTTAGAGTTGCGCCGCATGGGTATTAAGGATATTGGCTTTGGTATAACGGTATCAAACAACAACTCTGCAGATATGCTTGACCTATACGAGTTAAACCGCAACCTGAAGATGCAATTTGCCACAGCATCTTTCCACAACTCGTTCTACTTCCACAAGTACGACAACAAGGTGACAAATATAGACGAGGTATGTAGCGATTTTGACGAGTTAATTCAGCGATTGATGCGCGAAAACTCGCCAAAATCGTGGTTTCGTGCATTTTTCAACTTGGGGCTTATAAACTACATCAAGGGTGGGCGTCGCATGCTCCCTTGCGAGGCTGGCAGTGAAAACTTCTTCCTTGACCCACATGGCAATATACTCCCCTGCAACGGCATGGAGCCTTCGTGTTGGTTTGAGAAGATGGGCAACCTGAACGACAACACATTTGAAGAGATTTGGAACAGTGAGCAGGCAAAGATTGTCCGCGATAAGGTGGCACATTGTCCTAAGAAGTGCTGGATGATAGGCTCTGTTTCGCCGGTGATGAAAAAGTATATGCCACAGATACTTCCGTGGGTGGTTAAAAACAAGCTACGAGTGATGTTTGGCAAGAGGGTAGATACTTCACAAATCCCATTCTACCACGTGGGAAACAACGACTTACAAGGTTTGTAGCATGAAGATAGCTTTTATAGGTGGGCGCGACATTAAGACTTTAGGAGGCATTGAAAACTATGTCTTCAACCTCGCCACACACCTTGTAGAGCTTGGACATGAACCGATAGTCTACTGCGAGAGCAATCGCAATGGCATTGAGTGTGTAAATGGCTTCAAAGTTATCTACCACAAATCTTTTGGCGGGCGTTTCTTCTGTAAAATCCTACTATCTCTAAAGTCCACCATCCACGCGCTAACTAAAGAGGGGGATGTGGAGCTATTTCACTACAACGCATGGCCGCCATCGTTATGGTCTTGGATTCCGAGGTTAGTAGGGCGTAAGGCTCTTCTTGAGGGTCACGGACATGAGTGGAAGCGAACAAAATATACTCCATTCCAGCAGAAGATAATGCACTTTATGGAGTGGTTTACCGCCAAGATACACAAGAACATCTTAGTTGTCAGCGATGAGCAGCGGCTCTACTTTGCAACTCACTACTCTCGCCACTGCGTAACAATCCCCACAGCGGTCAATATGCCAAAGGAGAACGAAGCTGATAGTGACATCTTGTCGCGTTACGAATTGGAGCGAGGTCGTTATTTTCTATACTTAGGAAGGCTTGTGCAAGACAAAAACCCCGACTATCTTATCAAAGCGTTCCGTAAAGCCTCAACTGCTGGATATAAACTTGTTATAGCTGGTAGTAATGACCCGCAGCCTGAGTATGTAGAGCATCTACACCACCTTGCTGCTGGCGATAAAAACATAATTTTCACTGGCGCGGTATATGGAGCAGATAAGAACACCCTCTTACGTCACAACACTGCATTCTGTATTCCGTCTACCATTGAAGGATTGGCTATAACGCTCTTAGAGGCAATGAGTTATGGGTCAATATGCATAGCTTCTGACATCCCATCAAACAAAGAGGGCTTAGGCGATAATGGAATATGGGTAACTGCCGAGGATATAGATTCGTTAGCAGAGAAGATTGAGTACACAATCAACAACAGCGACACATTATCGCAGATAAAAGAGCAAAACCGCCAGCGAATAGAGCAGAATTTCACCTGGGATATTATCACAAAGCGATATGTAGAGTATATCTCTAACGTTTGTGGTGACAGCCATCACAGCTCTTGCCAGAGCAACCACGACAAGGATTAGTTAGTTGGCGATATACATATCTTGCAATAAACGCCAGCGCAACAAGTGTGATAACAATCACAGCAACCACCTCAATCATAGTAACTTAGCAATATTATAGGTCAAGAATGCGAGCACCCATGCCACCACACTTGAGTAGACAACCGAGGCGAGTGCCCACCGTTTACCATACTCTGCGCTGATAGCTGCCAAAGTGGCAAGACATGGGAAATATAGCAGCGTAAAGACAAGCAGAGCAAGCACCGAGGCACGAGAAAAGTCACCACTGCTAACAAGACGTTGATGCAGCGTGCTATCAACCTCAGCCTCAGAGAGTTCCCCCGCTTGGTTATCGGTATATAGTACGCCTATAGTACTAAGCATAATCTCCTTAGCAGGAATACCCGTTACAACTGCAACACTACTCTTCCAATTCATTCCTAACGGGCGAAAAACTGGCTCACAAGCCTTGCCTATACGACCAATATAAGAGTTCTCATAGTGTTCCTGCTTGCTCTGACCCTCACTCTGCAGTGGGAAGTAGGTCAAGAACCAAACTACAATAGATGCAGCAAGTATCAGACCGCCCATTTTACGCAGATACTGAGCACACTTCTCCCACATGTGCGACAGCGTAGCCCTTAATGTTGGCACTCGATAGGGTGGTAGTTCCATAACGAATGGCGTTTCATCCTCATTACCCTTAATGCGGCGCATTATACGTGCAGTAACCATAGCAACAAGGATTCCAAGCAGGTAGAGTGCAAAGAGCAACGTTCCCGACCCCGCACCAAAGAAGACTCCCAAGAAGAGTATATATATAGGTAGTCGCGCACTGCACGACATAAACGGAATAATGAGCGCCGTAATAAGTCGTGAGCTGCGGCTTTCAATAGTACGCGTCGCCATCACAGCTGGCACATTACAGCCAAAGCCCATCACCAGAGGGATAAAGGACTTGCCATGCAGACCCATCTTGTGCATCAGTTTATCCATTATAAACGCCGCGCGAGCAAGATAACCCGAATCCTCCATAAAGGAGATAAACAGATACAATATCACAATATTGGGCAAGAAGACAATCACACTACCTACACCGCCAACAACACCATCAACAATAAGATCTTTAACCACTCCACTTGGCAAGATAGCATTCAGACCATCCGCAAGTAGCGAGACTGCCATCTCAAGCCAATGCTGAGGGTAGGCACCCAAGCTAAACGTACAGTAGAACATCGCCCACATAATGAGCAAGAAGATAGGGTAGCCCCAAATCTTATGGGTCACAATCTCATCTATATAGTAGGACATATCACGCCTATTATCTCCCTGGCGATGGTATGTTTCACGCAATGCACCAGAGATAAAACCATACTTCTGGTTTGCAAATGTAGTCTCAATATCCTCACTACTATCAAGGTCGGAGGCGAGATGCTCCTGCTCACGCCTTACCACCTCCATCCAGCTATTAAACTGCGGTAAATCCTTGAGCATACCCACCACTTCGCTATCACCCTCAAGTAATTTCATAGCATAATATCGCGGTGGAAATGCCTTTGGTAGCACCTCCCTTGATGCCTTGAGGACTGTGTTCAACTCCACAACGCTCTGCTCTACAATGCCTTGGTTGATATGGATATGGCGAGAACGCGGCTCAGAGTCCTCATATACGGATATAATTGTATCCAGAACCTCCTCAACACCTCGCCCCGTACGAGAGACAACAGGTATCATCGGAACTCCCATAAGCCGACCTAATAGTGCATAGTCCAGCGTATCCCCCGAATTCTCCAGTTCATCGTACATATTGAGCGCAACAACAACATTCTGACTCATGTCAATAAGCTCAGTTGTCAGATATAGATTACGCTGTAAATTTGAGGAACAAACTACATTAAGTATCACGTCTGGAGTGCTGTCAATCAGATGCTTACGCACATAGCGTTCCTCTGGAGAGTATGCCGATAGAGCGTATGTGCCAGGCAGGTCTGTTATGTGAAATTCATAGTCCCGATAGTGGTACTTACCAGCCTTAGCATCCACCGTAACTCCACTATAGTTACCCACATGTTCATGTGCACCGACAATACGATTAAAAAGCGAGGTTTTGCCGCTATTTGGATTGCCTATAAGAGCTACATTGATGTGTCTTTTGCGCTTGGTGATAATGCTCTCTACCTCATGCTCCAAATCAATCTCACTCTTCACCTCAGCCGTCTGAGCCTTTAGGCGCTCAATAGCCTCCGCTTCGGTTATAACCACAATCATCTGCGCCTCACTACGTCTGAGGGAGATATTATAGCCAAGTATCTGATACTCAATAGGGTCGCGCAACGGAGCATTAAGCACAACGGTCACTGCCGAACCACGCACAAAGCCCATCTCCATAATTCGGCGACGGAAGCCTCCATGACCCAACACCTTGACCACCGTAGCGGTCTGACCAGTTTTCAATTCAGACAATCGCATTTGGTGCAAAGGTAGGCAAAATCTACAAAAATTGCAAATACACACCGCCAACAAAAGTCACAAAAAGAACCAACAATGGAGAGATTTGCTAAAACGCCAAAAAGTTACTACCTTTGTTTTTTCAAACAAAGAGATTATGAATGTAGCAATTATTGGATACGGAAAGATGGGTCACGAAATTGAACGAATCCTCCTGCAGAGGGGACACAATGTGGCTCTGATTATTGATTACAACAACACAGAGGATCTTAACCCTAAAACTCTTGCTGGCATTGATGTTGCCATTGAGTTTACAACTCCCGCAACGGCATATTCCAACATCACAACCTGTCTTAATGCTGGTGTAGCAGTGGTTAGTGGCACAACGGGCTGGATTGAGCGTCTACCAGAGGTGCAGAACTTATGCCGCGAGCTTAACGGTACAATGATGTACAGCTCTAACTACTCGCTTGGTGTAAATATCGCCTTTCGCATCAACCGTCGCCTTGCTGAGCTGATGAATCCTTACAGTGTCTATGACGTTGATATTGAGGAGATTCACCACACTCAGAAGAAGGATGCTCCGAGTGGTACAGCGATTACTTTGGCTACAGATGTTATCGCCCGCCTTGACCGCAAAACCTCTTGGCACTGCATAGAGCCTCAGAAGGGGGAGCAGAGCCACCACGAGGCAGATAGCATTGAGATTGTCTCTCTTCGTGAGGGCAGTGTACCAGGCACACACACTGTACGATATGAGTCTGAGGATGATATTTTGGAGGTTAAGCATACCCTTAAGTCCCGCAGTGCGCTTGCTACGGGTGCGGTTATTGCAGCAGAGTTTATCTGTGGCAAGAGGGGCGTGTTTACAATGGATGACCTATTTAAGGAGTAGACTATGAAGCAGTTACTGAAAAATAAGTGGTTTAAGTTTGGCGTGGTAGCGGTAATTTACACCCTGCTGACGGTAGTTTGGACGGGAAATTTATGGATGCTTTTAGGCTTGCCGCTCATCTATGACCTCTACATTTCGCGCCTATTCTATAAATATGTATGGCACTACAATGACGAGCTATGCGCCCGTTCACCGCTCTACAAGAGCATTTGGGGCTGGATTGATGCTATTTTGTGGGCAACTGTTGCCGCTACGCTGTTGCATCTGTTCGTCTTTCAGCTTTATAAGGTGCCGACATCCTCTATGGAGAAGACAATCCTTATTGGCGACTACATCTATGTGAGCAAAATTGCCTACGGTCCGCAAGTGCCAAATACGCCTATCTCAATGCCGTTTGTCTTTAACACCATGCCCTTCACCGAGAATACTAAGTCCTACTGCGATGCTATCCAGTGGGATTATCACCGACTGAAGGGTATTAAAAAGATTAAGCGTGGCGATGTGGTAGTATTCAACTACCCTGAAGGAGATACAGTACTTATAACCAAACGTTTACGACCTACCCCTGGGGTTAGCTACTACGACGTTTTGCGTAGCTACCAGTCTACCTACGGAGAGAGGGAGGGTCGTGCTCGCCTCTATGAGGATTACAACGTAAATGTCCACCCAGTAGACAAGCGCGAGAACTATATCAAGCGCTGCGTAGCTCTGCCTGGCGACAAAATCAAGATTGAGGGTACACGCCTTACAATCAATGGAGTAGAGGCTCAGATTCCTGACACAGAGCAGCATATCTACTTTGTGCAGACTACAGCACCACTAACAGATTATGCGATGCGCAAGGTTGGTGTGCGCGAGTGGGGTGGCAATATGCCATACTACTACCTTACGATGACCGCCGAGGAGGCTAAGGTTGTGGAGAAGATGGCTATTGTTGAGTCCGTTACCCTCTATGACAACACCACAGCAGGTCTTGAGTTCTTTCCAAACAGCAAGAGCTACAGTTGGACTCAGGATAACTTTGGCGAGCTCTGGGTTCCACAAAAGGGGACAACTATCGCCCTTACTACAGAGAATCTGCCACTCTACCGCCGAATTATTGAGCAGTACGAGGGTCACAACCTTGAGGTTAAGGATGGTCAGATACTTATTGACGGCACTCCAGCAGATAGTTATACATTTGCGATGGACTACTACTGGATGATGGGCGACAATCGCCACAACTCTGCCGACAGCCGCTTCTGGGGCTTTGTACCAGAGGACCACATTGTTGGTAAGGCATCATTTATCGCCTTCTCAACTGGCGAGGAGGGTATTCGTTGGAACCGTATGTTCAGAAAGATACGCTAATGGAGGAGCTAAAGGACAGCTATCTAACTATCTCAGCACCAGCAGAGTGCGCTATGCGAGAGAGGAGCAGCAAATTCCTCTCTTACGCCTATCCTGTCACCTCTGAGGAGCAAATTAAGGATATCCTTGACGCGCTGCATAAGCAATATTACGATGCAACTCACCACTGTTATGCTTGGCGACTCGGAGCGCATGGAGAGCACTTCCGCGCAAATGATGACGGAGAGCCATCTGGCACAGCAGGCAAGCCGATACTCGGTCAGCTAATCTCTAAAGATATTACCGACTGCCTTGTAGTTGTTGTGCGCTATTTTGGTGGTACTAAGTTAGGCGTGTCGGGACTCATTCAGGCATACCGCGAAGCTGCTGCCGATGTGCTTGATGTTGCCGATGTGGTTGAGCGTACGGTAGATACAGTGGTGCGCGTAGATTTTTCATATATGGTTATGAATGATGTTATGCGCATCATTAAGGATGAGAGTCCGAAGGTCGTTGAGCAGACCTTTGACAACCTCTGCACTGTCACCCTCGCCATTCGCCAGAGTAAGGCTCAGATGCTACTCGGCAAGCTGAGTAAGGTTAGCGGTGCAACTATAGAAGTTATTATGGAAGGTTCTACAAATGAGCTATAAATCAATTTATATAAAGGGCGCTAAAGTGCATAATCTCAAGAATATAGAACTTGAGATTCCTCATAACACCCTTGTGGTAGTCACAGGTCTTAGTGGCTCTGGAAAGAGTACGCTCGCCTTTGACACTATCTTTGCTGAGGGACAACGTCGCTATGTTGAGTCGCTATCCTCTTATGCTCGTCAATTTTTAGGACGTATGAGCAAGCCTGAGGTTGATATTATAACTGGCATAGCCCCTGCAGTAGCTATTGAACAGAAGGTCAGCTCTCGCAATCCCCGCTCTACAGTGGGTACAACAACTGAGATTTACGACTACCTACGTCTGCTATTCTCGCGCATTGGTCACACCTACTCGCCAATCTCTGGCATGGAGGTGAAGTGCTACACTACAGACGATGTTGTTCAGCATATCCTATCTCTTGGAACGGGCGAGAGGGTAATTGTTGCCGTACCTCTGCGCACAAAGCCTGGGCAGAGCCTTATTGACAAGTTAGTTCAACTATTTGCCGATGGCATACAACGCCTATATATTGACGGCAAGACCCTCACTCTTGAGCAATTTATGCCAACCATTGATTCAAACACCTCAACCGATGGCATATATGTAGTGGTAGATAGACTTAAGGTTGCAGATGATGACGATACACTAAACCGTATGCGAGAGTCCGTATCTGGCGCATTTGGCTATGGCACACATAGTTGCGTGGTTATCCATGAGCAGAATATCACCGAGTTTTCAGCTCTTATGACCACAGACGGCATTGAGTTTGAGCACCCATCGGAGCATCTTTTTGGTTTTAATAATCCTCTTGGTGCTTGCCCTGTATGCGAGGGCTTTGGTCGCGTTACGGGCATTGACGAGGATTTGGTTGTGCCTGACAAGAGCAAAACCATCTTTGATAACGCCATTGCATGCTGGCGAGGTGATAGCATGAGCCGTTTCCGCAATAAACTTGTGCAGAACGCCTATAAGTTTGATTTTCCGATACATACGCCATACTATCAACTAACCGAGGAGCAGCGTCGCCTACTCTGGACAGGTAATGAGTACTTTGAGGGATTAAACTACTTCTTTGACTATCTTGAGCGCGAGAAGAAAAAGCACAAGACCCAATTTAGCATCCTCAAGGCACGCTATACTGGCAAGACCCTCTGTCCTGCATGCAATGGTGCGAGGTTACGCCCAGAGGCGCTATATGTCAAGGTTGGCGGGCGAAATATTGCCGAGTTGTCGGCTATGAACATCGACAGTCTGATAGAGTTTTTTGACAATTTAACCCTTGATGAGCACGATAGCGCCACTGCTGAGCGAGTGCTCAAAGAGATTTACAACCGTCTGCTATATCTAAGCGATGTTGGATTAGGATACCTCACCCTTGACCGTCTAAGTTCCACACTCTCAGGTGGTGAGAGTCAGCGAATTAACCTCTCAACATCATTAGGCAGCAATCTTACTGGCTCACTATACATCCTTGACGAGCCGAGCATCGGACTACATCCACGCGATACGGCACGCCTAATAAAGGTGCTTAAGCAACTGCGCGACCTTGGCAATACAGTTATCGTCGTTGAGCATGAGGAGGAGATTATCCGCGCAGCAGACTATATTGTAGATATAGGTCCAGAAGCCGGTGAGCATGGCGGCGAAGTTGTCTATGCTGGTGAGTATAGTAAACTTTGCAATGCCGAGCGAAGCCTTACAGCTGACTATCTGTGTGGCAGGCGTACTATTGAGATGCCTAAGTATGTGCGACCATGGCGTAACTACATCGCTATCCATGGGGCGAGGGTAAACAACCTAAAGAATATCACTGTCAAGATACCTTTAGGCGCTATGACCTGCATCACTGGAGTCTCTGGCTCTGGTAAGAGTTCACTTGTCAAGAGTATACTCTACCCAGCTCTGCGCAGAACAATCCATGAGACGGGTGACCGACCTGGAGATTATGACTCCCTGAGTGGTGATATTAAGATGCTCAAAGGTGTTGAGCTGATAGATCAAAATCCTATCGGCAAGTCGTCACGCTCAAACCCTGTGACATATATTAAGGCGTACGACGAGATTCGCCGACTCTATGCCGACCAACCATACGCCAAGCGCACCAATATTCAGCCGTCTAACTTCTCGTTTAACATGGTTGGAGGACGCTGTGAGCAGTGCCAGGGCGAGGGAACTATCAAGATTGGCATGCAGTTTATGGCAGATGTTGTCCTTACGTGCGATGCTTGCGACGGAAGACGCTTCAAGCAGGAGATTCTTGACATCAAGTATCGCGGCAAGGATATATGCGATGTGCTGGATATGAGCATTGATGAAGCTATTGAGTTCTTTGGCGCGGAGAGCCAGAGCAATAACACCTGCCGCCGCATTGTTGAACGCCTACGACCTTTAGAGGAGGTGGGACTGGGGTATGTTAAGTTAGGGCAGAGTTCCTCAACGCTCTCCGGCGGTGAAAGTCAGCGAGTTAAGCTCGCCTCGTTCCTCACAAAGGATAGTGGCAATAGTGGCATACTCTTCATCTTTGATGAACCTACTACAGGTCTGCACTTCCACGATATTAAGCGACTGCTAAAGGCTTTTGATGCACTTGTAAACAATGGTCACACTGTGGTTATTGTTGAACACAATATGGATGTTATTAAGTGTGCTGATCATGTTATTGACTTAGGACCAGAGGCTGGAGATATGGGTGGTGAGGTAGTATTTGAAGGCACACCAGAGGAGTTATTATCTTGTAAATCAAGCTATACAGCCAATTATTTGAAGCAACACATAAAATGATAAAAGAGGAATTTTACACCTATACACTTCCCAATGGCATTAAGGGCATACACCGCAATATTCGCAGTGGCGTAGCTCGTTGTGCGCTAATTGTTGGAGCGGGTAGTCGTGACGAGCAACGTGGTGAGTATGGCATTGCCCACTTTACTGAGCATGGTCTATTTAAGGGCACTGAGCATCGCAAAGCATATCAGGTAAACTGCCGCCTTGAGAATCTCGGTGGTGAGCTAAATGCCTTTACCACTAAGGAGGATACGACAGTCCACGCAACGGTCTTGCGCAGCGACTTTGCTAAGGCTGCGGAGCTTATATCCGATGTTGTTTTTCACTCCACCTTTCCCGACAAAGAGCTTGACAAGGAGCGTGAAGTTATTGTAGATGAGATAAATACCTACAAGGATTCACCGATGGATATGATATACGACACCTTTGAGGATATGATTTTTGAGGGGTCGGAGTTAGGTCATAACATCTTAGGTCGCAAAGTAGACCTTCTACGACACAATAGCCAAGCAATACACCGTTTTGTAGAGCGCACGCACACCACCGACCAGATGGTCTTTGCATCTATAGGAGCTATTTCGCCAGCTCGCATTGAGCAGATTGCCACTCGTTACTTCGCCTCACAGAAGGCAACTAAGCGCAGCTACTCACGCATTGCTCCCAAAGCGCACACCCCATTTGAGCGTGAGGTGACTAAGCATACACATCAGGCACACTGTATTATCGGCAACCGCGCCTACAGCATTGCCGAGGATAAGCGTCTGCCATTATCGTTGTTAATCAATATTTTAGGTGGTCCATGTGCCAACTCGCGCCTAAATGTCAGCGTACGCGAGCGCAAGGGTTTGTCCTACAACATTGAGGCGAGCTACACCCCATATTCTGATGCTGGAATGGCGCTTATCTACTTTAGCTCAGAGCATTGCAATGCAGACCTTTGTCGTGAAATTATTGACAACGAACTACACAAACTACAGAGTGACAGACTCACCTCTCGCCAGCTATCTATGGCAAAACGACAGTATATTGCCCAGATGACCATCTCCACAGAGGGAAGCGAGGGGTATATGCTCGGCATAGGACGTAGCATGCTTGTTCATGGCGAGGTTGATACCCTTGACGAGGCGTTTAAGAAGATTGAAGCTGTTACGGCTGCCCAGATTCTTGAGGTGGCAAATGAAGTATTCACCAACAACTCAACACTTATCTACCGATGATTTCATTAGAAGAGTATATTGAGAGCCACTCTACTGCTGAGGCAGCACTACTTCACGAACTTGAGCGTGAAACCTATTTGCGCGTACTCAATCCGCGCATGATTTCTGGACATATTCAGGGCAAACTGCTTGAGATGCTTGTCCGTATGATTCAACCCAAAGCGATCCTTGAGATCGGCACATTTACAGGCTACTCAGCCCTTAGTATGGCTGCAGGATTGCCAGAAGATGGAGTAATTGACACCTGCGAGGTTGATGATGAGTTAGAGGAGCTAATCCAGAGCTTCTTTGACCGCTCAGCGTACTCAGAGCGAGTAAAGTTGCACATTGGCTCCGCTCTTGAGATAGCTCCAAGATTAGCAAAGAGTTACGATATGGTATTTATTGATGGCGATAAGCGCGAGTACTCTGCATATTACAATATGCTCTTTGACAACAACTTAGTTCATAGTGGCAGTTGGATTCTTGCCGATAACATTCTCTGGTACGGTAAGGTTGTAGAACCTGTAGCTAAGGGTGATAAGCAGACACAAGCAATTATTGACTTCAACAATCTTATAATCTCAGACCCTCGCGTTGAGAATGTAATTCTACCTATCCGCGACGGCATTAACCTTATCCGAGTAAAGTAGATGGCAATAATTATCAACCTTGACACCATACTTGCCCGTCGCAAGATGACCCTCTCAGAGTTATCCGAAAGGGTTGGAATCTCTATTGTCAATCTCTCCAAGATTAAGACCGGCAAGGCTCGCGCTGTAAGATTTTCCACACTTGATGCCATTTGTGAGGCTTTGGATTGCCAACCAGGGGATATTATTGAACATCGCAAAGGGATGATGCTGTGAAACGAGTAGTTTTAATAATTGTCGCAATATTATGTTTCTCTGCGGCTTATGCCAGCAATAGGGTTATAAAAGTAGCTCTTCTTGCCGACCTGCACATTTCGCCAGACAACGAAAACGACAAGATTATGCCCGCTCTTATTGATGACATTAACAGCGAGGAGTATGACCTTGTTATCACCGCAGGCGATTTGACAAATCGTGGCAGTTTTTCTGAGCTACAGCAAGCATACAACCACCTGCGCCGCATTAAACATCGCCAGATAGCCACCCACGGCAATCATGAAACCACATGGAGCGAGAGTGGTGGCAGAGATTTCAAAAGACTTTGGGGGCACAACGGCTGCACAACCGCCAAAGTAGGGGAGTACACCTTTGTAGCCTTCCCCGCAGGTCCATATATCAAGATGGCAGACGGAACGGTGCAAGATAGTAGGCGACTATCATGGATTGAGAGCCAACTAAGAGGTGGTAGTGAGCGTGGACGAGTTGTCGCTGTGTGCCACTACCCACTAAATAATGATATTACAAATCGCACTGAGGTTATATCGCTTTTGAAACGATACGGTGTAACAGCCTCACTATGTGGACATTACCATAAGCCGCGATTGATGAACTTTGACTCACTGCCAGGCATTGTTGGGCGTAGTTTAATGCTACCAAACGGCAAAGAGCGGAGCTATGGATATACTGTGCTAACATTTGCAGGCGACTCAATCCATATTGCCGAGAAACTTATCGGTAAGCAACCAGAGCACCAATATTCAATTCGTCAGGTCAAGGATAGTACTATAGAGAGAATTAAAGCCGATCCACAACCAGAGCAGATTGACTTTGGTGGCTTTATCGCTCAGAGAGTTATCTGTGACAATGCCGAGATATACACCGCAGCACAAACAGTCGGAAATACTCTGTACTATGGCAACTCTGCAGGTGAATTAAAGGCGTATAATATTGATAGCAAACAACTTATATGGTGTCACAAATTTAAGGAGCCGATATATTCAACACCAACGATTACGGGTAATACAATTATCGTTGCAACGCTTAGTCAAGGCATTGTCGCCCTTGATTTGAGCAGTGGAAAAACCGTATGGCGCAACAAAGATGGCAACACTTTTATTGGTAATGGAGCGGTGGCTGATGGCTATTTATATATAGGTACACTCGGCACAATGTATAAGATTGACTGCACAACGGGTAAAACCCTCTGGAGCTATAAATACGGGTATGGTCATCCACAAGCCCGACCAACGGTAACAGATAACAGGGTAGTATTCGGTGCATGGGACTGTCACCTCTATTGCCTTGATTCTCACAGCGGAAGAGAGTTGTGGAGATGGAGCAATGGCTCTAAAAACACCCTTCTCTCCCCAGGTCACTCAATAGCACGAGTAGCCCAAGGTAGGGTAATGGTCGTAGCACCAGATAGATACATTACCTGTTTGGAACTCGCCACTGGCAAAGAGATTTGGAGAGTTAAGGCTCGCAAAGTTCGTGAAAGTAGTGGTTTAAGTAGCGATGGTAAAATATTCTATGCCAAGACAATGGATGGCGAGATGATTGCAGTACCAATGGATGCAGACCACTATAGTGAGCTTTGGTGTACAGATGTACACTGGGGTTATGACCACAGTTTCTGCCCACTTATAACCCACCATGGGGTGATATATATGGCAAATCGACGCGGTAAGATTGCAGCTGTAAGCAGTAGCGGAGAGCTGCTCAGCGTCGGCAAATTTGCAGGCTCTGCGGCAAACGACCTATGCATAGGGGCGGATGGTAACCTCTGGGTTAGCTTTATTGAGGGTACTATATGGCGACTAAATGCAATAAAATAGCATGCAGTCAATAAAATGTGGATAAAATTATAAAGCAGCGGTACAACAAACGGTAAAAAATAGTATTTTTGTAGCGTAAAATTTTGGTTAGTTATGGAGAGACAAGCAAAAGAGTATGTTGAGAGTTTCATGGCGCAAATCATCGCCAGAAACCCAAATGAGCCAGAGTTTCATCAGGCTGTACGTGAGGTAGCGGAGTCACTTGCTCCGTACATTGTTGCAGACCCAGCATTACAACAACTCAAAATTTTGGAGCGTATTGCAGAGCCTGAGCGTGTAATTATCTTCCGTGTGCCGTGGCTCAATGACCGTGGAGAGATTGAGATTAACCGAGGCTTCCGTGTACAGATGAATAGTGCACTTGGTCCATACAAGGGCGGTATTCGTTTCCACGCCTCTGTAAATCTGAGCATTATGAAGTTCCTCGCCTTTGAGCAGACCTTCAAAAACAGCCTCACAACTCTACCTATGGGTGGTGGCAAAGGTGGCTCTGATTTTAATCCAAAGGGTCGCTCAGACAATGAGGTTATGCGCTTCTGCCAATCATTTATGACTGAGCTTTATCGCCATATTGGTCATAACACAGATGTTCCTGCGGGCGATATTGGCGTTGGTGGTCGTGAGATTGGATATATGTTTGGTCAGTACAAGCGTCTTCGCGACGAGTTTACTGGTACATTTACAGGTAAAGGTCTTGGCTGGGGAGGCTCGCTGCTTCGTCCAGAGGCTACTGGATATGGACTTTGTTACTTTACTCAACAGATGCTTGCAACACGAGGCGAGACATTTGAGGGCAAAACAGTCTGTGTGTCTGGTTCTGGAAATGTTGCACAGCACGCTGCCGAGAAGGCTATGCGACTCGGAGCTAAGGTTGTAACACTCTCTGACTCATCTGGTTACATTTACGACCCAGAGGGATTTACTGAGGAGAAGATTCAGTATGTTAAACTGCTAAAGAATGTCTATCGTGGCAGAATTAGAGAGTATGCCAATAAGTATCCAACAGCTCAATACTTTGCAGGAGAGCGCCCATGGGGTGTAAAGTGCGATATTGCTCTACCATGCGCAACACAGAACGAGCTGAATGGAGAGGAGGCTCAAACTCTTGTAGAGAATGGTTGCTTCTGCGTTGCTGAGGGTGCCAATATGCCATCTACACCAGAGGCTATTGAGGTATTTATTAGCAACAAGCTCCTCTATGCTCCTGGCAAAGCATCAAATGCTGGAGGTGTAGCCACTTCAGGTCTTGAGATGTCACAGAACTCTATGCGCATAAAGTGGACAGCCGAGGAGGTTGATGAGAAGTTGCACTCTATTATGCAGAACATCCACGAGGTATGTACCAAATACGGCAAAGAGGAGGATGGTTATATCAACTACGTAAAGGGTGCAAATATCGGCGGCTTTATGAAGGTTGCCGAGGCAATGATGGCGCAAGGTTGCGTATAGTGGCGGTTATACCTATTTATATATAAAGCAAATCTCTGCGGAGGTCACTGAAAAAGTATATTTTTCAGTGACCTCGTTATTCTATAATATTTATTTTCACACAAAATAGTATTTCACAGTAAAATATGCTATATTTGTATAGAAAAATTGATATTTTACTATGAAACGATTCTTAACAATCTTTTCTACTATACTATTATCTTCATCTGTTGTCTTCGGTCATCAAGCAGATAAGAGAGTTGGAGAGCTTCTCAATACAAGCAACTGGTTTGAACTTGAAAGGGTATATCCTGCTATCGCGGCTGATATAGAGACGCCAATGCTCAAGCAGATGGCCGAGGTTATGCTTGCATCCAACTTCAACCGTCCGGCAGAGCTACGAGAGAAACTTCAGAGGCTTATTGCCGAGTACCAGGCTGAACTTGGCTTTGAGAATGTCTGCAACATGACAGTAATGGGAGCTATGGTGGAAGGATATGAGGGAAACTATGCAGTGGCAGCTGATATGGTAAAGGCTATCGCTGATGCTGTAAAGGCTGCAACTGGTTCTTTGGAGGGAACTGGATTGTCTGAACTCCTTGCATACTATGAGACTATCAGAGAATATCCAGCTCCAATCCTTGAAAAGCCTGCGGAAGATGTCAATATTACACTAACAGAGAAGTCGGGATTAATGTGGATTCCAGTAGTAATCAATGGCAAGAAATATGATTTCATTCTTGATACTGGAGCCTCATTTACGATGATATCCCAAGACTTGGCAAAAGATATCGGAGCAAAGATTATCGGTGATTCTGTATTTGTTGGTGGTGGCGAATCAACTGGTGGATATGGACAGAGAGCCTTCATTGAGAATATGAATGTAGGCCCTATATCACTCAAGAATATCATTGCATTTGTTAGTGATAATCCCTCTGATGATGACCCTCTCAAAGTAGATGCTGTGCTCGGTATGGACTTCATCAAAAGAGCTGGAGAGATTCAGATTGACCTTTCTACAATGGTTCTGACTATTCCAGCGCAGAAAACTCTTCCGCGCTATGGAAGGAATATTATTCTTGAGGTTAATATTCCAGTTGTTGAAGCCTCTGATGCCAATGGAAACAGATATACATTCATACTTGACACTGGAGCCAGTGGAGACAATCTATCGGATTTTTGGTTTAGCAAGAACACAGAAATAACAGCGGCACTTCCTGTAGAGACTCAGCGCACATGGGGACATGGTGGCATAGTTCAGAATCAGATTGTAAAAGTTCCCGAATACAAATTGACAATCGGCAACGCTTCTGCTGACTTCAAAGAAATAGCGGCGACGGTCCCTGCAAATGGCACAGTATCTTCAACACGCGACGGACGCCTTGGTATGGGTCTGTTGAAGCAATTCAAGAAGGCTATCTTCAACTTTGAGGATATGTTTGTAGCGTTTGAATAATTTGCTTTTTTGTTTTAGAATCCCTATATTTGCAACACCTAAAAACCAAAAAATATGAAACAGACCATTATGTCGTTCATGGCAATAGTATTGCTATGTACTACCTGCAGCAATAGTACAAAGACAAACCTGCAGCCAAATAACAGCACAACCCCCACCTTCGGTAAGACCCTTCCTGCATGGAGCGAAGGACATCTTGACATCCACCTTATCAACAGTGCTCGTGGAGAGTGTTGTTTCTACATCCTTCCTGATGGAACAACCTTACTTGTAGATGCTGGAGAGGTTGTTGATAGCGATATTACAGTTGCTCAGCGCCCAAATGCCCTTATTAGACCATATAAAGTCTATGCAGAATATATCAAGCACTTCCTGCCTATGGGTAAAACTGCGATAGATTACTGCTCCCCATCACACTTTCATACAGACCATATCGGCAGTAGCGATGCTGTAACCGAAACGGCAGAGGCTGGTTATCGCAAATCGGGACTTTTGGCGCTATTTGATATAGTTCCATACAACCACATCCTTGACCGTGCCTATCCAACATACACTGAGGATGACGTAACTGCGCCGTTGAGCGGTCAGCTCGCTGGGGATTGGGCAACCTTTGTCACTTGGGGCGTTAAGGAGGGTAAGTTTACAGCCGAGCGATTCACACCAGGAAAGGAGCAGATTGTAATGCTCACCAGCCCTGAGAAGTATAGCAATTTTTCAATTTTCAACATCTGCGCCAATGGTTTTGTGTGGGGTAAAGATAGCGAGGGTAATCAGCGACTAAGAGGTTCAAAGCCAAAGAGTGGAGGTAACTCTTCATCCTGCGGCTTCCATATCAAGTATGGCAACTTTGACTATATTGCTTGTGGCGACTTGGTAGGTTCTCCTCAAAATTTAGTAGCATACTACTTCCGCGACTTTATTGGCAATGGAAATCTTGACGCCTTTAAGTGCCATCACCACCTTGCAGGCAATAGCTGGGGTTCACAGATGCAGAAGTGCAACTTTGACCCGCGCGTAGTATTAGACCACTGCTTTACAAACAACAAGCCTAATGTTGAGAAACTTAAGCATGTACTCCCTACAATTACGAGCTTCTTTGCGACCAATATCCACCCAGATATTTTTGAAGACCCGGAGGTTAAGGCAAACAAGCTGATTGACAGAATGACCGCATACAATGGTCACATTGTCCTCAGAGTAACCCCTGGAGGCAATAGCTTCTATGTCTACATACTTGATGATAGCAATTTAGAGTACAATGTCAAATTCATCAGTGGTCCTTACCACTCTAAATAATAAACTACAACTATGAAAAGAGTTCTATTTCTCATATCAGTATTTGCACTGTTCAGCTTACCATGTAGCGGAGGTAATGCACTCAATGCCAAGATTGGCAAAACTATGCCCGCATGGAGTGAGGGCTATTTAGATATACACTTTATCAACAGCGGTCGTGGTGAATGCTGCTTCTACATACTTCCTGACGGAACAACACTACTGGTTGATGCTGGAGAGATTTCAAAGGGTAAAATTGGAGTTGCACAACGACCAAATGAGCAAACGCTTCCAACTATTACATACGCTGAATACATCAAGCACTTCCTACCTGCAGGTAGAACAGATATTGACTACTGCTCTCCATCGCACTTCCACACCGACCATATTGGTAGCACCAAAATGGTAAGCGGAAAATCCCCTGTAGGTTATCGTAAGTCGGGACTTTTGGCACTTTATGACTATGTTCCATACAAACACATACTTGACCGCGCCTATCCAACATATACCGAGGATGAGGTAACCCCAAAGATGGAGGGACAGCTCTCAAAAGATTGGGCAACATTTGTCACTTGGGGCGTTAAGGAGGGTAAATTTACTGCCGAGCGTTTCACTCCAGGCAAGGAGCAGATTGTACTACTCAACAGAGCTAAGAAGTACAAGAATTTCTCTGTTTTCAACATCTGCGCTAATGGTTTTGTGTGGGGTAAAGATAGCAATGGTAACGGCATGCTCATTGGTGGCAAAGCTCGCAGAGGCGGAAATCCAGCATCCTGCGGCTTCCATATCAGCTACGGCGACTTTGACTATATCGCTTGTGGTGACGTATCATGGACCTCTCAAAATATGACAGCATTCTATTTCCGTGATTATGTTGGCAACAACAATCTTGACGCCTTCAAATGCCACCACCACCTTGCCTACAACGGTTGGGAGGTGATGATGCAAGAGTTCAATTTTGACCCTCAGGTTATACTAAACCACAGCTTTGCAGCCAATAAACCGCATCCAGAGCCACTAAGCCGCGTACTTCCTAACTGTCAAGGCTTCTTTGCCACTAACATTCACCCCGATATTGCTGCTGCAAATAGAGAGTTGATAGATAAAATAACTGGATACGGTGGACATATCGTTCTGCGCGTAAAACCAGGTGGAAAAATATTCTATGTCTATATGCTTGATGATAGCGATTTTGAGTATCGCGTCAAATCCATTCACGGACCATATAAATCCAAGTAAAGCGTTTAAGCTATATACATCTAAACTTTGTCTTTCACCAACAGTGGAAGACATTTTTTTGCATCATACCCCACAATTTCTTAAAAGAGCGTTGTCTTTTGCAGTTATTTTTACTAATTTTGTGGAGTCGTGAGTGTTATATACACGACGTTACATATTGATGAAAGTGTATTAGCTTTTATCCCTTTCGGAAATCTGGAAAATTTCATTGCACAAGGGAAGCAACACACTCGTCACTTCGTATTGTATAGTCTGGGATGCATTTTGCCCCATACTCGATACGGGTGTGGGGTATTGTTTATTTGTGCAAGGTATTCCAGAACCTCCAAAAGATAAACTAATCGACTCCACACTTTCTGTTTTTATAGCCGCATAGGGGTCGGGTGGCGCAAAACAAACTTACAATTATGAAAAAATCGTTATTTATCGTTGCTGTAGCAATTGTTATGACAAGCTGTGTAGCACAAAATGCCAACACAACTGTCACCTATGCCTATCAAGAGTCGTCGGTGCGCATCCTTGAGCCTGAGCAGTCAATGCTACTCTCGCCTGTTATGGCTGACCTTGAGGTATCCAAATATAAGGTAACTCACACTGAACGAGAGGCATTTGTCAATGTATCTATCACACCAGCTGTGATTGAAAACATTGCAGAGTTCAAGAAAATCGCACTCTCACGCGCTGCAAAGGCTCATAATGCCGATGTGCTGGTAGGAACAATCATAGATGTTGCAACAGTAAATAAACGACTTGAGATTACTGTTTCTGGCTACCCTGCATATTACCGCAACTTCCGCACTGCAACAAAAGAGGATGCAGAGCTTGTAAAAGCAGCACTATCTGTCAAGAATCGAGATTTGGAGAGCGATATTGTAGCTTCACCATCTAACCGTTATGAACGCAAAGAGAGGAAGTAGTATGAAAAAGATAATTTTTTTAGCCATAGCCAGCTTACTTACTGTTACCGCAACAGCACAACAACTTAAAACAGCTCAAGGAATTACCACAATAACAACCATTGAAAAGCCAAAGAAGCCAAAGGAGCCAAAGAAAACCCTTGCTCCCATTGAACGAGGCTTTGAGCAGTCGGTGGAGGTAGGTGTAAGTCCTGTTCTTGATGACGGTGAGTACTTTCTTAATTTAGAGTATATAGCAGGATATAGGTTTAATAACTATTTATTTCTTGGAGGTGGTACAGGATTGGAATGGTATATAAATGGTGGAGCTCTTGCTATACCGATTTATGCAAATGCCCGAATCTATCTACTCCCCAAAAGTCGTTGGCAGCCATTTGTCTCATTATCATTGGGTGCTTTAGTTCCTACTGAAGAAGATGGCATTCGTTATGACTATAACTACGACGGCACCCAGCTTCATATTAATCCCACCATTGGTGTAAATTACCGAATCAGCAACAAATATAGTTGCTATCTAAATTTAGGTTATATACCAAGATGGAGATGGAGATATTACTATAGTGGATATTATAATGTACGAGAACACGACGACCACTGCTTAACCATTCGTCTCGGTTTTACATTCTAATAGAGGCTGTTCCGCCTATAATTTGTTGTCAAAATGCGGTAGATGCTGTTGCTCGGCAAAAATCCCAGCGATGGATAGTACAGTAGCGTACAGCCATTGCTGGGATTTTTGTTAGCGGCAGCAGGTGCCGTATTTTCACAACAAATTACAGGTTGAGTTCTGCCTTAATAGCCTCCATCTTAGCATCCAGAGCTGCCTGAACTTCGTCAAACTGCTCTACAGAAGGTAGGGTAGCCTTAACACCGAAGTAGAACTTAATCTTTGGCTCGGTACCTGAAGGACGTACAGAGACCTTTGTGCCATCAGCAGTAACCCACTGAAGAACATTGCTCTTATCCTCAATGCCCTCAATAGCCGACTTAACACCTGAAACGGTATCAAGCACCTCAAGGGTCTTATAGTCATAAATCTGAACCACTGGTGAGCCGAGAATTGTCTTTGGAGGGTTCTCGCGGAACTGAATCATCATATTCTGAATCTGCTCAGCGCCATCCTTACCCTTGCGAACAACATTTACAAGGCTCTCGCGGTAGAAACCGAACTTAACATAGAGGTCCTGCAGCCACTCATAGAGTGTCATACCCTTTGTATCACGGCACCAAGCAGCAGCTTCAGCAGCGAGTGAACAAGCTGATACGCCATCCTTATCGCGTACATAAGAGCCTGCGAGGTAGCCAAATGACTCCTCACCACCACCGATATAGGTGTGCTTACCCTCCTGCTCGCGGATAATCTTTGCGATGTACTTGAAGCCAGTGAGGCAGTTATAGCACTTAACACCATAGTGAGCAGCTACTGCATCTGGCATCATAGAGGTTACGATAGTCTTTACTACATAGTCACCCTCCTTAATAAGACCGAGCTCAGCCCAACGGGTCAGCTGATAGCACATAATAAGCACAAGGGTCTGGTTACCATTAAGAAGCACATAGTCACCCTTGCCAGTTCTCAGGGCAACGCCAAGACGGTCAGAGTCTGGGTCTGTAGCAAGAACGAGGTCTGCATTCTCAGCCTGCGCAAGGTCGATAGCCATCTGCATAGTCTTACGCTCCTCAGGGTTTGGAGAGGCAACGGTAGGGAAGTTGCCATCAAGAACGCACTGCTCCTTTACGGTAATAACATTCTTAAAGCCGAAGTTTGCCAGTGAAGCAGGAACAAGGTTTACACCAGCACCGTGAAGTGGAGTGTAGACAATCTTCAAATCGGCATTATTTGCCACACACTCAGGAGAGAGTGACAGAGCCTTGATAGCAGCAAGGTACTTCTTGTCAAACTCCTCACCAAGAATTGTGATATTCTCTGGATTTCCACCAGTAAGTACCTGACTAACCTCGGTAATCTTCTCTACCTCCTTAATAATATTAACATCGTGCGGAGAGGTTACCTGTGAACCATCTGCCCAATATGCCTTATATCCGTTATACTCCTTAGGGTTGTGAGAAGCGGTAACCATAACACCACTCTGGCAACCGAGCTCACGAATAGCAAAGCTAAGCTCTGGAGTTGGACGCAACGCATCAAAGAGGTAAACCTTAAAGTCGTTTGCCGCAAAGATGTCAGCTACACGCTCAGCAAATAGGCGAGAGTTATTACGAGAGTCGTGCGCAATAGCGACCTTAATCTCCTCGCCAGGGAAGTTGATTTTCAGATAGTTAGCAAGACCCTGTGTAGCAAAGCCGACGGTGTAGTTATTCATACGGTTTGTACCCACACCCATTATACCGCGCAAGCCACCGGTACCAAACTCAAGATCCTTATAGAAGCTCTCAACCAACTCATTGTGGTCGTTCTCCATAAGATGACGCACCTGCGCCTTTGTAGCCTCGTCGTAATCTCCATCAAGCCACGACTGAGCCTTTGACTGTACTAATTGATCTAAATTACTCATTTTAGAATTTTTTATTATTTAGTTTTAATATAGGTTTTTCTTATAGCAAAAGTATTATTGATACTTAAATTCTCATAATGCAAATATAGTGAAATTTTTTCTATTATTCATTATCAGCGAGTTAAATTTTACTTCATTTTTTTCTGCCGCTTTTCTATAAAATAAAAAATCAAATAAACAATAGGGTAGAGGTTTTTTTTAATATAAATTTATTCACAACTTTGCATTGTCAAAATAAAGCCCTTAGTTACAAGGTCTCTTACGACAAACCACTCACATTGATAACGTACTGATTACCAATTATATGCTCACTACTACTGTCGCATACAAAGACGCTTGGCAAAACTGCCTGAGTCAAATACAGGCACAAACCTCCGCCGAGGAGTTTGCCAAATGGTTTCTTCCCATCGTACCTCTTGAGTTTGATGGTTCGAAGTTGCGTCTACGTGTGCCAAGCAAGTCCTTTGTAGACCAGATAGAGGAGCGATATATAAATGTACTACGCCCGCTTATTGCTCAGAGCTTTGGTTGTCAGACTCGTCTATGTTATGCTGTGCCTAAGAGTGAGCAACAGACCATTCAGTCGGCAACTAACAGCACAACTCAGAGCGTTCCTACACGTATCAACCCTGCAAATATACAAAATCCTGGCTTAATAATCCCAGGAATTGTACAGAAAGTTGCTCCGAGGTTTGATCCACAGCTTAACCACAACTACACCTTTGAGACATTTATTGAGGGTGAGTGCAACCGCCTTGTGCGCTCTGCGAGTATGGCTGTAGCTGTAAATCCTGGCAATAGCACACCATTCAACCCTTTATATATATATGGTGATTCAGGATTGGGCAAAACTCACGTAGCGCAGGCTATCGGTAACGAGATTAGCATGCGCCACCCAGAGTTGCAGGTGCTTTATGTGGCTATGAGCAAGTTCCAGTCTCAGTTCCAGGCGGCAACTATTGAGAAGAACATTCCAAACTTCATCCACTTCTATCAGGGTGTAGATGTGCTTATTCTTGATGATATTCAGGAGCTCTCTGGCAAACCTGGTACACAGAATGCCTTTTTCAACATCTTCAACCATCTGCAGATGTCTGGCAAGCAACTTGTACTTATCTCAGATAAGCCACCAGTAGAGTTAAAGGATATTGAGGAGCGACTACTTACACGCTTTAAGTGGGGTCTATCTGCGCAGATTCATATCCCAGACTACCAGACAAAGATTAAGATTATCAACGCCAAGGCGGCTCGCTTAGGTGCTGAGATACCAACTGATGTGATTAACTACCTTGCCAACAACATCTCGGCAAATATCCGCGAGATTGAGGGTGCAATATCATCACTTGTTGCCAACACCTCCTTTATGGGCAAGAAGATTACAATCTCGTTAGCCAAGGAGATTCTCAAGGGTTATATCTCACTCTACCAGAAGGAGATAACCATTGACCACATTATTGACACCATTTGCGAGCAGATGGGTGTTGATAAGCAGCGACTGCTCTCTGCAGAGAGAACGCGCGAGGTGGCTATAGCTCGTCAGATAGCGATGTATCTTGCAAAACAGCTAACCAAGGTGCCACTCACAGCCATCGGAACAGCCTTAGGAGGTCGCAACCACGCAACGGTACTCCACTCATGTAAGACAATTACAAATCTCATGGAGACAGACCAAGCCTTTAAGCTTCAGGTTGAGGAACTTGAAAAAATTGTATCGGCATAGCAATATGTCGATTTTTTTGTATCTTTGTCACGATGGATCAGCCAAAACTTGAACGACTGCTTCGCCTGATGAAGCTACTGACAGCAAATGTTGAGTACTCGGTAGATGATATTGCCGAGCGACTTGATATGTCACGCCGTACAATCTACCGCTACATAGATAGCTTCCGCGAAGCGGGCTTTGTTATCAAGAAGAGCCGCGGCTGCATCCGCCTTGACAAGGAGTCGCCACACTTTAAGGAGATCTCTCAACTGGTACACTTTACCGAGGAGGAGGCTGTAATTCTTCGTCGCGCCATTGAGAGCATTGACGATACAAATCTACTCAAGCAGAACCTCAAGCGCAAGCTATACTCTGTCTACGATAGCCGCACCCTTGCCGACACAATTGTCAAGGGTCGCAACTCAACAAATGTTCACTCGCTCATTGAGGCTATGGAGAGTAAAGTGCAGGTTATTTTTCACAGTTATCAATCCTCGCGTTCTATTCGTGACCGCAGGGTAGAGCCATTTGCTTTTACCACAAACTATGTCAATGTATGGTGCTACGATATTGAGGATAACCGCTGCAAAATCTTCAAAACAGCACGTATAGGCTCTGTAGAGGTAACATCGACCGAGTGGCAGCATGCGGAGCAACACAAGGAGGGGTTTATTGACATTTTCCGCATGATTGCACAGTCTGATGCAGAGCTAATACCAATTAAGTTGAACCTTGGTCGCCTTGCATACAATCTTATTCTTGAGGAGTATCCACTCTCTGAGAAGCATATAACACAGCTAAGCGAGAGCCTTTGGAGGCTTGAATGCAAGGTGGCAAATCTGCAAGGTGTCGCCCGTTTTGTGGTGGGACTTTTAGACGATATAGATATTAGCGAATCTCCTGAGTTAAAACAATATATTACAAATTATATAAACCAATACTTCAAATAATGTTTCGTATTATTTTAACACTTTTGCTACTCTTTTCCGTTTCATGTAGCAAGAACGACATTGACCGCGCTGATAACACGCCAAACAAAGGCGAGCAGAATGACAACAACGGCAATAATAACAACGATGACAACACTGGTGGCAACGAGAACAACCCTGGTGATGAGAACGACAAACCTATTGAGTGGGGTGATGAGCGTAGCTATGTCTTTGACCTAAGTTCTCTGCCAGAGGTTCGCATGACAATCTCGCTTGACGAGTGGAATCGTATGCTCTCAGAGTACGACAAGGACAACAACACCAAGGAGTACTTCCACTGCGATGTTGATATGAAGATTAAGGGCGAGAGTCACATTGTAACCGATGCTGGTGTACGTCTTAAGGGTAACACATCCCGTCGTCGCCCAGAGGGTGGCAATGGTAGCCACGTAAAGGATAACGCCGACTGGCAGCACTGCCACTTCCAGTTCAACTTCCGCAAGTACAACAAGGATGAGGAGCATACTATTCGCGGCATTCGCAAGATGTACCTCAAGTGGTTTAAGGACGATGCAGCATATTGCCGCGAAATCTACTGCTACGACCTCTTCCGCCGCTTTGGTGTCTGGACAGCTATTGAAAACTGCTACTGCCGCCTCTGGATACACGTAGAGGGCGACACTAAGCCTGCATACTACGGCATTTACGAGATGAACGAGACCGTTGACGACACCTATCTCAAGATGCGCAAGGATAAGTTTGGTAGCCACAAGGGTAACCTCTGGAAGTGCAACTGGGGCGCATCGCTCAACTACGACCGCGACAAGAACGCAAGCATGGGCGAGAGTGATGGTAGCTATGACCCAGTGTACGAGGTGGAGGAGATAAATAGCGACTTGAGTGTTGCTAAGAGCCAGCTACTGCACTTTATGAAGCAGTTGCGCGACCTTAAGGGTCAGCAGCTCCATGACTGGTTGGGTCAGGCTATTGACATCAATCTCCTTCTGCGTACGTACGCCGTAAATGTCGCTGTGGGTATGTGGGATGACTACTGGAACAACACCAACAACTTCTACATCTACTTTAACTCTACAGACCCTGCAAACTACAAGTTCTACCTTATTCCGTACGACTACGACAACACCCTCGGCACAAGCCACAACTGCGGTGTTCAGAACGACTCTGGTCGTCACGATGCGCTTAATTGGGGCAATAGCGATGTTTCACCACTGCTTGCCAAGATTCTTCAGTTTGACGACTACAAGAAGATATATATTGATGCACTCAAGGAGCTTTGCAGCAGCAATGGACACTTCTACTACACTACATCTATCGCACGCATAAAGAGCTGGCACTCAATGATTAGCAACTATGTAGACAACGACACAGACGAGGATACAAAGATTAAGGACCGACCAGCAGGCTGGGGCAACCACTCCGAGTATCGCCTCTGGGAGTCCACAGACGCTAACACCAACTGGTTCAGAGTCCGCGCAGCCTCAATGCCAAAGTAGGAAAGTAAAGTTTACTTTACATATTTCCCCTATAAAATTTGCTTTATAGGGGATTTTTATTTAGTTTTGTGGTTGAAACTCAAGATTATACAACGATGAAAGAGCCGCTCAAGTCTAAACTCAAGCGAGCAGCGATATATATGCTCGGCTTCTCGGCAACGCCATTATTTACCGCCTGCTACGGTGTCCCAACCGCCGACTACGAGATAGACCCCTCACCATTTGACGACATCAGCGGCGTGGTGTATGGTAGTGACACGAATGCACCCATACCAGGCATTAAAGTTAGTGTACCTGCTTTAGAGATTAGCACAACCACTGACAGCGAGGGTAGGTATCATATCTCCCACCATTTTGAAGCCTCTACAAGGGTTCGTTTTGAGGATATTGACGGCAAAGAGAACGGCGAGTACTTCAATAATGCCGATATAGCCACAAGCGCAAATCACCTCTACACCAATATCACCCTGCGAAAAAAGTAGCGCTTCGCAAATACAATTATCAAAGTTATATACAAAAGGGTAGAGACACCATCAATAACACAACTGGACAATACCTCTAAAAAAGCTAATAGCCAAAAGCAAATGGCTAATGGCTAAAAATTTTGCACATTTTTTTGCACAAAAAAATCTTGTGACACAACCTGTCACAAAACGGTGGTTACTTTGCACTCGGAAACAAGAAGTATAACCATTAAAACCTTAAAATTATGGGAGCAAGTTACAAGATTAAGTGCAAGCACTGCGGAACTGAGTTTTTACACATTGCAGATGATGACTTTGGCGTGATTCGCGCCTGTGTAGGGTGTGAGTGCAGCATTGAGACCGAAGCGCCTATTTTCTGTCCGAGCTGCAGAACAAGACTCAACCGTACTCAAGAGGAGCTTGAGGGACAGATTGAGACTATTATGACTTGGTAAATTGAAAAAAAAATCTTAACTTTGAGTGCAAAATGTTGTTTGTTTTATTTATAAGCTCTCTTTTGCTCCTTTCGGTAGCAAAGCAGATGTTTGAAATTGAGTAAATATATATTAAAAGTATAAAGTTATGGCAGAAGTTAATCCAGAGAAACTAAAAGTTCTAAAGGCTGTGATGGATAAGATAGAGAAGGACTTTGGTCGCGGTTCTATCATGCGCATGAGCAGCGAGCAGGTTACAGACATTCCTGTTATTCCATCAGGCTCTATAACCCTTGATGTCGCACTTGGTGTTGGCGGTTATCCAAAGGGTCGTGTTATTGAGATTTACGGTCCAGAGTCATCTGGTAAGACTACACTGGCTATCCATGCTATTGCCGAGGCGCAGAAGCAGGGTGGTATTGCCGCCTTTATTGATGCAGAGCACGCCTTTGACAGCTACTATGCACAGAAGCTCGGCGTAGATGTTGAGAATCTGCTTATCTCACAGCCAGATAATGGCGAGCAGGCTCTTGAGATTGCCGACTCACTTATTCGCTCAAGTGCGATAGATATTATTGTTATTGACTCCGTTGCAGCGCTTACTCCAAAGGCAGAGATTGAGGGCGAGATGGGCGACTCAAAGATGGGTCTGCAGGCACGACTGATGTCACAGGCGCTCAGAAAGCTCACCGCAAGCATCTCAAAGACCAAGACCGTCTGCATCTTTATCAACCAGTTACGCGATAAGATTGGTGTTATCTACGGCAACCCAGAGACTACCACTGGCGGTAACGCTCTTAAGTTCTACGCCAGCGTACGAATTGACATCCGCAGAACATCCGTTATCAAGGATGGTGAGGAGCAGCTCGGAGCTCGCGCACGCGTTAAGGTTGTGAAGAACAAGGTGGCACCTCCATTCAAGAAGGCGGAGTTTGATATTATGTTTGGCGAGGGAATCTCAAAGCTTGGCGAGATTATTGACCTTGCAGTAGACTACGGAATTATCAAGAAATCAGGCTCATGGTTCTCATACGGAGAGACAAAGATTGGGCAGGGTAGAGATGCCGTCAAGGATTTCCTCTCAAACAACGAGGAGATTTGCGCCGAGGTGGAGGCTAAGGTCCGCGAGGCGATGATGGCAAAATAGAGTTTTTAATTACAAATGGACTACAGTAGGGAAGATGAAAAACTTATAGATGAAGCCTGGCAAGACCTCACAGCCTCTTGTACGAAAATATGCAAGGGTGAGGATGACTGGAATTTCATCAAGCGTGCATTCTTCTTAGCAAAGGAGGCACATCAGGGGGTAAGGCGCCGTTCAGGAGAGCCATACCTCCTGCATCCTATTGCTGTAGCCAAGATTGTAATTGAAGAGATTGGTCTGGGTGTAAAGTCCGTTGTGGCAGCCCTTCTACACGATGTAGTAGAGGATACTGAATATACCGTGGAGGACATAGAGCGAATTTTCGGACAGAAAATCGCCTCCATGGTTGATGGACTTACAAAGATGTCTGGCGTCTTTAATGCCGACACCTCCGCCCAAGCCGAGTACTTCCGCAAGGTACTTTTAACCCTCTCGCACGATGTGAGAGTTATCCTTATAAAGATTGCGGACCGACTACACAACATGCGAACCCTCGGCTATATGCCAAAGGATAAGCAGATAAAGATTACTGGCGAGACGATACACCTCTTTGCTCCATTAGCCTACAGATTGGGACTATACCCTATAAAGAGCGAGCTGGAGGACCTTTGCATGAAGTATCGTTTCCCTGAAGAGTACGCCGAGATACAGCGTAAAATTGAGGAGACAGAACCAGAAAGACAACAGTATATCAATAAGTTCTGCGCTCCAATTCACGCAATACTTCAACAGAACAATATCGACTATGAACTATCCGCAAGGGTCAAAAGCGTCTACTCAATATGGTCTAAGATGCAACGTAAACAGATACCATTTGAGGAGATATACGACCTCTTTGCCATTCGCATAGTCTTTAAGCCTCTGCCATTCCCATCTGAAAAGACTCAATGCTGGCAGATATACTCCTCAATTACAGACATTTACACCCCTAAACCCGATCGTTTGCGCGACTGGATTAGCATGCCTAAGGCAAACGGATATGAGGCATTACACTCAACCGTTATGGGCAATGATGGCATATGGGTAGAGGTACAAATACGCACGCAGCGCATGGAGGAGATTGCCGACCATGGATTTGCCGCACATTGGAAGTACAAGCAAGCAACCCAGAGCGAGGATGCCTTTGACAACTGGTTAGGGAAGATTCGTGATGCTCTGAGTGGCTCAACGGAGAATGCTGTTGAGTTCTTGGATAACTTTAAGTTATCGCTGTATACTTCTGAAATTACAGTATTTACACCAAAGGGCGAACAACGAAAATTACCTTTCGGCGCTACAGCTCTTGACTTCGCATACGACATCCATACCAAGATTGGAAACAAGGCAATCGGAGCTAAAATCAACCACAAAATTGAGCCAGTAACTAAGCAAATCAACTCTGGCGACCAAATTGAGATAATCACAGCCGATAACGCCTCGCCAAAGCCAGAATGGATTGATATTGTGGTCACTACAAAGGCAAAACAGGCGATTGCTAACTATCTAAAGCGCGTGCGTGAGGATAATATCAGCCATGGTCTTGCGCTATTTGAGCAAAAAGTATCACAATTTAACATCACCCTGAGCGGTAGCGTTCTACGCAAAGTGATGCAAGCTTACGGCTGCAAATATAAGGACGAATTCTACAGCAAGATTGGCGCTGGCATTATATCTCTTGATAATATTGAGAAGATTATCAAGTCAAGTTCAGCAAGCAAAATGCTGAAATTCTGGAAGTTATGGCGCGATTCACGTTCAAATAATGATAACGACGATGCGCCATTACAGGAGGCAGAACAACCGCTTGAAGATGACAAATTCACCATTGCCAGCTGCTGCAATCCACTCCCTGGAGATAGTGTAGTTGGCTTCAAAGACCCAACTACAGGGCGTATTATCGTCCACAAAGCAACCTGCAACGAACTCAACCGATTAGCGTCACTATTTGGCAAAAACATCATCAAAGACCAAATTCGCTGGTCACAGCATAAGGCTGTTTCATACCTCTCAACCATTGAATTGAGGGGTATAGACCGAATGGGACTGCTTTTAGAGATCTCTCGCGTTGTCTCTGAGGACTTTAGCATCAACATCCGCGAGGTCTCAATACGTAGCCACGACGGCATTTTTGAGGGTAATTTAAGCATTTACGTACAAGACGCAGAGTCCCTGCACGCCCTGATGGATAAATTTAGGAGCATAAAGGGCATTGAAAGCGTCAAAAGAGGTGTAGAACATAAAGAGTAAATTATGGGATTTTTAGAGATTATTATCACAACTGTAGTGCTAATAGTAGTTACAGCAATCACTCAAAGTGGAAAGAATACTAAAGCACAACGCAAGATACAAGCGCCTATAAATGTGGATGATACAGACTCTACATTAAGCGATACTATAGATACAAGTAATCCAGTTACTTCAAGTAATACTTTAACTACTAAAAGTACTTCGCTACACATGGATAACACAAAAGCAAAACCAAAAGTAGCGCACAGAGCTGCAGCGCAGGGTGCAAAAGCCTCTCAGAGCCCTAAAAACACTCCAAAAACAGCCTCAGACTGCGAAGATGATACAACATTTGACCTAAGAAAGGCTGTCATCTATTCAGAGATTTTGACCCCTAAATTCAAAGAGGAAGATTTTTAACCTATATAAATATAACAGAAAATATGGCTACAATATTCTCAAAAATCATAGCAGGGGAGATTCCTTGCTATAAAGTGGCTGAAAACGAGGATTATTTCGCGTTTTTAGACATCAATCCACTCCAGAAGGGACACACGTTGGTCGTTCCTAAGTGCGAAACAGACTATATTTTTGACCTTGACGACCAGACTTTAGGAGGCATGGTTGTATTTGCTAAGCAAATCGCCGCAAAAATAGAGAAATTTACTGGTTGTAAGAAGGTCGCAATGGTAGTTTTAGGCTTAGAAGTACCACATGCACACATCCATCTAATCCCTATGAACACCGAAAACGATGTTGATTTCCGCAAGGAAAAGCTTAAATTGACTCCAGAAGAGTTTGCAGAAATAGCGAAAGAGCTCAGCCGATAGGGGAGATATTAACAATTTGTAAAGTCCTTATATCCAACGATATAGGGACTTATTTTTATGTTATTAACAATGTAATTTAACATAATATACAAAATATCACTTAACAGAGTAGAATAATTGAGCGATAAACACCTCATAATTAACATTTGTAATCACTATAAACTCTTATATTATATACATTTGTAAACGTTATTAAGGAATTACTATTGTTAATAACCGGTATCTGATAACAAATGTAATCGCTAAAACGTATACAAAAATTATCACTTTTTCCACATAAATGTGCAAGTTCAGTTATTGTATTTATAGGTGTTTAGGTGTTATAAATCAGCAACTTACAATATTTACCAAAAGGATAGTTTAATACCGCAGGTTATATATTGGTTATTTGAGAGAGTTGTCTTAAAATTGCTTGTAATAGTAGTATTAAAGTGTTCAATTCCAGTTATTTACGTAGTGCATATGGAGTATTACTTAAATTATCTCTTTAATCCGAATTTAACAATTACTGTTTTATATACAGTTGTAAACAATGTTAATAACTGTGAACAGTTATAAAATATAGTTGTTAATTTGTTATTTTTGTAAAATTTGTTTACCTTTGTAAAAATTGACAAAAATGAAGGAAAAATTAGAGTATTTGATGAATCAGACTGGTTTGCGAGTTGGACAGATTGCCGACATGCTTGGAGTAAAAGCTCCAGTTGTCTCTCACCTACTGGTGGGGCGCAACCTTCCTAACTTTAAGCTGACAGCAAAAATTATTGAGGTATTTTCGGACTACTCCCCTCTCTGGTGGTTGGGATTGAGTGATGATCCTCATGCGACATTTACAACAGTTGGCAAATCTCCGAGTTCGGAGAGTCAGGAGAGCAACCACTCAAATTTAACGCCTTCAACAAGCACTTCAGAGCCTACCCTTTTTGAAGAGATTGATGAGACGACTGACCAAGCGTCAATCGTCCCATCTCGTAGCACTTCAGAAATTGAGCGAGTGATTGTCTTCTATCGTGACAAGAGCTTTGAAAGTTTCACACCCAAAAAGAGGTGATACATAGACCACCAGAACTAAAACCGCAGCTGCTACTCAAAATTAAGCCTTCAATACTCTAAAAATTCCGCACAACAACTCAGAAAAAATCATCTATTAAATTCTCAGAGGGTTAAACTATCCTCAATTGTTTCATAAATTCACTAATATTCAGCTACTTACACTAATTATTAACAATCATGAAATCTACTATCACCTAACCCCTATTATTATTTTTTGCGATTTATTTTTAACATAATGTACATATTACCGCATTTTGGTATTGCTATTCTTTGCGACCCCTATCAGCAATTTATTTTCGGTTAATTGCACACTTTTCGTAAATTAGCACTACCTTTGTGGAGATAATGATTTTATGATGAGAAAGATTTTACACCTATTTATATATATAGCGCTAATTTTTGTTGCGGGCAGTTGCGGTAACAGTGTTAAAAAGAGTTATGACAACACAATCTTTGTATCTATAGCTCCACTAAAACCACTTGTTGAAGCTATTGTCGGTGAGGAGTTTAGTGTTGAGATTCTTGTGCCAGCAGGAGCCTCGCCAGAGACTTTTGAGCCTACGCCCAAGCAATTTATAGCGCTCAATGAGTCTGTGATGGTTCTTGGTACTGGTCTTTTAGACTTTGAGAAGTCTATTCTGCAGCGCGTGCATGACCAAAACAAGGTAATAGACCTAAGCCAAGGTATTACAACCATTGCTGGCAGTTGTTCGCACACACATCACGGCAAGCACTGTCACCACGGCGTTGATCCTCACATTTGGTGCTCACCAAAGTGTATTGACATCATGGCGCAGAATATCTACAATGCCCTTGTTGCCAAAATGCCTAACAAGGATTACACGGCATCATATAGTGCTCTAAATGAGAGAATTCAGGAGTTGGATAGAGCTGTAAATAGTCTATGCAACAACTCTGCACTCCCCTACTTTATCATCTATCATCCTGCCCTGACATATTTAGCTCGTGACTACAATCTTGAGCAGGTAGCTATAGAGCATGAGGGCAAAGAGCCGAGTGCCAAGCGTTTAGCGTCAATAATTGAGCGAGCACAACGAGATGGGATAAAGAGGGTCTTTTATCAGAGCGAATTTCCAGAGTCAAGTGTAGCTGTTATTGCAGAGGATATTGGTGCTGAAGCGGTGGAAATCAATCCGTTAGAGGAGAATATCTTTGAAAATATTTCAACTATCGCAACACTTATAACTGAGTAAAGAATGACACCAATAGTAGCTCTTAACAACGTAACTGTAAAGTATGACAATAGTATAGCGTTACAAAATGCATCGCTAAATATCTTCAGCGACGACTTTATTGGTATCATTGGTCCAAACGGTGGAGGTAAGACAACCCTTATAAAGGCGATTCTGGGCATTATTGACTATAGCGGAGAGATTACGCTTGCCCCATCTCTATATCGTCATTCCGAGAGGCTTATTGGCTACCTTCCTCAGCAGTCAAACTTTGACCGAGCCTTTCCAATCCCTATTATTGAGGTTGTAATGTCGGGATTGCAGAGCGAGAGAGGTTTTTTCAACAGATATACCCGACAGGATAGACTGAAAGCGATGCAACTGCTTGATATTACGGGCATTGTGGATATAGCAGACAAAACAATCGGTGAAATTTCAGGCGGTCAGATGCAACGAGCACTGCTCTGTCGTGCAATTATTGCCGAGCCAAAGTTGCTTATTCTTGATGAGCCTACAAACTTTGTAGACAACAGCTTTGAAAATGAGCTATATACCCTACTTCGTAAGTTCAATGAACAGATGGCGATAGTTATGGTTTCGCACGATGTGGGAACTATTACCAGCACGGTCAAAAGCATCGTCTGTGTAAATAAAACTGTCCATCGCCACGACTCTAATATAATTACTCAGGAGCAGTTAGACAACTACGACTGCCCTATCCAGATTGTTAGCCACGGACATGTGCCGCATACAGTCCTCGCCCACCACGATGGCGACGGCTGCAAGTGCGGACATAGTAAGTAGTACAACGCCGCGATTAAGCCGAGAGCAGAGACGGCTTGCAGACTTTGCCGAGGCGGAGCGGTGAAGGGTCGCCAAAGGCGAGCCAGCGCTCGGCTCAATTTTATCGTCAGAGTGGTGTAGTTGCACCTCCAGTTTGTTGTCAGAGCACGGCAGATATAACGCTCGGCAAAAATCCCAGCGATGGATAGTACTTAACGTACAGCCATTGCTGGGATTTTTTGTTAGCGGCAGTAAATGCCGTGCTATCACAACAAACTATCGGATGATTGTCTCCTCACGATCAGGTCCCACAGAAATAATCTTCACTGGAACACCGCACTCAGCCTCAATGAAGGCTACATAGTCCTTAAACTGCTGTGGGAACTCGTTATAGTTGCGGACATTGCAGATGTCGCAATTCCAGCCTGGGAACTCACGGTAGATAGGAACGATACTGTCATCAGCCTCGTATGGGAAGTAATCAACCTGCTTACCACCCACCTGATAACCAACAGCTACCTTGATAGTATCAAAGTCGTTAAGAATATCAGACTTCATCATAATAAGGGCTGTAACGCCATTCATCATAACGGCATACTTCAGAGCCACAAGGTCTAGCCAACCACAACGGCGTGGGCGACCAGTAGTTGCACCAAACTCGTTACCAACCTGGCGAAGAGTCTCACCAATAGAGTCAAAGAGCTCTGTTGGGAATGGACCACTACCTACGCGAGTACAGTAAGCCTTGAAGATACCATAAACCTCACCAATACGTGTTGGAGCAACGCCAAGACCTGTACATACACCTGCGCAGAGGGTATTAGATGATGTAACGTATGGATATGTACCAAACTCAATATCAAGCAGTGAGCCCTGAGCACCCTCAGCAAGGATTGTGGTGTCACTCTTTAGATAGTTATTCACAAGCATCTCGCTATCAACAAACTCAAAGCGCTTGAGCGACTCAATGCCGCGGAACCACTCCTGCTCATAGGCATCAACATCCACCTGATAGTCGTACTGACGAAGCTGGAACAGGTGCTTATCCTTCAGAGCATGATAACGCTCCATAAAATCAGGAAGAAGAATATCGCCTACACGCAGACCGTTACGACCAGTCTTATCCATATAAGCAGGACCGATACCCTTAAGAGTAGAGCCAATCTTAGTTTTGCCCTTAGCAGCCTCGCTGGCAGCATCAAGAGTTCGGTGAGTTGGAAGAATAAGGTGCGCACGCTTAGAGATTTTCAGTCTTGACACTACATCAATACCAGTAGCCTCAATCTGAGCTATCTCCTCAGCAAGAATTACAGGGTCAATAACCACACCATTACCGATAATGTTCATTGAACCATCGCGGAAGATACCAGATGGCACGGTGTGCAACACAAACTTATCACCATTAAAGTGCAGTGAGTGACCTGCATTTGGACCGCCCTGAAAACGAGCAATCACATCATAGTTAGGTGTCAAAACATCAACTACCTTACCTTTACCCTCGTCTCCCCACTGAAGACCGAGAACTACATCAACCTTTTTCATATATCAAGTTTAAGTTTTATTCTACAGCGTAAAGTTACATTACTTTTTCCGAATAGCCAAACAAAGCCACCCTTTTTTTCAACAATTTATTGACTTAACCGCCATAAATAAAATTCATGAAAAAATTTGGCAATTTTATTATAAAATAGTATCTTTGTGTATGCGATATTTTGTAGAACTGAGATACGATGGTGCTGCGTACTGTGGGTGGCAACGACAGCCAGATATGCCTACGGTGCAACAGACTATTGAGCAGGCACTTACAAAGTTATTGCGCAAGCAGACAGAGATTGTGGGTGCAGGGCGAACTGATACGGGGGTAAACGCCTCCTATTATGTCGCACACTTTGACACTGATAACCAGATAGATAGCACACTTGTTCTTTATAAGCTCAACATGATGCTACCGAAGGACATTGCAGTTTTCTCTATCTCTGCTGTAAGCGAAACTGCTCATGCTCGTTTTGATGCGTTAGAGCGAGAGTACACCTATTTTATCTCTCAGACAAAGAATCCATTTCGCCGTCATTCGGCATGGCTATACTATGTTCAGCTGGATATTGATGCGATGAATAAGGCGGCAGCTAAATTGATGAATTACAGCGACTTTACATCGTTTGCAAAGCTCAATTCTAACAATAAGACCAACATCTGTCGCATTATGGATGCACACTGGAGCGTTGAGGATGATGGCATTTTGCGCTTTACCATTCGCGCAGACCGTTTCTTGAGAAATATGGTGCGCTCTATTGTCGGCACGCTTGTAGATGTGGGTCGTGGAAGATATAGCGTGGAGGAGTTCTGCAAGATTGTTGAGGCTCGTGATCTGCGCCTCTCCAGCGCGGGAGCTCCAGCTCAAGGTCTGTTCCTTAGCGATGTGGTGTACGATAAAGAGATTTTTGTCAAATCAATTTAATACTTAACTTAAAAAATTTTTAATTATGGGAACTTTACTCTATCTACTCGGTGTTGCGCTTTCAGTGTATGCAGTTTATGAGATTTTCACTAAGAAACCTGCAACAGAGATGGGAATGAAGATTGTTTGGTCAGTTGTAATTCTTTGCACAAGCTGGATTGGTCTTGCTTTGTACTACTTCTACCTTCGTAATAAGCTTCAGTAAACCATTCACGGTGCACAATAAGGGAGTGTCTAACAAGTTTTTAGACACTCCCTTATTGTTAGAAGTTGTATAACAAGAGGGATTTCAAGGCTTGCGTAGCCCGAAAAACCGCAGCATACTGTAGCGTATGTGAGGATTTTGAGGGCAAGCGTAACGCAGAAAGCGCCTTGTTAGACAGCTTCTTGTTGTGATATGAGAGGAGCCTATGCATGTATTGCGCATCCAAGAGCTTGTTCTGCAGCCTCGGCAATGCCTTCATACATTGCAGGGTGTGCGTGAATTGTATGTGCAATCTGCTCGGCAGTAATACCCAGCTCTTTAGCAAGTGTTACCTCGCCTAACATCTCAACTATATTTGCGCCCACGATGTGCGCGCCAATTACGCGCTTCTCACTGTCAAAGATAATCTTTACAAAGCCGTCACGGTCACCTGCAGCCATAGCCTTTCCAGAGGCTGCAAACTGATATCTACCAATAGTATGCTCTATACCCTGCTCTACGGCCTGCTTCTCGGTAATACCTACAGAGGCCACCTCTGGAGTGGTAAAGATGCAAGAGGGGATTGTTGAGTAGTCAATAGCCTTTGGATTAAGTCCGCAGATGCCCTCTACGCAACGAATAGCCTCCGTAGACGCGATATGCGCAAGTGCTGGTGTGGAAATAATATCTCCTACAGCATAGACTGTTGGCACGTTTGTACGGAAAGCACTGTCTACCACAATCTTATCGCGCTCAACAACAATACCAAGCTGCTCAAGACCAATATTCTCAATATTTGACTTAATGCCCACTGCTGAGAGTACAACGTCAGATGTAAGGGTCTCTGCCCCCTTCTTGCCCTCAATCTCAATCTGGCACTTATCGTCCACAACAGTAACACTCTTGACAGTCGTTGAGGTCATCACGCCGATTCTTAGGCGGCGGAAGACGCGCTCCATTGTCTTTGCAACCTCCTCATCCTCAAGTGGCATAAGCTGTGGCATATACTCAATAACGGTAACTTTTACGCCAAGTGAAGCGTAGAAAAATGCAAACTCGCTACCGATAGCTCCAGAACCAACGACAACCATTGTCTGCGGTAGCTTTTCAAGCGACAGAGCATCTTTTGAGTTGATAACGTGGGTATGGTCAACGGGCATAAACGCCATCTCGCGTGGGCGAGCACCTGTGGCAAGAATGATGTTATCAGCCTGATATACAACCCCTTCAACATCCACCTCTGTAGGAGATACAAGGCGACCAAAGCCGTTCAAAATCTCAACATTATTGCGCTTGAGCAGTAGTTGCACACCCTTGTTCATATTCTGAGCTACGGTGCGCGAGCGGGCAACTATTCGGCTGATGTTTGCTTGTGGCTCACACTCCATATCTACGCCGTAGTTAGCAGCGCCCTTGCAGTAGGAGTATACCTGCGCACTCTTAAGCAACGCCTTTGTTGGAATACATCCCCAGTTTAGGCAAGTGCCGCCCGCCTCTGCCTTCTCAACAAGTGCAACACTCTTGCCTAACTGTGATGCGCGAACTGCTGCAACATAACCCGCAGGACCACTGCCGATAATTATCAAGTCGTACTTCATATAGACGCGATATTACTTACTACTACTTAACAACTTCAAGAATTTTGCCATTGTCAGCAGCAACAGCTCTCTTCCACTTCTCGCTATATCCTGGTTGCTCAATCTTACCAGGGATATCCTTACCATTGCCGTTGTCAATAAAGCCATTTGCATCCTCGCCCTTGACATTTCCGTCAATATACTTGACCATCAGATACTTATCAAGCTTAGCCCAAGTATCAAAGAGCAGCTGAGCACCCTTAACACTAAACTCTGTTGCAATCTGTGCCTTCTTCTTTGCTTTTGGAGTGTTGCCAATAGCAATATCAATAGCCTTCACCTCCTCAAGCATTGCATTCTCCCACGCATCTACGCTCTCGCGCACCTTCTTGCCGATTATGTCGTAACGGAGGTATGCAAACTGAGCCACACGGTTGGTAATCCAGAAGAGCGATGTGTCAGAGTACTTGAGCATAGAGCCATTCTGCTCGCTTAGGCACCAAGGCACCTCGGTTGTATTTACATATATAGGTGTAAGAGCCGATGTTGCAGCATCGTCTACGCCAAACCAGAGGATACCTACCTTATCCTTACGAGCCTGACCGCAGAGCCAGAAACCTGTCTGCTGTGTAGCCGTAGCGCGCTCGTTGCAGTACTCTACGCCATCAACAGTAAAGTACATCGGACGCCAACGATATGGCAGACAGTGTCCACCTGCACCAATATCCTTTGTCATATCCATAGGTGTACCCTCATAGTGGTCGCGCATTGCGTCAAAGAGCTTCTTAGGGCTAACCTTCTCTGTTGGCTTAACCCACAGAGGCATCTTGTTCTGAGGATTTACACCCATAGCAAAGTCTACATAGGCATCCATACCCTCTGTCACTGAGCGGAAGAAACTCCATACGCGAGCCTCACAGCCACGAAGAGCACCAAAGTCTGCTGGAGCGTAAGTGTCGCAGAAGCTAAAGTCCTCATCACTACCCTTATACAAACCCTCTTTGCGAGCAAAAGAGATTACATCCTCAGAGTAGAGACAAGTAGGGTCATTCTTTGGGATGTTGGTTATACGCGCCTGATTTGCGTGTGCCGATACATATCCATCAGGAATCTGGCGAGCCACCCAAACGATACCCTTGCGAGATGGGTCGTTTGTAGAGTCACCCTTGCCGATAAGCTCCATAATCCACGCCTCGTCAGCGTCTGCAATAGAGAAACTCTCACCAGAAGAGGCATAGCCATAGGTATTTGCAAGCTCTACGATAGTTGCAATAGCCTCACGAGCGGTCTTTGCACGCTGCAGGGTGATGTAGATTAGTGAGCCATAGTCAATCTTACCATTTGGATCTTCAAGCTGCGAAAGACCTCCCCAAGTAGTCTCGGTAATAATCAGCGAGTGCTCATTCATATTACCCACAGTGGCGTATGTCACAGGTGCTTGAGAAATATCTCCAAGATATTTACCTGTATCCCACTCATATACCTGCATTGTTGCTGCCGCCTTCTTAGTTGGGTTGTACTTATACAACGCACCATAGAGCTGGTGTGAATCAGCAGCATAAGTTACCATTACCGAGCCATCGGTTGAAGCCCCTTTTGTTACAATAAAGTTAGTGCAAGCGTAGGCAGATACTGCTCCTACAGCGAGCGCAAGTGTTAGAATTAGTCGTTTCATTGTTCCTATTTTATTGATATTTCATTTGTTATCTCTTTTCCTTCACTATCGGTTATCTTGTATTCAATCTTGTCACTGCTTACCACAACATCCATTCTTGTGCGGTTAGGGTTGCAGACAACAGGGAAGTTGCATCCAGAACTCTTATCCCCCGCCTCTGAGAAGCGATATTTGTGAATATGGGCGCAGAACATGGCATCAATACCCGCTGCGTTAAGTATCGGCACAAAGAGTCGTGCCACCTCAGCCTCACCATGCCAACCGTTACTCTGTGGAGGCACATGAATAAAGACAATCTTTATCTCCGCAGCCTTAAACTGCTCGCTCTCAACAACACCCTTAAGCCACTTAGCCTGCTGCTGGCGATAGATATCGTAACGAACAAGGTCGTGATACTCAATGTCACTATCGGGCTTATCCTCACCACCATCCAGAACGATAAACATCGCCTTGCCAGAGCTAAAGGTGTAGTATGGAGCAGCTGTCGGAGTCGGGAAGTAACGCATAAACTCCGTAGCCCATGCTCCGCGGGTCTCGTGGTTACCACGAGCATAGAAGAGTGGTACCTGAGCCGCAAAATTTGCCGCTGCTACCTGAATAACATTTGAAACAATGCGCTGCTCGCTCTCAAAACTGCTCACCATGTCGCCATTAAATAGAACAAAGTCATACTTTTCTGGCGTGATGCTATCCTTGGCAAAAAGGGCGGACAGAATCTCTGGCTTATCGTGAAAGTCGTTGGCTATAGCAAAGCGAGTCACCGTGGCGCTATCGCTAAGTGTTCGCACACGATATGGCTGGCGACGATAGACATCGCTGCCCTTGCTCTCGGTGTAACGCACGCGACGATTGCCCTCATTTAGAGCCACACCTTTGTTTAATACGCGATAACGATATAGAGTCCCTGGCTCTAAGCCGCTAACAGTAACCGTATGCCAGCGACCTATTGGGCGGCGACCATGAATAGTGTGAAAAAACTGCTCTCGCTGACAGTTGTAGAAGTGCGTGCCGTCGTCGGGCGCAACCTCAACCCAGCTGAGCGCATCGCTGTCGGTCTGCCATACAACGGTAAACTGCGTTTGACCGCATGCCTGAATATATGGTCCTGCGATAATCTTCGGCGCTTTCACACCCTCTGCGGTGGCAAAATATGCTACACAAAGAGCCAATATTGATGTTAAAAATCGTCTCATAGCTACAAAGATAAGAAATTTATCTGAAAATCTTGCATTGGCGCATACTTTGAGCTATCTTTGTGTAGCAAAAAATGGAAATTATGTCCGTCACATCAAATTTACAGACTATACGCGCAACGCTGCCTGAGGGCGTTACCCTTGTGGCTGTGTCAAAATTTCACCCCTCAGAGGCTATTGCTGAGGCATACGAGGCGGGACAGAGAGTCTTTGGCGAGAGCCGTGTGCAGGAACTTGTCGCTAAGCAGCAGATGCTACCTGCTGATATTGAGTGGCACATGATTGGTCACCTGCAGACTAATAAGGTTAGAGCTATTGCCCCTTTTGTTTCGCTTATACATTCTGTTGATAGTGCAAGACTGTTGGAGTGCATTAACCGCGAGGCTGAACGCTGTGGCAGAGTAATTGACTGCCTATTAGAGGTGCACGTGGCACGTGAGCATACCAAGAGCGGCTGGGAGATTACTGAGTTGCAAGAGTTTGTCGCTTCGGGCGCTATTGGCGAGTTAAAAAATATCCGCATCCGCGGCATTATGGGCATGGCAACCTTTACAGAGAATATGGATGTTGTAAGGTCTGACTTTGAACGCCTTGCAGCTATTAAGCGCGAACTTGAGCCTATGTTTGACAGCAACTTTGACACCCTCTCCATGGGCATGTCCGACGACTACCCTATCGCCATTCAGTGCGGCTCAACAATGGTCCGCGTCGGCTCAAGCATCTTCGGTCAGAGAACATATTAAAACCCAAATATTAACACAAAAAATCCCGCATAAAAGCGGGATTTTATTTTACCATTCGGAGGCTGAGTATGTACTTTTCGGTGCGTTTGGCACATTGACAAAGAATGTAAAACCAACAATCTTCTCTAACGCCTCTACACTCATCAGCTGAGGTGTTGCCGTTGCGCTGTTTGCCACAAGGTAGGCTGCACATTTTAGTTCGCTTGCCGAGCAATCAGAGACCTTTTTGCCACTATTACCACTCTTTGTGCGGAGCATTACCTTGAAGTAGTGCGTTGGTGCAGGACAAGACTTACCGTCATTATTTGCCACCTTTGTGTTGTAGTTGTCAAAGTGACATCCCGAAACCATGTAGAGCGTATCGCTACACATCCACGCCCCGCGCTCCTTCTCCTCAAGTTTGAGCCACTCGCCACTGTTGAGTGTCGCATTCTGCGGCGTCATGTTAGTGTAGTAGTTGCTCTGCTCTCTGGCAAGAGCTGTTACCCTGCGCTGCGCCTTAGCTAACTGATGACCACGATTGTACGCGCTGTTCTTGTAGGTGCTTCCAATCTGCTGCGAAGTGCTAAAGTTGGGGTCAGTAACAAACTCCTCACTGTCGTTGCTTCCACTTCTGTAGTAGCTGTGCATCGGATAGGCAACCCAACGGGCTACATAATTCTTTGTGTCGTAACAGATAGAGTAGTTTCTGCGGTAGTAACCATTACTCTGCTTCGGCGCATCTGTTATCAGCCTAACACACTTGCTGTAGCTCTCTGTGTAACCGCTACCCTCGGACGCCGCGGGCAACTCTGCCCACGACTGTCCGAAAGCGGCTGTTTTCACTATAGGTGTATCATCTCCACCCTCCGAGCCAGAGTCTCAGTTATTGTAACCAGTCCACTTAACATTCCAAATAGCGGTACGATCCTTGTTAGATGAACTATTACTAGAAGGACAAAGGTTTGTAAACACAATTTGGAAGTCACCCGCAACATTAACAGCCTCCTCCTTGTGTGAGTACACAGTAAACTTAGTTACACTAGTCTTATCAACAGTAAAGGTCTTCACCACAGCTCCATTCTGCATAATTTCAACCTTGAACTTAATCTTGCTATCACTATATGGGATACCATAATTAAACTCAAGTGTACCACAACCTGCTGTAAGGATTGGAGAGGTTATTTTACCTACAGCAGAGGTCTTTCCATTCATACAAATTGCATGGGTAGTAGTTTCACCAAACATCGTGAAATTAGGGTTTGAATTTGAAGTGCCACCCCTCAATACGCAACAGTTCACACAATTCCAGCCAGCCGTAGTTTTATACGTACCATAAGAAGTATTAGCATCTATAGTAGCAAAATCATCTGTACCACCTCCAGTTCCAGGAGTTGGGTCCTCAGGGTCTGGAGTTGGCTCTGGTTCTGGCTCTGGTGTTACACTTTCATCCTCTACAATAGAATATGGAAGTATATTAACATATTTACCACTTGAGACACCAACAAAATAACCCTTGACAATTACATTCTTTCCACTAAATGAAGCATACAAACTATTGTCCACATACTTGATTGAACCTTGAGTGGTTGTGCCATCAATCTCTATATTAACATAATTACCAGAAACAACATACTTACCTGCAATCTGTACCTCTTGTGCAAGAGTCTCGTTAAGCATAGCCCCTACACCAGCTGAATCAAGGACTGTTGGATTGTACGACCATGTATTACCCTCAGAATTCACAGTAACAGTTGCTGCATTGGTAAACTGAGGTGTTCCAAATGATGTGCCACTTTTGTAAATTGTAACTGCACCAGAAATAGTAATATTTTCTCCGACTGTACGTCCACTATTACTGTGATATACCATCATAACACCTGTGTTATCACCAATAATATAAGCCTGATTGCCTACGGCTACAACGGTTCCAGTAACTACGTAGTTTCCAGCCGATGTAACTTGATTTATGGTAACTGTCTGAGTTGCACCTTTCTGCGATACGGTAATCTTTGTTACAACGCCATTTGCTGCAAGTTGAATCCAACCCTCACGAGCAGCCGATGTTGTATTCTCACTTACAGAGTAGGTAATAGTAGACTCAATAATAGCGGCATCGGTTACTACATCACCATCGCAAGTCACTACAATATCCTCAGTAAGATTCTGTGCAGAAAAAGCAGTAGTTGCATCTTCTACACCCTCTGCTGGCACATCGCTGATATTGTTTGCTATTATAGATGGAACTGCAGCGAGTTTACCGCAATAATAGATGTAAATCTCACCATTTTGGTCTTTTGTAGAGTCATAATCATATGGTGAGGTATAACAACGCCAATTTGTTGTGCTATATAGTGTCAAATAACGGCTGTTAGTCTTGTCCTTCAGAGTGAACGCATTCGCATTGTTGGAGTGTGTTGCGATAGTCCAAGAATCTTCCGTATCTCCTACGACCATACCATTATTTGAGTTGGTTGCATATAGATAATTACCATCAGGGTTAGTGATATAATACTGTCCATCTGTTCCTGTGGATTCTAAAGTCCAACGAGCATCTGCAGGAACAACAATAGATTCAAGAACACTTGTAGTCAGGTCAAACAGAGTTGTGTTAACTTGTAGAACATTTTTAGCAGACGCTGTTGTATTAGGTAAGTATGATATTGTTGTGCCGTTTTTCTGCTTCGCTACAAAAACATATGTACCATTTGTTATTTGGGTAGGACTTGTTAGCAATGACCATACTTCAGGTGCTGCCTCCTCAATCTCTGCGTTGAAGCCGATCTTAAGGGTCTTCATCTTGCCAGCATAGAAGGCTGTCTCAACCTCCTTTTCAATCTCCATAGTGCCTGTACCGTTTGCAGTTTTGGCATTGACAGTAATCAGAATATTGTCACCATCAAACTCGGTAGGCTTAATTGCCATATAGAACTTTGCGCTCTCGCCTGGCTTGATAGCTGTACCGTTGCTTACATTAAGGGTTGCGGTCTGAGATGTAAATGGACCAGGAGTGTAATCAATCTTCTCGCCAGTGAAATCAATGTAATATGTACCTACAATATGCTCAAGAGCTGTAAGAGCAATAGAGGTAACAGTGATATCCTCTGTGAGCTTGTTAGTTACATTAAACTCAACAAGGCTTGAGATGTGGGACATTGTGATTGCAGGCTTCTCAGATGCAGGAACATTCTTCACAACACCTACAAGTGGATAGTTCTTACCTGCAATGTGAGCCATACTGTCGTTACCGTTCTGAGTCTGAACCTCGTTAGACTTACTACCGATGTATACATAACCTTCTGTCTGTTCTGCAGGGGTTGTAATATAGCTTTTGTATGGATAGAGTGCATACCAGTCGTAAGCCTTAGTCTGATCCAACTCCTCAGCTAGAGTTCCCTTGAAAGTACCAGTTCCATCTGTTACAAATGGAGTACCAGTATTGTCTGCCTCTACAAAAGGAGTATCGTTTACATAGTCAGGAGTACCTGCTACAGCGTGGAAAACATTGATCTGGTCACCGTTTGCCCACTTTGTAGACATACCGTCGTTAGTGGTGCGGCTCTCAAGGTTAGCAAAAAGCTCAAAAGGAACTTTAACCTCTGGAGTGAAGTTTGCCTCCTCGTTCTTTGTACAATTTGTCAGGGAGAGTGCTGCTGCGAGCATCAAACCCAAAGTAAAAATAGTCTTTCTCATAGTCTTTTTCTTTTTTAGGTTTGATTAAAACTCCAGACCGTCACCATCATCTTCCCAGTCCTTAATACCACCAGTGCCATCAAGGCTCTGTGCAAAACCGCTCTCTACAGGCGCTGTGTAGAGATCAAGAGTGGGTGTTTGATAACCCAGCTCGGAAATAAATGTTCTTTTCTGCATAATAATTTGTATTTAGTAAAAATAAATTTGTATTATCTGTACATCCGACAAATATAGTGAAGTTTTGACACATTTAATAATTTTTTCACCACAATTTGACAGTTTTTCAATAATTCTTCGTATCTTTATATGAAAATCACAACTTTATACCTTAAACAACCATAAAACTAAGAATACAAATGAAAAAATTATTGATTTCGGCAATTTCGCTACTTATTCCATTAGTAGCGATAGCAGAGGGTATGACAAACAGAGCCGAGTGGCGTTTTTCAAAGAGTAAGAGTCACAAGCTCTCCTCCTATTATTTAGAAAAGGGTGTATATCCCGCAGCTGATGGAATTAAGGGTGCAGAGCTGAGTTTTCGCCACAACGGCAAGCTCACAGAGCCAGCATTGAACGAGAAGGGCTACCCTACGGCACGTTCCGAGAAGGGCGACTACTGGCTCTTTGAGATTCCAGTAGAGGGATTGGATAAGGGGACTGTTGTAGACATTTTCCTACCCTTTACAGGCAACGAGGGGGCACGTAACAACTTTGCACTTGAGTATCGTGACGGCAAGCGTTGGGTTGAGGCTACGCAAGCGCTCTCAACAACCTCGCTCAAGCATCCGCTTCGTCTATGGAAGTCAGTACGCCTTAGTCGCCCAATAAAAAATGGTGGAGAGGTGGCATTGCGACTACGTCAGTTAGATGAAGGGGTCGTACAATCAACCATAGCATGCCCATCACCGCGCGGGCAGCAACCTCACGTAGTTATCTACGACAACCGCATACCACAAGATACGCTGCGCATGCTCTTTATTGGCAACAGCTACACCTACTACCACACCTACCCTGCCATTTTTAAGGAGATTGCATGGCACGAGGGTCACTATGCCGACTGCAACATCTTTATTTCGGGCGGCTACACAATGAAGGCTCACCTTGCCAATCCGCACAGCATGGAGCAGGTAGACAAGGGAGGCTATGACTACGTAATGCTACAAGACCAGAGCATCCTTCCAACCCTCAATGGCACGGCTGACGATGCAGGCTCAGCAGAGCAGATGGTAAAGATGGTTAATCGCGTAAGAAAGAGTAGCCCAACAGCTAAAGTATCACTTGAGATAACTTGGGGTAGAAAGTTTGGCAACAACAACTTTGGCAAGTACGAAAAGTATATTGAAAAGTATCCTCATTTCTACTCTTCCTACGACGCTATGCAGCAGCGACTTATTGATGTTATAACAGCCGAGGCAACACATAACGATGCCATGGTAACACCTGTGGGTTACGCTTGGCAGATAGTGATGCACGAGCGTCCAGAGATCAACCTTTACCACAAGGACAACCACCACCAGTCCTATGCCGGCTCATACCTCGCAGCGGCGGTGGCATATCTTACCGTTTATAAGCAACCATTTGGGAACGCCCCTGCAAATTGCAAACTTAACCCAGAAATTGCAGCATACTTGCGCTCTGTGGCTGAACGCGTAGTACTCAATGGTGAAAAGTGGGCTGAAAAATAAATATAGCTCAATCGGTACACCATATCTAAAAAATAACTATCTTTGTAGGGATTAAGAAAATTTTTTTCACCTTAATATAAAACAAGACTATGACAATTAAGCAAAGAATGGATCTGGCGCTTGAAAAGGCTGGTCAGACCAAGGGTGCTGAGATTTCTCAGGGTGCATTGAAGAGCACTCCAGTGCTTTTCAAAAAGTTCTTCCCAGGTCGCAAGGCTGTGGTTATTACCGACCACTTCGTATGGACTGCTGCTGGTGAGGATGTTTACAACATTATGAACGCTGAGGGCGTAGAGTGCGAGAAGTTCGTTATTCCTGACAAGAGCTTCCATGCAGAGTGGAAGTATGTTGAGATGATTGAGGAGGTTATGAAGCAGTACGACGCTATCGCTATTGCTGTAGGCTCTGGCGTTATCAACGACGTTTGTAAGCTCGCTTCACACCGTCTGGGTCAGCGTTATATCTGCATCGCTTCTGCTGCATCTGCTGATGGCTACTCAGCTTCAGGCTCAGCAATTGTTAAGGATGGCGCAAAGCAGACCTTTACCTGCCCAGCTCCGCTGGTAATCATCGGCGACTCTAATGTCCTCTGTAACGCTCCTGCACGTCTTACTACTGCCGGTTATGCAGACCTTGCTGCTAAGGTTCCTGCAGGTGGTGAGTGGATGATTGCAGACCTTTTCGGCACAGAGCCTATCCGTGACGATGCTTGGCACGTTATCCACGATATGCTTCCAGAGGTACTTGCTGATGCTCAGGGTATTGCAGACCGTACTCCACGCGCTGTTGAGAATGTGTTTGCAGGTCTTACCCTCTCTGGCGTTGCTATGCAGATTGCAAACGACACTCGTCCGCTCTCTTGCGCAGAGCACCTCTTTAGCCACTACCTCGATATGACCCACCACACATTTGAGGATCGTATGGTACTCCACGGCTTCCAGGTTTCAGTTGGTACAGTTACTATGTGTGCATTCTTTGACGAGCTGCTCAAGCTTGACCTTTCAAAGCTTGACGTAGACGCTTGCATCGCTGCATGGCCTACTAAGGAGGCTGAGGTTGCACGCGCTACAGAACTCTTTAAGGACTTCCCAGTGCCAGAGCTCGGTCCAACTGAGATTGCAAAGAAGTGGCAGAGCCCAGAGGAGGTTCGCGAGCAGCTTAACCGCGTAAAGGCTACTTGGCCAGAGTTCAGCCAGAAACTCCGCAATCAGGTTTACTCATTTGAGAAGATGCGTGACCTCTTCGTAACCGCAGGCGCACCTGTTGCTCCAGAACAGATTGGCGTATCTCGCGCACAGTGGAAGAATATGACCAACTTCGTACAGCTTATGCGCTGGAGAGTAAACCTCTTTGACCTCGCTAAGCGTACACAGACCTTCGACACCCTCGTTGGTAAGGTGTTTGGTCAGGGTGGCGCACTTGAGATCTAAGTCATACCTATGTATAATAATAGAATCGCTCCAATATGGGGCGATTCTATTATTTTGCGCTGTAGACAACTTACTCAAATCTATACTCCTCTGCACCACGAAAGCCGAGGAGAAGTTCGCGGATTTTGAGGCGTTTTTTGCCAGCGATTTGGATGTCGTCAATATAGACAATGCCGTCTGCGCAGGTTACGCCAATATACTTTTTACCGTCGGTAACTACACAACCAATCTCTGAAATGCCGTTTTTAGGCTCAAAGTGCACCTCAAAAATCTTTGCGCTACCCGCATCTGTACCATCTTTGGTAAGTCTACTCCACGCTGCAGGGTATGGAGATAGTCCGCGCACGAAGTTTACGATATCTACTCCGCTCTTGCTCCAATCTATCAGGCAGTCATCCTTAAAAATCTTTGGTGCAGGGCGTAGGTTGTCATCACTCTGCGGTTGCTCTATAGGTGTTATATCTCCCTCTGCAATGCGGTTTACGCTATCAAGAACAAGGTCTGCACCAACGGTCATCAGTCGGTCGTAGAGCGAGCCTACGGTGTCTGTGTCGGCGATTTTTTCGCGTACCTGACCGATTATAGCACCCTTGTCTATCTCGTGGTTGAGCAGGAACGTAGTAACGCCCGTCTCTGTATCGCCATTGATAATCGCCCAGTTTATTGGCGCAGCACCGCGATACTGTGGCAGCAGTGATGCGTGGAGGTTGAACGTTCCGAAGCGAGGCATTGCCCACACAACCTCAGGCAGCATACGGAAGGCGATAACGATACCCAAGTCTGGCTTTAACTCTCTGAGAGCTGCCAAAAACTCCTCGTCTCGCAACTTCTCAGGCTGCAGAATGGTCTGTATGCCCAGCTCACGAGCAGTAACCTTGACATCGCACTCATGCACCTTCAGTCCACGACCTGCCTGGCGGTCTGGGGTTGTAACAACGCCAACGACATTATATCCGCCCTCTACAAGTGCCTTAAGTGAGGGGACAGCGAACTCTGGCGTACCCATAAATACTATACGAATATCCTTTGGATTCATACTACTTCTTATTTATTTTGTCTTGCCACCTCTGAGGTAGTTTTGCCACCACCCAATCTTTGCAAAGCCTATATTTGCCCAAATACCAATCAAAATCAAGCAGTGCAGAGTCGTTTGTAGCCTTATTTGTAAGGTACACAGCTAATGGGAAGAGTACAATAGATGAAATCCACATACCGAGCAGTGAGCTCCACGTACCCTCTTTAGCCATCTTCTCGCCCGTCATGCTGATGATGTAGTAGATAACAAAGAAGATTACCGATATAACAATCGGCGTACCTAAACCTCCCTTGCGAATAATTGCACCCAGTGGCGCACCGACAAGGAAGAAGATAAATATTGAGACTGGCAGCGCCCACTTACGATGCCACTCGTTTTTATTACGATAGAGCTGGTTAAGCGCCTCCTTAGATGTAGACTCGTCAAAGGAGAAGCTATTTCTTGCCGAGATTGCGCTCTGGCGAGCATTTGAGTAGACCTTCTGCTTCTGACGGGTTGAGAGCGTAGTTATTGAATCGAGCAACAACTTAGAGTATATCTTCTCCGAGCGATCCACCACAATGGTATCTGGTGGAGAGATTGCATCTGGGTCCTTAATAAATATCTGGTCGCGCAAGAGAGGATTGTATGCCGTTGTGGTTGTGCGGTTTACAGCCATCTCAAGCGAGTCAATATTATGCTGTAACTCATTGATATTAAGGGTCTGACTACTTCCACTGAAGAGATTTTCATCTGAGCGCTCAAAATCAAAGCCCGTCATCGGAATCTGACCATCCTGACGCTCAAAGGTGTGTCGGCGCAGAGTACTCTTGGTGTACCACTGGCTACTACGGGTATGCTCGTACGTAGAGCCATTAAATAGCGTAACGAGCAGGTAGCGTTTATCGTCACTAAGGCGGATATATCCCGAATCGGCTATGGTGGTTGTCATATTACCACCAGAGGAGCGGTTATCATAGATAAGCACGCCCGTAAGCAACTTTGTTTCAGGATTTTGATGTTCCACGCGAATACTCATATTATCAATGCCGTTAAAGAAGAGTCCATCCTGAAACTCCAAAGCCTGATTTTGGCGTTGAATATCGTGGATGATACTAAACATCTTTTTATTGGAATATGGAGCTAAGTTATTGATAATAAAGAAACTACCTACAGAAATCAGAAGCACCACAAAGACTAGCGGGCGAACAATCTTGAGCAGCGACATGCCCGCCGACTTCATTGCCAGCAGTTCGTAGTTCTCACCCAGATTACCCATGGTCATAATCGTTGCCAGCAGCACCGCAAGTGGCAGACCCATCTGAATCATGTTCACCGTGGCGTACATAATAAGCTCAATGATTACCGCGGCATCCAATCCCTTACCCACCAAATCGTCAATATATCGCCATACAAAGTTCATCATCAGGATGAAGATGACGATGAAAAATGTGGCGAACATCGGACCAATGTAGGACTTAAGTATCAGTTTATATATTGTCTTCATTATCTATCAAAAACTTATTTCGGGTGCAAAGATAATAGTTTTACTAAATATGACAATCGCAAGTGCAAATCATGCCATGCAAAATTAATATAATTTAATGAATTTTCAATATCTGTTTATCGTATATCTTGCGCCCGTGATATATTTTGAGGCTTTAATTTATAAGCAAAAAGAGGGCTTTCACTACGCTTTTATCTATGAACTATAATAAATTGTCTATTTTACTTACATTTTTTAAGTTTGTTTTACAATAAAAAGTCGTATCTTTACCGCGATTAAACATTTCTTAACTTAATTAAATGCTTATGAAGAAATTTTTACTTCTGATCTGTGGTCTGTTTATCTGCTACGCAGCAGGTGCGCAGACTATCGTATCGGGTAAGGTTGTTGATGAGGCAAACAAGCCGATTATCGGTGCCTCACTCTTCGTCCCTGGTACGACTATGGGTACAAGCACTGATGTGGATGGTACATTCTCATTCACAACTCGCGGTACCGTAAAACAAATCCAGATTACCTGCATCGGTTACAAGAGTGTCACTCTTGATGCAGCAATCAGCGGAGCAAAGTATGACCTTGGCACAGTTACTCTTGCTGCTGAGGCGCTGGCTATGGAGGATGTGGTAATCACTCAGTCTGTAGCTGTAGCTCGTAAGACTCCTGTTGCAGTATCTACAATCAATCTCGAGGAGCTCGAGTTTAAGATTGGCGGTATGGAGTTCCCTGAGGTACTCAAGTCTACCCCAGGCGTTTACGCTACTAAGGATGGTGGTGGCTATGGTGACTCTAAGATCAACATGCGTGGTTTTAAGAGTGCCAATGTTGCTGTTATGATCAATGGTGTACCTGTAAACGATATGGAGTGGGGTGGCGTCTATTGGTCTAACTGGGCCGGTCTGTCTGACGTAACTCGTTCTATGCAGACTCAGCGTGGTATGGGTGCCTCTAAGATATCTTCACCAACCGTAGGTGGTACTATCAACATCGTAACAAACTCTATTGATGCTAAGCGCGGTGGCACTGTATCTTACGGTATCGGTAATGACGGCGCTAACACTATGTCACTTAGCCTCTCTACCGGTCTTAACAAGAACGGATGGGCTATGAGCCTGTTGTTTGCAAAGCGTTGGGGTAATGGCTATATCCAGGGTACAGGTTATGAGGCATACAACTGGTTTGCTAACATTTCAAAGCGTATCAATACTAAGCATCAGATTTCACTTACCGCTTTTGGTTCTCCACAGACACACAACCAGCGTAAGCCTCTCTATGCAGGTCTTTCAATCCTTGAGTGGGATAAGGTTGCTAAGTGGATGGGTGAGGAGAATAAGTATCGCTACAATGCCATTTACGGTTTTGACAACAATGGCAAGGAGCGTTCTTCTATGGTAAACCACTACCACAAGCCACAGATTTCGCTCAACCACCAGTGGCAGATTGACCACAAGTCATCACTCTCAACTGCTCTCTATGTATCTATTGGTCGTGGTTATGGCTACTCTGGTCAGGGTCGTACTTCTGCTTGGCGTGCTAAGTGGAATGGCTCATCAAACGGTACTCTGCTTAACGACTACCGTAAGCCTGATGGCACATTCGACTACGGTGCAATCCAGGATGAGAATGCAGCGAGCCTTACTGGTTCTAACATGGTTATGTCAAAGTCTGTAAACGACCACATGTGGTACGGTCTGCTCTCTACTTACACAAACGAGTTGCTTCCAGGTTTGGAGCTCTCTGCCGGTGTTGATGCTCGTTACTATGTTGGTAAGCACACCAACGAGATTATTGACCTCTATGGTGGTGATTACTTTATTGACGATGCTGATCGTAAGAACGTTAAGCCTGAGAACAATGCTGCTGCTCTTGATCCAAATTGGAAGAACGAGAAGCTCACTGTAGGTGATATCGTCTACCGTGACTATGACGGTCACGTTCACCAGGAGGGTGTATTTGCACAGTTGGAGTATACAAAGGAGAAGTTCAACGCATTTGCATCTGGCTCATTCTCAAATACCGGTTACTGGCGTGTTGACCGCTTCTATTACGATGCGGCTCACCAGCGTTCAGAGACTATCAACTTCCTCGGCTTTACTGCTAAGGGTGGTGTGAACTACAATGTAACTCGTTACTCAAACTTCTTCCTTAACTTGGGTTACATCTCTCGTGCTCCATTCTTCTCAGGTGGTGCATTCTTGCAGTCTACTACTAGCCATATGACAAACCCAGATGCTGTAAACGAGAAGGTTGCATCTGTTGAGTTGGGTTATGGTCTTCGTACACCAAAGGTTGTTGTGAATGTAAACGCATACTACACATTGTGGATGGATAAGTCTGATGTTCGTTCTAAGCTTATGTCAAACGGCGACTATGCTCGTGTAAACCTTACAGGTGTAGATGCTCGTCACGCAGGTTTGGAGATTGACTTCCGCTACAAGCCAGCTCATTGGGTAAATATTACCGGTATGCTCTCTTGGGGTGACTGGGTATGGTCTAGTGACTCTCGCGGTTACATCTACGACTCACAGGGTCAGCCTATGACTGCAAAACTTGATGGTACAGTAGCTTCTGGTATCACCGCTGAGGATCACGCATGGATTGAGCTCAAGCAGAAGGGTGTTCATGTAGCAGGTTCTGCACAGACTACTGCTGCTGTAGGTGTTGATTTCTTCCCATTGAAGGGTCTTCGCGTAAGTGCAGATTGGAACCTCTATGGTCGTAACTTCGCTGACTTCTATCTTGGTTCAAACCTCGTGACAAATACAGCTGTTACCGTAAACGATCCTTGGCAGATTCCTGTTGGTCACCAGCTCGACCTCTCTGCAAGCTACTCATTTAAGATGGGCAAGGTTCGCGCTACACTCTACGGTAATGTAAACAATGTTTATGACTACAACTATATTATGGATGCACAGTGTGCAACCGATGCAAAGGGTTGGCAGGACTGCTACGCTGTAATGTACTCATTTGGTCGTACATACACACTCCGTCTTAAAATTAACTTCTAAAGAACTACAGCTATGAAAATGAATATTATCAAAAGATTTGTATCAGTTGCTGCCGTAGCTCTTATGTGCTGGGGTTGTGAGACCGGCTTCTATAACGAGAACTATCTCGATGGATATGAGAACAACGGCGAGATTACCGATGTGCACAATATTGAACTCACACTTGATGCTGATCACTACGCTGCAATTGCAAAGAATAGCGACAACAAAGCGATCGCTCAGGAGGATGGCGAGGAGACTGTTGCCGCACTCAACGCAGTGAGCAAGAACAAGTATTTTGCAACTGCAGACCACGCTGCAATGTTTATCCCTGCATACCTTAATCAGCTCTACCCTACCTATGATGATGGTTCTGTTGCGCTTGTTACATATACAACCGCTATAGATGTTCCGGCAGAGGTTGTTGCTATGAACGCAGCTACAGAGTATACTCTTACAGAGGCTGATTACCAGACTATCTGGGAGAGCGAGACTGAGTTCGTACCTGCGCTTACCCCTGCAACTGTTAACAAACTCAAGAATGTACTGGTTCCTGCTGAGGGTATGGCTGCTGGTGACTATGTTGCTGTAACCTATAACTACTCTGCTTCTGAGCCTACAACAGAGGAGGAGCAGCCAGGTGAGGGCGAAGGCGAGGAGCCTGCTACAGGCTACACCTCTGTATTGGCTACTGCTGCACTTAACGATGTTGTAGAGGTTAAGGGTTATATCTCTGCTGTATCTACTCAGGGTCCAATTCTTACCGACAATAGCGGCTCTGTACTGCTCTATAAGACCACTGGTTATGAAATTGGCGACGAGGTTACTGCATCTGGTACTATCAGCTCTTACAACTGCGGTTTCCAGATTGGTACAGCAGGTCTTACCATTGAGAAGACTGGTACTACTACTGTTACCTATCCAACTGCTGTTGAGCTTACTGGCGCAATGATGGACGAGCTTCTTACTACTCGTACAACTGACGAGTATGCTCAGTTCGTTAAGATTGTTGGTACTGTTGCTGTTAGCGGTAACTACTACAACTTTAATGTTGATGGTGCAACAACTGCAGTTGGTAGCTTCTATGGTCTTACTGACGAGCATAAGGCTAAGTTGGTAGATGGTGAGAAGACTACTATCTATGGTTACTTTGTATCTATCTCTAAGAGTGGTGGTGCTCCAAAGTACATTAACTTCATCACTACCCACATCAACGAGACACCTGCTGTTGCAAACAACTACACAACAGTTCTTGGTTCTGCAGTTCTTAACGACGCAGTAGAGGTTAAGGGTTATATCTCTGCAAACTCTTCTCAGGGTCCAATCCTCACTGATAATGGCGGCTCTGTATTGCTCTACAAGACTACCGGTCTTGCTATTGGTGACGAGGTTACTGTATCAGGCACTATCAGCTCTTACAACTGTGGTTTCCAGATTGGTACTGCAGGTATTACCGTTGAGAAGACCGGTACTACTGCCGTTACTTACCCTACTCCTATGGAGATTACAGGCGCTGTAGCTGACGAGCTTCTTACAACTCGTACTGCAGATGAGTATGCAGTTTATGCAAAGATGACAGGTACTGTAGCTGTTAGCGGTAACTACTACAACTTCAATATTGATGGTGCAACTGCTGCAACAGGTAGTGTATATGGTGCTACAGATGAGCTTAAGGCTCAGCTTACAGATGGTCTTGTTTGCACTCTGTATGGCTACTTCTGCTCTATCTCTAAGAGCGGCGGCGCTCCTAAGTTTATCAATATGATTGTAACAGATGTTGTTCCAGCTGCTGCTACAGCTTCTACTTTTGCAGCTCCTAAGGTCGTTTCTGAGAAGATGTACGCATACTTTAAGTATAACGGCACATCTTTCGAGGCTACCGACATCGTTGCAGTTCAGCCATCTGACTTCACTGCAATGGGTCAGAAGTATGGTAGCTTTACCAATCCTCAGCAGGACAACTATCTGCCACAGTTCCTTGCAGAGAAGTTCCCATATGCACAGGTTGACGACAATGCTTATGTAGCATATCGTTGCTATGCAAATAGCGTTACTACTTGGAAGGTTGATCACTACACATTCTCAACTGAGTGGAGCAAGGTTGTTTACTTTGAGGATAAGACAGACCAGTTCCGTAAGGCTGAGGGTAAGTGGAATATTGACCGTACACTGGAGCTCAACTTCCCTAATGGTGATGCTGGTGCTAAGGCATTCTATCAGTACTGCGTAAACTGGGTATATGACAATAAGGATGTTGCTCTTGGTGCACCTGCACGTGACAATGCTGGCACTATTGTTTCTACAGAGATTGTTACAATCAGCGGCGCAAAGCCTACAGGTGACTACTGGGTATCTAACTACGGTAACAACGAGTTCTATACTGGTGCTTCTGCATACTATGGCAATGTAGACTGGCGTGTATCTGCTGTAAAGGGTGGCTTTACCGCTGCTGGTATGGGTGACCTTACGGATGATCAGATTACTGAGAAGCTCAAGGAGCACACTGCCGAGGTATTTGCAGCTGTTCTGGGTTATGTATATCCTACAATGACTGCAGAGGAGTATAAGAAGGTTGTTATCAACTTCTATACTTACGGTCCAAATGTAACCTACACTTGCGCATTTGAGGTAGTAGGTACAGGTAAGTTCGAGTATATTGCAGACTCACTGCAGGTACTTAAGTAAAAGTAATACATTGACAAATGTGGGTGACTAAAAAGTAAAATAGTCACCCACATTTTGTTCGGAGATTGAATAAAAAGATCTATTTTTAGGCTTAAGTTCCTTTTCACCGCTCACGCTCGGCATAGTCTGCAAGCAGCCTCTGCTCTCACTTAATCGCGGCGCTGCGAAGCCCGAAAAAGCGGAGTTTACTAAAGCGGGTAATGATGCCAAAAGCGGCGCTTGACTAAAAATGTAACTGCCTATAAATTTGGAAATTACAGCGATATTTTAGAGATTAGTAGAAAACGGTTTCTACTAATCTCTATTTTTTATGGTAAAAAAGCGCAAACTTCGTTGTCCGCAGTGTGGTTTTCTTGACACAATTAAAAAAGGCAAGCGAGATGGATATTCTCGTTATTTCTGCAAGAATTGC
>SUZO01000045.1 GCA_015059805.1 Rikenellaceae bacterium
CCTATACGCTCACATAAAAGATACGCAGGTCGTACTATTAACAACATTGTCCTTTCTACTAGATTAGACCACATCCACGAGATTGTACACGCAATTATGCTCCCTCTATACCCTAACGCACCTCTGTTTCTACACGAAGGTATTGCAGCATATTATGGAGGCGCATCAGAAAAAGATTACAAAGATATTAAAATCACAGCACAAGCCTTTATTGAGCAACAGAATGTTGATTTTAGTAACAATGACTACCTTAATATAATGTTAAACAAAGATATTCCTCTATCCAACATAGTTGCCGCTGCCATAATAGAGTATGCACTACAACAAGGTGGGGAACGTGAAGTTTTACGATTATTTGAAGCTACAAACCTTGACCAAGTCTTTGAACTACTAAATATTGCAAACAATGAGCGAGCAGAGTTTATTCGCTCATTGTTCTAATTTGGCAGAAAACTCAAAAAGTAGGGTAAAAAGTGTAAAAGGTAGTAAGAAAAGTATTATATTTGCACTAAAAGTAGGGAGAAAACTATAATATATTAAAATGTTATGGTAAACAAATTAGAAGAGCTTGTAACTCAATATAGAGAATTAGGCATTGACAATCAGATAGACTACGATAAATTCTATCTTTACTCGCTCATTACCCATTCAACTGCCATTGAAGGCTCAACAATCACCGAGTTGGAAAATCAGATAATGTTTGACCACGGTATAAGCCTAAAAGGAAAGAGTATTGAAGAGCAGAGTATGAACCTTGATTTGAAAGTAGCTTACGAAAAGGCTATTGATTTTGCCAAGCAACACAAGCCCATCACAATAGATATGCTCATCTCTCTTTCGGCGCTTGTAATGAAGAATACAGGGAAAGAGTATAAAACGGCTTTGAGGGACTTCTCGTCGGCTCGCGGAGAATTGCGCCTACTCAATGTAACAGCTGGCGTTGGTGGTCGTTCTTATATGAATTACAGCAAAGTGCCTGCAAAATTGGCTGAGTATTGCAATGAACTTAATACTATGCGAGCAAAGGCTGCTACGATGTCGGTTGATAGCCTATATAAACTCTCTTTTGACGCTCACTATAATTTGGTTACTATCCACCCTTGGGCAGATGGTAATGGTCGTATGGCTCGCTTAATAATGAATATGTTACAGTTTGAATTTGGTCTAATTCCCACAAAAATTCTCAAAGAGGAGAAAGAGGAGTACATCAAGGCATTAGTAGCCACACGCGAGGATGACAATCTTGATATATTCAGCGAGTTTATGACATCAATAATGGAGCGAAACCTACAAAACGAGATTACCTCCTACTTGGAATCTATTGGAGATGAAGAAAGTAGGGAGAAACCGATAAAAAGTAGGGAAAAAATCGTTGCTCTACTATCGAAAGATGGCAAGTTGAGCGCAGTGACCATTGCTAAAAAGATTGGCATTTCATCTAAAGCAGTTGAAAAGCACCTCGCCAACCTTAAAGCCGAAGGCATTATAGAGCGCATCGGACCTGCAAGAGGTGGATTTTGGAGAGTAAAATAATCCACAACTACTGACCTGACCCAAAGCTAAACTATATATGACTACTAACAAAAACGAAATTACAATTAAGCAGATAACGAGCAGACGAGATTTGCGACGGTTTGTGCAGTTTGGAAATGACCTCTACAAAGGAAATCCATACTACTGTCCGCCGATATTCTTTGATGAGCTTAACACCTTTGACACAAAGAGCAATCCCGCCCTTGAGGTTTGCGACTTTGTTCTCTATCTCGCCTATCGCAACGGCAAGATTGTGGGGCGCATAGCGGGAATAATTAACCACCGCGCCAACGAGGCTTGGAAGGTAAAAAAGTGTCGCTTCGGCTGGTTTGACTTTATAGATGACTACGATGTTTTCAAGGCTCTTATTGATGCCGTTGCGCAGTGGGGTCATGACAGAGGCATGACACATCTAAATGGTCCTGTAGGTTTTACGGACTTTGACAAGGAGGGTCTTCTTATTGAGGGTTTTGACTACAACGCCCCTATGGCGAGTCTATACACCCATCCATATTACATCGCGCACTACGAGCGTTATGGATTAAGTAAGGAGGCTGACTGGATTGAGTTTCAGATTCATCCACCTAAGGAGGCTCCTGAGCGAATACAGAGGATTGCCCAGATAGTTGAGAAGCGGCACAACCTCCACGTTGTGAAGGTCAAAAACTCACGAGAGCTGAAGAAGAGGTATGGATACTCATACTTTGATGTACTTGACGAGGCTTACCAGAAGCTATACAACTATCAGCCGATGACCGACAGACAGAAGATGTACTACTGCAATATGTACTTTCCTCTTATCAACTACGATTTTGTAACTATGGTAGCCAACGAGAATGATGAGATTGTTGCCGTAGGGCTCGGTATGCCATCACTCTCGGATACCCTGCGCAAGTGCCAGGGTCGTATATTCCCATTTGGCTGGTATCACCTTATCAAGGCACTCAAGGCAAAGAAGATGAGCGACTTTGACCTGCTACTCATTGCCGTGCGCCCAGACTATCAGGATAAAGGCGTAAACGCGCTAATCTTCAACGAGATGACCCCTTACTTTACTAAGTATGGCATACAGCGCGTAGAGACCACCTCTATCCTTGAGACCAACAGCAAGAACATAGCCAACTTCCTGCCTTTTGACCATATACAGCACAAGCGCCGCAGGGCGTACATAATGGAGCTGTAAATATTATACTATGACCACATATATCTCTGACATAGAGCATTACAACAGTGTGCTTTCAAGGGTGGCAAGTGTAAAGCATTCGCTTGTTATTGGCACTGCCGACATTAAAGACCTCTATGTCAAGGTTGGCGGGGATAGCCAGCCCTTTTTGGCGGTGCTGGATACACTTGTTCGTCGCGGTGTAGAGGTAAGGCTGCTACACGCCAAGGAGCCAGGGGTTGCCTTTCAAGAGGAGTTTGACCGCTACCCTATGCTTATCAAACGCCTACAGCGCAGGCTCTGCCCAAGGGTACACTTCAAGATGATTATTTTTGACTGTGAGGTGGCATATATCGGCTCTGCAAACCTTACGGGCGCAGGCATTGGTATGAAATCTGACGGCAAGCGCAACTTTGAGGCTGGAATACTGACAGATGAGTTAATGCTTGTAGATGCTGCAGCAGAGCATTTTAACTCAGTCTGGACAGGCGAGCAGTGCAAGAACTGCAAACGCAAGAGTTACTGTGGCGATAAAATCAAGAGGTAAACAACAAAGGAGTACATTTATTTTGCACTCCTTTATTGTGTAAATTATACCCCTTTTTACCACACTTGCTCCCACTGCAGACGAGGACTTGCAATCTCTCGCCAATTACAATTTGAAGTTCCAGTACTCTTCGGAGTGATAACATAGCAGTGTGAACCACCAATATACACATCTCTGATATGGGTTGTCTGGTTTTCATTCCCAC
>SUZO01000006.1 GCA_015059805.1 Rikenellaceae bacterium
CTGGTTGTGAAATCTTACCGCTGACCTTGAGGTTTTTGATTCTATTAGGGTTTTTCTTTGCCTCGCGGATCTTCTGACCCAATGTACCTGGCTCATCAAGGTGCACAACGAAGTACTGGCGAGCCTCACCGCCGTAGAAGTCACTCTCAACGGTCCAGTCGCTGATTTCGCACTCAGCCTGAGTGAAATCGTAGGTGCCAGAGTGTTTCTTCTTATTGACCTCAATAGTAAACTTAGTCTGCTTACCTGCCTGCAGGTAGACTGGGGCAGGCTGCCAAGTGTTATTCTCGTCAAGGAGCTGATACTTAAAGCGATAGCTCATACCACCAAGGGTGATACTGAACAGCGACGTGCCAGCACTGATAGTTTGTGGCACAACGATAGCGTGGAAGTTCTCCTCGCCCGCCTTCATAACAATACCCTCGCTGCTAACCTCACCAGTAGCGGTGGCAACGCCAGTGCTAAGGTCTATAGTAGCATTATTAAGGGTGTTGATAACGAGCAGACTCTTACTGAGCGTCTCAAACTCACCCTCCTCAAAGCCTTGACCCTCAGCAAGGGCAACAACAACAGAGGACAATCGGTGGTTAAAGCGCATCTTTACCTTCTCCTCACTTGGAATGACATTGCTCGCCTTAGCCCACAGAAAGTCTGACTGCGCATAGCCGTCAATATTATTTGCACCAGACTGGTCAAGCGCCACCTCAAAGGCGTACTCATTAACAGAGTCTGGGTGTGAGTATGGGTAGTAACCATACAGGTCAATATTTGTCTCAGCATCCTTGTAGTAGAAGCTACCACTTGAAGTCCAAGTGTTGCTCTGCTTATCGTAGGTGTACAGAGCATTATCAACCTGGTTGCCCTCATTAAGAAGTGTGCCCGCAGCGGTGTTATTATCCGTATAGTTCACACCATAGATACCCACAGCGTCACCAGTAGTAAAACCACTGTCGTCAAGACGTGTGAGGTACTGCTGATTAACTCCTCCAGAGATAGCGATTCTCGGAGCGCCTAAAATCGGGGTATCGTTTATACCCTCAGGCTCAGTGGAACAGCCCACAGCAAAGATAGTAGAATTTTCTTCATAATTATTATATTTGGTTAATTTTATTTGATGATATAGTTATATTCCGCTCAAAATTACAATTTTTTCCTCTAACAACCAACGATTTAGGAGATTATTTTAAGAAATAACGGCTAAACTCATTATCTGCACAAGGCAAGGTGCTACTAAGTCGCTACTAATAGCAGATAATTTTGAGTTCTGCAAAATTTTTGCTACCTTTGGCGAATATATGTTTATAAAACATACTTATGATTTATGGCAACAATTAACACTATTGGCATACTCACCTCAGGGGGTGATGCGCCAGGTATGAATGCGGCAATTCGTGCCGTCACACGTGCAGCACGTTACAATGGCTGGGGCGTTAAGGGCATTATGCGTGGATATAAAGGTCTGATAACGGGCGAGATAGAGGAGTTTCATTCAAACAGCGTGAGCAATATCATCCAGCGCGGCGGAACAATCCTTAAGACTGCTCGTTGCAAGGAGTTTATGACTGCTGAGGGTCGCAAAACGGCATACGACAACATGGTCGCGGCAGGCATAGATGCTCTGGTGGTTATTGGTGGCGACGGAACAATTACGGGAGCAAAAATCTTTGCCGAGGAGTTTGATGTGCCGATTGTTGCTCTTCCAGGCACTATTGACAACGACCTCTCAGGTACTGACACCACGATAGGCTACGACACAGCACTGAACACCATTATGGATGCGGTAGATAAGTTGCGCGACACAGCCACCTCGCACGAGAGGCTCTTCTTTGTAGAGGTTATGGGTCGCAGGGCTGGATACCTCGCCCTCAATGGAGCGATAGCTTCGGGAGCTGAGGCGGCGATAATACCAGAGTCACTCACTGGCGACGACCAACTTAAAACACTCATTGACAACGGCTTCCGCAAGAGCAAGAACTCAGCCATAGTCCTTGTAGCTGAGGACCCAGCAACGGGTGGTGCTCTTGGGCTTGCAGAGCGAGTGGAGACGGAGTATCCACAGTATGATGCGAGGGTGACTATTCTGGGTCACCTGCAGCGAGGCGGCTCGCCAACGGCAGCGGACAGAATCCTCGCCTCAAGGCTCGGAGCGTCAGCAGTGGAGGCGCTCAAGGAGGGTCAGCGTAATATTATGGTGGGTCTCAAGAATGGCGAGATTGTCTACACCCCATTTTGTCAGGCACTTGCTAAGACTAAGACCGTCAAGCAGAGCAGCATAGACCTTGTAAAGATGCTTTCAATATAAAACCATACAAAAAAACCTACTTAAAACTTAAAATATGAAGAGAGTTATCGGCATTGGAAATGCCCTAACAGATATGCTCGTAAATCTGAGCAGTGACGAGGTTTTGACTCGTTACAACATTGCTCGTGGCTCTATGTCGCTTGTTGATAGCAAGTTGCAGAGTGAGGTCTCAAAGGCTGTGGCAGGACGACCTTACTCGCTCTCGCTTGGTGGCAGTGCGGACAACACTATTCGCGCCATGGCACGTCTTGGTGCCGAGGTGGGATTTATTGGCAAGGTAGGTCGTGATACTACGGGCGACTTTTTTGAGCAGGCACTCTCAAATTTGGGTATTCAGCCTGTAATCTTTCGCGGAGAGAATCGCTCTGGAAAGTGCGTGTCGTTAATCTCAACGGATGGAGAGCGTACGATGCTCACACACCTCGGTGCTGCACTTGAGCTACATGCCGACGAGATTTCTGAGCAGGTATTTACTGGCTACGACTGCCTCTACATTGAGGGTTATCTTGTTCAGGACCACACACTTATCTCTTCAGTGGCTCGCAAAGCTAAGCAGTGCGGGCTTAAGGTTGCCATTGACCTTGCCAGCTTTAACGTAGTGGCTGAGAATGTCGATTTTCTGAGAGAGCTTGTCAGAGAGTATGTAGATATTGTCTTTGCAAACGAGGACGAGGCTAAGACCTTCAGTGGCGAGAGTGAGCCTATAAATGCGCTGCAGTATATCTCCGAGATGTGCAGCCTTGCCATTGTAAAAATCGGCATGAAGGGTGCGCTAATAAAACAGGGTGAGCAGGTTGTTCACGTGGGTATTATGGCAGCAGCTAAGAGGGTTGATACCACTGGCGCGGGTGACTTCTACGCCGCTGGCTTCCTCTACGCACTGACGTTGGGTCTTGACCTACGCCAGTGCGGCACTATTGGCGCAGTTACAGCGGGCAAGGTGATTGAGATTGTCGGCACAACCCTTAGTGACGAGGCTTGGGAGGATATTTTCAAGTATGTAAACAGAGTAAAAACAGAGCGATACCTATTTTAATGAGAAAGATTTTAACACTACTGCTCAGCCTTATTGCCATAGTGGCTATGGCGAATAATCGCCGCCTGCTGACGATGGAGGAGGCTATTATTGGTCGTCAATTCACCCCAGCCTCATACAGAGTTCTCTGGAGCGAGGAGTACCCCAAAGAGTTTTTACACCCCACAGATAGCCTCTGCTACGCCATTGATGTCGTTTCGGGCAAGAGCCGCGTGGTAGAACTCCCTGAGCGCGAGAAGGCTACGGTCAAGAGCGTTGGCAACAACATCGTCTGGATTGAGGAGGAGGGCACAGAGAGGGCTGTGACCAACTTTACAGATAAGAATATCGTTGCAGGTAGCTCCGTTTCGCGCAATGAGTTTGGCATTGACGGTGGACTATTCCTCTCGCCTAACAAGCGACTGCTTGCCTTCTATCAGAAGGACGAGAGCGCTGTTACTACCTTCCCACTTCTTGATATTACCACCCGCACAGGCTCATTGTTTGAGATTAAGTACCCAATGAACGGCATGCCGTCTGAGAGGGTGAGCGTGGGGGTCTACAATGCTGATACTAAGCAGACTATATACCTTGAGGTGGAGGAGTTTGACAGTGAGAGATACCTCACAAACCTCACCTGGTCGCCCGACAGCAGTACTATCTACCTGCAGGTGCTTGACCGCCAGCAGAAGAATATGCATCTGAACGCCTACAGCGCCACCACGGGCAGCAGAATCAAGACCCTGCTCACTGAGTACAACGACAAGTATGTTGAGCCGTCATTCCCGCTCGTATTTCTTCAGAGCGACCCTAAGCAGTTCATCTACACCACCTCCAACCGCGATGGTTACCAAAACCTCTACCTCTGCAACACCGAGGGCGCTATTAGACGGCTGACCGTTGTTGATGCCGATGTGGAGTATGCGGGACAGAGCGATAAGAGCATCTTCTACCACTCTGCCGAGGTGAGCCCTGTGGAGCGACACCTCTTTGCTGTGGATATTAAGACGGGCAACCCTCGCCAACTAACTCGCGGCGAGGGTTGGCATAACTGCACAATCTCTCACAATGGCGAATACTTTGCTGACAACTACTCCTCGCTTTCTGTTCCGAGAGTGGTGGCTGTGGGAACAACAAACGCCCGCCACTACCGTGAGCTTTTCCGCGCCGAAAACCCATGCTTAGAGCACAACTTCTGCCCTATTGAGCTCGGTACGGTGCGCAGTGCCGACGATAAGTACGACAACTACTACCGCCTCATTAAACCGTTAGACTTTGACCCTGCGAAGAGGTATCCCGTAATTCTATACGTCTACGGAGGTCCTCACTCTCAGATGGTTACCAACTCCTTCCAGGCAGGTCTGCGCCGCTGGGAGATGTATATGGCTCAGCGCGGCTATGTGGTCTTTGTGATGGATAACCGCGGAACGGACAACCGAGGTCTTGCCTTTGAGCAGGCTATTCACCGCCAGTGTGGCGTGGCTGAGATGGCTGACCAAATCGCTGGCATCAAGTGGCTCATGAGCCATAGCTGGGTAGATAGCTCCCGCATAGGCGTTCATGGCTGGTCGTATGGCGGCTTTATGACTATCTCGCTGATGGTAAACCACCCCGACATCTTCAAGGTGGGCGTGGCTGGTGGTCCAGTGATTGACTGGCGCTGGTACGAGGTGATGTATGGCGAAAGATATATGGAGACAGAGGCTACGAATGCCGACGGTATGAACTCCACCTCACTTATCCCTCGCGCTAAGGAGCTTAAGGGCAAACTGCTTATCTGCCAGGGCGCTGTGGACGACGTTGTTGTGTGGCAACACTCACTCAGCTTCATAGACGAGTGCATAAAACACTGGATACCAGTTGATTACTTCCCTTACCCACGCGCACAACATAACGTGCGCGGCAAGGACCGCGTGCACCTGATGCAAAAGGTCACCGACTACTTTGAGGATTACCTGTAGCGGAAAGAGAACAGAAAACTGAAAACGGAAAACGGAAAACTGAGAGTGACGACCGACGAAAGTATAGGGGTTTCGTCAGTCGTCATCCTCTCAACTCATCTCAGAACGGGCAGTCGTCGTCATCGTAGGGCTCGCTGTAGTCGTACTGCACATCGTCATCATCAAAGGGCGAGGCTTGTGATATCGGACGGCACTCACGCTGTAACGGTGTAACATCTGTAACAGGCTGTGGCGGCGTAACACTTGTAACTGGTGTAACACTTGTAACAGGTGTAACATCGTGTAACACATTGTCACTTGTAACACTGGTTACACACCCCTGTGACAGTGTTACATTGTTACATTGTGTACTACAACCCTCTGCACGGATAGTCTTTCCCTCTGCTGTTAGTGTCCCCTTACGCAGGGCGCGGGCAATGCGCATTGAGGCAGCATTACGGCTCAAGCCAAGAAGCTCTTGTAGCTTATGAGAGAGCACTGCGCGCTCACAAGAGCCTGAAAAGTAGGTATTTAGTATAGATACAACCTCATCCTCCTTTGTCGTAATCTCTGTCGGCAGGTTGCATATCTCTGGCAATCCTGCGTCGTTCACCGTAAAGGCAAATCGCTCAAAAGGCTCATTGCGACTGTACTGACACTCTACAATGCTTATATTATCATCTTTATGGACATATATCACGCTCTCAGATTTGCGCTGCAGCGACGAGCCTATATGTCCACGTGCCTTGTCAGTACCAGGATTGGTATGCAAGACGTTGATAATATGGCAGTTGTACTGAGTACTCAATGCCATCAGTTCGCCTATAAGGGCGTCTGACTCCTCAATGTCGTTAGTGTTGTACAGCAGGTCTGCAATACCATCTATAACGACAATATCGGGACGACGCACAAAGAGCGAGTCACGTAGTGCTTCACGCCTATCTTTAGGCTCTAACTCTCTGAGCCTTAACACTGTAAGGCGACAGTCTGTCTGTTCGCCCAGACGAGCAATGCCCGTAATGGCATTTATACGCTCCACAACCTTACGAACATGGCTCTCGCTCTGCTCTGTGTCTAACCACAACACCGTAAGTGCAGGGTTAGCTGACACATTCTCAAAGGCAAGACTATCAGGAAACGGATAGGCAAAGGCACTTGAGACCAGAGCCGTAGTGAGGAAGGTCTTTTTGCACTTCGGCTCGCCTACAATAGCCGAGATATTACCCGCCGTGCAGACAGCATTGCCGTCTATAGATACCAACGGCACAACCTCTGCTATAGGCTTGGTAATGTCAATAATATAAGGAGCAATGCGCTCCTCGCGTAGTTCAATTTCTAAATCTTTAGTGCCCTGAGCCACTAAAGCATCAACACTCTGCTGCATAGCATCAAGATTAAACTTAGGTGCAGAGATAGTAGATGCACCCACAGTCGTAGATGTGTTCATATAGATATGTAATAATTAAATGGTTACGGAGGTATGCCAGAACGACATAACACTCCTTGAGAATAGTGATAGTGTGGATATCCAGCCACAAATATAATACATCACTACCCCCTTTGTCAAGTATTTTGGCAATTATTTTTTCAATAATTTTACAATATACTATCAATCATTGGATTAGGGAAATTAAAGAGATTAGGGAGTTTAGGTAGTGGGTCACTCTGCTCTTAAATGTAACAATGTAACGCTGTAACAGGGGTGTGCACAGCTGTTACACACGTTACATCGTTACACTCTGTTCTCTGTACTCTGTTCTCTGTACTCTAAAAAAAGCTAACGCTGCGATTAAGCCGAGTGTAGAGACTGCTTGCAGGCTTTGCCGCTTTGACGACAAAATTGGTGTTCTGATTGAGCGAAGTTGTTGTGAATGACATTTAATGACAAGGGCTTTCAGCCCCTAATGGCATTGAATAGCGCGCTCTGCGCGCAGTATTAAGGGCGTTAGCCCGCTGTCATTCATTGCTATTCATTGTCATTTTGTGCTCCCTAAACTCCCTAATCCGAACACCGAACAAGCGAACAGGGGCGTTAGACCTGTTCGGTTGTGTTCGGTCGGGTGTGTACTCTTACTCTTGATAGAGCAGGTATCTCTTGCGCAGCGTTTTGAAGCGGGTGAGCTCGTCCTGCCAGCGCTCGCGGATTTCGGCGGCACTCTTGCCCTCAATAATCATTGTGCGGATATACTCCACGCCCGTAAGTTTCTCAAAGAATGGGGTAAAAAACTTCTCGCCAAGGCCCGTTTTGTGGTAGGCATCAATAACATACTCAAGGTTAAATCCCGCGGCTATAACATCCTCACAATCAACGTCTCTAAGGTCTACGCCGTAGCAGAGTTTATCCTTTAGTGGTGGATTCTTAGCCCCTGCAGTGCTTCGCGGAGTGAAAGTGTAGCTGCACCCCTTCATCTGCGGATGTCCGTACATCTCAAATGGGGCATCTGTACCGCGACCAAGTGAGCAGACCGTACCCTCAAAGAGGCAAGTTGATGGGTAGAGGTAGATTGCCCTCTGGCTCTTGAGGTTTGGCGATGGGGCGATAGGCAGAGTATAGCGAGTGCTATGGGTATAGCCTTTGCAGGTAACTACCTCAACATCAGCACGTTTAATCCACCCCTCACCTATTGCCATATTGGCTATCTCTCCCATAGTAAGTCCATGCACGACAGGTATTGGCAGCGCACCCACGCCCGACTTATACTTCATATCAAGGATTGGTCCGTCTACATACATTCCATTGGGATTTGGGCGGTCAAGAACGATAACTTTACGCGAGAAATCGGCGCAACGGTTAATCACATCTATCATAGTTATATAATAGGTATAGAACCTCAGCCCCACATCCTGCATATCTACCAGCATAACGTCAAAAGCCGCCATCTGCTCATCCGTAAGTCGTCGCCCTTGAGCCGAGTAGAGCGACCAGATAGGCACACCCGTACGACTATCTACAGATGAGGCGACCTTCTCTCCCGCATCTGCCGTACCGCGAAAGCCATGCTCTGGCGAGACTATACCCACAAGCTCCACCCCTCGCTCCACGAGCATATCAACAAGGTGCTTCTCCCCCACCGTCGCCGTATGATTTGCAAGCACAGCCACGCGCTTGCCCTCAAGCTGTGGAAGGTATCTCTCTGTCTGCTCCGCGCCCACAACAACCTTAGCCTTAGCACTACCGCAGGCAGAAAATAACAATGTTAAAATTGTGATAATCAGTGTTTTCATTCTCCGCCAAACTCCATTAGGTAAGCCTTGATAAAATTATCCAGTTCGCCATCCATTACCGCATCAACATTAGAGGTCTGATGCCCTGTGCGGTGGTCCTTCACACGACGGTCGTCAAAGACGTAGGAGCGGATTTGCGAGCCCCACTCAATGCGCTTCTTCTCCGCCTCAATGGCGTTACTCTTTGCCATTCGCTTGTTGAGAAGGTACTGGTAGAGCTTTGAGCGAAGGATACGCATAGCATTCTCCTTATTCATCAGCTGTGAGCGAGTCTCTTGATTCTCAATAACATAACTAATCTCCTCGCCCGTATCCTCGTCAGTAAAATGATAGCGCAAACGGGCTGCTGTCTCCACCTTATTGACATTCTGACCGCCCGCGCCACTTGAGCGGAAGGTCTCCCAGGTGACATTGGCAGGGTTTACAACGACCTCAATAGTATCGTCTACAGCTGGCGTTACGGCAACAGAGGCGAAAGTAGTCTGGCGCTTATTGTTGGCATTAAATGGCGAGAGTCGCACCATACGATGCACACCATTCTCGCTCTTGAGGTATCCGTATGCAAACTCTCCCTCCACCTCCATAGTGCAGGACTTAACGCCCACCTCGTCACCAGCCTGATAGTCAAGCATCTTGACCTTATAGCCATGCGCCTCGCACCAACGGGTGTACATACGCAGCAACATAGATGCCCAATCAAGAGCCTCCGTACCACCTGCGCCCGCGTTGATGTCTATTATAGCGCCCATCTTATCCTCCTCACCGCGTAGCATATTACGCAGCTCAAGAGCCTCTATAGCCTCAATGGTCTTACAACACAGAGCCTCAAACTCCTCCTCCGTAGCAATACCCTCGGCGATAAAGTCAGGCATCATCTCCACCTCCTCAACCTTGGCAGCTAAGGCATCAAAGTCGGTAATCCAACTCTTTATGCCCGCCACCTTCTGCAGCTGACGCTGCGCCGCCTCTGGATTATCCCAGAAGCCAGGCTCAAGGGTCTTCTCCTCCTCATTCTGGAGCTCTATGCGCCTACTATCGATGTCAAAGACACCTCCTCAGCGTATCCAGACGCCTTACAATATCCTTAAGTGTTTCTCCCTGTACCATTTTATTCTTTTGTATTAAAAAGGAAGTTCGGCTGTATATTGATAATCCACATCCATTACCACCTGCGAACTTTCTTGAAATATTTTAGACTGTTTTTGTAATCTATCTATATATTCGCTACATTTTACGACATCTATTATTTCCTCTTTTCTCGCTTTACTTAAGCGTAAGAAATCCTCCTCCTGATCTATACCCAAGAAACGACGACCAAGAAGATTTGCCGCAATTCCAGTAGTACTACTTCCAGTAAATGGATCCAGAATCCACGCTCCAGCTTTAGTTGAAGCCAAAATAATACGAGATAATACAGACAATGGCTTCTGTGTCGGATGTTTACCGCACGTTTTTTCCCATTTTGCTATCGCAGGCAAATTCCATACATCTCGCATTTGGGTTCCGCCATTTATCTCTTTCATTAGTTCGTAATTATAGAAGTGTGGAGTTTTCGCACTTTTTCTCGCCCACAAAATATACTCTGCCGAATGTGTAAAATATCGACACGAAAGATTCGGCGGTGGATTGGTCTTTACCCAAGTAATGCAATTTAATATCTTATAATTCAATTCTGTAAGGCAGCGTGCTATAGAAAATATGTTATGGTACGTACCACTTACCCAAATAGTTCCATTATCTTTCAACTTATTCCTACAGGCAGATAACCACTCTTTATCAAAATTGTAATCTGCATCTATACCATGCGATTTATCCCACACGCCTTTATTAACACTGACCATCTTACCACTTTGCACACTTATTCCACCATTTGACAAATGATACGGTGGATCGGCAAAAATCATATCAAACTGAAACTCAAAAGAATTTAACAGTTCAATACAATCCCCCTTCAAAAGGGTAAAATTACGATCTGGAGATTTATAGAATGGAGTAATCATTAAGCCTCCTTTATAATATCGCTTATAAACTCAGATATTGATGTAAGATTATACACTCTTGGGATTATACTATACGCCTCCTCTAACTTATTCTTGGCGGAATACCAACCCTGACCATCTGTAATCCAAACAAATTCGTATTGAGGATATTGGTTTATCTTGGGTGCAATATCAGAGTATGAACGAGCCGTTTCATTTAACTTTGAGCCACTGCTATTATAATAGTTTGCCTCTATCAGATAGGTTTTGCCATTGGTTTTTATAACAAAATCAAAACGCTTCAAATCTGCTCCAAGTGCAGTAATCTCTGGAAACTCCGTACTATTAACCTCTGTTTGGAACTCAATGCCCGCATCAGCAAACTTCTTAGCAACAGCCGCCGCCATTATGTTGCCACCACGATTTTTCCTTGCATTTGTATCAAGTCCAACTTCAACACCAAATACATAGTCCACAAGATTTGTGATCTTCTTTGAAGCAAATACCTCCGCAAGTCCCGTTCTATCTATAAAATTACAAATATGCTCAACATCGACGAAATATGACTGAACACTAACAGGCTTATAATCATCGTTTAACACCTTTTTATTATCAGATGCTCTCACCGCAACTAAAATATCTAACACCTCAAAAGAGCTTGGATTTTCCTCAAACAACTCAGACACTGCATTCTTTAGATCTGTCTTACCCAACAAATAATTAAGTTGATTAAGTTTGATAGATATTTTTGCAACATTCTTAGATACTTTCTCAAAATCCGTAAAAGATTCCAATGTAGCATTTGTCTCGCTTAATTGTGACATAAATAGACTAAAATCTTTCATACGACTAAATATTTACAACATTTGAAATCATTATCTCTGACACCGAACCTCTACTTCTCGGATTTGCATTTATCTGTCTTGATGCTATCACTCGCTTAATAACAAACTGAGAATATATCTGCTCAAAAAAAGATTTTCCCGTCTTAACTTCCACTGGATCAGAATTACTTGCTATAAACATTGCATTATTTTGAGCAATACGAGAACAGAAATCCCTTAACCGAACTTGTTCTGAATCATTAAAACCATCTTTTGTGTAAGATGTAAAAGAGGATGTTTCAGACAATGGTTTGTATGGGGGATCTAAATAATATATGGTGGTTGCCCCTGCGAACTTTTCAGTTTCTGCAAAATCGCCACACATAATCTCTACTCTCTGCAAGAGTTCTGAGACTGCAAGCAAATTATCTCTGTCACAAATTTTCGGATTTGTATATTTACCATGCGGTACATTAAATTCCCCCTTTGAATTTACCCTATACAACCCATTGAAGCATGTTCTGTTCAAAAATATGAATAATGAGGCCGTCTCTATATCACTAATATTTTTAGCATTAAAAAGTTTTCTTTTCTCCAAGAAATAATTTTTACGCTCTTCTGCATTACGTGATATATACTGAGCTTGCATCACCTCCAACTCTCCAATTAGCTGTTGTACACAAGTTTTAATAACCCTATATGTACATATCAACTCTCGGTTTATATCGTTTACAATAGCTTTACTAATATTGGGATACTCTTGAAGAATCCAGAATAGTACAGCTCCTCCTCCTACAAATGGTTCAACATATGTAAGATCATGATATTGGCACAAATTTTTTGGGAGAGATTTTTTAATCTCTCCTAATAGCTGTGTCTTACCACCCGCCCATTTTACAAAAGGTTTTGCCTTAAAATTGCCCATAATCTCTGTATGCAAAGATACTAAAAAGAAATGGATAATAACACCTGATTATCTTAAACTCTCAAAAAATTTCCACAAAACGACCCCGCCGCAGACCGATACGTTGATAGAGTGCTTTGTGCCTACCTGCGGAATCTCTATCGCGCCATCGCACATATCTACCACTGCCTGCTCTACGCCGCTCACCTCATTACCAAAAACAAGGGCGTACTTTTTGCTCCTATCTACCGCAAGGTTATCAAGCATCACAGCACCCTCAACCTGCTCAATGGCAAGAAGAGTATAACCCTGCTCCTTGAGCTGTGCAACTGCCTGAGCAGTAGAGCTATAGTACTCCCACGCAACGGTAAACTCCGCGCCAAGTGAGCTCTTATGAATCTCGCGCGAAGGGGGTGTTGCCGTAATGCCACACAGAGCAATCCTCTCAACGCCAAAAGCGTCACCAGTGCGGAAGAATGCACCCACATTCTGTGCCGAGCGGACATTGTCCAGAACTGCCACTACGGGCAGCTTCTCCATAGCCGCAAACTCCTCTACTGAGGGTCTTCCTAACTCTTGATTTGTAATTTTTCTCATAATTGCTGCAAAAATAAAAAATTTTATCTATTTTTGACAGATATTTGGGACATTAGTTTGATTTTGTGCAAAAATGGGTAAGAAAGTTATAGTGATACTACTGGCGTTGCTGGCTCTCAATAGCGTGTCGGCTCAGGTGCTCTATCTCGATACGGAGCTATCTACCCACTTTGACAATACCGAGCATACGGGTAGTGACGTTGGCGAATCTCGCACCATCTTTGCTGTTCGCGCAACACCTACTTTGGGCTATAGGTTTGACAACCACCACAGCGTTGTCATCGGTACGGAGCTACTGAAGGATTTTGGCTCGGCAAACTATATGGACAGTGCCAAATTTGTAGCCTACTACGAGTTTAACAATGGCAAGTATGCCGCTAATGCGGGTATTTTCCAGCGAAGCAAGCTTGTGGGGCATTACTCTCGCGCATTCTATAGCGATGCCTACCATATCTACAACGACTTAGTGCAGGGTGTAGCCCTTCGCCATACTGGGGGACAAGGCTTTGCGGAGTTGGCAGTAGACTGGGACGGACTCTACTCACCACTGTCGCGCGAGAAGTTCCGCGTACTGGCTGCAGGAGGGGGCGAATTTGCCGATATTCTCTACGCCGGTGCGGCATTCTCTATGCAGCACTTTGCAAATAAGTCCACCTTCTATGGCAATGTAGTGGACAATCTGCTGCTCAACCCATACTTTGGCATAAAGTTCAGTGCCTTTCTTGACTTTGACATCCGTTTAGGTGCACTTATCTCCGCACAGCGTGACCGCCGTACAGAGGAGGGGTGGAAGGCACCTATGGGTGGAGAGTTGTTCTTACGAATGAGCCGCTGGGGGGTATATGTTGAGAATAACCTCTATGTGGGTGGTTCTCTGACACCTTTCTATGCCACTATAGGTGCAGACAATCTTCCATACGCCGACAACCTCTACACCTGCGACCCATTCTATGGCACTACGCACAAGCTCTACAACCGCACAGGCATAGGCTACAGCCGTAGTTTTGCAAATGATAGAGTAAAGGTTAAGGCTGAGTTTGCACTGCAATACAACGGGCAGAAGCTCTTTTGCCAGCAGCTTGTAGGCATCACTGCCACAATCTGCCCAACACTATACGACAAGAAAAACCATAAAAAATAGTAACTATGACTACTGAGACACCAGAAGTTAAGAAGAATTTAAGTTTCATTGAGGAGATTATTGAGCAGGATATTGCTGCCGGTTTAGCTCACGTGCAGACCCGCTTCCCACCAGAGCCAAATGGCTATCTGCACATTGGTCACGCAAAGGCTATCTGCATGGACTTTGGTGCTGCAGCTCGCTATGGCGGTGTGTGTAACCTCCGCTTTGACGATACAAATCCTACAAAGGAGGATGTTGAGTATGTAGATGCCATTAAGGAGGATATTAAGTGGCTCGGCTTTGAGTGGGGCGCAGAGTACTACGCCTCTGACTACTTCCCACAGCTGTGGGACTTTGCCATCCAGCTCATCAAGGAGGGCAAGGCTTATATTGACGAGCAGACATCTGAGCAGATTGCCGAGCAGAAGGGTACACCAACACAGCCAGGCGTTGAGAGTCCATATCGCAATCGCCCTATAGAGGAGAGCCTTGAGCTCTTTGAGAAGATGAATCGTGGCGAGATTGAGGAGGGAAAGATGGTGCTTCGTGCCAAGATTGACATGGCAAGCTCTGATATGCACTTCCGCGACCCTATTATCTACCGCGTCGTTAAGCATCCACACCACCGCACTGGCAATACTTGGTACGCATACCCTATGTACGACTTCGCGCACGGTCAGAGTGACTACTTTGAGGGTGTTACACACTCGCTCTGTACCCTTGAGTTTGTACCTCACCGCCCACTGTACAACCTCTTTATAGATTGGCTGAAGGGTGGAGTGGATCTTGAGCACAACCGCCCACGCCAGTATGAGTTTAACAAGCTTAACCTCAACTATACACTGATGAGCAAGCGAAATCTGCTCACCCTTGTAAATGAGGGTCTTGTAGATGGTTGGGACGACCCTCGTATGCCTACTCTCTGCGGTTTCCGCCGTCGTGGATATACTCCAGAGTCTATCCGTAACTTCGTGGATAAGATTGGTTATACAACTTACGATGCGCTCAACGACTTCGCACTGCTTGAGAGCGCTATTCGTGAGGATCTAAACAAGCGCGCTACCCGCGTAAGCGCTGTGCTTAACCCTGTTAAGTTGGTGATTACCAACTACCCTGAGGGTCAGGTAGAGGCTATGGAGGCTATAAACAACCCTGAAGACCCAGAGTCTGCAACCCACACCATTGAGTTTAGCCGCGAGCTGTGGATTGAGCGCGACGACTTTATGGAGGATGCTCCGAAGAAGTACTTCCGCATGACCCCAGGCAACGAGGTACGCCTCAAGAATGCATATATCGTTAAGTGTACAGGCTGCGAGAAGGACGAGAACGGCACTATTACAACCGTCTATGCCGAGTACGACCCAGAGACTAAGACCGGTATGCCAGGTAGCAACCGCAAGGTTAAGGGTACTATCCACTGGGTAAGCTGCAACCACTGTCTCAAGGCTGAGGTGCGCCTCTACGACCGTCTGTGGAAGGTTGAAAACCCTCGTGACGAGATGGCGGCTATCCGCAAGCAGAGCGGCTGCGATGCCCTTACAGCTATGCAGCAGATGATTAACCCAGACTCGCTCACTGTGCTTACAGAGTGCTATGTTGAGAAGTTCCTTGCCGACAGCAAGCCTCTTGACCACCTGCAGTTCCAGCGCATCGGCTACTTCTGTCCAGATACGCACTCCACTGCCGACCATTTAGTCTTCAACCGCACGGTGACCCTCAAGGACTCGTGGGCAAAGATTAACAAATAAAATTAAGAGCGGCTAAATTAGTCGCTCTTAATTTTACCATTAGCTGTTTGCCATTAGCCATTGGCTTACTAATACTTCTTGCCGCCAAAGCGAATACCGAGCTTAAAGTATAGCGATGAAGCAGTGCCGTATTTTACCAAGCCACTATAGCCTAAGCCGACAGAGAATCGCTTGTAATCTACACCTGCACCTGCCTGGCAGTAAAAGCCATTAAATCCAGACAGATCTGCTACGCCAATAAATCCACCAAGTGACACATTGACAAATGGGCGCACCTTGGACTTTGTCAAATACCCCTTCAGATTGAGTGCCAACGGAATGTAACCCTCAAACAATCTAACCGAGTAGCTACCCAAGTAACCTGTAGAGATAAGTGAATGAAATCCAGTCTCAAAACCTGCATAGAGATGGTTACCGAACAGCGCACCAACATTTAGATCAACGGTAGGACCAGCACCTGATGCATCTGGACAATAAATTAGTCCCAAATTACCATATCCCTGAAATTTAATATTAAGGGGATTATTCTCTGCTGATGATGTTCCATTTTGTGCAGTTGCCACAAATGCAGTTGCAATACAGATAAGTGTTAAAATAACTCTTTTCATAATTTTCGTGAAATTGATTAGTAATTACTCTGTACCATTCTCATATACGCACATAAAAAAGCGCGGTACAATCTGTATCTCGCTCTGACAAGGTGTTTGGCGTAACCCGAGAAATCGAAACAACAGAAAGCCCACGCATACACGTAGGCATTTCAACAGTCATTCCTATCTCTCTTTTTTCAGTCGCCAAACTTTAGTCAGAGAAGAGTGCTATTAAAACGCTTTTCCAATATTTTACAATGTGCGTACTTAACTATACGCTATGCTTCATAGGCAAATCAATTTATTATTTCTACAAAGATAGTACAATTCATCAACTTTGCAAAATAACTTATTTCGTTATACCATATTTTTTTGCCATTAGCTGTTTGCCATTAGTCATTGGCTAACTTGTACTACTTATACAGATAACGCTTGATTGAGCCTTTTGGGGTCTTATCAAAGGGCTCAAAGCGCAGGGTGTAGTTGGCTACCGCCTCATAGGCTGGGATGGAGTCATTGAGGCGTTTGAGATTTTCGTTCATAACGCTCACAAGGCTCTGGTGGTCAATATTATGCGTTTGCAGCGCCTCGGTATCGGGAACGATAATAGCGCAGAGGTGGTTATCGCGCTGGACAATAATAGACTCTGCCACATAGGGCAGGCTGTTGAGTACAACCTCTATCTCCTCTGGAAAGATATTCTGCCCATTAGTAGAGAGCAGCATACTCTTACAGCGACCCACAAGGAAGAGGTTATTCTCGCTATCCAAAGTGCCCAAGTCGCCCGTACGAAACCAACCATCAGCGGTAAATGAGGCTTGAGTTGCCTCTTCATTCTTATAGTACCCCTCAAAGAGGTTTACGCCGCGCACAAGTAGCTCACCAGCTTGCGTTGCTGGCTCTGCAGAGTCTATCTTCGCCTCCATGCCATCAACAATAACGCCCGCCGATTTAAGTTGGTAGTTATCTGTATGACCTATAGATATTAGTGGTCCACACTCAGTCATGCCATAGCCTGTAACGAAGGGCAGTTTAAGGACTTTTGATAGCAATTTCTCCAAATTTGCAGGTATTGCAGCGCCACCAGTGAGTATCAGCTCTACGCGACCACCCATAGCTTGAAGCACGATTGTTCGCAGTGCAGTACAGAAGTCCTCATTTTCACGATATGCAGCAAGTCGCTCTACGCCCGTCTTACTATGGACAAACTCTCCGATAGTACTCTCAACTATCTTAGAGAGCACCAGTGGCACCATCATCACCACTCGTGGGCGCACAGCGCAGAGTGCCTGTCGTACAATCTTAGGAATTGGAGGCATGCCGAGCACTGTAACGTGCATACCATTACATAGGCAGACAACAAGGTCGGCAAGCAGACCGAAGATGTGCGAAAATGGCAACATGCTCAGATACCTATCGCCATGATGATAAGGTTGCGTAGAGCCAAAAATCTCCACATTATTATCTATGCTCGCATGGCTAAGCATTACACCCTTAGGATTTCCCGTAGAGCCTGAGGTGTAGAGAATAGAGCACAAATCCTTAGCATCAGGCTCATCGTAGCAGACATGCTCAGGATTCATACCAGCAGGATACTTCTGCGCAAAAAGACGGTGGCGATTCTGGTATAGATACCCGAACTCCCCTCTGTAAGCCAATAGTGCGCCACTCTTAATATCCACAACACCAAGAAGTTGCGGCATAGCACTAAAGTCCATCTTCTCAAAAACGGCTCGCTCAGTAAAGAGCAGTCGGCTATCCGAATGGGCAACCATGCGCTCAGTATCAGCGGGCAAAAAACCATTAAAGAGTACCGTTGCCACACAACCCGCCGAGGTTACAGCCATAAAGGTCATACCCCAAGCGGCTGAGCCAGCAGCATTGATGGCAATTTTATCACCCTTACGCACTCCTACCTGCTTAAAAAGTATATGGAGAGTCTCTATTTCAGATGCAAGTTCGCCATAGCTCATCGGCTTGGCTCTATAGTCCCCCAGAGCAGGGGAGTTCCAACAGAGGTTTATCTGCTCCTCAAATCGTTTGATAAAACTTTTCATTCTCACAATGGGCTTTCGCCCCCTCACACACAAATTAGTTTTGTGCAAAGGTAGAGAAATAAATGATTTTTACAAAACCATGAATAACTATTTCGGAGTTATGCGACGGAAAATAGCCAGCGGAAAACGGCGCAATGGGCGTATAGCAAGCCATATTTTGGCAAAGAAGAGGTGGAGCGCTGAGCAGTCAATTACGCCATAGACCTTACTGCGAGGCATAGACTCCGTACCCACAATATTTCCATCACCCAAGAGGGTCACCATATCCCCCTTGACATCTATAATGCGATGAATAACAAAGTGGTTACCAGCATCGGCAAAGACAACATTGTACCTCTTAAAGTCGTCACTCTTGATAGGTCTAAGGTGTACCGTCGTACCACTGGTAAAGAATGGCAGCATACTCTGCCCCTTTACGGTCACTGTTACGCTCTGCCCCTCAAGCAGTATATCTCGCACAACAGAGAATGTTGCAACATTTTCCACACTTTTTTCTCTCATTGTCATCTTCTAAATATAGTATTATAAGAGAGCTCTGCCGCCGCAGCATCAGGTAGGCACTCAAGGTGGAAGACTGGCACGCGCGAAATCATATCCGACAGTGTGTCGCAGATACTATCCTGCAGAGCATCATCGTATGCAAAGGCTGGCGGGCAAGATGGCAGCAGTGCTCCAATAGCATTGAGCACAGGCAGGCGATGAATCTTGTTATACGGAGCTTGTGAGAGGCGGATAAAGCCTCGGATTGGGAAGCTAAGGTTACGATAGCAAGGGGTCTTACCACTCCATGGCGAACCAAATGCCGTTGGCACACCATCCACAAGGCGGATAATTGGGCTATCATCATTGAGCAGAGTTGTCCCCTCAATATGCTCCCTCCACAGGCGTGTATGGGTACTCTTTCCCGTACCAGACTCGCCCAAACATAGCACTGCACCGCCATCCTTAACAAGCACTGAGGAGTGGATAGCGATAGCTCCGAGGGGAACAATACACAGCCCAAACATCAGCCAAAGACCAAAGCGAAGCAGTGAGGCATCTACACTCTCAAAGAGGGCATAGTTTGACCTGACCACATTACTACCATCCTCCTTAGTAAACATGTAGGCGACATCCCCCTTAACCATCTCAAACAGATAACCACCCTGATAACGATAGAGTGTGCACTGCGCCAAATCCTCCTCAAAGCCAAAAGAGCTAAGCTCTACAAGCTCCGCATAAGCGCTCTTATCCACTCTGCACTCAGAGGTAAGCTCCATAGTTGCCTCCGCCTCAGGCTCTATTTCAACAGCAAAAGGTGCAAAGCCTCGAATGCCACAAGCAACGATGTCCGAGTCCTTGCCCGATGTTCTAATTCTGTATTGTGCTACGATATACTCCATATTCTCTACTTTAACGTTATTACTCTATCACAATAGCCCAGAGAGCTCTCACGGTGGGCTATAACCACGATTGTAAGAGCCTCATTTGTACGCGCCAGCTCTACAATCGCCTCATTTATACTCTGCTCGGTCTGGCTATCCAAAGAGGATGTCGCCTCGTCAAAAAATAGCACCTGCGCACCCTTATACAGTGCGCGGGCGATGCCTATTCTCTGGCGCTGACCACCCGAAAGTAGCGCTCCACACTCGCCAATACGAGTATCAAGACCATTTGGCAGCGCATCAATAAACTCGCCAAGCGATGCCGCCTTGACAGCCCTCTCAACACGCTCCATATCTATATCCTCCGCCTTACTTCCCAAAGCGATATTGGCAAGGATAGTGCTATCGGTCAAAAATACGCTCTGCGACACATAGCCGATACTATTCTGCCACTTGCGACGATTATTTTCACCAAGCACCTGACCATCAATACGTATCTGACCCTCAGTCGGGCTATAAAAACCAAGCAGGAGGTTAAAGAGCGTAGTCTTTCCCGCACCTGAGCGCCCATTGATACCAATCTTCTCGCCCTTGTTAATCGTAAAGCTCAGCGAGCTAAAGAGTGGGCTCTGACTATCCTCAAAGCTGAAAGAGATATTATCAACCTCTATGCTACGCTTAAAGTCAAGGCTCTCGGTGCTGCTACTCTCAACATCAACCTGAGAGTTCACATTTGCCGAGGCGATTATCTCAATCGTATAACGGTTATATCTGAGTGATGTCCACGCCCCCATTATTGCACGCACTGACGGCATAAGTCTAAGCGCCGCGACTGCAAAGATACCAAACAGAATCTTCATGCTCCCGCTATCAAGACCCACACATAGAGCCACCATAATAGCCATACCTGCAGCGATACCAATCTCGGTAAAGAGTTGCGGAAGGGTCGATATAGTCGCATTCTTAGCGCCCATTGATACCATTGTGTCGGTATTTTCATCAAACTGCTTGAGCATACTGCTAAAGGCGTTATTTATCTCAATATCGGCATAACCACGGTAGGTCTCAACCGTATCGCGGAACTTACGGCGATGTGCCTCGTTCTCTATTGTTCCATAGCGATTTACACGATTGCGCACAAGGGCGAAGTAGAGCCATACGGCAGGGATAAATATCACCACCGTAAGCAGTGCCGCCACAGGACTATAAACCGCGATTGAGACAAAGAGCATCAAAAATAGTATCGTCTCGCTAAGCAGAACTGCCATAGGGCGCAACACCCCCGAAACAAAGGTGTAGCAGACAACATTGACATTACGCGAGAGCACAGCCGAATTGGAGGCTTTAATAAACGACAGACCACGATTGAAGTAGTCAATATATAGGTTGCGCGACAAAAACTTATAGAGCGAGTAGATATAGTCCCTCTCATAGCGATATAGGAACAGATTAACTAAACACTTCACCGCCACAAATAGCACTACAGAGAGTGCCACAGCAACTATAAACGACATCTCGGAGTTAAAGCCAAAATAGTCATAAATAGCTGACAGCCACGCATTTGAGCGAATATTATCGCTATCAAGTATCAGGTATAGCACTGGCAGCAGAGCCGCCAGACCCATAAAATTGAGCAATGCGCGGATAAATATTGTCAGGCAAACAACAACACCCCTTGTTCTAAATGCTCGCGGTATAATATTTAGCATTCCTAACTTCATACAACCTCTATAATTTCGCCCTCGCGGACATACCATACATAGCCCTCAACACTACTATAACCCATCTGCTCAAGCAGTGAAATATACTGTTTCACCTGAGCGGCGTGGCTCTGAGAGTGTTCACCAAACTTATAATCTACAACAACAGCGCGATTACCGTCAATCATCACCCTATCTGGGCGCTTAATACCATCGTTTTTAGAGATAATACTACCCTCAGTATGTACCTCCTCCCACTCACAATCAAACCACTCGGCAGCAAGGCTATTGTTCAGTGTAACCTCAATCTGTTGCTGTAGCTGCTCCGCCTCAATTTGTGACAGCACACCATCAATAACAAGCTGCTCAATGGCTCTGTAAATATCCTCACGTGTCGCGGCACGCTCCATAACACCATGTAGCACAATACCCTCCTGCTGTGGCGATAGAGCACCAGCCTCACGAGCCTCAAAGTAGCTCTGAGAGCTTAGCTTGAGCCTCATTCTATATGGGCTGACGGTGCAATTCTGCAAGGCTACTGTACCCTGCTTTGCCTCTGTAGGTTTTACTGGTGAACTAAACTCGCCATACTGATACACTACAGGCTCATCCTCTTCAGAGGCTATACTCGCCATATCAAGCACCTGATAGAGCAGCTCACCAACCGTAGTTGCATCCTTATTATCCTCCCTGCTCTCCTTAACTGCGGGGAAGAAGATATGCAGCTGCTCCTTTGGTCGCGTAAGAGCCACATATAGCAGGTTAATTGCATCCACATAGTTATAAATCAACTCGCGGTAGTACCCCTCCGAGAAGATAGAGTTTGCCGCCTCAGATGTCGCCGCAACTGGAAATGCAGTGTCGGTACTAAGAGCACTGCCCTCAGCGGGGGTAGTCCAAACAGTTGCAGCACGTGTAGCCTTAGGGACAAACGACCAGGAGCAGTATGGGATTATAACCACGCTATTCTCCAGACCCTTAGCCTTATGGATGGTCATAATCTCTATTGCATTGACATCCTTATCAATAGTCACCGACTTATTATACCCATTCTCGCCCCACCACTTAATAAAGAGTGGCAAGTCAGCCACCTTGCTGGCGCAGAACTTAACAATATGCTCATGGAATGCGTCAGTATAGACTTGATAGCCCTTAAAAATCTCAGGGTAGTGAATCATTATCAACTCAAACGCCTGCTCTGGAGAGCTGGTCTTAATAGTATCAAAGAGAAAAACCTCCTCAGCCGTAAGGTGGTGGTAGAGGTCAAAGTTATGGTGATAACGGTTGTATACTGCAAGGCTAACAACATCTGTGCGGTCTACAGCGTACTTCATCACCGCCAATGTAAACTGCACAACGGTAGAGCTGTTGAGCTTAAGCGCCTCCTGAGTCATAATACCAAAGCGCATGCTCTCATCTGCCGCACCAGCATCAAGAAGTAGCGAGGCGATACGCTCAGCCTCGTCATTCTTACGCACCAGAATCGTTATATCGCACGGCTTGTAGTGCTTCTCATGCACCAGCGTACGAATAGAGCCGATAATATCAGGCTCCTCACCCTTATGTGCTGTAACTTGTACATATCCACTGCGCAGAGGCTCTCGTTTTGGATTTTGGCGCAAGCGAGACCAGTGATAAGCGTTACCGATAGTATCACGCAACTCACTATATAGGGCTTGTGAGATAAGTGAGGCGGTAAGCGCCTCTGTGAGCGTAGTGTTGAGCGAAGCGTTAAGGCGCTGAGTGGCAAGGTGCATAACCACATTGTTAAAGCGCACCACATTTGGCAAACTGCGGTAGTTATCCTCCAAATTTTGCTCCGCTATTGGAGTATCTCCTTGAGCAAGCTCAGCAGGGGCGATGCTACTCAAGATATTCCAATCACTACCCCTCCAGCGATAGATTGACTGTTTAATATCGCCCACAATAAGCACAGCAACGTCCTCACTCTGCGCGATAGCGTTACGCAAAAGGGGCAAAAAGTTCTGCCACTCCATCATTGAGGTATCCTGGAACTCGTCAATCATAAATCGCTCAAAGCTATTGCCCACCTTCTCGTAGATAAAAGGGGCATCGCTCGGCTCACGGACAAACTGTGCTATAGTGTGCTTAGTCTGCGCCAGCAGCATAGTATTCTGCTCACGACATATATCCGCAACCTTATTGTAGAGGTCATGCAGAAGTGCAAAGCTACGGTAATTCTTACGTAGCAACTGGCAGCTATTGTACAGATATTTAACCCTTGGATACTCTTCAACCACCTGAGCCACATAACTCTGCAGTTGCATAACCAACTCTATCTTATCTTGAGTTAATTTGCTGTTCTTCTTAAACCACCTCTCCATCTGGTCGTCACAGTGGCTAATAAAGGTCTTTGATGGCGCTGTCGTGTCGCCATTAAACTTGGCAACCTTGTCAAAGTAGGAGGTGAACTTATAGACAAAGATTGAGTGGTCATAGCCCGACTGCTCAATCAACCTTGCAGCCCTCTTTCCCACCTCTCTAAAAGTCTCCACCTGCTGCTCCGCCTCAGAGATATACTCCATAACCACATCGCGCAGCTGCTCTCTATCAATCTTTCGACCAATAGTATGCTTAGTATGCTCACTGAATAGCTCACTCTTGAGCTTAAGAATCACTCGCTTAATATCCCACTGGCGACCGCTCTCAATATTCTCCTCGGCAAAGTCCTCAAGCCACTGCTGCAGCTGCTTATCACCCTCAGCCTGCTCAATAAGCATATCAACGCCCTTCTGCGCCACTGGTGCTGTATCAAGCTCAATGGCGTAGTCCATGTCGATATTAAGCTCCTTGGCAAATGCGCGAACTATACGCTGAAAGAAGGTGTCATTTGTAAGAATTGCAAAGCGCGAGTAGTCATGTAATATTGCACTTCTGACCCTCATTGCACGCTCACGAATCACCTGCTCAGGCAGTGCGGTCATAGCAATCAAATCATCCAAAAACTCACACTTCTCGCCCGTGGCAAGGTTGTTAATCTGCTTAAGGATACGGCTCTTCATCTCCTCGGTAGCCTTGTTGGTAAAGGTTACCGCCAGAATTGTTCGGTAGATGTTTGGATTAAACTCGGCATCTGTAGCCCCTGGCTGGTTGCGCAGAGTATTGTAGATATACTCTCGCGCCAACGAGTAGGTTTTACCCGAGCCGGCACTTGCCGTAAGAATCCTCGCCTTATAATTCTGAGTCGTAGCCATAACGGGGTAAAGTTAGTAATAATTTGTAGTAAATACAAATTTTACTATCTCGGCAGCATTGATTTGGTCTATAGTTTGCATCGTAGCGGTTGAACCTTTTAATTCAAAGACGTTATGAAACAGACTGGACTTTGCATTGTGACCCTACTGGGTGGGGCACTAATGGGGGCGGCAATAGCTATGCTTGTCACCCCAAAGACAGGTCGCCAGATGCGCGACCACATTCGTGACTTTATCAGTGACGAGATGGAGAAGATGCGTTGTAAATGCGGTGAGCATGACTGCCACACTGAGGTTACCGAGCCGATAAAGTAGTATGTCATGAGAGCCGACAGACCCCTCTTTCTACCACTTGCCATAATGGTTGTCTCTGCAATTCTTGCAGCACTACTGCTTGTCTCAGCATTTGTGACGTGGCTTGCCGAGATATTTGGCTCACTAAAGATTCCGTGTCTTATAGTGGGGGTATTTATGGCGGTGATTGCGACGATAGTCTACGCAGTAACACTAAAGAGCTACTTTCGTCAAATTGGCGAAGAGTTGAGAGTTGTCTACTCCGTCTCACGCATTATCCGTGGCTGGATAGATTGGGTCACAGCTCTTATTGGAGCTAATGCCAACGATGAAAAAGAGGAGGGCGACTACAGCTAAATAGTCACCCTCCAAATTTTAATAGAGCTCTTTTACTTTCTGTAAGCCTCAACGCCGCTCTTCAGGAACTCAACAAACTGAGCCACGTCAAGGTTATATCCGCGAGGCTCAACAAGCACCTGCTCGTCCTTACCCTGAATAACGTAGTACGGCTGAGCATTCACACCAAAGCGTGTAAGGGCATAGTGTGCATTAACCTTACCAAGGCTCTTGAGAACAGTACCATTATCGGTAGTCACCCACTCACTCTCTGGAAGGGTCATCTTATCGTCTGTATAGAGCGCACAGATAACATACTCATTGCTCAAAATATCCAACACAGCAGGGTCGCTCCATACGCGAGCCTCCATTTCGCGGCAATTTACGCAACCATGACCAGTAAAATCTATAAAGATTGGTTTATCAGCCTTTGCAGCATACTGTTCTGCCTGCTCAAGGTCAAAGAATCCCTGCAGACCATGTGGCAAGTGCAGCACATCACCATACTTAACCTCCTGAGTTGATGCAGCTTGCGGTGCTACAACACCTCTATTGCGTGTAAGGTCAAAGTCAAGAGTAGACTGCGGAGGCAGATAACCAGAGAGCTTCTCAAGTGGTGCACCCCACATACCTGGGATAAGGTAGACAACAAATGAGAATACGCCGATAGCCAATGCAAGTCGGGTTACAGAGAGGTGCTTCAACTCGCTATCGTGTGCAAAGCGAATCTTGCCGAGCAGGTAGAAGCCGAGCAGTGTGAATACCACAATCCAGATAGCCAGATATACCTCGCGGTCAAGGATACCCCAGTGGTAAACCTGATCTGCAACGCTCAAGAACTTAAATCCCAGCGCCACCTCAACAAAGCCCAGAACGACCTTTACAGAGTTGAGCCAACCACCACTCTTTGGCAGCTTCTTAAGCACTGATGGGAAGAAGGCAAAGATGGTAAACGGCAGTGCAAATGTGATTGAGAAGGCGAGCATTGTAACAATAGGGTTCCAGAACTCACCAGCTGTAGACTTAATAAGCACCGAGCCGATAATAGGACCTGTACATGAGAATGATACAAGCACAAGGGTCAGCGCCATAAAGAAGATACCAGCAATACCGCCCTTCTCACTATTCTCGTCGCTCTTATTTACCAACCAAGATGGCAGTGTAATCTCAAAAGCACCAAAGAATGATGCCGCAAAGACCATAAAGACGAGGAAGAAGATGATATTTGGCACCCAGTGTGTTGCAAGCCACTGGAAGATATCTGCAGTAACAGCGCCACCACCTACAAGGCGGGTGATGATAATAATTGCTGCGATAGGCAGAGTGTAGAGCAGCACGATAAAGAATCCATAGAGTGCCGCATTGATTCTACCCTTAGCAGGTGAGCCACTACCCTTCATAAAGAACGACACTGTCATCGGAATCATAGGGAATACGCAAGGAGTTACAAGCGCTGCAAGACCCCAGATAATAGCCTCAAGAATCATAGCCCAGAGCGAGCCGCCACCAGCAGCATCCTTTACAGCCTTAACCTCTGCTACAGGGGCATCTTTGCCAGTGTCAATCTTCTCCACAAGCGCAGAGGTAGACTTTACACTCTTTGCAGTAACATCACCAAGCTCAAAAGTGAGCTTATAGTCTGTCGGAGATGAGCAGTTGCCGTGAGTGCAAGCCTGATAGCTTACCAGAGCCTCAACTGTCGCGCCCTTAGCCTTCAGAGTTACATCCTGCTCAAAAATAGCCTCGCCCTCGTACTCGCCATAAGAGCCAAAATATTCATCCTGAGCAGGCTTTGCCTTTGACAGTGCACGAAGGTCACCCTCAAGGACTACATCACCCTCTGGATAGTTAAATTGGATGGTTGTTGGCGTAACCATATGAGTTCCATCGTAGATATGCCAACCATCGGCAATCTCCGCCTTAATGACAAGGGTGTAACTACCGTTGCCGTTATCCTTAACCTGCTGCTGCCACTCAACTGTATTGTCCTGAGCCAAGGCAGTGAATGACACCAAAGCAAGGATTGTTAATAAGAATTTACGCATGTTTTATCTTTTTTGTGTTATTATACAATAATTAGCTCGCAAATTTAGTTATAATTTTCAAAAAGTGCAACTCTAAAATTTAACATTACAAAATTGCGATACAGATAGAGGGCGTTAAAATGTTCTATATCTCGCATTTTGTTGTAAAAGTTTGGGATTGTCCGAAATATTACAGAATTTTGCACAAACATTTGTTGAATATGATAAATAATGAGCTTTTTCCGTACAAAATCAACCACTTAGATAAGCAAGAGGGTATTGATTATGTAGCCTGCAAAAATGCAGCGTTAATTCACATCCACTCGCTTGACAAGCACATTGGCAAGGAGATGAAACACCCTGCAAAGATGAATGGTTTCTTTGCAATGGTATGTACTAAGGGTAGCGTGACCCTTACGGTACACATGAAGGATTTTACGCTTACAGAGAATACTATTTTGGTCGCTCCGACATCTGTTGTGACATTTAAGAGATGTTCTGATTGCGAACTCTATATTGCTGCATTCAACAGCGACTTCACTTCAGAGATGAATATCAATCTTAAAATGATAATGCCGATAATCTCATCTCTGCACACACAGTCTATCGTACACCATATAGACAAAGCAGAGATTGTGCAGGCTCTTCACCACTCGTTTGATGCACTCTATACAGAATATACACAAAGTGTCTCTGACGAGGCAAATAGTAGCCTGTTTAAGGAGATGGCAATAAGACATATGTATGCAAGTTTGATTTATCGTCTTTGCGAGTTTATTGCTACCTCTCACTCTATCCAGACCGACATAGCACCGAAAGACCGCAGTGGAGACTACTTTAGACAACTTATCAGCCTACTGCACGAACATTATAAGACTGAGCGCAGTGTTGAATTTTATGCCAATAAAATGAATTTAACACCAAAACATCTATCTCGTGTAGTACGCAACCACTCTGGCAAAAGTGTACATCAGTGGATTGACGAATGTGTAGTGCTTGAGATTAAAAATCTGCTTAAATATTCAGACATGTCAATCCAGCAAATTTCATACGAACTCAACTTCCCAAACCCATCCTTTATGGGTCAATACTTCAAACGAATCACAGGCAAAACGCCTGGAGAATACCGCAAGGAGGTGTAGAGAAGATGATTCTACCAACTTTTTAAGAGCCCTAAAACGGGGCTCTTTTTTTTATTATCCATTATAATTATTCAAAATATTTAATAATTTGATATTCAAAAATTCACTTTTTTTAAGAAAAATAACACAAAAAGTGTGTGTAATTAAAAATTTATTTTTAACTTTGAAATCGGAAATAATATTTTTTAACCTAAAACATATCGTAATGAAAAAAGTCTACTTATTTATCAGCTTGATGCTCAGCGCATTAGCTGTAGGCTGTAACAATTCTGGCACTGAGGAACAGACTCCAAACCTGCCAAATGACCAAAACAAAGTCACTGTTACAGTAAACGCAACTCTTCCAGGCGACCTTACTTGGGTTGCTGGTCAGAGTGTTGCAATCAATGGTCTTCAGTCTGAAGCTGTAACTGAAGAGGCTGCTGGTGGTGTAACCTATCCATTTGTCACTTCAGCGGTTGAGGCTCCAATCGTAGTGATTGCTCCGTACGAGATTCTTACAGGTCTTAACGAGGTGAGCCTTCCTGCTACACAGAGCTATGTTGCCGATGGCTTTGACCGCGAGGCTTACGCAATGGCTGGCATCGCTGTTGAGGCTACTCCTGAGAGCGAGGAGAGTGCAAACAAGCTTGTTGCTGATGTCGCTCTTTCTCCAGTTGTTGGTGTTGTAACACTGCCACTGACCCTTGACTCAGCTACTGCAGCAAATCCTGTACAGATTAAGAGCATCTCATTCACTGCTCTTAGCGGTGCTGCTCTGAATGGCTCTTGGAACGCTGAGGCTAAGAGCACAACTGACGAGGCTGGCGTTGTAACCTACGACTTTGAGCTTAAGGGTATTCAGAATAGCGCAACTACCGTTTTGAATTGCGAGGAGGGCGTTGAGATTAACAGCTCTGCTCCAACCTACTTCAGCCTTGTTGTTCCTGCAGGTCTTTACACTGGTGGCTTCGAGGTTGTTGCTACAGATACTCAGGACCACAACTTCATTCTCACCCTCTCTGAGGATGTAGCTGTTGAGCGCGGTGTAAACCTTGAGCTTGCTGCTTCAGTATTTACCGTTGTTGAGAAGGCTCCTGCTACTCTTACCGTTAAGATTGGCGAGGCTGGTATTAACTGGGCTGAGGGCGATGCTGTTGTATGTAACAACACTCTCTCTACAAATACCGTTGATGCAGCTGCTGCTGGCACTCAGACCGCACAGTTTAGCTTTGACGCTGTAGCTTATCCATACTCTGTATTCTACCCTGCTGAGTACTACACTACAAGCGGTTCACTTCGTCTACACGACTCTCAGACAATCGTTAAGAACGATGTAAATCGTAGCATTATGGTTATGGCTGGTTACTCAACAACTAACGAGGTAACCCTTAACAACCTTTGCGGTATTGTCTCTATACCTATTACTAATAAGTACGAGGGCGAGACTATCATTATTGACAAGATTGAGATTGCATCATCTGAGGGTGATCCACTTGCTGGTAAATACAATATAAATTATAGAACAGGCGCTCTTACCTCTGTTGCTGGTAAGTCTGCAATCGTTCTTAACCCTAACGAGGGTGAGTTTACTATCGCTCCAGAGGAGACCGCTACAGTAAACTTCGTAGTTCCTAAGGGCTCTGTTCGCAATGGTCTGTATGTAAACATCTACTCAAGCGTTGGTCTTCTTGAGAACCACCGCATCTTCCCTACTGGTCTTACAGTTCGTGGTGGCGAGACTGCTACTGCTGATACTTACGAGTATAAGGAGGTTAAGATTGAGAAGATTGTAACTGCTGAGGAGCTTGTTGACTTTGCTAAGTGCGTAAATATGGGTCGCTACAAGAAGTTCGTAAACGAGGAGGGTAAGGTTGTCCTCGGTGGCGATATCGATATGGCATCTGTATCTGTAGAGGCTTGGCCAATGATTGCAGGTACTGCTAATGAGGCTGGTCTTCCACTTGGTTTTGACGGTATCTTTGATGGTTGCGGCTTCTCTATCAAGAATTGGGCAACTTCACAGCCTCTATTCCATACTCTTGCAGCTACAGGTAAGATTATGAACGTAAATATTGACGCATCTTGCGCACTTAATATGCCACAGGAGGGTCTTGCTGGTCTTACTGGCGGAGCCGCTATCGCATTCCTCGTTGCACACAACCTCGGTGGTGAGATTAGCGGATGTACAAACAACGCTGATGTGCTTTGCAACGCTCCAGAGAATCCATCTGTAACTCGCGCAGCTCTTATTGGTTACTCTGCTATCGGTTCAAACATTCGTGACTGCGTAAACAATGGTAATATTACTATTGAGATTGGCACTCACGCTGCTGATACTGGTTATATTGGTACTGTATCTGGTCGTTTCGCATCTTCTGCGGAGACTATCGGTTGCGGTATCTTCAACTGTAAGAACTATGGTGCGCTTACAATCAATGTATCTACATCTAACACTGCAAACTTCTATATCGGTGCTGTTACAGGTTCTTCTAACTCTTATACAGTTACTGAGGGTTGTGAGAACTACGGTGCTCTTACATTCAACTCTAACAACTCTGGCGCAGCTGTCTGCCTCGGTGGTATTACTTCTTACTCTGCAGGTGAGATTAAGAACTGTATCAATGAGGGTAATGTAACCTTCAAGTCTACTGCACAGCTTAAGGGTACTATCGTTGCAGGTATCGCCCCTTACCAGAATGGTCCTATCAGCGGCTGTACTAACAAGGGTGAGATCTATATGGAAGGTGGTATCTTCGGAGGTCGTAACACTGTAGGTAGCATCTCTACTTCAGCTTCTACCTCTTCAGCTGCTCCAACTGCTGCAGGTGTTGTAGGTTATGGTTATAACAGCTCAGGCTCTCCATTTAGCATGGACAACTGCCACAACTATGGTAAGGTTACTTACAACTGGTTTGAGACTGACGGCTCAGGTACATCTGGTCGTACACAGGTTGCTGGTGTTATCGGTTCTCCTTGCGGCGATGTAACTAACTGTAACAACTATGGTGATTTAACATTCATCGCTAAGTACAAGAGTGCAATCGTTAACCACCTCTCTTATATCGGCGGTATTGCAGGTTCTGACTACTATTCAAAGAGCCAGAGCGAGTCATCTATTATCAACTGCGTAAACGAGGGTAACATTACTATCGACTGCGACTGCGGTACATCAAACAACGCTGCTGGTGGTATCATCGGCTGGCCTGGTAAGGAGTCTGCTTGTACAAATGTTACAGAGAACTGCGTAAACAAGGGTAATATCGTAGTATCTGGTGAGGGTAAGTTCCGTCTTGGCGGTATCCAGGGTGGTTCTGGTATCATCAAGGGCTGTACTAACGAGGGTAGCATCACTATCAACTCTTCTAACAGCGGTTCTAACTACGGCGGTCTTGCAGGTTTCCACTCAGGTGGTTACGAGCTTATTGACTCTACTAACACTGGTGACATCGTATGTAATGTACCTATCTCTGGCGGTGGTATCGCTGGTATGGCTGGTAACCTCGGTAACTCAGCGCACGCAGAGGGTAAGATTAAGAACAACACTATCAAGTGTCTTGTTAAGTCTGCAGAGGGCACTTGCGGTGTAGGTATTGTTGTTGGTCACTTCAACGGTAACACAAAGACTATCTACTTCGGTACTGCTGACGAGCCAATTAAGGTTGGTGGTTCTCTCCAGATTGGCGAGACTACAACAGTTGTTGATGCAACAAACTGCAACGACCCTGCTGTTCTTGCAAACGGTTGTAGTAACTATCTTGCAACAGCTCACATCTTCAACTGCGTACTTGCAGAGTAAAAATTAAAACTCTATATCAGAGGGCGGCAATCACTTGTCGCCCTCTTTTCTGTCATAGTAGTCCGAGACATAGACCGTAAAAATTGGGAAGAACATCATTCCCACAACAGGCAGTAGCACACAGACGACCTTGCCCACTGTCGTTACGGGGAATATCGCTGCGCCGACAGTGGTCACATTCATCCATGCCCACCACAGCGCATCGCCAAAACTCTTTAGGTGGCTATTAACGCCCATTTCGCAGTCGTAGAAGAGCAGTGCCGAGATATACGTAAACATAGTCACCGTAAGCACGTAAGCCGCCATAAGCCGCCTCTTTTTGCCCTCTATGAGCCACTCAAGGATTACCACCGTCGCCATAATAGATATAAGCACTGGCGCAAAGGCAAGAATGCGCACGCTGCTATGCTCCATATATGCTCCACTCCACTCCAAAATATCCATATAGGGAATAGATGCTGCAGCGAAAATCAAATCTCGCAGCCAATGCTTCTGTCTATACTGTGCAATCATCAACCTAAATACCGCCGTCACAAAAAATATAGAGCAGACAATAAGCTGCAGAGCCCTATACCAATCGGCAAAACCGCCCTTCTCTCCACCCGTAACCTCAAAGGAGATACCTACAAGCAGAGCCACACTCGCAGCTAAAGATATGGTATTAAAGAGGTTAGCAATCGCGTAGAGAGTTGAATTTGAACTACCCATAGACCAAAATGTTGTAAAACACAATTTTTTTCTGCAAAAACTTTGCAAAACAAAATTATTTGCCTATCTTTGCACTCGCAAATAAGCAATGGCGGGATAGCTCAGCTGGTTAGAGCGCATGATTCATAATCATGAGGTCGAGAGTTCAAGTCTCTCTCCCGCTACAAAAAAGGAGTGATTTCTATCACTCCTTTTTTTGTAGCGGAGAGAGACAAGTGTGTTACCCACCCCCTAAATCCCCCTCCTGTGAGGGGGACTTTGCTACGCAGAACAATTCTTTCACGCACCAAGCTACGCCTAACTGCGCGATATTTAAGATCCTTCATTTTAGCGTCAGAATGTGTCAGATACGGTGCATCGTGCAAAAAAAATTGGCGGCGGATAGTACAAAACGTACAGCCGCCGCCAATTTTTAAGGGATGTGCCGTAGGTGGCACATTATCACGCTAACAAAATTGATTTTAAGCGAGAATTTACAACGCCGCGATTAAGCCGAGAGCAGAGTCAAGCTCGCTTGAACTATGCCGAGGCAGAGCGGTGAAGGGTTACCGCAGGTAAGCCAAGGCGCACAAGAAACCGAGTGCGCAGCATACTAAAGCGTATGTGAGCAACTCGGTTATCGTAGTGCAACGCGGTAAATACCGCTTAAATTCAATTTTTAAGCCTCGAGAGCAAATCTCTTATAAGCCACAACAGTAGCCTCCTTGTCAGTACGAGCGAGGAGCTCACGGATAGACTCCTTCTCGCCTACTACTGCCTGGTTAAGAAGAGTGTTCTCCTCAAAGAACTTACGCATCTTACCCTCAGCAATCTTCTCAAGGATAGCCTCTGGCTTGTTAGCGTTCTTAGGATCCTGCTTCATCTGCTCAAGAGCAATTGCGCGCTCCTTCTCAACGATCTCTGCTGGGCAGTCGTCTACGTCGATAGAGATTGGAGCCATTGCAGTTGCCTGCATAGCGATCTGCTTTGCAATCTCCTCAGAAACCTCCTTGTTGAAACCAAGGATAGTACCGAGCTTCTTGTTGAAGTGAACATAAGCTGCGATATAAGGAGCCTCAATGCGAGCGTAGTAAGCGAGCTCACACTTCTCACCTGTCTGACCAGACTTCTCAGTAACGAGCTCCTCAACAGTACGACCCTCAGCGTTCTTAACTGCGAGCAGAGCTGCAGTATCTACAGCATCAGCAGCAACTGCGAGGTCGAGCAACTCGTTAGCAGTTGCAGAGAACTCTACGTTCTGTGCTACGAAGTCAGTCTCGCAAGCAAGGCAAAGGATATAACCCTTATTACCTACAATCTTGGTTACAACAACGCCCTCAGTAGCGTTACGGTCAGCACGCTTAGCAACGATAAGCTTACCCTTCTCGCGGATAATATCCTGTGCGCGCTCAAAATCGCCCTCAGCCTCAATAAGAGCCTTCTTGCAATCCATCATACCGGCACCGGTCATCTTGCGGAGCTTCATTACATCAGCTGCCTTAATTTCTATTGCCATAATTTTGTTCTGTTTTAACGGTTGGTTAATAATTACTCAGCCTCTGTCTGCTCTGTTGAAGCAACAATCTCTGCTGCTGCGTTCTCCTGTGCATCTACAGCTGCCTTAACGCCACGCTTAACACGTGTCTTACCCTGGCGTGCAGGAGCCTCGGTGTTAGCCTCAGCCTCTGTCTCAGCCTTCTCGCGCTCAAGCTTACGCTCCTCAAGACCCTCTGCGATAGCACCGCAAACTACGTCAAGAATCAAAGCGATTGACTTTGCAGCATCGTCATTTGCTGGTATTACATAATCAATGTCGGTTGGATCACAACAAGTATCTACCATTGCAAATACAGGGATGTTCAAACGCTTTGCCTCGCGAACTGCGTTCTGCTCCTTCTGCACGTCAATAACGAAAAGTGCAGCTGGAAGGCGGTTAAGGTCAGCAATTGAGCCGAGGTTTCTCTCCAGCTTAGCACGCTGGCGAGAGATCTGGAGCTTCTCACGCTTAGAGAAGTTTTCAAAAAGACCGTCAGCAATCTGCTTGTCGATGGTTGCCATCTTCTTTACGGCCTTGCGTATAGTTGGGAAGTTTGTCAGCATACCACCAGCCCAACGCTCAGTAACGTAAGGCATGGTTACTGCTGCTACCTTTTCGGCAACAATATCCTTAGCTTGTTTCTTGGTTGCAACGAACAACACACGACGACCGCTCTTTGCGATCTGCTTGAGTGCTGCAGCTGCCTCATCAAGCTTCACTGCTGTCTTGTGAAGATCGATGATGTGGATGCCGTTCTTCTCCATGAAGATATACGGAGCCATTCTTGGGTTCCACTTGCGCTTCAAGTGACCAAAGTGAACGCCGGCCTCCAATAATGTATTAAAATCTGTACGAGCCATTTTAATTCTCTGTTTTTTTGTTTGTTTAATTCTCTTTTTTTCAACTCAGGCAGTAGCAAAAATTGATCTGCTGAGTTTTCCGCGACTGGGCAACCAACTGGTAGTACATATAATATATATAGGTAGTCGTGTCGGTTTGTGACCCATGTCGTGCTTTGCCGAATAGTTGGTCTGTAAGGATTAACGCTTACTGAACTGGAACTTACGACGTGCACCAGGCTGTCCTGGCTTCTTACGCTCAACCTCACGGGAATCACGAGTAAGGAATCCGTTCTTCTTAAGAACTGAACGATACTCAGGATTGATCTCGCACAATGCGCGAGCAATACCCATGCGAGCTGCCTCAGCCTGACCCTTGATACCACCACCAACGAGGTTGATCATTACATCAAAATTCTCGGTAGTCTCGGTAACGAGCAGTGGCTGCTTTACCTCGTACTGAAGAATGTTCAGTGGGAAGTAAACCTCAAGCTCCTTCTGGTTAATTGTAATTTTACCTGTACCAGCCTTCACGAATACGCGAGCAACAGCGGCCTTACGGCGACCAACAGTGTTTACAACTTCCATAATGTTTACTTAATCTCGTTTAACTTAATTTGTCTAGGGTTCTGTGCAGCGTGAGGGTGCTCAGCGCCAGCATAAACCTTAAGATTTTTCATAATCGCTGCACCGAGGCGTGTCTTTGGGAGCATACCCTTTACAGCCTCCTCAATTACAGCTGTTGGCTTGCGGGTAAGAAGATCAGCTGGAGTAGCGAAACGCTGACCACCCGGATAGCCGGTGTGACGAACATAGACCTTGTCGGTCAATTTCTTGCCTGTGAGCTTCACCTTGTCAGCATTGACAACGATAACGTAGTCACCGCAATCAACGTGTGGAGTGTAGCCAGGCTTGTTCTTACCGCACAGAATCTTAGCAATCTGTGAGGCTAAACGACCCAACACCTCATTAGTGGCATCGATAACTACCCACTCCTTGGTAACTGTCGCTGCATTCAATGAGACTGTCTTGTAGCTTAATGAATCCATTTGTTAAATAATACTTGTTGTTAATAAATTATAATCCAACCTCGCACTTTGCGAGTGCGCAAAGGTAATACAATTTTCTGAAATACACAACTTTTCACCCTAAAATTAAAAAATTTCAATATTCGGAGAGGTTAGTGACGTAGTTTTTAGCTGTTAGCTGTTAGCCGTTAGCCATTAGCTCACCTTCGGCAACCCGACCCAGCTCTGACGGCAAAATTGGTGCATTGATTTGGCGGGGTAATTGCGAATAGCATTTAATGACAAGGGCTTTCAGCCCATAATGGCAAGCAATAGCGCCTCTGCGCGCGATATTAAGGGCGTTAGCCCGCTGTCATTTATTGTCATTTGCTGCTATTGTACACGCTCTAACCTCAAAATTCCTTAATTTCCTTAAACTCCTCAATATTAGTCATTTATCCTTAGTCATTGACTAAATAGCAAAGAGATTACTGCGCAGTACGAGGCTGTTCTCGGATTTAGGTTGCCTCCGAAGGAGGTGAAAGAGAAAATAGAGTCTGACACTCAAGCTTGCTTGAAAGTGGAAAGACTCTATTTTTTATTTCAATAACTCGCAGAGTTACCCTAAATCCGCATCAGCACGGAAGAAAAACGCAGTTTTTCCAAGAGTTTTTGGGGCGCCTTTTTGCAAAAAGGCGCGGTACTCTACTTGACTCTAAGCACGCGACCAATTTGCAGTGTTGTGGTAGGTTTGATGCCGTTTAGGCGGCAGATGGCGCTGACTGTTGTATGGTTGCGTTTAGCGATAAGACCCAGATAGTCGCCCTTGCGCACCTTATAGTATCGTTTTTCGGCAGAGAGGGCATTTTCCCTCTTCTCGGCGGTTTCGCGCTCAGCCTCGGCGTTAAAGTCCTGCGAATATTTTGAGTAGATACTAAAATATCCCTTTTTGAGCAAGAAGTGGTCGCGGCGAAGTTCTCCAGTGTGGAAATTGATAAGTCGCTCAGGGTCAAAAGATTGACCATAGTAACGAGTCTCAAAGTGGAGGTGAGGACCGGTGCTTCTACCGGAGTTCCCACCCAGAGCAATAGGCTGCCCAGCCACCACCCTATCACCCTCCTCAACAAGGCGAGCAGAGAGATGTCCGTGGTAGGTCTCAATACCATTATCGTGGCGGATAATAACCAGCGTACCATAGCCTGTATCAGTAGCCTTAGAGAACCTCACTCGACCATCAAAGGCTGAGCAGATAGTATCGCCGACCTTGAGTGCAATATCAACACCATTATGCGCACGGCGGTGGCGTATTCCGTAGCGTGAGGTGATGCGCCCAATATATGGGTAGCGGTAGTTTTTAAGGCTATCCACAAGGTTTATAGCCACAGATTTGGGCAGTGAGTCTATAGATAGGGTGCGGTATGCCGAGATGTTCTCTGTATCCCAGTAGCGACTAAAAACGGTAGTATCCTGCTCAATGGTAGCACTCTGAACATAGCGCCAAGTGCCATCATTAAAGAGCAACACCGAGAGCGAAGGGTTGTCTGTCGTAAGTGTATCAACAACTATTGGCGAAGCCAATGGTTTTATCGCCTGCACAGCAAGCGAATCAAGAGCATAAAGGTTTGTTGTAGCAAGCAGAGCTACAACGGCAATAAAGATTCTCTTCATCTATTATCTATTTACTATTTTTCAATAAATCCTCCGCGCACTCCAGAGCTGAGTAAAACTCCTCTCCAAACTGACGAATTATCGGCTCCTTGAGTGACTTATAGACTGGAATACCGAGCTTCTTACCATTCTGACAAGCAGAGCGACAGATTGACCAACGGTGATAATTCAGCCCCACAGTACCATTTGAGAACTCCACAACACGTATTGGATATAGGTGGCACGAAATAGGCTTGATAAACGAGCACTTACCGTCACGATATGCCGCCTCAATAGCGCAGAGTGTCAGCCCCTGCTCATTTACGAAGGTGTATGCACACTCGCAGTTATTAACAAGCGGCGTGGTATAGTCACCCTCAAAGTCCACGACCATAAATCCCTGACTCTCAACAGCTGCGATACCCTCTGGGGTCATATAAGGCTTATAGTTTTCATACTCAGCCTCTAAAATATCTGCCTCCTCAAGAGTCAGCGGAGCTCCTGCATCGCCATCTATACAACACTGCCCTTTGCAAGCTGAAATATCACAGCAGAACTGCTCTGTAAGCAGGTCCGTACTTACAATTTTACCGTCAATCTCAATCATGTGCAGAAAATGGCTCAAGTTATATACTCTTTTTAAGTGAATGTCTATTAAGCGAATCTGTGATAACAATATCGTAAAGCTCGCCCAGTGTCATACCCGCCTCGCGCACCTGCTTTGGAACGATGCTGCCACTACTCATGCCAGGGATAGAGTTTATCTCAATAAGGTACGGCTCACCCGACTGAGTAACAATAAAGTCTATGCGCACAATGCCACTGCAACGGCAAGCACGGTATGCCTCAAGGGTCATACGATTGAGTTTTAGACGAATATCCTCACTAATTGGAGCTGGGGTAATCTCGTCAGAAAGACCCTCAGTGTACTTAGCCTCATAGTCAAAGAAGTCGCGCTTTGAGACAATCTCTGTTATAGGCAGCAGTATCTCACGGTCGGCTGTCACGACAACACCACAGCCCATTTCGCGCCCGACAATACACTCCTCAATAAGCACCTCGTCACTCTCCTTGAATGCCGCCTCTACAGCCGCTACAATCTGCTCTGCGGATGTAACTTTTGTCACACCAAAGCTACTACCACTGGCATTTGGCTTTACAAAAAGTGGCAGTCCGAGCTTTTCCACAACAGCCTTACAATCAACAGTTTCGCCACGCTGAACAAGCACCTCGCGGGCAAGATTTATACCTCTACCAGCGACAGCTCGCTTGGTTGAAATTTTGTCAAAAGTGATTGTTGACGATACCTGCGAGCAAGAGGAGTAAGGGATGCCCATCATGTCAAGATAACCCTGAAGTTTACCATCCTCGCCAGGTGTGCCGTGGATGATAATCAGGGCATACTCAAACTCTGTACGAAGACCATCTACAGTGAGCGAAAAGTCGTTCTTATCCACCTCCCACTCCCTACCATCTGGGGCAATATAGGTCATATTACGATGGTGCAGGTCTATAACCTTCACATCATACTTTGTGCTATCTAATGCTGCTGCAATCTGCTGTGCGCTACCGAGTGCAATCTCTCGCTCGGAGGAGTTTCCACCGGCAAGAAGCGCTATTTTAAGTCTATTATCCATTATACTTATCCGTAGATTTTATTCTGTTTTATGTAACTCTCCACCTCTGGGATAACCATCTCCGAGATGTTGCCACCCTGAGCAATCGCTGTGCGCACATCTGTTGCCGAGTAGTCAAACAGTGGCGCATTCTCAAGGAAGACTACCCTATCGGCATAGTGCGAGCGCGAGAGGCTGTATCCACTGCGCGGATAGACCAGTATCGGGTAGTTGTCGATAATCTGCTCGTGGTTTTTCCAGCGGTGAAAGTTCTCTATATTGTCGGCACCCATAAGGATTGAAAACTCCATCTTATCACCGAAGTTCTCCGCCAAAAAGTTCAGAGTATCAATAGTATACGAAGGTCGCGGGAGGGTAAACTCTACCGCCGACACCTGGATCTTTTCAGGATAGAGCGATGCTGCACACGCCGCCTGGCACATCTCATAGCGAGAGAACTCTGCCGCAAGGTCACTCTGCTCCTTATGTGGATTTTGGGGCGAGACGATCATCACCACACTATCCGCAAAGCCATCAGCGATGACATACTCCGCAAGGGCAATATGTCCGCGATGAACGGGGTTAAACGAGCCGAAATAGAGAACTACGCGAGCTTTCATTACTGTGCAATGAATTTATCAATAATGGCACAGGTGTCGGCAATAGCCCTCTGCAAATCGTCGTTCACCACCACATGGTCAAACTCTGGCGCGCGCTCAATCTCCTGCCCAGCCTTTGCCACTCGCTTGGCAATAACCTCTGGCGCATCAGTGCCACGACCAACAAGACGACGCTCAAGCTCCTCAATAGATGGTGGCATAATGAAAATAGAGCATGCCTTGTCGCCAAAAATATTCTTTAGATTTACTCCGCCAACAACATCTACATCAAAAATAATCACATTACCCTTGCTCCAGATTCTATCAACCTCACTGCGCAGAGTGCCATAGTGAGTACCCGCATAAACCGCCTCCCACTCCACAAAAGCACCCAAATCTATGCGGCGCAGAAACTCCTCCTCAGTAAGGAAGTAGTAGTCCACACCATCACGCTCAGCTCCTCGTGGAGCACGTGAAGTGGCAGAGATTGAGAACTCAAACTGCGGATATCTCTTTAACAACTCGTGTACAATGGTTGTCTTGCCCGACCCGCTCGGAGCTGAAAATATGATTACTTTTTCCATATATGTGGCTTACAGTATATTGAGTACTTGTTCCTTAATCTTCTCCAATTCATCCTTCATCTTTACAACCAACACCTGAATATCGTGGTTGTTTGCCTTGGAGCCTGTGGTGTTAATCTCACGACCCATCTCTTGGGTTATAAAGCCGAGCTTGCGACCCGCATCTGCCTCGGTAGCGGCTACCTGACGGAAGTAATTACAGTGTGCAGCAAGGCGAACCTTCTCCTCTGTTATGTCAAGCTTCTCAATGTAGAAAATCATCTCCTGCTCAAGGCGATTCTCGTCTACCTCAACGCCGAGTTTTTCTATTCCCTCACGAATGCGAGTGCGAACAGCATCGGCACGCGCAGCCTCAAAAGGTGTTATCTGGTCGCGGTACGCCTCAATCTTATCTACGCGAGCAAGCAGGTCGGCAATAAGCACCGCACCCTCCTGCACTCTGAAGGCATTTAGTCGCTCGCAGGCAAGGGTTACAGCCTCAACAATCGCTGCAATGTCGCTATCTGTTGCACTCTCAACCTCTGTAGTCAGCACGTTTGGCATACGCAACACGGCAGGCACAATAACATCGTACGCCGCATCAATGCCAGAGTAGCTCAACGCATCAGTTACTTGACCAAGGTAGGCACGGAAAATCTCCTTGTTTACCTCACCTGAAGTCTGCACCGTCTCGGACTGCATAGTTATCAGCACATCCACCTTTCCGCGCACCAGTGCCTTACTCACGACACTGCGCACCTCAGCCTCCGCAGCACGGAACGCCATAGGCAGCTTAACAGACAAATCTAGCTGCTTTGAGTTGAGTGAACGAATCTCCGCCACAAAGCACCTCTCCCCTACTTTAACCTCGGACTTACCGAAGCCTGTCATTGATCTCTGCATAGTTACGTATTTAATTGCGCAAAGGTAATAAAAAAATCTTGCGAGTGCAAGATTTTTTACCATTGGCTATTAGCCATTAGCCGTTAGCCTTTTAGAGCAAAGAGTAACAGCCAAAAGTACAAATTAAAACGCTGCCACGGCGCGGACAAAGTGACGGTCGTCCTTCTCACTTAAATCAACGACACATAAACACATATATACACTCCACACACAAAAACAGTTGGCATACATACCATCTATTTCCGTTGATGACCAATACCTATCACATAAATTATCTACCAAATTACGGCGAATGTCCACCTTGGAGTTGTATATGGTAATCAATTCCTCTTTTGACGGCAGATACCAACCCTCTCCAAGGTCAGCACACCACGCGAAAGCTGGATATTTATCTCGCCATCCAGAAATAGCCATAACTTTTGCCATATTTTCTGCGCCATCCGTCTCGCTACTAGTACCAATAAGAACGCTCTGCGCATTAACATCACATGTCCATAGCAGTTCATCTACAGACTGATTCATACTGACTATTTTACCGTGGTGTCCATCTCCACTTACCTCAAATACGACACCCTCTCGTACACCATCGTTATAATAATCACCAACATTGTATGTTTTCAATAGTATAACTTCACGCCCCAACGATTCAACCAACACCGATTGTACCATTTTATCTATTGGATTATGTTTGAATGTGTAAAATTGATGCCCTCCTAAAAGAAACCTCACACTACGAGGCATCTCTGCATTATCTACACAATACTGAAAAATAGGGACATTTTGTTCTTTTGCATAATGCAATTCCATTGAGCAATATTCTGACGCATAGGAGTTTTTACTCGCAATAAAGAGCATTGCCTCACTATCCTCAATTGCGGCAGCCAATCGGTCTATATATGCATCACGAAATTTTATTCCCTCCCTATCAAAAAAGTACTCAAACTTGTAGTGCTTTTTATAAGATTCTAATGTATCAACTATCTGCGACACAACATTTCCAGGGATAATATTCTCATCTTCATCCCAATAATCTGCTCGCGAATAGCTAACAAAAACAGCATACTTTTTCATAGTTAGGCGATATCTACACAAAGGTAATAAAAAAATCTTGCGAGTGCAAGATTTTTTACTGTTGGCTATTAGCCATTAGCTAAAAGCCATTTTGTTGTCAAAATGGTGCATTTACAACGCCGCGATTAAGCCGAGAGCAGTAGCAGTCGCACACCGAAGGTGCAAAAGGCGACAATTGAAAATGAGAGCTTGCTCACAGATTTTCAATTTTCGCATTTTGGGGCATTTATGCCGCAACTGATATTGCCGAGGCGCAGCGGGGAAAAGCCTCCAAAGGAGGGTTAACGCTCGGCAAGAAAAATTGGTGCAGGATAGTATCAAGACATACAGCCAAGCCAATTTTTCTTGATAGCGGCAGGAAATGCGCCATTTTCACAACAAAATTAGAATGTATGGATAACAACTCCTGAGCGAAGCTTCGGCTCAAACCACGTAGTCTTCGGCGGCATAATATTGCCAGTGTCGGCAATGTCAATAAGCTGGCGCATAGAGACTGGATAGAGGGCGAAGGCAGCCTTCATCTCACCGCTATCTACGCGACGCTTAAGCTCGCCAAGACCTCGAATACCGCCCACAAAGTCAATACGCTTTGAGGTGCGCAAGTCCTTAATATCCAGAATTTTATCAAGAACAAGATTTGACAGTACAGTAACATCCAGCACACCGATTGGGTCGTTATCGTCATACGTTCCCTCACGAGCCGTTAAGCTATACCAAGTACCGTCAAGGTAGAGTGAGAAGTTATGCAGGGCATTAGGAGTGTAGATCTGTTCGCCCACCTTCTCAACCGTAAAGTCATTCTCAAGAGCGGCAAGGAACTGCTCAGAACTTAGTCCATTAAGATCCTTAACAACGCGGTTATAGTCAATAATCTTAAGGTGCGACTCTGGGAAGGTCACTGCAAGGAAGTAGCAGTACTCCTCCTCGCCCGTATGGTTTGGATTTTTTGCCTTACACTCTGCACCCACGCGAGCAGCAGCGGCTGTACGGTGGTGACCATCAGCGACATAGAGGGCTGGGATAGACTTAAAAATCTCGGTGATACGACTGCACGTCTGCTCATCGTCAATAACCCACAGTTGGTGACCGAAGCCATCAGCAGCAGTAAAGTCATACTCGGCAGGGGCTTGGATAGTCTTATTTACGATAGCGTCAATCTCGGCATTATCGGGATAGGCGAAAAATACAGGCTCTATATTTGCCCTCTGGTTACGCACGTGAATCATACGATCCTCCTCCTTATCGGGGCGTGTAAGTTCGTGCTTCTTAATAGCGCCAGAGAGGTAATCCTCAAAGTGACAGCACATTACAAGTCCATACTGAGTTCTACCCTCCATAGTCTGCGCATAGACATAGTAGCACTCCTTATTATCGCGCTCAAGCCAGCCGCGCTGTTGCCAGAGCTGGAAGTTCTCCACTGCCTTCTGGTATACAGCCTCGGAGTGTTCGTCTGCTATAGGGTCAAAGTCTATCTCTGGCTTGATGATGTGGAGCAACGAGCGCTCGGTAGCCTCAGCCTTAGCCTCAGCGGAGTTTAGAACATCATAAGGGCGCGATGCCACCTCGGCGGCATACTGCTTTGGAGGGCGGACGCCCTGAAAAGGTTTAATGCGTACCATAACTATTTATTTACTTGGAATCGTCTATTTCCTGTTGCAAAAAAGTCTACAATCTGTCGTGCCGCAGCAAGACCAGCGTTGATATTTGCCTCGGCAGTCTCAGCGCCCATCTTCTTTGGAGTGGCGAAGTAGCGCTTACCTACACAGTTACACAAATCTGCACAGCAATCTGGAGCAACATCACTCACATACTTAATATCATCACGCTCGGCAAGAGCCTTGCACAGCCCCGCCTCGTCAATAACCTCCTTGCGGGCAGTATTTACAAGGGTTGCACCCTTAGGCATTGAGGTGATAAGGTCGTAGCCTATAGAGCCCTTAGTCTGCGGTGTGGCAGGAATATGAAGCGAGAGAAAGTCTGCACGACGGTATAGCTCCTCAATAGTGGTAATCTTCTCCACGCCATCAGCCTCAAAGACAGAGTCATCGGCAACAAATGGGTCGTAGGCGATAACATTCATACCCAGAGCCTTACCCTTTTGTCCAACAAGGCGACCCACATTGCCATAGGCGTGGATAGCAAGGGTCTTACCCTTAATTTCGCAACCTGTGCCTGGGGTGAAGCAGTTGCGCGACATAAATATCATCATCGCAAGTGCCAGCTCAGCCACAGCGTTTGAGTTCTGTCCTGGAGTGTTCATTACCACAATGTCACGTGCCTTGGCAGCTGCGCAGTCTACATTATCATAACCCGCACCTGCGCGAACAATAATCTTCAGATTTTGCGCTGCCGCGATGACATCTGCCGTAACCTTATCACTACGCACAATAAGCGCATCAATATCGGCTACAGCATCAAGAAGCTGGGTTTTATCACTATATTTCTCAAGGCGAGTAACAGTGTGACCCGCACTCTCAAGAATCTCTACAATACCATCTACAGCCGCTGCTGCAAATGGTTTCTCGGTTGCTATAAGAACTTTCATACCCTTTACAAATGATGTGAAATAGACTGCACTATCCTCCTTTTTCTCAAAAGTATATGGAACGATGGTAGCCATATGTTACTTATGTAAATTTTCAAACTCCTTCATACATGTCACCAGAGCCTCTACAGACTCTTTTGGCAGAGCGTTATAGCAAGATGCGCGGAAGCCACCCACAAGGCGGTGACCCTTAATGCCCACCATACCGCGCTCTGTAGCAAACTTAAGGAAGTTAGCAGCAAGCTCCTCCTTGCCCTCTGCCATAACAAAGCAGATATTCATCAGCGAGCGATCCGCCTCGTCCACAGTTGGGCGGAAGAGCGTATTGCGCTCAATCTCATCGTAGAGAATCTGTGCCTTCTCAAGATTTAACTTATACATAGCCTCAACGCCACCGATAGACTTAATCCACTTAAGTGTTTCGTTCATCACAAAGATTGGGAATACTGGCGGAGTGTTGAACATAGAGTTGTTCTCCACATGGGTATTCACATTGACCATCGTTGGCAGTGGGCGAACAACCTTACTGAGCATATCATCGCGGATAATTACGAAAGAGACACCCGCAGGGGCGAGATTCTTCTGTGCACCACCGTAGATAACAGCATACTTTGACACATCAACAGGGCGGCTCAGTATATCTGAACTCATATCGGCAATAAGAGGCACTGGAGAGTCGATATCTCTCTTATACTCTGTACCATAGATGGTGTTATTGGTGCAGATATAGAGGTAGTCAAGGTCCTGAGGAATATCAAAATCCTTTGGAATATAGCAGAAGTTTCTATCCTCAGAAGATGCCACAACCACAACCTCGCCGTAGTGCTTTGCCTCCTTAATAGCCTTCTTTGTCCACACGCCAGTGTTTACATAGCCCGCTTTACGACCCAAGAAGTTGGCAGGGAGGTGGAAAAACTGTGTACTTGCGCCACCGCCGACAAAGTAGATGTGATAATTATCTGGAATATTAAGCAATTCGCGCATAAGTGACTGTGCAGAGTTAAGAACATCCTCAAAATCCTTTGTACGGTGCGAAATAGAGAGGATAGATAGTCCTGTTCCGTTAAAATCAAGAATAGCCTTTGCTGCATTCTGATAAGCAACCTCTGGGAGAATAGATGGTCCCGCGCTAAAATTATGCTTTTTCATAACAATTAAGAGTTTTGTGTGACACAAATATAACTAACCTAAAAGAAATTTCCAAATTTTACTTATAAATTATAACAACTCATCTGGCAGAGGGATACTTTTACCCGTCTCGCGCTGGCGAGGCATTGGAGAGTTCCAGCCACGCAACTTTGCAGATAACTCTACTGCAAGCTCCTTAACAATCTCTGGATGCGCAGCTGAAAGGTCATTCTGCTCACCAATATCTGTCTTGAGATTGTAAAGCTCCAGCTTACCTGTGCGCATACGGTAGACAAGCTTCCAGTCACCCTTACGCACTGCACTCAAAAAGTCAATATCCACAAGGTCGTAAGGCTTCCACTGGTGCGGATAGTGGGAAATAAGCGCACGAGAAGGGTCTATGCCAGACACCGACTGCGGAACAACAAAGGCATTGGCAGACTTTTGGTCCGTAATCTGACCGCGTTTTGCCGCCTTTGCTGCAAGTTTTGAGCCTTTAGTGACAAGGTTTACAAGGCTCTGACCGTCAACACTCTGCACTACATCGTAGTTCTTAACGCCTGCCATTTGCAGGATTGTTGGGAACAAATCCTCACAAATCACAGGGGTATTGATGCGAGTGGCAGGGGCAACCTTTCCATCCCACTTAACCATCAGCGGAACGCGAATACCTCCCTCATAGACAGAGCCCTTGCCATTTCTCAGTGGCAGGTTGTGCATAAAGCGCACACCGCCCTTAGCCTTATTCTCGGCATTGCCGCCATTGTCGGTCATAAAGATGATAATAGTATCGTCTGCAACGCCTTTATCCTCAAGGAAGTCCAGCAAATCTCCCAAACTCTTATCTACACCCTCAACCATAGATGCGTAGCGAGCCTGACCCTCATCCATACCTGCATCAAGATACTTCTGCACAAAGCGAGGGTCGCGCTGTATAGGTGTATGGGTAGCATAGTGGGCAAAGTAGAGGTAGAACGGCTGATTGTGCATTATCGGATAGTCAAGCGTCTTTATTGCCTCACGAGTAAGCGCCTCGGTAAGATGAATGCCCGTGCCGTAGTACTCGGTCATATTCTGCACAGCAAGGTAGTTCCACTTTTCTGGAGTATTGCCATAATTCTCCTCGCTCAAGTAGCTGCGCGGCATACCGGCAACATTGCCCGTAACATTGACAACATAACCCATATTATATGGGCTTGCACCAGGAGTGCCAGCACTTGCCCAGTGAGCCTTACCCACGTGAATAGTGTAGTAGCCCGCCTCCTTAAGAAGCTGTGGCAGAGGTGTAGCGTAGAGGGTATTCTCAACGCCCTCAGTTGGGCTCATACCGTTAATATTCCACTCTGGGCGAACAAAACGAGTAGTATTATCGTGGTTAGCACCACTCTGCATCATCGCCACAGCACCTCCCGTAGCATCAGACGGAGTGTCACGCATAGTAGAGGTCCAGTTTGTAATGCGCGAATGGGCAGCATTAACACCCGTAAGAAGCGATGTTCTTGTCGGCGTAGAGACTGGACAGGCATAGGCGTTTGTCAGCATAACACCCTGCGAAGCAAGGCGTTGCATATTGGGCGTGTTGTAGCGCATATTATTCGGATAGACCTGTTCGCCATAGGCTACAGAGCTATCTACCCAACCCATATCATCCACAATAAAAAAGACAATATTAGGTCTATCAGCAGCAAAAGCCACCGTCGGCGCAAGCAACGAAAGACCCGTAAGATGTTTCAGTTTCATAGCTACACAACATTTGATATACAAAAGTAATAAAAAAATCTCGCTATTGCAAGATTATACATATTTTAATAACGCCATTCACTCCACTAAACCACATCTTGATGTAGCAATAGGTAAAACTTATATTGTTATAAGAAAAAAGAATTTTGATATTCCGTAAATAGTTTTTATCTTTGCGGTAGAAAACAGAACAGAATGTAAAACCTTAAAATAAGAATTATTATGGCTAAGAAATTTCGTTGCACCGTATGTGGTTATATTCATGAGGGAAATGAGGCACCTGAGCGTTGCCCACTTTGCAAAGTTCCTGCAGATAAGTTTGTAGAGATTGAGGAGCAGAGCGGTAACCTTGAGTTTGTTACAGAGCACGTTCTCGGCGATGGTCTGGGTGCAGACCCTGAGCTTCTTGAGGGTCTTAAGAACCACTTTATGGGCGAGTGCACAGAGGTAGGTATGTACCTTGCTATGAGCCGTCAGGCAGACCGCGAGGGTTATCCAGAGATTGCAGAGGCATTCAAGCGCTACGCTTGGGAGGAGGCAGAGCACGCTGCAAAGATTGCCGAGCTACTGGGCGAGGTTGTTTGGGATACAAAGACCAACCTCTTCAAGCGTATGAACGCTGAGAGTGGTGCTTGCGAGGATAAGTTCCGCCTTGCACGCCTTGCAAAGGAGCAGAACCTTGACGCTGTTCACGACACCGTTCACGAGATGGCAAAGGATGAGGCTCGCCACGGCAAGGGATTTGAGGGTCTTTATAACCGCTACTTCAAGTAGTCAATAGTACTGAAAGAAAACGAGGGTGATTAAAGAATTATTCACCCTCGTTTTGTTAAGAGGTTGAATAAAAAGAACTATTTTAAGGCTTACGAAGCCTGAAAAACCGCAGCATACTAAACGTATGTGAGGATTTTGAAGGTGAGTGTAACGACAAAATAGACTTTTTATTCAGCCTCTATTTTACTGTTGATATTCAACAATCATCCTCTCAATCTCTGGCACAGAGGTAGAGTCTTTGACAAGTACCTTTTTCTCTCTGTCTACCAGATACATAGCAGGTATTGCGCGGAGGTCGTAGAGACGGTCCTTCTCAAGTCGGCGACCCTTATCATACCCATTTATCCACTCCTTTGGCAGTGGATGCTCGCGCCAGAGGGTCAAATCCTCGTCGGGATAGATAGCAAGAATCTTCAATCTACCATCTTTAAGCGCATCCGTAACAATTTGCGAGGCTACGAGTTGCTCCTGAATCTGGCGACACATTGGGCAGCCAGGATTATTTATATATATAAGTACAAAGTCCGCCTTAAGTGAATAGAGGTTTGAGGTACGACCAGAGGCTACGGTATAGCGGAAGTCGTTTGCCTTTTTCATTATTCTATTTTGCGAAGCAAGAGCAAGGTCGTACTGAGGCACCATCTTCTCGTACTGATCGTAAAAAGGTGCAGCAATCTGTGCCTCAAGCACTGGGATATATAGTTCGTCGCTACGCAGTGGCGAATTTGGGTCGTGGAAGAGTTTTTCGGACATTGTGGCGAAGTAGTCCAACATCTTACGCGACACAGAGGCTCGTTTCATCAGCCTTGCCACCGGCTCGCCGTTATATGGACCAACGTATGTGGCGATATACTCGGCATATACGCGCATCATCTCAACGCTATCCACTCGCTCAATAAATAGCGTATCGGTAAAGTCAAAGCGGTCCCAGTAGTGGTCTACCATATACTGAAACTGCGCCTGAGGTGTAGACTGCACAGGTGGCATAACACGCTTGAAGTGAACAGTTTGAGGCGTTGCGCTCTCTATCTTTTTAGATTTCTGTCCGCCACATCCCACAGCGATAAGGGCGAGCAGAAGAAGAGTAAAATTTCTCATATCTCAATACAAAAAAGGGTGACCGATTTGTCACCCATATTTATTTAACTCAAGTTTGTATAACGAGAGAAATTTCAAGGCTTGCGCAGCGCGAAAAAGCGGAGTTTACTACTGGTAAATGAGCATTTTAAGCGCAAGCGTAACGCAGAAATTACCTCGTTATGCAGTCTTGACTACTTAAGGCTCTCAAGCGCAGCCTTAGCCGCCTCAACGCTACCACCAGCAGTAACCTTCTGTAGGTAAGAGACAGCCTTATCCTTAAGAGCTGCATCCTTGTTACCACCAGCGTTGTACTTAGCATTGTATGCAGCACCGATGATGAAGTAAACGTCGCTCTTCTCCTCCTCTACAGTCTGAGCAGCAGCAGCGTTCTCACCGAGCTCGATAACCTTGTCATACTCCTTCTTGTTGTTGTAAGCCTGAAGGCGAATCTTCTCTGCAAGAGCAGAAGTAGGGTCTGTAGCGAGCATTGAGTCAGCCATAGCGATAATACCATCCTGGTCGCCAGCCTGCTGGAGGCGAGCTACCTCGTTATTGGTATACATAGCCATCTTCTCCTTAGCCTCAGCGATAGCATCAGCATACTTTGTAGCGTTCATGCCGCAGATGTTAGTACAAACATCCATACCCTTTTGATACTCACCGAGCTTGAAGTAGCTCTCAGCGAGGAAGAGTGCCATCTCAGTATTACGCTTGTTAGCAGCATAGCCCTTCTCAAATACAGCTACTGCAGCAGCATAGTCACCAGCGTTGAATGCCTCACCGCCCTGTGCCTGATAAACCTTTGCAAGAATCTGATTTGACTTAACCTTTGCAGTGCTATCACCCCAAAGCTCAGCCTTCTCAGCAGCAGTAGAGAGGAACTTAATAGCCTCGTCGTACTTCTTTGCACCTGCAGCACGAAGACCAAGGCGCTGGTAGCAAGTAGGGATATACTTCTTTGAAGTAGCAACGCAGTTAAGAACATTGCTATCCTCTGAATCCATACCGCCCTTAACTACAGCCTCAAAGTTCTCAAGAGCCTTAGCCCAATCCTTAGCCTGAAGCGCAGCAGCAGCCTCATTGTACTTTGCAGTAATTTCACTTGCACTCTGAGCTGATACCATAGCAAAAGAGAAGAGTGCAACTGCCATCAAAACAATCTTTTTCATAGTTACGATCTGAAATTTATTAAGTTTTAGTAATTTTTTATCAACAAGCGACAAAGGTAGTGCTTTTACCTCAACTTTGCAAAAAAATCTGTCATAAGTTTCTCACACTCTGTCGCAAGTACGCCACCAGTAATCTCTGTACGGGGGTGCAACAGTCTATCTCCAAAGCGAGAGTAACCGCGCTTAGCATCTGCAGCACCATATACCACCCGACTAATCTGACTCCAGGCAATAGCTCCAGCGCACATAACACACGGCTCTACAGTGACATAGAGGGTGCAATTCTGCAGATACTTACCACCTAAAGCCGAGGCTGCAGCCGTCAAAGCCTGCATCTCAGCATGAGCTGTAACATCCGTTAGAGTCTCTACCAAATTATGTCCGCGAGCAATCACCCTTCCACCCGCAACAATCACCGCTCCTATAGGTACTTCGTCACTATCAAACGCCTTTTGAGCCTCAATTATTGCCAAACGCATATATTTTTCGTCAGTTTGGAGATTGTTATCCATATTTTTACTATCTTTGTGAGTTAAAACACCGCAAATATAGTAAAAACATAAATAGTTTCAAAGATGTATAGAAGTCACACCTGCGGAGAGCTTAGATCCGCAAATATCAATCAGACCGTTACCCTTGCCGGTTGGGTACAGAAGGTGCGCAACCTTGGTGCTATGGCATTTATTGATCTGCGTGACCGCTACGGCATTACACAGATTGTCGTAGAGGAGGGTTCAAATAGTGAGACAAAGGAGGCTGCAGCGCGTCTGGGTCGTGAGTTTGTAATTCAGGTTACAGGTCGCGTAATTGAGCGTAGTAGCAAGAATCCGAAGATGGCAACAGGCGATATTGAGGTTGTTGCAGAGCAGATTACAATCCTTACTGAGGCCGTAACTCCTCCATTTACTATTGAGGAGAACTCTGACGGTGGCGATGACCTGAGAATGAAGTATCGCTACCTTGACCTCCGCCGTCCACCACTTCAGCGCAATATGATTCTGCGCCACAAGATGGCACAGGAGATTCGCCGCTTCCTTGACAGCGAGGGATTCCTTGAGATTGAGACTCCATATCTTATCAAGTCTACGCCAGAGGGTGCGCGTGACTTTATCGTGCCAAGCCGCATGAACCCTAACGAGTTCTACGCACTTCCACAGTCGCCACAGACGCTCAAGCAGCTACTTATGGTTGCAGGTTATGACCGCTACTTCCAGATTGTTCGTTGCTTCCGCGATGAGGACCTTCGCGCTGACCGTCAGCCAGAGTTTACACAGATTGACTGCGAGATGGCATTCGTTGAGCAGGAGGATGTACTCTCAATCTTTGAGCGTTGGGCAAAGCATATGTTCAAGAGTGTGCTGGGTATTGAGTTTAACGAGCCATTGCGCCGTATGCCTTGGATTGAGGCTATGGAGAAATACGGTTCTGACAAGCCAGACCTTCGCTTCGGCATGGAGTTTGCTGACATTACAGACCTTGCACACGGACATAACTTCTCTGTATTTGACGACCAGGAGTATGTAGTAGGTTTCGCCGCTACAGGTTGTGCAACATACACCCGCAAGCAGATTGATGCTCTGACTGAGTACGTTAAGCGTCCACAGGTAGGCGCTAAGGGTCTTGTGTGGATTCGCCTTGAGAATGGTGGCGGTATTAAGTCATCTGTAGATAAGTTCTTTGACGAGGCATCACTTCGTGCTATTGCCGAGCGTCTTGGAGCAAAGGAGGGTGACCTCTGTCTTATTATGTGTGGCAAGAAGTTCAAGGTGCTCACACAGCTCTGCGCACTGCGTCTTGAGGTTGGTCAGCAGCTTGGTCTGCGTGACCCTAAGAAGTTCGCTCCACTGTGGGTTGTTGACTTCCCAATGTTTGAGTGGGATGAGGAGACTGAGCGCTTCTACGCTATGCACCACCCATTCACATCACCAAAGCCAGAGGATGTTGAGTATCTTGAGTCTGACCCTGGTCGTGTAAGAGCAAATGCCTACGACTTTGTCTGCAACGGCACTGAGCTTGGTGGCGGTAGTATCCGAATTCACGATGCGCAGCTGCAGCAGACAATCTTCAAGTGCTTAGGTTTCACTCCAGAGCAGGCAGAGGCTCAGTTTGGCTTCTTGATTAACGCATTTAAGTACGGCGCACCACCTCATGGAGGTCTTGCCTTCGGCTTTGACCGTCTCTGCTCACTCTTTGGTGGCTCAGAGTCTATCCGCGACTACATCGCATTCCCTAAGAACAACGCTGGTCGTGATGTAATGCTTGACGGTCCATCTCCAGTGGCGCAGGAGCAGCTTGATGAACTCTACCTCTCACTGGTAAAGCCAGAGTAGTGGGCAACATAATAACAGAAAAAGAGTTGGCAGTCGCCAACTCTTTATTTTTGTCTCAACATACGCGCTGTACAATACAATTCACGCACCCAGAGCCACAGCAATAGCGGAAAGACGATAACTATCAAATGGTTATACTCCCACGCGGCGGCAAAGTCAAGGTAGAGCACCGAGAAAAAGGCGCGCGTAATGCCACATCCCCAGCACTCAACACCAAAAAACCGCTTTATAAGGCAAATACTCTCCCCACTGAAAATACCCTCCGTAGGGACAATGTAGAGCAATAGAGGAAGTAGAACAAGCAGCAGTAGTTTACAGATTACCCTTGATTGGGTTGCCATCATTGTCGGTAAAGTTACCCATAAGAATCATAATAAAGTCTATCAGCGCCCAAATACCGCAACCGCCACAAGTGAGCAACTGAGCTATACCCGTGCCAGTTTTACCGACATAGAAGCGATGCACACCTAATCCACCGAGGAAGAAGCAAAGGAGCAGAGTTATAAGCCATCTATTGCTCTCTGCATTAGTCTTCTGAGACATATTTGGCAGAGCAACACCACACTTTACACATACTACTGCATTGTCGTCTACCTGAGCACCACAATTTGGACAAAATTTCATAACCTTCATTTTTTAGGATTAAACACTAACACAAAGATACAATAATTTTTAGAAAAAATTCACTTTCACATATCTTTTATTATCTTTGCAAAACAAAAACAAAACGAGATGAAGAACTTTACACTGATGTCTATATTTGCAGGTCTGCTGATTGGTACAGGCGGACTTGTATACCTTAGAGTTGGCGGCGTAGCAGGCGCAGTACTATTTGCCTTTGGATTGCTGTGCGTTGTAATGTGTGGTGCGCAACTCTTTACAGGTAAGTCCGGCTTTCTGCCATACAAAGATTTTCCGAAGCTGATAGCAATGATTGCCCTCAATGCTGTAGGATGTGCTGTGGCGGCATTTATTGCATCTTATTGCACCTCTGACACTCTTACGGCTAACCTGCAGAACATTATAGATGCTCGCCTTGCCGCCTCTTGGCACAAGGTGCTTATAACATCTATTGGCACTGGAATGATTATGACCCTTGCAGTCTACGGTGCGCGTCAAAAGCACTATCTGCCACTACTCTTTGGCGTACCAGTCTTTATACTCTGTGGACTGCCCCACTGCGTTGCTGATGCATTTTACTATGCTGCGGCTCTATTCTACAACTGTTTTGAGTGGGAGCTACTTATAGCATGGCTATGGGCTATCGCTGGCAACTATATCGGCTGCAACCTACCACGCTGGTTTATGGGCGAGGCGTTTGACAAGGCGTAATTCTACCACGCACTCTTCTTGTCGCGCTCCCAATTACCAATCTCCATATCGCGGATATCGCTGCCGTCAATCGTAAAGCGAATAGCTGTGCGGACATTATGGAATCCATAGCACCCTGCAGCACCTGGGTTGATGTGCAGCAGGTCGTAGACCTTATCGTATATAACCTTCAGAATATGTGAGTGTCCAGAGATAAAAATCTTTGGTTTAGCCGCTTGTATCTTCTGCAACGCCTTGGGGTGATAGTGGCGCGGATAGCCTCCGATATGGGTCATAAGGACCGTAACCTCCTCGCACTTGAAATAGGCAAACTCCTCGTAGTGGTAGCGCACCGAGGTGTTGTCTATATTTCCGTAGACAGCCCTCAGAGGCTTAAAGGCGGCAATAGCCTCAGCAGTCTCAACATTGCCGATATCTCCCGCGTGCCAAATCTCGTCTACATCCTTAAGGAAATACTTTAGGCAGTCGTCAAAAGTGCCGTGAGTATCCGATATAACACCAATACGTTTCACCTTATTATTTATTGTAGTTCGTTGACAGATACTCCTTTACGCTAAAGTGTGTCTTTGTCTTTGGATACTTTGCATCGTGGACCGTCTCGGTAATCTGCAACCTGTTACCCTCAACGACATATCGCTTGATAAAGCTGATAATATCGTAAACGTTCGTGTACATCGGATCACCTGCCATGGAGTGGTTGCGATAGATAGCCGAGTAGAATAGATATGGGCTATCCATACGCTTAAACTGCTTAGCAAGGAATTTTGAACCATAGAATCCCACACCAAATGCTGAAGCCCTCTTATACGGCACGTTACTATCGGCATTGCCGTGGAAGAGCATCACTGGGCAAGGAGCCTTTTCCCACTTTGGCTTTCCCGATACAGAGAATATAGCACCGGCAAAGCTCACCACACCGCCATAGTTAAAATCGCCCAGCACAGCAGCTCGTTTATCTCCATTGCAAATCATATTCTCCGCCTGCAGAGCCGTTATAGCACCTGCACTTGAGCCGCAAGCGACAATCTGCTGTGTGTTGATACTCCACTTTTCGGCATTTTCAAGCACAAAAGCTGTCGCCAAAATCATATCCTCAGCAGCATACTCAACGGCACGGCGCATAGTTGAAATTGCGCCCTTAAGACCATTGCTATCAAGACCCTTAGCCAGCTCCTTACGATAGTCAATGCTCACAACATCAATACCAGCACTGTTTAGAGCCTTGAAGTAAGGGATATACTCCTTATCTGCACGAGTTCCACGCGCAAAAGCTCCACCAAAGGCGAAGATAACGCATGGGCGGCTACCCACGACATTTTCAGCTGCGTAGTGGTCAAGGTATAGCTTCTCGCCATCTTTTTCGGCAAAGAGGTGTGTTGTCTGCGCAGTGACCGACAATGAACAAGCCAGCGCAATAAATAGTGTCAAAAATCTTCTCATATTACTTATACTTTCCCTCCCAAAGCTCCGTCATGCGGGCAGCAATCTTCTGCTCGGTAGCATTAGAGGTGTTGGGATGATAAAATTGTGTTCCAGTAAGTGAGTCTGGCATAAACTCCTGCACTACGAAGTTATTATCGTAGTCGTGCGCATACTTATAGTCCTTACCATACCCCTCGCTCTTCATAAGAGATGTCACAGCATTTCTCAGATGCAGAGGCACAGGTCGCAGAGTGTTATCCTTACGCACAAAGGCAAGTGCCTCGTTAATTGCCATATAGGCAGAGTTACTCTTCTGACTTGTGGCAAGGTAGATGGTTGTCTCGGCAAGGGTTATTCGCGCCTCAGGCATACCAATTTTATGCACTGTATCAAAGCAGGCATTGGCAAGCAGTAGCGCATTTGGATTGGCAAGACCTATATCCTCCGAAGCCAGTATCACAAGCCTACGGGCGATAAACCTCGGCTCCTCGCCACCCTCCAACATTCGCGCCAAGTAGTATATTGCCGCATTGGGGTCAGAGCCGCGCACAGACTTGATAAAGGCGGAGATAACATCGTAGTGCTGCTCGCCATTCTTGTCATAGAGTGCTATATTCTGCTGCAGGGCATCTGTGATAGTCTGGTTATTGATTACCACATCCCCCTCGGTAGCGCTTGTGATAATATCAAGGATATTGAGCAGTTTGCGCGCATCGCCACCCGCAAAGCCAAACAGAGCCTCAGTCTGCTCAACAGTGATATTACGCTTTTTCAGCTCCGTATCTGTTGTAAGGGCGCGATTAAGTAGCTCGGCAAGGCAGTCGTTATCCATCGGCTTGAGGGTATAGACCTGACAGCGGCTGAGTAGCGGAGTGATAACCTCAAAAGAGGGATTCTCTGTAGTAGCACCTATAAGCACCACCTCGCCCTTCTCCACAGCACCGAGTAGCGAGTCCTGCTGCGACTTATTGAAGCGATGAATCTCATCTATAAAGAGCAGTGGCGTAGCCGAACTGAAGAACTGCTGACGCTTTGCCGCCTCAATAACCTCACGCACCTCCTTAACACCACTCGTGACTGCCGAGAGTGTATAGAATGGGCGCTCAAGCTCCGCAGCAACAATCTTTGCCAGTGTAGTCTTACCAACACCTGGAGGACCCCAAAGGATAAAGGATGGAACATTCTTAGTCTCTATAAAGCGACGGAACACACCATCACGACCGACCAGATGACTCTGACCGATATAATCTTCAAGTCGTTGAGGACGAAGCCTCTCTGCAAGTGGAGCTGCCATACTAAGCGCAAAGATAGCAATAAAATATGAGAAACTACCTCATAATTCTATCTATTTCTCTGTAAAATTCCTCCCCCTCGGTATTATAATATTGGTGGACAATACCATCAGGACTGATTATAATCTTTGTAGGATAGCCCTCCACGCCATACAAATAGTAGAGAGTCTTATCCTCGGCATAGATACTAGTCCAGTCCAAGTCCCAAGCCTTGATACTGTTTTTCCATAATCTTTTGCTCATCTCACACTCAATACACACTACCTCCATACGGTCGCGATGGAGGTTGTAATATCGTCTCATTGACGACATTCCTAATATGCAAAAGACTTCGCCAATATCACAGAAAAATAGCACAACCCACTTACCACGCCACTCTGACAGCGTAAACTCTTCACCCGTAGCAGTCACAGCAGTAAAGTCGGGTGCCATCTCACCTCTGCTCGCCTCAGAGATCGTAGGCATCGTTGCTCGCTTGGCAATTACACCCTTCAATGGTGCGCACACGCCCGTAAAACAGCTCTCATTGAGCTTGTCGCACAACTGCTTGGCATACTTATAATCCGCATAATCAAAATCAAGTAGCACAAAGGGCGAGGCTTGTGATTTGGGGTGCGAAGTTACAAAGTCTGCAATAATGCGCACGTGGTCCTCCTGACCTGTACACTCCTTGCTCAATATGTTATTAAACTCCGCCAAATCTGCATTGAGTCGCGAGCCGCTGACTTTTGTCTCAATACGCTCATTGACTCTTCGCATCGTGCAAACGACCTTATCATCACAATCAAGTAGCAGCTCGGCACAACAAAATGGCGCACCTAACTGTTCGTTGTTGTAGATTCTCACCACAGTGGGGCGTTGTAAATTGATGTCTAAAATCAGCTGATTATTGTGCAGCGAGTATCTGTTTATCATTTTATCACCCTTTCTATCTGCTGCATAATCACTAAGGCTCTGTGTAATAACACTTACCTTGTCACTCTCAAACCCCTCAAAATTGACAACAAGCGTATGCTCATACTGGCAGCTGACAGCAAATAGCATCAGAAGTATTAAAACAACCCTTCTCATAGAATTATTTTTTTTGCAAATATAGCAAGAAATTGAATTTTATCCACTATCTTTACTTGCGAAAGGCAAAACGGCCGTTCAGTTGTATATAATATAAACACAACAGATATGAAAAGACTTTTTACACTACTAACACTCTGCGTAGTAACAATCTCCTCTCTCTACGCACAGAAGAGCTACTCGCTCGCCTCTCCAAATGGAGAACTCACAGCCACCATCAACGTTGGCAACTCAACAACCTACTCTGTGGCTTTAGATGGCAAGACTATTCTACAGCCATCTACCATTGCCCTCGTTCTTACTGACGGCACAACTATCGGCAATGGCAAGGTAAAGCGCGTAGTGCGTGGCAGCCACAACGAGGTTATCACTCCGAAATTCTACTTCAAGAGTGCCATTGAGGACAACTACAACACTCTTACTGTAGAGTATCGTGACCGTAGCGCTATAGAGTTTCGCGCATACAACGACGGCGTTGCCTATCGCATAACTACCGACCGCAAGGAGGGTTATACCGTTAAGGATGAGGTTGCCCAGTTTAACTTCGGCTCAGACCACAAGTGTTGGGTTGCCTATGCCAACCTTACTGGCACAAAGAGGGACAAGTACTTCACATCTTTTGAGAATACCTATAATAATATAGCGCTAACAGAGGTCAGCGACTCTCGCCTCGCCCTCTCCCCTGCTGTTGTAGATGTCAATGGCACAAAGGTCTGCATTGCCGAGAGCGATACGGAGAACTATCCAGGCATGTTCCTCCACAATCCAGACAAGAGCACCTCGCTCAGTGGTCACTTTGCCCCAGTGCCAAAGGATATTCAGGTTGGCGGACACAACAAGCTGCAGGGTATTGTTCTCTCTCGTCACGACTACATCGCCCAGTGCAGTGGCAAGAGCAACTTTCCGTGGCGAGTAGTTATCGTAGCCAAGAACGACAGCGAGCTGGCTGGCTCAGATATGGTCTACCGACTCGCTTCGCCATCTCGCGTAGAGAACACCGACTGGATTGCTCCTGGAAAGGTAGCTTGGGAGTGGTGGAATCACTGGGGACTTACAGGCGTAGACTTTGAGGCGGGCGTAAACACTGCCACCTACAAGGCATACATAGATTTTGCTGCCGAGTATGGCGTAGAGTATGTCATCCTTGACGAGGGTTGGGCTGTAAAGTACAAGAACAACCTACTGGATGTCGTTCCAGAGATTGACCTTAAGCATATCGTAGACTATGCCGCACAAAAGGGCGTGGGAATAATCCTCTGGGCGGGCTACAACGCCTTTAATGCAGATATTGAGGGTGTCTGTCGCCACTATGCAGCTATGGGCGTAAAGGGTTTCAAAATCGACTTTATGGACCGCGACGACCAGCCAATGATGCAGTTCTACTACCGCACCGCCGAAGCCTGCGCAAAGCATAAGCTGCTTGTAGACTTCCACGGATGTGCAAAACCTGCGGGACTGAACAGAACATATCCGAATGTTATAAACTTTGAGGCTGTCTTCGGTCTTGAGCAGATGAAGTGGAGCAAAACAACGGTAGACCATATGGCATACGATGTCACAATGCCATTTATCCGCATGGTTGCAGGTCCTATAGACTACACACAGGGAGCTATGCGCAACGCCACAAAGAGCAACTACCGCCCCGTAAACCGTGAGCCTATGAGTCAAGGTACGCGCTGCCACCAGCTTGCCGCTTATGCCGTATTCTACTCGCCACTATCAATGCTCTGCGACTCTCCATCAGCATATCGCAAGGAGAAGGAGTGCGCTGAGTTTATCGCCTCTATTCCAACGGTGTGGGACCAGACAGTAGTCCTTGACGGCAAAATCGGCGAATATGTAGTAACAGCCCGAAGAAAAGGCAACACCTGGTATGTCGGCGGAATGACAAACTGGACCGCCCGCACACTTGAGGTAGACCTCTCACAAATACTTGCAGAGGGCAACTACACCGCAGATATGTTCAGAGATGGCGCAAACGCCCACCGCATAGCCTCAGACTATAAGCGCGAGAAAATCACCCTGCCAGCATCCCGCAAACTTACCGTTCACCTCGCCCCTGGCGGCGGATTTATGATGCAGGTCGCTAAATAGCTACGCAGAAAGCGTGTACCGAAGCTTTTTGAAAAAAGCTTCACCAAAAACTTTTGGCGAAACTTTGTTTCGCTTCCGTGCTGATACGGATTTAGGATAGCCTTGCGGCTATTACGATAAAAAAGAGAGATATGCTTTTGCTCAAGTAAACTTGGCAAGCAATCTCTCTTTTCTCTCGTACCATCTGCGATGGGCAACCTAAATCCGAATAAACACACAGACGAAGTCTGTCACTAAATTCTTTAACTTCCTTAAATTCCCTACTATTAACCTCAATTAGAACCACCGCCCCATTTTGTCGTCAGAGTGGTGCATTTACCACGCTCAATGAAAAATGCCTGCGCAGGATAGTACCAAATAGTACAGCCCAGCAGGCATTTTTTATTAGCGGCAGGAAATGTGCCACTATCACGACAAAATTACTCTTTCTTCTTGCCGCGTCCATCATAAAGGAATCTGCGGATTTTCTTAGAAGGTGTCTTTACAAACTCATCTTCCTCCTCTACGACTTCGGTGATGCGGGAGTTGCGATTTACCTTAGAGTTAATCCACTGCTTGATATCTTCCATAATCTCATCGCGGATTTTGCTCCACTCCTCTTTCTTCTCTTCCCAATCCTCCATAAGCTCCTCATAGCGAGCCTTGATAGCCTCCATATCAAAGTTCACAAGTGCCACAAGGTGACCATCATACTCAGTAACGAGAGACTCATTGATAAACACATGCTGATTAAGCACGCTCTCAATATCCTCTGGATAGATATTCTCACCACTTGGACCGAGAATCATATTCTTCAGTCGACCCTTGATATAGAGCCAACCGTCCTTATCAAAGCATGCAAGGTCACCAGTGCGGAACCAGCCATCCTCGGTAAAGACAGCGCGTGTAGCCTCCTCGTTCTTATAGTAGCCGATCATCTGGCTTGGGCTCTTAACGACAAGCTCGCCAACGCCCTCCTCATTTGGGTTCTCAATTCTTCCCTCAACGCCCTGAAGCAGTGGTCCGGTAGAGCCTACGCGCAACATTCCATCTACAGCGCCCGCAAGAAGAGGTGCGGTCTCTGTAAGTCCATAGCCAATGTCGTAGATAAACTTTGCCTCCTGCAAGAACTGTTCAACAGTGCTATCCAATTTTGCGCCACCAATACCGAAGAAGCGAACACGACCACCGAAGGTCTTAGTAAGCTTCTTACCAGCCATACGGTGAAGCATACGACGGATAAAGCCCACGCCATAGAGTGTACGCATAAATGCGTTAGATGTAAACTTCTTAAGTACTGAGCCGCGATATATCTTCTCAATAATCAGAGGCACAGTGAGCATAATTGTTGGGCGTACCTCATTTAGTGCTGGTAGCAAAATTGAGACTGTCGGTGCCTTATCAAGGTAGACCACGTGGCAACCGTGATTGAAGGCAAGAATAAGTCCGATAGTACACTCGTAAGTGTGCGCAAGTGGCAACACTGAGAGGAAAATATCGGTCTCGTAGACCATAAACAGCTTATCAATCATCCAAAGCTGCGAGCAGAGATTGTAGTGGGTAAGCATTACACCCTTAGGCTGCGATGTAGTACCGGAGGTATAGATAATTGCCGCCAAATCATCTGGTTTTGGAATACGCATCTCACCCTTACCACCTTTGACATTCTGAGAGATAATTCCGAGATTCTTAGTACGCACAACAAGGTTCAACTTGTCAGCTGTCTGCTTTGAGAGCTTAGAGAATAGGCGATCTGAGACAAAGAGAGCCTTAGTCTCCGAGTGCTCAACAATGCGGTCAATATCCTCCGAAGTAAAGTCTGGCATAATCGGCACAACAACATATCCAGCAGAGGTGATAGCAAAATATGCCACACCCCAGTTTGGAACGCTACTGCTCAAAATTGCCACTCTATCACCAGGGTGAATATCGGCGTCTACCAACATCTCCTGAATCTGCTTCACTCGCTCTCCAACCTCAGAGTAGGTAACTTCGGCACCACGCCATAAAGAGAATGCCGTACGAGTAGAAAATTTCTTCAAGCTATTCTGAAGAACCTCGTACAAAGTCGTTAAATTCATTTCCTAAATATTTAATTTTCACTTACTTAAGACGGCTATCTTATTGATTATCAATAAAAAGCCACCGCTCTATTCTTTGCAAAAATAAGGTTTTTTCATTAAAAAACACTATTTTTGACAAAAATATTGCAACTATGTTAAAACTATCTCAAATAAAATCCACTGCCGCCGCTCTTGGCTTTGACCTTTGCGGTGTAGTTCCTTGTCAAAATTTTGACTCCGACAGGGCATTTTTAGAGCAGTGGATAGCTACTGGTTATGGAGATGGATTGAGCTACTTAGAGCGCAATATTGACAAACGCGCTGATGCAACGCTATTGGTTGAAGGCGCAAAGACGGTGGTTGTATGCGGCGTAAACTACAAAAACAGATTCTCCATGGGCTACCCTGCTACCTGCAACAAAAAGATAGCCTCCTACGCCACCACTACCGACTATCACATAACCATAAAAGAGATGTTGCACCAATTATGCGCATCACTCAAGATGAGTTCTCCAACGCTATCAGGTCGTTGCTTTACAGACTCCGCACCCATTTTCGAGAAACGCTATGCTGTAGAGGCGGGTCTTGGCTGGATAGGTCGTCAGTCACTTCTTGTTACGCCCCAGTTTGGCACATTCGTACTTTTGGGAGTAGCTGTTTTGACTGAGGAGTGCGACAACTACGACACACCATACGTCGGCATTGGCTGCGGAGAGTGCCGTCGCTGCATAGATGCATGCCCAAACCACGCCATCCACGACCGCCATATAGATACACGCCTATGCATATCGCGTGCGACGGTTGAAAAGCAGAGTGACCACCCTACACCACTGCACGGCTGGATATTTGGCTGTGACCAGTGCCAAAGCTGCTGCCCCTATAACGCCAAAGCTCCTCTTGCCACCAACCCACTCTTTGCGCCGACAATAGACCCGCTTGCGATAGATTGGCAAAAAATGAGCGAAGCAGAGTTTACACTCCACTTCGCCACCTCACCCCTCATCCGCACAGGATTGCGACGGATAAAGGAGAATATCAAGTAGTTATTTGTTACCCCTAAAGATTGCAAACGGCTCAACAATATGCGCCGCGATACTATTTACTACACCACCAAAGAAGGAGTCATCTACAAGACTATATGCCCAACGACGCGAGAAAAATCTTGCCGTTTTGCGTTTCAAGAGAGTAAAGAAGCAGACCTTTTCCTCATTCTTGCCAATATCTGAGCCTACAATATCATTGAGCACTCGGTTATATATCTCATCTTTACAGCTACAAACATCGTCTGGCATATCAAATCCCAAGCACTCCTTTCCAATGCGACATAGAACCGCCGAGAAGTCTTGCAGACCATAATCATTAAGCGCTACCACATTATATTCTGCTCTCTGAACAACAAAACACCAATCAATAACATGTCGAAGCGAAATACCCTCAAACTTAAAATGATTTGCCGCGTGATAGAGGACAAAGAGCAGATCAAACTCCCTATTTGGAAAATAGATAGGCTTATTGCTAATAAATGACTCGGCATTATGGGCACACTCTATCAGCGTAGCGTTCATCTTTTTAGCCCGGTCAGAGAAGTAGCGATGTACAAAATAGTTGTGGTTCTCTATAATCACGTTACGCAACTGTAGCTCCGAGTGCTTTACCGAATCATGTTTAAGAGTGCCTCCCATACCGACTATCATTCTATCCAACTCCTTACGCCGACCATCAAAGGCATAGAGGTCAATATCTCCACACTCACGATGCAACGGCTCAGGATAGAGCCTACTGAGCGACAAGCCTTTGAAAATCATCACCGATAGACCCTGCTCCTTGCAAACTGAGGCTATAAAGTCCACAGCCTTAAGATAAGCAGTACTCTTCTTCTCAATGGAGTCTACAACCGACAGCCATCTCATCTTAAGCGAGCGCGGCATACCCAACGAGTTATCCCCCCGCTGCTCCATCACCCGCTTCACTCCATCAAAGACAATCGCCACCACCCCCTGCGCCTTGGCAGTGTCGTAGAGGTGTTGCCAGTTGACAGTAGTCCAATCTATCTGCAGAGAGTAGAGCAAATCAACTTCACGATTGTGTAGCGCTAACCGTAATAGTAGATATATGTATTTGTCCGTTGTCAAATATTAGAGTATATTAGCTTTGATTTGTTCTACGATATACTTTACATCATCGTCTGTAACACATGGTCCTGCAGGCAGACACATTCCTCGTGCAAAAAGTGCCTCACTAACGCCATTGATATAGGCTGGATTTGATGCATAAACAGGCTGCTTATGCATAGGCTTCCATAGTGGACGAGACTCTACACCTGCAGCATCAAGAGCCACGCGCATAGCCTCAACATTTGCATTTGGCTCGCAATCGGTATGTAGGCTCTCAGCTGCATGAGTAACACCTGCGGCACCTCCCACAGCGCCTTGAACTGCACTCTTATAGGCGTTTTCCTCGCCCTTAACTTTCAAATCTGCATCAAGAAGAATGGTGCAGAGCCAGAAGTTGCTATCATAACGCTCTGATGGGTTCTCGTGTAGTGTAACACCCTTAACATCAGCAAGAAGTTCTCTATATAACGCCTGAATATGTTTATGATGAGCAACATGCTCCTCAGCAATGGTCATCTGTCCGCGACCAATACCCGCACAGATATTAGACATTCGGTAGTTATAGCCAATCTTCTCGTGCTGATAGTATGGGTACGCTTCACGAGCTTGTGTTGCATAGAACATAATCTCCTTCTTCGCCTCATCATTAGGACAAATAAGCGCACCACCACCCGAAGTGGTTATCATCTTATTTCCATTGAAAGAAAGCACTCCATAGCGACCAAAAGTTCCGCAAACTTGACCGTCAAACTTTGAGCCGAAGCCCTCGGCGGCATCCTCAACAACAGGAATATCATACTTATTAGCCACAGCCATAATCTCATCCATCTTGGCTGGCATACCATACAAATACACTGGTACTATAGCCTTTGGCTTGCGACCAGTCTTAGCAATACGATCCTCTATAGCCTGCTCAAGCAACTGTGGATCCATATTCCATGTATCCTCCTCTGAATCAACAAAAATAGGTGTTGCGCCAAGGTATGTAATCGGATGCGATGAAGCACAGAAGGTAAACGACTGCACAATAACCTCGTCTCCAGCGCCTACACCGCAAGCGATGAGTGCAAGGTGCACAGCTGCCGTACCTGCAGACAGTGCCACAACCTTTTTATTCTGACCGACAAACGCCTCAAGATCGGCTTCAAAACCATTCACGTTAGGACCCAACGGCACTACCCAATTGGTATCAAACGCCTCCTGTATAAACTTCTGCTCCTCACCCGACATATGGGCAAGACAAAGATAAATTCGCTTTGACATATCTAACTAAATTAGTTCTCCGTTATACATAACTTGCTTACCCAATACTGTGCAGATAATTAGTTTTATATCTATCCAGAACGACTGGTGATCTAAATAATACAGATTTATTCGCACCTTATCTGGGAAAATTACTTCATCATTATATTTTACAGGATCGGGAACAGATGCAAGAATCTCCTCCTCATTTCTGTACTTCATTGACGCCGGTCCTGTGATACCTGGACGCAACTGCAACACCCTCCTATCATCCCCCTTTAACTGATCTGCATAACCTGGCACATCTGGACGCGGACCTACAAAACTCATATCGCCGATAAGAACATTCCATAGTTCTGGCAATTCATCTAACTTATACTTGCGTAACTTCGCGCCCAATGGCGTAATGCGACTCTCCCCCGCCACAGAGACCGAAGAGCCCGAGTGCGAAACAGTCATTGAACGGAACTTGTACATCGTAAACAGCTTACCGTTACGCCCAACCCTCCGCTGCTTAAAAATCACAGGACCACCAGGCATCTTCACGCGAATAAGCACCGCCACAACAATCAACACCGGCCACAAAAACATCAGCCCCACAAACGATACAATCCTATCAAATAGAAATTTTAACATATTATTTTCTAGCAAACTTTCTGAAAACAAAACCTCTCAATTTATTCGGCATGCATACTTGTAATACAAATCGAAGTAGAACATTATAACCCATTCTAAAGAAGGATATCAGACCTTTATCAAACATATATTTCTGAAGTTTTGCCTCACTCTTGAAATACTTCCACCCACCACGTCTAGCATACATATCCTTTCCTACACGAGCATAACATAAAATATCTGGAAGATTGGCAAAAGTACAATTGTTTAGCGCCATTCTAATCCATAGATAGTAGTCCTCGTTATAATGCCAATCTAAATATCCACCAGCATTCATTACCGCCTGTTTTCTGAACATAACCGTAATATGATTGAATGGGCATCTCGCTTTTATGTAGTTATTGATATCAACATTCTGCTCTGGAACATTTCTAACACCTACAATATTATCTACAGCACCAATAAACTCGCCCATATTTCCGCCCACAATATCAACCTCTGTATGTGACTCTAAATATGCTACTTGCTTTGCAAACCTCTCAGAAATGGAATAATCATCACTATCCATACGGGCCACTATATCATATTTAGAAGCTTCAAGGCCAACCTTCAAAGCATTTCCCAAACCTTTATTCTCTGGGAGTCTAATGATGTTGAATAATTGGGAATGCAACTGAGCATACTCATCAATGACGACACTTATCTCTTGTGACACTGGTCCATCAATAACTACTACAACCTCATCTGGACAAAGTGTTTGTCCTATAGTAATACTATCAAACGCTTGTCTAATAAACTCCGGCTTGTCATTTTTGTACACCGAAGTGATAACAGAAAATTTTAGTCCCATTCCTAATACTCTCCAAAATCAACAGAAATACAGTGCAAACCTTGACGTTGCTCTACTGGTGGTAATTTCATATAATCGCCAAACATCTGAGTTAAATATTCATCATATTTTTCTGGCACAGGCAATTCTAACGATTCAAAAGGAACACGCAGAGGTTTACCATAAACAGAAATTTTAGTAAATGAGTTTTTTAACTTGGTGCGACCATATAAAAAACATCTAAATTCGCTTTGTTTATCATTATACTTCTCTACTTGACGTTTGAAAAATGATCGCAAACATTTAATCTTTAACAAACATGCAAAAAACATCATTATCTTCTTTTTAAATGACGCCGACTTGTATGTTCTTTGAGACAGAGTGTAACTCAGATAAACCTTACCGCAGAAATATTGCCATCGCTGTAAGATCTTAGGCGATGGTGCATTATCCATTTTAAACACATCTACAAAGATTCCCTGCATTACCTCATCCGCGCAACCTTCTAACTCAACAAGTTTTGTTCCTTTGAGTCTAACCTTTGAAAAAGGTAGTGACCAATCCTTCTCACCCTCTTGAAGAACATATTTTTCTTGGTTGAGCTCTTCTCTGCATACAGCAATAAATTTTTGGTAGTTTGCGGCATCCATAATAATATCCAAATCATCATCCCAAGGAATAAAGCCTTTATGGCGAATTGCTCCAATAGCCGATCCGCCCAATAGATAGTATTCAATATTATTCTTGACACAGAGAGCATCAATATCTTTCATTATACCAAGAATAACTAACTGTAGATGTCGTAATTCTGTCATAACTTATTTTTTATTTAAGTCTGTTTTAATCTGAGTAGTGCTAATCTCTGGCGTACGTGGCAAGTATACAACTTCAACGCCCTCTTCCTCTAAAAAATCAAACTTACCTTTCCAGTCATCACCCATCACAAACACATCAATGTCATATTTATGAACATCTGTACGCTTTTGCTCCCAATTGGTTTCAGGGACAACTAAATCTACGTAACGAATTGCCTCAACCATTGCCTTGCGCTGCTCATACGAGAAATAACATTTTTTTTGTTTCTCATTCCAATTAAACTCATCCGTAGAGACAACAACCACAAGGTAATCTCCCAACTCTTTCGCTCTACGCAGGATGTTTATATGACCATAATGCAGCAGGTCAAATGTTCCGTAAGTAATTACTCGCTTCATATACTATTATTCATTCAATGTTTGTAAATATATCTTTGTATAATTTGCAGAAGTACAATATTTACTTAGATGTTTCTCAATAAGATTTCTGGATAGTTCTGATTTTGCAATAATATCCCATCGTAAAGACTCTTTGATGGCATCGACTAAGCTTGATACGTCAAAATGGTTAAAAATAACACCTGCATCCATCGCATACTGCAACATTTCTCTATGAGGTCCAATATCTGATAATATTGTTGGTAATCCACACGACATCGCTTCCAATACAGTATTCGGCAACCCTTCTGCAAAAGATGCTGACACAAAATAGTCTGCGCATTGATAATATTCTAACGGATCATTTACAAAGCCTGTTAATTTGATATTAGGATTTCCGTCAATGCGATTACTCAACTCTGCAACTTTATCATCCTCACCCCAACCAACAATCATCAAATATATTTCATCATTGTTCAATCTATTAACAGCATCTACTATAAGAGGCATATTTTTACGATCCTCTATGACTCCCATTGATACAAATATTTTTTTATCAATAGGTAACGATAACTTCTCTCGCAACTTAATTTTTTCTAATTGAGAAACAGGTTTATAATGATCTATATCGGCACCATTTTGTACAAACTGACACTGCACACCAAGATCTCGACTCATATCGACAGACAAAGAGTGCGAACAACACACATAGGTATCAATACCTTTGATAGCCCATTGAAATAATACTTTTGAAAGAAATCTTTTACAAAAACCACTTCGCTCATTCAGATCATTTATATGTGACCTGAATGTTGTCACTTTTTTAACGCCATCTCCTAATAATCGATTTACTATATTGGCACTTATTCCAGAAGAATGCACAATATGTATATTATTCTCTTTGATTAGTTCTTTCAGTCTTTGGCTTGCTCTAAACAAGGTTGTTCTAGTGGCATTCAACCTATGAATCTTTATATTCTTTGCAATGAATTTAGCTTCCCACGAAGTTCCCTGTTCGTTAAATAATGTTACAATCATAGCATTGACCTTCTTTTTATCAAAGCTACTAACCAAATTTAATGCTTGGTTAATCGGTCCGGAAGGTCTCAACTCACTTACTAAATAAACAACATTGATCATAGTCTGCGCAATTTTATATTATCTGCAGTATTATACAATCCATTTGCTATACAATAACCAATACACAGAGAGGCAAAACAAGTCATTCCTCCATATGACATCGAATAAAATGTTTTTGCTAAATATATCACTAATACACTGCCAAATATAGAATATATCAACCCATTATAAGATAGTTGCCTATAGGTTTTATAAAAACAGATCCAATATATTACATATATACACACACCAAAAATTCCATTATTTATCAAAATTTCCAGCCAATCATTGTGTGCATAATTTTCACCAATTAGTAAAGTTGATTCTGCTCCCATTCCAAATAATTGCTGGATTTCCGACATATTGGTCTGATAATAAAACCATAAATAGTTATACAAGCCATCTCGACCACTCGTCTCTCCATTTATTGTCTGCTCTATTCGATATCTAAAAAAATCACTATCTTCATATAAATTACCAAGCCAGAAATAAGCAATTCCTACAAACAAAATAGTGTTTATTATTATCACAAACTTATTCTTTGATTTAGGCATCACCCAGCTACGATATATAAACCAAACGATAAAAAGTAACAAACACAATATCGCGCCACGCTTCATAGATAAGATTACAAATAAAGTAAGAATGATTAACACGACATATTGAAAGAACCTACGATTATTCAGAAAAAACAGGTATGGCAATAATGAAACAAATACATATCCTGTATTATTTGTAAATTCTTTTCGTTCTATTTCTGACATTGCGATCATCGCATTATTTGTCGAATAAAACAAAGCTATTGTTACCACAATAAATACTGGCAACCATTTTTTTATTACAGATTCATTAAGTAAACCTTTCTTAGCAAATACAAAAAATGGAAATATTGGCAATAACGACTTGTACACCGTTATTAAATACACATATTTGCTAACGGATTTATCTACCATATCAATATATAGTTGTACATCCGTAAATAATAACACTATACCATATACAGTAAACATTAGTAACAATAGCGTCAATCCTTTCATAAAAGGTGTAAACTTGTAATTAGCAAATGTGTATACTGTATAGTACACCGTTATAGCAAATATCAGAGCAAACAACGGTCGGGATATAGGCATACTGAGTGCAAATGTATAATCAAATATACACCACAACAGAATATACAAATTACATATATTGAAATATTGTTTCATTATTTCTGTTTTTCGGGCAATGTTATCCAACTGCCAAATGTATAATCCCACTCCTCAGGGTCAAATGGCACGATACCGCCCCAATGGAAGAAGGTTATCTCGCCAAAGTAGATTTGACCGTTTATATTATAAAAGTCTATTCTTGCGTGAGGCATTCCTTGCGACAGTTTTGCCGCAAGTATTTTCATCATCTCAAACCCTTTTGGTTTCAATACGGGTTTCACAGCATTGGAGTGACCATTTGTAAACGGCAAATGATGAAAGTCCATATCAAAGAAATCAAATTTAGTTTCCTCTGTCGTATTTCCCCTGTCAGATGCTATAAACAGAGCTTTAGGAACGCCATCAAAACAGAAAAACTTATAATCTTTCAGTTCGTAGCCACTTTCATCTACCATATATTGTTCTGCGATTATCCGATGCGGAACATTTTTATACGGCCACTCTCTGCTTGTCGGATAATAATCTCGCTTGAGACCCTTTTTCAGTTTACTCTTAGCCTCTTCGATATTCAGCTGTGATTTATCTGTACAAATAACTATTCCACCACTATCGTGAGTACACTTCAACACAAACTGATTTGGCAGAGAGTCGAAATCTATATCCTCTACACTATCCCATACACCCAGCGTCGGAATTATATACTCCGCGCCGATGATTGATGCCACATACTCCTTGGCTGCATACTTATCGACCATCTGTGTATATTCCGGACGGCGATTGTAAAGCTTTAGCCATTGCAGTTTTTCGTTGAATGTCTGTGGATTATCAAAATCCATCCAATAACCCATCTTCAACCGGAACAGTAATTTCAAATATAATCTATCAGGGATAAATTTGGCAAAAATATAGAGCGCATATATAAAAATATATTTGGGCTCCGTAACAATTCTCTTAATTTGTCTCAACATATTTTTCTCTTTTAGCAACAACATAAGTCAATACTCCCAATACCACTCTGGCTGTGGTTATTGTCACAGCTGCACCTGTATATCCATAATAATATATCAATGGTACACCGATACAGAGTCCGAAAATCGACCCTATAATGGTAATATTTCGTAATTCCCTGTCTCTTTTATGGATAATAAGATAATTTGTTCCATATGAATCGGAGAGCGCCAAAAATATTACGGATATTGCCAATATCCGTATTACATACACAGACTCTGCAAACTCTGCAGACAACATAAGTCTGACGATATATGGTGCAAGTACAAATAGCAATAGTGCAAATACGATGGCTACTGTCATATTGATTACAACCAATATTTTATGTCTGTTACTTTGCCTGGACAAATATGGGAAAAATACTCTCGATATTACGGTCATAAATTGCTGGCACAAACTGATAAACTTATTTCCTCCGTCAAATATACCCGTTGCTCCACTACCTCCAAAAATACCAAGTAATACAATTGACAGACTATTGTAGAGATTTGGAGCCAAATTATTTATAAAAACATTTGTACTATCTTTTATTGTTGTAATTATCCTTGCAATCGATGGTTTTTGTAATTTGACACCCCATTTACCAATAATCAGATATAGAGATAGTACGCCACAAAAAACATATCCGATTGATGTAAAGAGAGGTTGTAGAATATAGTCTTCTCGATCCTTTACAAATACAAACACTGCTATAGTAAACAACAATTTAAGCAGCACATTAAGTATTGTTATATACTTCATCTTCTCCACCGCCTGAAAAAACCAGTCCGGGAAAAGTATATGCCCGGGAATCATCAAATATGTTACCAATATAACGAGTCTGTTTTCGTAAAACTTTGGAACCAAAAGTATTAACCCGATCAAAACAGCAAGCGAGACCACAGCCAACAGACATCGTGCCCATAATACATTGGAAAATATCTCTGAAACTTTCTGGGCATCATCTCTGTTTTTTGCCACATCTCTGGTAGCTGTAAGGTTGAATCCCCAGTCGGCAATAGTCTGAATCCAAACCATTATAGCCGAAGCAAAGGCGACTTTTCCAAAACCATCAGCTCCAATAACCCTTGCCAGGTATGGCAATGTTATAAGAGGGAAGAGATATCCGGCAACCTGCAAAGCAGACAACCATACAAAATTACTCGCAAGAACTCTTGCATCGCCATTTTTTGTAATCTTTGATACCTTATTTATTAAACCCATTGTTTAAAGCTGCATTCTACCCGTAAAACTCTTTGTACCACTGGGCGAAGGCGCGGAGGCCGGTGCGAAGTGGGGTGTGTGGTTTGAAGTTAAAGTCGCGCTCAAGGGCGGTGGTGTCGGCGTAGGTGACTGGTACGTCGCCTGGTTGCATTGCAGTGAGCTCCTTATGGCTCTCAAAGTCGTAATCTGCAGGAAGAACGCCTGCAGCGATAAGTTCTTGTTGCAGGATATCCACAAAGTCCAGGAGGTTCTCGGGGTTGCTATTGCCGATATTATATACCGCATATGGTGGCACTGGAAGACCATCCTCGCCAGTACTACGCTCTGGAGCGCGGTGCATAACGCGCTGCACGCCCTCAACAATATCGTCTACATATGTAAAGTCGCGGCGGCAGTTGCCATAGTTAAATATTTTGATTGTCTCTCCGCGGCGCAGCTTATCTGTAAAGCCGAAGTAAGCCATATCGGGGCGACCTGCAGGTCCATAGACCGTAAAGAAACGCAAGCCCGTAGATGGAATATCATAAAGTTTACTATAGGCGTGCGCCATAAGTTCGTTACTCTTCTTGGTCGCTGCATAGAGACTCACAGGGTTATCTACCTTATCGTCGGTAGAGTAAGGCACCTTTTTATTGCTACCATAGACAGACGAAGAGGATGCATAGACGAGGTGTTCTACACCCTTTGCGCCATTATCGTAGCTATGGCGGCAAGCCTCAAGGATATTGTAGAAGCCAATGATGTTGCTCTCAATATATGCATCAGGATTGGTTATTGAGTAGCGAACACCCGCCTGGGCGGCAAGGTTTACCACTATACTAAACTTATACTCAGCAAATAGGTTATCTACAAGCGCTCGGTCGGCGATATTGCCACGAACAAAGGTCCAGTGGTTATCCTGTTGAGTGGATGCTACTGTCTGTAGTCGCTCAAGGCGATACTCCTTAATCGCTGGGTCGTAATAATCATTCACGCTATCCAATCCTACAACGTGAACGTTCTGCTCTGTTGTAAGCAGTCGCTCAACAAGGTTTGCGCCGATGAATCCCGCAGCTCCAGTTACAAGAATTGTCTGCATAGCTAATCTCGTCTAAAAATATCGCGTGTGTAGACCTTCTCTACAACATCATCCAAAGAGCTATCGTAGCGATTTGCGATAATTGCCTGCGAGAGGGCTTTGAACTGAGCAAGATCGTTTACGATGCGGCTGCCGAAGAAGGTTGTACCGTTTTCAAGGGTTGGCTCGTAGATAATCACCTCTGCGCCCTTTGCCTTGATGCGCTTCATAACGCCCTGGATTGATGACTGGCGGAAGTTATCTGAGCCCGTCTTCATTGTTAGGCGGTAGACACCTATTACGCAACGCTGCTCGCGTGAGGCGTTATAGCTGCTATTACCGCTATAGTAGCCAGCCATTGTCAGCACGCGGTCGGCGATAAAATCTTTGCGGGTGCGGTTACTCTCAACAATCGCCGACATCATATTTTGCGGTACATCCTGATAGTTTGCAAGCAGCTGCTTGGTATCCTTCGGCAAACAGTAACCTCCATAGCCAAAAGATGGGTTGTTATAGTGCGTACCGATGCGAGGATCAAGACCCACGCCAGAGATAATAGCTTGTGTATCAAGTCCCTTCATCTCTGCATAGGTATCTAACTCATTGAAGTAGCTCACACGAAGAGCGAGGTATGTATTTGCAAAGAGTTTTACAGCCTCCGCCTCAGTAAGACCCATAAAGAGGGTATCAATGTCCTCCTTAACTGCGCCCTGCTTGAGAAGGTCGGCAAATGCGCGAGCTGCTGCATCAAGACGCTCGTCACCATTTGGACGACCAACGATAATGCGGCTTGGGTAGAGATTGTCATAGAGTGCCTTGCTCTCGCGCAAGAACTCTGGCGAGAAGAGGATGTTCTGGCTACCAGTCTTTTCACGAATCTGCTCAGTGAAACCTACTGGGATAGTACTCTTGATGACCATTATCGCATTTGGATTGTACTTGATAACCAAATCAATAACGCTCTCAACGGCTGATGTATCAAAGAAGTTGCGCTGGCTATCATAATTTGTTGGCGCAGCGATAATGACAAAATCGGCATCGCTGTAAGCTGCCTGAGCATCCAGTGTAGCCACAAGGTTAAGCTCTCGCTCGGCAAAAAACTTCTCAATGTACTCATCCTGAATAGGTGACTGGCGACGATTTATCATCTCCACCCTCTCAGCGACAATATCTACCGCTACAACCTGATTATGCTGTGAGAGCAATGTCGCCATGCTCAAGCCCACATAACCCGTTCCTGCTACTGCAATTTTCATACTCTACTCTATTATTTCTATTAACTCCTTCTCTATGCGCGGTGTTGCCACTGCGGCTATGCCCTCAATTTTCACCACCACACGACGCTCACGCGCCCCCGCAACCTTCATCAGCAAACCCTCTGCCCCAGCAAATACGCCACCAATAACCCTAACGCGCATTCCAACTGCAAGCTCAACACTCTCAGGCTCTAAGAGCATCAGTCGCTCATCCTCCGTTCCCGTCACAAGCATAAAGCTTCGCATCTGCACCTCTGGCACGACCATCGCCTGTCGAACACCATTCTTTGTGTGCATAACATAGCGAAGGTATGGTAACTCAAACTGCTTAATGTGATCTATCTTCTGACGGTCAGAGCGCACAAAGATGTAATTATGCACAAGCGCCCTGCGCTGTAATACCCTGCGCCCATTGACCAATTTTGCACGAACAACCTTTGTTGGCACAAAACTCTCAACCCCCAGTTCATCTAACCTACGCTTAGCTATAAGCTCTCGCTGATAAGTTACACGAAGCACATACCACTCCGTCTGATTACTGGAAATTTCCATCGTTTTGCTTACAAAAGGATATATTTAGGGGACATTGGCAACCATATAACACACTGATTACCAATCAATTAGCCAAATAAATCTACAAAGTGCGCCATAATATATTCATTTTCAGAACAAAGCATAACCGCACAATGCACTGCGAAGGTAATAAAATTTGGATACAAAAACAAAGTTTTTTCTGTTTATTTCACCAAAGGGAGTAATTCAACCACCAACTGGCACTTTTTTCGCACGAACAGGTCAAAACCGACTCGACAAGTACCTGGATTTTCGCAATCATAGTTAGTTAAAGGGGTGTTAGAAAGGACAAATGGAGTACACTTGCGCGGGGTCACTGCCCTAACGATAAGGCTCTTACCACCCTTCTGAAGCAGGATATCCCCATTATCCAAAATCTTTGCATCAGCCTCACTACACATAGTCCAACGAATTGTGGCAGGCTGCGATGCTGCAACTTCATCCAGCACAGTAACCTTGCCCACATCATCTACGGTAATTGTGCGATATGCAACATCCAGACAATCAAATATTTGAGAGAGGTCAAAACTCGCTCCGTGGCAATTAGGCATATTAAATACCTCCTCCATTGTTGCTCTGCCCTCAACAAGGTGCTTACGACCCTTAACTGTCAAAGTTGAGTGTGACTGACAGCCCAAGCGGAAGACATCCCACCTATCGGAGTTTTGGTCCATCTTCCACAGATTTATACCTAGCTTCTCAAGCGAGTGGTAGTTCTGGCTCCCAAGGTCTGCACTCCAGCGCACACCACCCCACTCATAGACAAAACTACCAGCATCCATATGTGCGTGGGAGAGCGATGCAGAGCCACCTTTTGCCGCCAAATATATATCATTGCGACTCTGCCACCCACTGCGATAGACAAAGAGCGGCTGCACACCCTGACCAACGTAGAAATTGCTCTTTGGTGGAGCAACCTTATCCAAATCACAGCGCGCCAAAAAGAACATTGCCACAGGAAGCAGACGCTTCTCAAAGACCCTCAATCTACCACGCTCAGCGGTTGTAAAATCGTTATATAGCATGCTAAAATCACCACTCTGAAGCGCAAACCACCCCAGCAAAGGATTACACTGATTGTTAGCTATACCATTATCAGAGAAGTTGAATGAACGAGCTGTAGGCGTAGAGATAAACTTCACAAAATCAGCCGATTTCACAAAACCGCTATAGTTTTCAAGACCAAAGCTACTACCCAAAGCTGTACGCAAACCCTCTATTAGCAACACCTCAAACCAAGTGCCATAACTCCAGTATCCCACACCCTCAGGATAGACCCCATCTGGAGCATAGACCTGCTGCGCAATAGCATTTGACTTTAGCGACTTTTCAATCATTGATAAAGCCAAATCTGGCTCATGCTCCGCGATAGCCAAAGAGCCCAAAACCATGCCACAGTTACAGACCTGATTCCAGTTGTTAGCGCGGTGGTAAAACCACATCTGACTCTCACTCTCTGCACCATAGATTCCATGGTGGATAATGGCATCCACAATCTTGGTGCGGCTACTTTGCGAGAGGGTGTGATAGAGCCAATCGTACCCCAAAGCCAAGGCTGTCATCATCTCAGCAACATCAAGAAAATGAGAGGGATTCCAATCTTCAAACTCCGCCGCGGCGACCATCTCCTCTTCGGCTCGCCGAGCATATCGTTCATCCCCCGTAACCATCCACGCATAGGAGCAATAGAGCACCCGCTCCAGCACTGTTCGTGAGGTAGCAAGTAACCTCTTGCCCACCTTCTTGCGCACCACTGTAGGCTCATCAAGGTACTTTGCAGCCATAGATAGCACAAAATCATCTAACTTCTCCATATATGGATTACTCTGCACAGCACTACGCACCTTGACAATATCATTACTGCGTATAATAAGACGGGGATGGGCAACAGGCTCTGTAAATTTCTCCAACGGCAGGTTCTCAGCCGAGAGGATAAAAGGTAGCAATATTAGAAAAATTAGGGAGATTCGCTTCATTGTGACATAATGTTTTAACAAAATTACTAATTTTGTGACAAAATGTCAATAGCATCTGCCATTTTTGGCAGATAATTGAGTGTGGCATAGCTATTGATTGTACTGTGGGCAAACAGATTAAACAAACGTAAACTAGAAACATAAAAACCAAAGATTATGATTAAACCATTATCAGACAGAGTTCTCATTCTGCCAAATCCAGCAGAGGAGATTACCGCCGGAGGTCTAATTATTCCGGACACAGCAAAGGAGAAGCCACTTGCCGGCAAGGTTATCGCCGTAGGTCCTGGCACAAAGGATGTTACTATGGAGGTTTGTCAGGGCGACGAGGTGCTCTATGGCAAGTACTCAGGCACTGAGGTAACCTACGCAGGTACATCTTATATTATTATGAAACAATCAGAGATTTTAGCAGTAGTAGAGAAATAGCCGTTGGCTGTTGACCATTGGACATTGGCTTTTTAAGGTATCCGCTTTGCGGATTTTATACATATAAGTCGGCATTGCCGACACCTCTAAAAGGCTAACGGCTAATGGCTAATAGCTAATAGCCAAAAAACAAACAACCGTTTGGATTTTAGAGGAGATTTTACAAGGCGCACAAGTGGTTTAGCGCGCAGCATACTAAAACGTATGTGAGCAGCTAAAACACGCAGTGTAACGCAGTAAAACTCCCATAAAATCCAAACCAAAATTAAAGAGACAAGATTATGGCAAAAGAGATTAAATACAATATTGAGGCGCGTGACCTTCTGAAGGAGGGTGTAGACGCGTTAGCAAATGCAGTGAAGGTGACACTTGGTCCTAAGGGTCGCAATGTGATTATTGACCGCAAGTTTGGTGCGCCACAGGTGACTAAGGATGGTGTAACAGTTGCTAAGGCAGTAGAGCTTGAGGATGCTTTTGCAAATATGGGTGCGCAGATGGTGCGCGAGGTGGCATCAAAGACCAACGACGATGCTGGTGACGGAACAACAACAGCAACAGTGCTTGCGCAGGCTATTATCAGCGTAGGACTAAAGAATGTCACTGCAGGTGCAAATCCTATGGATATTAAGCGCGGTATTGACCGTGCGGTAGCGGTTATTGTTGAGTCACTGCGCGCTCAGAGTCAGGAGGTTGGCTCTGACAACACTAAGATTGAGCAGGTGGCAACAATTTCTGCCAACAACGACCGCGCTATCGGCTCTCTGATTGCAGAGGCTATGGCAAAGGTAAACAACGAGGGCGTTATTACCGTTGAGGAGGCAAAGGGTACTGATACACACGTAGAGGTTGTTGAGGGTATGCAGTTTGACCGCGGTTATATCTCTCCTTACTTTATGACCGACACCGAGAAGATGCAGGCAGAGCTTGACAAGCCTTATATCCTTATTGCGGACAAGAAGATTTCGACTATGAAGGAGCTTATGGGCATCCTTGAGCCAGTGGCTCAGTCTGGTCGTAGCCTTCTTATCATCGCTGAAGATGTAGATGGCGACGCACTGCAGTCACTTGTTGTAAACCGTCTGCGTGGTACTCTGAAGATTGCCGCTTGTAAGGCTCCAGGCTTTGGCGACCGCCGCAAGGAGCTACTTGAGGATATCGCAGTGCTCACAGGTGCTACTGTAGTCTCTTCAGATAAGGGTATGAAGATTGAGGATGCAACACTTGCAATGCTCGGCTGCGCTGAGAAGGTTACCCTGACAAAGGAGAACACCACTATCGTTGATGGCTGTGGCGACAAGACGGCTATTGCAGACCGCGTAGCACTTATCCGTTCTTCTATTGAGGTTGCTAAGTCTGACTACGAGCGCGAAAAGCTTCAGGAGCGCCTTGCAAAGCTAGCTGGTGGCGTTGCCGTACTCTATGTAGGTGCTGCTACTGAGGTTGAGATGAAGGAGAAGAAGGACCGCGTAGATGACGCCCTTGCTGCTACCCGCGCAGCCGTTGAGGAGGGTATCGTTCCAGGTGGTGGCGTTGCCTATATCCGCGCAACAGCAGCTCTTGAGGGTCTTAAGGGCGAGAATGACGACCAGACCACTGGTATTCAGATTGTTAAGCGCGCTATTGAGGAGCCTCTGCGCCAGATTGTCGCTAACGCAGGTGGCGAGGGCTCTGTAGTAGTAAATAAGGTACGCGAGGGCGAGGGTAACTTCGGTTATAACGCTCGTGACGACCGCTTTGAGGACCTTATGGCAGCGGGTATTATCGACCCAACAAAGGTATCTCGCGTGGCTCTTGAGAACGCAGCATCTATCGCCTCTATGTTCCTGACAACTGAGTGCGTACTTGCTGAGAAACCTGCCGAGAACCCTATGCCACAGATGCCTGCTGGCGGCATGGGCGGCATGATGTAATCAGCGCGGTTTTCAGACAGCAATGCTGTTGTTACAATAAAAGGACTTGCCTAAGCAAATAAACTTGCAGGCAGTCCTTTTCTTGTAACACCTACTTCGTAGGCTCTGAAAACCGAAAAACGGCTGATATACAGTATAAAGTATCAAAATGTAGCCCAAATGTTGCCAAAATCGGGGTTTGGAGAAAAAGAAAAACTCCTAAATTGCTGTTCTACAACAATCTAGGAGTTCTCTTTCGTGGTGCCACCGGGAAACATTATCAAGCGCGTAACCTGTTGTGTGCTAGTGTCATTGATGTTTAGCCTAGTCCAATGCTCACGAATTGCACACGGCTATAATTCACCATTTTTCACTACTCTTTATCGGCTTTTTCTACTGCTACAAAGGTAGTAAATTTCCTCGATTTTCGTGCAAAGCGGGAGTATAATTTTGTTGCAGCAGAGCCAAAATATCCGACTCTTTATAGAGCATCTTGCCGGGCAATGCGACAAACGACACAAGCCCATCATAGCGATACTGCTGCAATGTGCGTTTAGTAATTCGTAAAGCCTTGCACACCTCCTCGCCCGATAGGTAATGCTCTCCATTCAGCACGGGACGGCAGAATCCTCGAATCTGCTCAATGCCGGCATCGACCTTCGCAAGATCGACTTGCAGCTCCCGTAAATTTTCATTAAATACCAAGTTCATACTATTTACCTTTTATTGTATTGATTTTAATAAGTTTCTCCACATCGGCACGGCGATAGTAAATCTTGCGCCCAATTGTCGAGAAACCCAGAATACCTCGCTCACGATATCCCTGCAACTGGCGTTTTGAGAGCCCGAGAATCTCCGCCAATTCACTATTCTCCACCCACTCCGAATTGATGCTGCACTCCTCTGCAATGGCACGAATCTCCATTGCCGCCTTCTTGATGGTACTGAGCAACTGCTCGTACTCACTTTTTTCAATTGCTACATATTCCATAATTCATCGTTTTTAATTTAGAGTAGGTGGCTTTTAATGGGAAGGTTTACGGATTGTACCGTTTTATTCGAGTATTAGTAAAAAAATGTGGCCTATAAAGTTTAAGCCACATTCCCGATTTGCTCTACCATGCTGCATTTTCCCAATGCTAATAGCGGGTGTATTCTGCAATTTTCCAAAACAAAACACCCTCTATTCTTACATTTTTTTCCAAAATTCTTTATTGGGGAACTTTTAATATAGGTACTCGACTCTATGATAAAAAGTGCTTCAATCGTGCGGAATCTATCAAGAAATCACACATTCCGCACAATTGCGAGCATATTGATTGATACCCAATCCCGATTTCCCGCAAATTTTATACGGAGTTTTTGCGACTTCCAATCAAATTATAGTCTTTCCGAAGCGAGTATTCACGAGCTATACAGCACATTAATTGGGGGGGGTAAAACACATCATTTCTTCACAAATCAACACATTTATCAATTTTGCACGCAAAATCGTTTCACTTTTGTTTGTGTATTGTGTTGGTATATAGGCTATCACGAGTATTTCTTCTGTACACTTCTTAAAGAGGATAGTCCGATTGGGTCGTCCACTTTTTATTTAATAGCGCACGCCGAAATGCCTCGATTTGACAGCAGAATATATAACAAACATTAATATTTTCGTAAATTTGTGATACGGAATCCAAATTGCAAAATATAAATTACATTAATATGACTTATTTCTACTTTAATAAATTATATATACTACAATCGCTTAGTCCAAACGATTTTGCTTTGGGATATAATCAACCCAATAATAATCTTATAATGACTATCGAAAGTATAAAGCGTCAAAATAGGAATCTTGATTGGTTTAGTTATGAATTAATAACCATTGACCTTGGAGAGAATCAATTCATAAATGTAACAGAACGCATTATAACTGAATGTCTCCATAATAATATATATCCGATAATACATTTTTGGGGACATGGAGAAAAAGATAATGGAATTTATATTTGGAATAATAACAATGCCGAATATGATTGTATCGTTTGGCGTGATTTATTTATGTACTTAGCAAATATAAATAAATCTTGTCATAATAATTTATTTTTCACAACTACAGCATGTCATGGATTTGATAGTTTTAAGCAGTTATTCATAGAAGAACTCCAGATAATTCCAATTGTTGGCATAGTAGCAATTGATCCCAATGAAGAATTTTATGTTGACGATGCCGACATTATATTTTGCGAGTTTTACAAAACTTTATTGATAACTCGTTCTATAAGCCAAGCGTTCTCAATAGTAAATGCACTAAAACCTAAATTAATAGGGAAGTCTCCATATGTGGCTTTTAGCGACATATGGTTTGTAAAGGCATATAAGATGGCCGCTGACAAATGTTATACTAAAAAAAATGTCAAAAAGATTATCAGCAAGAACTTGGTCTGTTGGCCTGATAAACTTAAGCGTAAGACATTGTCTGATTATATGAAAGAGATTGAAGTGCAACGACAATTAGATTATATTCATATTCGAAATCAGAAGTTTATGTTTGATGACCCCAAAGTGGAAAAAGCAAGATTTGATCTTCCCGATAGAATATAAATTGGTTATGTGTACATCGATGAGGGAAATAGGAAGAAGAAAAATGATAAACGATGATAGACCATGACAAATTGACTTTATCAAAGACTTAAACAAAATTCTGAAAAATAATAACTGCCAATAAACAGCAACCAATGATAAGGATCTTTTACTTTCCGATGCAGAATGTAAAAGTTATTGATAATAAGAGCCTTACAGGTTTGAGGCTCAAATACGGCCCAAATATTTGATAAACAGTAATAAACAATGATAGCTGATGATAAATACGACAGTATGAGCAAATATGAGGTTTTAATTTGCCCATACGATTTGTATACATTTGTTAATGTAGATATATTTTGAACAGAAAAAGATGTTGAAATTCTTTTATTATTCAAAATATTACTATATTTGCAATATGAATAAGTTATTAAAGGAAATAGGTGCGACTCCAATAACGACATCAATAATCGAGTCGTTGTATCCAGAACTCAAGTCGCCAAATAAGAAGGTGGCTTTGCTTGAAAGGCAGGGCTACATCATACGATTGAAGCGTGGGCTTTATGTGGTTAATCCCGAACATTCGGGTAAGACCCTTTCGACAGAGTTGATTGCCAATCATCTCTACGCCCCTTCGTATATCTCGATGTCAACAGCATTGAGATATTATGGGTTAATTCCAGAGGCGGTCTATGTCAATCAGTCTATGACCGTAAAGCACTCTCGTAGTTTCGTGACTCCGTTGGGCAACTTCGACTACAAGTATATCTCACGAGAGGCTTTCTCGATTGGCGTAAGAAGTCTACATAAGGACGAATATGCATTCCTGATTGCCTCGCCCGAAAAGGCTTTGTGCGACTTGATTGCTAACTCCTCAAAGGTCAATCTCCGTTACCTGACTGATGTGGAGCACTATTTAGAGGAGGATATTCGTATGGATATGGAGGAGTTCTACAAGCTCGATGCAACCGTGTTTGAAGATTATATCAAGGTCGGCAAGAAGGCTGACTCCATTGTTACACTATTAAAGTATTTGAAGCGATGAAAAACGAGATATTTGACAATATGTTGTCGCGATATGAGCTGGCGACTGAACAACAGAAGCGAAATGCCATTTTTGAGGTAAATCAGCAGATAATACTTGCCGGTCTATATGCGGGTGGTTTCTTTGAGTCTGCGGCATTCTATGGCGGTACTTGTTTGAGAATCTTCCACGGATTGCAGCGTTTCAGTGAGGATATGGATTTTTCGCTGCTGGCACCTGATGAGAAGTTCAATTTTTCGAAATACTTTCAGCCTATCGTAGATACGTTTGCTTTGGTCGGCCGAAAGGTGGAGATTACGAAAAAGGATAAGAAGAGTTTTGGCAAGGTAGAGTCGGCATTTTTGAAAGATAACACCGATGTTTACGATGTAACATTCCAAACGGAGAAGTCGATAAAAATTAAGATTGAGGTGGATACTTGCCCTCCGCTAAACTTTACAACCGAGCAGAAGTTGCTGCTTCAACCGCACTCGTTTATGACTCGATGCTTCACTCTGCCCGACTTGTTTGCCGGCAAGATGCACGCCTTGGTGTATCGTGCGTGGAAGAATAGAGTTAAGGGGCGTGATTGGTATGACTTTGAGTGGTATGTGCGCAATGGCGTCGCCCTCGATTTTGCTCATTTGGCGGAGCGTTGCAAGCAGTTTAACGGCGAGTATATTACCCCCGAATCGTTCAAAGAGAAACTTATTGAACGACTTTCGACTGCGGACATTAAGCAGGTAAAAGAGGATGTACTTCCATTTGTTCGTAATCCGAAAGAACTTGATATTTGGTCGAATGATTATTTTGTGCAGCTGGCTGAGATGGTGAGAATTGAATAAGCGGCATATAATAACTATTCGACCAACCCACTCAGAAAAAGTATGTCGTACGTAGCGAGAAAGGCGGTAGCTGGAGGGTAGTTGTGAAGCAGTAAAGAATAAAAAGTATATTAATAAATAAAAATCAAATCAAATGAAAGTAGCTTTATTACATCTTTCGGATTTACATATTGATCGAAATAATCATCAGTGGTTAATAAATAGAACTAATCTGATTGTTTCTGCTGTTCGAAATGATTTTTTAGAGTGTGATAAGATTATCATTGTTGTTTCTGGTGATATTGTATTTTCTGGAAAAGAGGAACAATATGGATATGCAAAACTTTTCTTTAAAGCGTTGCTAAGATCTTTTGCTGAAAATAATTTAGGAAATACAGAGTTAGAGAACACAATAGTATGCGTTCCTGGCAACCACGATTGTAACTTTGATAATGATAATAAAGCTAGATCATTGCTAATTAATGGATTTCAATCAGATGTCTCAATGATTGATCAAAGTGTCTATGATTCAGTTTCTGTACTCCAAACAGAATATCAATCCTTCGCAAAGGATATCATGATTAATAAGGATTTCAAGCTATCTATTAATAATGACCTACTTATAAAGGTTAAGGATCGAACTATTCTTTTTAGACTCTATAATACATCCTGGATGTCTTCTTTGAATGAACATCAAAATAGTATAGTAATGCCAATGAATATAATTGCACAAGAAAAGTACAATGCCGATTTGGCGATTTCTATCTTTCATCATCATTATTCATGGCTAACTCCTGCGTGCGACAATAACAAGAATGCTTTTAGGAAACATGTATTACAGACATCTAATATGGTTATATTTGGACATGAGCATACACCTTCTTCTTCTCAAATTAAGGATCACTACGAGGGCGAAATTATTAACGAATTTGAAGGAGGTACTTTATGTTCAGATAATAAAGGCGGTACAAGAGAGTCGACTTTTAATAGTTTTATAATTGATTTAGATACATTTTATTGTATAGTCAGATCGCATGAGTATACTAGAGGCATATATTCTAATAAAAGAGAAGAAACTATAGATCTGAATAGAGAAAGAAAGACTGATGAGTTCCGTCATAATGATGTATTTATGAAGTCGCTAAAAAAGATGTCAATCCCTATTCATAATAGTGAAAACACAAACATGACACTTGATGAATTTTTTGTTTTCCCTGATCTAGAGCATTTGAATACTAAAAATATTAAAGTGGATGAAGACTTTATAGATAGTTCAACTATTTTAGATGATAATCAGTATAGTTTAGTTATACTGGAGGGGGATAATCAAAGCGGAAAGTCTAGTTTATTAAATATGATTTATCTATGTTTTGTAGATAGATATCTATATCCCATCTTGATAGAGGGGAAGCACATTGTGAATGACAAACTCGATAAAATAATTGCAAATGCCTTTGCATTGCAGTATAATAGTAATGAATACGAGAGGTATAGTCAATATGATAAGACATGCAAAATCATGCTTATCGATAATTTTGATGAATGTATATTGAATGATACTGCAAAGAACAATATTATCAATCGACTTCTTGAGCGTTTCCACAAGGTGATTTTGACTACTAAAGAGAATGAAAAAGGAATATCGTCATATTACCTGATGGAAAAGAAAGATGCGCTATTGGCCCGCATTAAGCCACTTGGTCATTTGAAACGAAATGAGTTAGTTAAAAAGTTTTATTTATCTTATAATGCTAATTCATCCATAATGCAAAGACAAGTCCTTTTAGAACAAGTAAAAGCAGGGTTTGATATGGTAGAGAATTTCCTTGGTAAGGAATATATGCCGTCATATCCTATTTATATACTTTCTATTCTATTGTCGCATACAAAGATCCAAGGTAATACATTAGAGCAGACTTCTTATGGACACTGTTACGAAGCTCTAATAATTTGTGCACTAATGACATGCGTTGGTGACAGATCTAAAATTGACCGATATTATAATGTGTTAATGAGTTTGGCATACTTTGTATATAATAAGAATGGTACAGCTATATCAGAAATGGAATTTGAGGAGTTCTATAAGGATTATCAAAATACTTATATTGCGCCAGGATATAAAGAAATAAAGAATAATTTACTAAAATGCAATTTGCTAAAATGTACAGATGAATACTACTATAAGTTTTCGTATAACTATATCTACTATTTTTTAGTTGCTAAATATATGGCTAGCAATATCCATTCCGATATGGGATTGAATGATATTTTGGATTTGTGTGTAAATATCCATGATGAGCAAAAAGCTAATATTCTTGTTTTTATTGCACACCATATCAAGAATCCACAGTTTATTGAAGCCACTCAATTAGCTTTAACTTCAGCGCTTGAGGTTCAAAAGCCTGTAACATTAAAAAGAGGTGATCAATATTATATACTATTGGACCAACTTTGTGAAAGCCTTAAAAAAGAAATCGTTTCGCCGGAAGAAAAGATAGACCCAGAAAAAGAACGCGAAAGAATGTTAAAGCAGTTGGATGAGAGGGACAAACTTATATCCAGAGATGTAAATAACATGAATGACACCCCAATCGAGATACAGAATGTGAATAAGTCATTGCGTTCTATTGAAGTAGTAGGACAAATTGTGAAAAATAGGCAAGGATCTTTGCCTAAAACTGATATAAAAGTAATGGTTAAACAAATGTACGAAACCGCTTTTCGTACCATCAGTTATTTTGGATCAATCATAGAAGCAGAAAGGTCTCAGATGATAGAGGATATTATTAGAAATAAAAAAGAAGGTTTTTCCGATGATGATATTAAAAAGAAACTGGATGCTTTTTTTGAGATAACATCTTTGAACTTCTGTTTATTTGTATCCTCAAAAATAATCAATTCAGTTGGCACAAAAGAATTGAGAGCAACCTTTACTCAAGTTGCCGAGGAGATTGACACACCCGCTGCTAAGTTAGTGTCGTTCTCAATAATTAGTTGTTTTTCCAAAATAGCCATACAAGAACTCAAAGAACTTGTTGAAGACTTAAATGACAATCCTGTTGCGATGAGTATTATACGGGCAAGAGTCCGATCATATTTATATAATAATCACGTCTCGTTTTCGGATCGACAGAGGATTATACAAACAGTAAACTTAAACCCCAAGGATGGTAAGATTATCGCAAATCGTCATTTGGCTAGGCCTAGAAAGTAGGTTTGTTTGTGAATGTAAAAAGAGAATATAGTCTTTAATCATCTATCAAAATTGTAAGTGATAGGGAACTCTAAATAAACATCAACACAATGGCGACAACTCATCGAGTGGTTGCCATTATTCTCTAATTCTATTTATAGCAATATTATTATAGCAGTATCACCGCTTGTTGGATTTATATTGATGATATGATGGCACATTATAACACAATGATTCCACCCAAAAATCAAAAATACTCCTACTCTAATAATAGTCCAACTATTAAACCGCAATACAAATGAGAAAAAGTAAATTCAGAAGGCCTCAGACAATTCTTATATTCAATGGTGCAAGAGTGTTGATAGCCATTGTTCGCTCACTGCGTTGTGCCGCTGAATTGACGAAAGATAGCAGATCTGCCATACATAATTGCTGTGTTGGGGAATCTCGAAGGTCCGGAATCTTTTATTACCGACAGCTCCATCCGGACATCCTGGTTGACCTTAGTGATTTAGACAACCTAAAACTTGAAGAATACGATAGTTTGTGTGGCGACCAACGAAAGTATATTTCTACTAAAGATATGGCACGCATTCGCCAAAGGGCAAAGGCGAAACGGATGCTGAAAAGTGAAAGTATATAATAATCCTCTCAAAATAGAGCAACAAACAACCGCTCGATTTTTTTGTGATGTATGCTGCCTCGAAGCCATAGCCTTTAATAACAAAATGAACAAATAAATAACACAATACAGCACGAAATAAGGCATAGACTTATTTATTCCATAATCTAATACCGCTCTATTATATTGTTGTTAAACAACCAATTAATAGGTTTTGTTGTTTTGCGCATTGATCTTGAGATTAGGTTATAGGTATACGCATTTGACATAATTCCAAGTGTGATATTTAGGGAAGAATTTTCGTATGGTTTTAGGACAACAAAGCTGGCAAAATTTATTCATTCTCATAGTCTATTTCCATTTGCAACAAACCGTATAACCATCACACAATTAACTATATACACAGATAATAGCTTTTTGTCTCTTGGTCTATAAAACCAGTCGACTTTTGCCTTAATAAGTACGAGCATAAAGAGAATACTATTCCTCTCTTCCCAAGGTGAACAGATAAGATCTCTATATACTTAAATACCCACTCTTGCCAATTGGTTAATTAATTGCTCATATTCAAGCTCTTATGAATTATGATTTGACACAATTATCTTATGCATTGACAGAAGAAAGTGTATAGAGAAATTGTATCTCCGATAATTTGTATTTTTTTGTTCGTTTTATAGCCTTATATAACAATTGGTCCGCAAATCGAAAGAAAGTTACAAACAAATTGCTACATAAATCTGCCAAAATGGCATTGAGTTATGCCGACAACTGCCATTTCAAAGTATTATACTTGCACGGCAAATTATTTGTAGTCGTAAGTTTTGCTAACTCGAACTAATATGGCTCAAACAAGAAATAAGAATACAGAATACGAGCAATTTACCCGAAAGGTTTTTGCTGGGCTCTCTTCTCAAAAGAGGGTAAAGACGATAAAATTACAGCACAATGTTAAGCTGTTGGGCAATTCTGGTACTCGTCATCAAATCGATGTTTACTGGGAATATGAGAAAGATGGACAACTTCACAAAGTTGCTATTGAGTGTAAAAATTACTCAAAGAATGTACCTATTGGCAAAGTGCGAGATTTTTATGGCGTAATCGATGATATAGATGGCTTGCAAGGTATAATGATCACCAGAAAGGGATTTCAGGATGGCGCAAAGAAATATGCGTCAAGTAAAAATATTCACCTTAAAGAACTTCGAGCGCCAATCGGGGAAGAGAGTCTGGCAGGGCGTATAATAACTGATTTCCATATATCGAAGCGTCGTTGCTTATACTTAGTTGATGAAGATTGGGCAAAACAACATGGATTTGATATTAAACCATATTTGCGTTGGTTGGATATGATGAGTATCGAACACAAATCCCAATGGGTAAACGCTTCTCACATTCCAATAGAACGCAAAGGTGATGATATATACAACTCCAAGAAGGAGATAATTACATCACATGAAGAGATAGAAGCTACCATCCCAGACACATTGGAGGAAGACTCTTCTCATACTATCCCATTTGAGGATGCCTATATTGAGTCAAAATATTGGGGGTTCGTAAAAATCAAGGAGATTAAATATGAATATACGAATGAAATGCGCCGTTCCATAATGGATATTGATGCGAGAGATTTCATTGATGCAATTCTAAAAGATGTCAAAAGCGGAGCGATTGAGTATGTGGAGAAAAGGTTTCCACGATAAACTATCAATGAGATATGCCGTATTAACGACTTAGACCTTCGGCGTGGGCGATGCGGATTTTAGCAATCAATCGGCGAAATGGGATTCGGTTGGTTATGTGTCGATGTGGTGGTATATTATATAGTAGGTTATTATTTGGGTTTTATTGAAATACTGAGGATTAGGGGGTATCTATGTTCCGTTTTGACCTTCATTCTCTCAGAAATCAAAATAAAAAATCCATTGAGAGGCGCAGCCGTCTACTTAAGCAAATTATCTTTTGATTATTTTCATTATGAAAAGAATAGGTGCTGTATTACCGTCTAGTTACCTGTTATTATACTAATTGTACATTTGAACAATGCGATGTACAGGCAATTTGTACAAACTGACGATACATATTGTTAGCCCGTACACCAATTTTGGGAATTTTAGTAAATTGCCGTTATTTGCACCTAAATCCAACGGCAGGGCCACAACAACGCAAGGGCAATGAGCATTCGTTGATATGGAGATATATAGAAGTATTTAATTTAATTTAATTTAATTTTTTAATTGATACTGAGGAAGTAGGCATCTATATATGTTCCACTTAAATCCTCATACTCTCAGAAAATTAAAATCAAAGAACTTCCAGCAAGCGACGTAGCCGTCTTCTTAAGCATTAACTCTTTTGATTCTTTTCTCCGTAGAAAAGAATAATTGTATTCTTAACGAAGTATTATTATCGCTTATATTATACTCTTTGCAGTTTTCAGTAAATAGGCCTGCAGCCTTTACGCTGAAAACAGCATATCCTTCGTAGCCCTCCCTCACCTATTTTTTTCAAATTACCCCATCTCCAAACCTTTTCTTGAAACACCCTCTACTCTTAAAGTGATAATCGATTAGAAACCTGGTTGGGGATAATACCCAGCCATAAAAAAACATGGATACAAATGCTACGATGATTCCGTTCTACAAAGAGCAAGTAGAGAAAATTGAGAGAGAGATTCTGGCAATTACCAACAACGCAACGGATGTTAATTTCTCCGACGAGAAGGGCCCTATTTAGTTGCACTTATCAACGAGCGCAAGGAGATATTGGATGTGATGTTTGCCAATGCGGTTAGGGAGGTCAAGTGCATTGAGCATGTGAATGAGTTGCTTCGCAAGGTTACGCAGAAGATGTGCGATTGTGTTATCACTACACGCAACAAGGTAAAGAGCAAACTGTCGAAGGGTGAGCCAGGTGAGAGTATCGAGGTTGCGGGGAATATACGCTTTGTGGCGCATGAGGAGGATGCGGTGCGAGCATTGCTCGAGGATGAGTATTATGGTTCCAACTTCGCCAAAGTGCTTTTAGTGATTCATAGGCTACACGAGCAAGGTTATGTACGACCCGACTATATTGACAGCGTAAGTTCAAAAGATTTGAATGATGACACTTTATCGCAACGCCTTGCCGAGATGTTTGCATACGAGGATTGGCAGCCGGCAGCAGAAGCATTCAAAGGTCTCGATATCTGCTTTGCTCTGCATAGCCTCAGTGCCTACCACCCATACTCAATCCCCGACATCCTGCGAATGCGAAAGTTTGGCCTGATGATAAATATCAGACACAGAATGCCGACTATATCGTTGTAGATGGGACGGGGCTTTATACCAAAAGTTTAGTCTTAAACATCCGCATTAAAAGCACACGGTTGAGGCGTTACTGCCTCAACCGTGTGTAAAAGAAGAATCGCTCGATATTGAACTCTACTCGTCTTTAACTTTTAGACTAGACTTAAAACAATCTCTGAGAGCTTTCCATTCGGCCTCCACCGAATCTGATTGGTGTTTCTTGTCATCTTTGGATAAGCCACTTGCGTATATGCGAGCTTGGTCTCGATAAATTACGCAATCAAAAGCATCATCAAGCGTAGCTTCTGTAATTTCAGTAGGTCTTCGATGACAACCGTCCCATATAAATTGTACAAGATCATTCAATGCTGGCAACTTCATTACATACAAAGTGGTATATTTTGCCACCTCTGCATTATCCTGATTCTCAATAGAATGGAATGTGTATATTCTGTCGTTCATGTCGTCTTATATTTAAGTTCTTATAAACTTGGTAATCACATGCTAGTATCACCAATAGTAAGAATCTATTATCCAAATATAAAGATTGTTAAAACTTGTATGTATAGTAAAAATTATTTAAGCCATGCTTTATATGTAGAATCAACTAAGAATAATTTATCAATTTTATGTTTTATGTCAGCCGAAAGATCTATACGCATATTATTTTTAAACAAATCTCCAATATTATCAGTTATTTCTTTGATAATTGGATGGAATTTTCTCGCTACTTCTGATATGAATTGAGGTTCAAGCGCAATTACTTTATCTCCGAAACCATGCAATTTAGGGACCTTCTGTGCATCGGGAATACTAATAGTGCTTGCAGTGTGAACTATTGAATGTCGCATTTGCCATAAAACAGATAGCGATTCTCTTGTATCAGCAGATATAATATCAATCTGATGGTTATGTGCATCTCGTAATCCGAATGCTCTAAAATAAGAATTTACACAATGCGCCGACTGCCAATTCTTAAGATTGTCTGCTAATATAAGTCCAACAGCTGTTTGGTTATCCCTAAAAGCTGCAAAACGGGCCAAATCTATATCTATATCTCCTCCATTTGATTTATTGATTGTTTTAAAGAATTGAGAAAGATCAAAATCAGTCAAATATATTGTATATTCAAAAACCCTAGCAAACAGATATTTTTGATATGTTTCAAAATTTCCCATGATAGTTGCCAATAAGCCGGCATTAATGATTTGAATACTTCTAATAGCCGGAATACTATATGCACCATTCTTATTTTGTTTAAACTTTTTTAAGCAGGCTACCGATGCATTTTTAGCCTCGTTAATACTTTTGAGAAATGCAGTGGCAGGAGACTCTGCGTATTGCAATAGCGAACTTCCTTTAGATGGGCTCTCCACTATATATTCGTAAAATTCTTTTTGAGGTTTAGCCATAGTAATTGTAGTTTTAGTTTTTCAAAGTTAATAATAAAAACCTTTCGTTGTTACAATAAAATGCAAAAACGAAAGGTTTTGTCATGACTGATGTTCAGTTTATTCTAAAATATCACCAAAAATGCAGTTGCCATTTATGTGATTGGTGCGATAATTAACTTTATGTCGGTCAAAATCGGGACCTATCTGCAATCGTTAATGCTAACCAGAATTATAGCACTCTATCCAATGTTATCAGTACCTTGTTTGGACCATAGCCTTGCAGGAGGATTTGCTGTTCCGACTTCTCTACAATATGCCAAGTGCCATTCAAAAGAGTGTAGATGCCGCTATCAATAACAATAATTGCTCTATCTACCTCGTAGGTAAATCGTTCCACGGTATTCATATCCGGCTCGCTATATTTGCCCTCTGTCTCGGATAGAAATTCTACAATACAACTATTGTTACCTGTTGCGTTGCCGTTTTCATCAAAATATTCAATCTCCGCATCCCATACAGTTTGAGCAAGAGTTTGTGGTGTAACATCAAAGGTTTCTTCCTTATCGCAGCCGACTGCGAAAAGCATCACCGCACACATCAATATGCTTCTGATTACTTTCATAACTCTCTTAAAGATTTCTGTTTTTTGTAAAAGAATGATTACCTATGCAACAATGTCGACTACATATTTCGAGTAGTCGACATTGTCATATAGTGATAT
>SUZO01000007.1 GCA_015059805.1 Rikenellaceae bacterium
CTTTTTTACCATAAAAAATAGAGATTAGTAGAAACCGGTTTCTACTAATCTCTAAAATATCGCTGTAATTTCCAAATTTATAGGCAATTACATTTTTAATCAAGCGCCGCTTTTGGCATCATTACCTTGAAAAATATCTCTACTAATCGATGTAGTACTCAAGTAGGGTAGCTCTACCAGAAATTGTTATCTCATTAGCATCGGCAGGGATAAGAACAACCTCACCCTTGCGGATTGTCTCGTTACCATCATCGGTAACAATCTCGGCACTTCCCTCAGTGCAGTAGTATAACACAAAGGAGTCTAATGAGCTGAGGTTGCGCTCTGCTGTTCCCTCTACTGAGAGTATGTTGCAGGTAAAGTAGTCGCACTTGACAATCTCTACAGCCTCATTTGCGCGTGCTTTGTACTCTTTCTTACAAGCAGCAACGTTGGATGTGAAATCAATAGCATCAACAGCATAGGCGGTATGTAACTCACGCGAGTTGCCCTTTTCGTCTACTCTGTTCCAGTCAAAAATGCGGTATGTAAGGTCTACAGGCTGCTGAATCTCTATAAGTGTAACACCGCCAGAGATAGAGTGGACAGTTCCTGATGGGATAAGGAATGCATCGCCAGCCTTTACGCTCACTGGTTCAATAATATCAGCGACAGTGCCTTGTGCGACAGCATCAATATACTGCTCGCGGGTGATTTTGGGGTCCTTAAAGCCTATGTAGAGCGTTGCTCCAGGCTCGGCGCTGACGACATACCACATCTCAGTTTTGCCGCAGCTGTCGTGGCGCTCGGCAGCAAGGTCGTCGTCTGGGTGTACCTGTACAGATGTCCTATCTTTACAATGCAGCGTCTTAAGTAGTAATGGAAACGATAGCCCATAACGCTCAAAGACACTCTCACCGACAATCTCACCCATATAGACCTCTATAGCCTCCTGAAGGTTGTTGCCCTTGAAGAATCCATTTGATATAACCGAAATATCGCCATCAATGCCCGACACATCCCAGCTCTCGCCGTAGACCTTATTTTTGTCCACGCGAATGTGCTGCCCCCTCTTCATCTCAAGAAGAGTTTCGCCGCCCCAAATGTGCTGTTTGAGTATTGGTTTGAACTTTATCGGATACATACTACTTAAACAGTGCCTCCACCTTTGTTACAACATCCTCCTGGTTAGGATCTAAGTCGAAAATATAACTTGGTTTTAGATACCACAACTCTTTGCCCTCAGTGGCACGCTTCTCGCCACCGCCAGTAATGTTGAGCATAATAGTTGCGCTCTTGTCGATATTACCCTTTTCAACCTCCGCAATCAGTGTTGCAAGTGCAATGGCTGGTGCAGGGTGAATATCTATACCCTCAGTCTCAAGGAATAGCTCTGCAGCCTTAGCTGCCTGCAAATTGTCTGCCATAAGAATATCTCCATTGGTCGCTTTCAGAGCGTCAAAGAGTCCGCCAGCAAGCGAATATGGTGGCTTACGGTTTGAAAGCACCTTTGCATCAATCGCCTCTGCATCACGACGAGCCTGATTGTCATCGTATGGCAGAAGTGCGCGTGAATCTGCCTTCCAAGCCTCATACATAGGTAGGAAAGGGGCATTCTGCGAAACTATTAGGCGCATAAGGTTATCTCCATAGCGACCATCCTCAATAAGTCGCATATTTGCCTCCCATGCAGCTATAGCGCCTGTTCCGCTACCAACAGCCTGGAAATAGTAGTCTGGAATGCGACCGATAGTGGTCACAGCCGAGAGAACAGTTGTTGCCATACCGTCACGACGAGCAATATTCTTTGCACCGCCCTCAGCGTAGAACATTGGCGAGCTCAGCGCGAGGTTGCTTAGGTGAATAGCATCAAAGTAATCTCCACCCTTACGGCAACTGATAAGTTTTACACAGTCGTTCAGAGGCTCTGTAAACCACATCGCATTAAGGTTATCCTCAGGTACAGAGAGAAGAAGTGGAATATTGTTATCTGAGCAGACCTTTGCGAATGCACGAGCAGTGTTGCCAGCAGATGCCACAACAAGAATCTTATCGCAAGCGGCATCAGTGCGGGCGCAAACGCTATATGCCTCAGTCTCCTTGAATGAGCAGGTCTTCATCTTTGCACCACGCTCTGGGAAGTAGCCGTTGAATGTAATATATAGATTTTCAAGACCCAAAGCCTTTGCAAGACCCTCGCTGCGGTAGGTTATAGGTGCTGCATCGCACTTAAGCATGCGCTTCATGGGTAGCCAATCGCGGAACTTATAGAGTCCCTGCTGGTCATCATATACTGTAAGTTGCTTCTTTGCATAGAGTGCGCGTACCAGCGACGGTTTGTCGCATCCAGCATAGTCAAGAGTCCAACCTGCGTCGGCAAACTGCTCTCCAGTAGCCACACAGATTAGATCGTATTGGGTAGGTGTAAATTGTGCCATATATTTTATTCTTTCATTTACTATCCAACAAAGATACACATTTATTTACAATTAAGCAAATGCATCGCTTAGAAACTGCTCCAACTCTACATATAGGCGCTGCACTGGTAGACCCATAACGTTGAAAAATGAACCCTCTATCCCCTCAATTGCAACATAGCCAATCCACTCTTGAATACCGTATGCGCCAGCCTTGTCAAAGGGCTTATAGTTATCTATATAGTACTCAATCTCTTCGTTGCTTAGATTTCGGAATGATACTTTGCTCTCAACAGAAAAGCAGCGTGTGTGAGTCGCTTTTTTGATGCAAACTCCTGTAATAACTCTATGCTCTCGCCCAGAGAGTAGGGTGAGCATCTCTATTGCTTCGGCTCTATCGGCTGGCTTGCCGAGAATCCTATTCTCTGCAATTACAACCGTATCTGCGGTGAGGAGAATATCCTTTTCAGCCAACGGCTTAGGGTAGGCTTTGCTCTTCAGTGTAGCGATATACTGAGCAACCTCGTTGCAGGGCAATGATGCTGGATAAGACTCGTCACACTCAAATTTCTCTGCCAGAGTGAATCTAATGCCACTCTGAGCAAGAAGCTCTCTGCGACGTGGTGATGCTGATGCAAGAATAAGGTTATAACCCTCTAATTTCTCGTGTAATAACATGCTATTTAATCTGAAAATCAAGGACAATGTTGTCGTTAAACATTACACGAACTCCATTGCCGACCTTTGCCTCAAGAGCTTTGCCGGCAGCAATAAATATTAAGTCGCCAGTTTTGAGTGTTAGCTTGTTGGATACTTGAGCAACACATCTATCAATTTCATCCTGCAGGTCGCTATGCATCATCCCCGCCACACTATCACCCGTTGTTAGTAGTAGATTGCCCCCCTCTGCTATCTGCTCCGCTGTGAGCCACTGAGTACCAATGGCTGTTGAGTGGTCAAAGCAGTACGCCTCATCTGTCGGAAGCTTGCTCTCCAAAGCCTGCTGCATTATATCTCGCGCAGTAAATGTTACACCTGCGGTAATTGAGTCATAGCAGCGTGAGGCGAACTTCTGAGCTACGCACTTTGCAAGGCGTGTTATGCGTACAATGTAGCCGCAGTCACAGACAATATCTTGCGAAAAATGGGGCATGTAAAAGTCGTCATTGTTGCGCAGAATGGCATTGTCTGGGCGAATAGAGATATGCTGGGCTTTATTATCTATTACAACAATCTTCATATTTGATTATCCTTTAAGTGTTTTAACAATCTCGGTGGCAAATCTGTGTGATGCACCCTTGCTACCTATCAATGAACTTAGCTCCGCAAAGTCACTTAGCATCTTATCTCGCTTGTCGCCACCCTTGAGTATTGAGCGAAGCTCTGCCGTGGCGCTGTCAATATCCAACTTAGCACAAACAAGCTCTTTTACAGCCTCTCTGCCAAGGTTGATATTCACAAGCGAGATATATGGAATTTTGAGTACATAGGGTCGCAAAATCTCGTATAACTTCGGCACATGGTAGACAACCATCTCAGGAATGCCCATGAGCGCTGTCTCAAGGGTCGCCGTGCCGGATGTAACTATAGCAGCCTCGGCATGCGAAAGGGTCTGCTGTGTCTGGTTGCATAGATACTTTACATCCGAATTACTTAGATAACTCTGATATATCGCTCTATCTATCCACGGCACTGCTGTGACAATAAATTGATACTCTGGAAAATGCTGTGAGAGGGCTACCATATCGGGTAGGTTCTCCCTGATTTCGGAGATACGGCTACCGGCAAGTAGAGCAACGATAGGGCGGTTGTCAAGGTTGTTTTGAGCGATAAACTGCTCCCGAGTCGGCAATTTTGCGCGCATCTGAGCTATATCATCCACAAGAGGGTTGCCGCAGAAGGTTGTCTGAATACCTTTGCCCTTAAAATACTCTGTCTCAAATGGAAAGATGGTGTATACTCTGTCTACATACTTGCGAATGCTCTTTACACGCCACTCCTTCCACGCCCAAACCTTTGGTGCGATGTAATAGTAGACCTTAATACCCTTCTTGTGCGCCCACTTCGCTATGCGCATATTGAAAGAGGGGTAGTCAATAAGTATTATAACATCGGGATTAAACTGCTCAATAGCCTTTTTGCACTGGTTAATCTGCGAAAATATGATTTGAAGATTCTTCAGCACCTGCACAATGCCAAAGAAGGACATATCCTTGTAGTGCTTTATCAGCCCCTCTCTGCCACCAACTTCAACCATACGGTCGCCACCACAAAAAGAGAACGAGGCATTGCTGTCACTATTAGCAATCCCACGCATCAGCTTACTGCCATGCAAATCCCCCGACGGCTCTCCCGCAATGATAAAATATTTCATACTACTTTGCTTTTAGCTATTGGCTATTAGCCATTAGCTCGCTATTTAGTGCAAAATTAAATATTTTCGCCGAGAATACCTCAACTATTAAAAATTATTTCTATTTTTGTAGCGCAATCTGCGGATTGCAGACATATTTTTATGAAGGTGTATTCGTTTTATCCCTATTAGGAATCTGGTAAATTTCAAAAGCACAGGGAAAACATTGCACTCATCACTCTGTATTGATATATCTGGGGTGTCACTCCATGCTCAATACGGGTGTGGGGTATTGTTTATTTGTGCTTGGGCTTACCAGAGCCTCTAATAGAATAGAACATTGACTCCACACTTTCTTTTTTGTGTAATCCCTTTAGGGAGTCAGAGGGGAGCAAATACTATTTATTATTATGAGAAAAAATTATTGTGCCATTATTGCAATGACAGCCCTTCTATTCTCCGCTTGCGGTGCTTCTCAAAAGGCGGGTGCAAAGTCAAACAACCCTTACGGAGAGGTTATGGAGTCCAATGTATGTATTGAGATGCAGGAGCAGGACCCAGTAAGACGTCAGTATGGCATGGGGCAGCATTTTAAGGAGGCTACTGCTGGGAATATTGCAGAGAGTCAGGCTCGCGGTGCATTTGCCCGTAAAATTAGGAGCGCAATTATCTCTGCAACAGAGGAGATAAGCTCATCAATGGAGGTATATTCTCGCGATAATCAAACTGGAGCTTCTGTAAGTGACCAAAATTCAACAAGCAATGATTGGGTAGATGCAGTAGCAATGGCGGTTGTTAATAATGTTGTGCCTGTTAAAACACAGCGATACTATAATAGCGAGAAACAGCTGTGGACCATCTTTAAGTGTATGGAGTATAAAGGCGATGTAGACCAGATGGTATCAAATATTATAGAGAATGTCAAGGAGCAGATTCCTCAGCAGGAGAAGGCAAAGATTGAGGCTAACAACGACAAATATCGCCAGCGAATTCTCAAGTCACTCTCTGCATCTAAGTAAGAATTGCTATATGAAAAAATATCTCTATTGCCTCTTTGCGCTACTTGTTATCTGTGCAGGTGGCGCACAGGCGCAAAATAGAATTAGACCTCGTTGGATAAATAACACACCAATAAGTTCTAACGAGAACTATTATTTTGTAAATCTACATAGCGATGCCTCTTCATCTCTTGCCGCTTGTCGTGCTGCAGTGCTCAAGGAGCTTACTGCCAGTGTTGAGAGGGTAGATAGGGTGACGATAAAAGAGAGTTATAAGGATCACTCTACAATGACCTATAGTGGCGGGAATATCGGTCAATATTCTCAAGATACCTACGACCTCAAATTAGAGGTTGAAGGAAGCCCTCGTCCTATTAAATATCGCCGTATAGATGATTATCAAGGTCGTAATAAAGAGTCTGGTAGGGATTGTTATTATGCTCTATATGCAGTTGAAAAATTTGGATGTACGGCAGATTTTTCTACCATTCGCGTAACGTCAAAATATGGAGCTAAGGCACTTGCTCTATCTATTATTCCTGGATGTGGACAGTTCTATAAAGGCGCCTATCTTAAGGGAGGTCTGATGCTGGGTGGATGCGCCGTTCTTGCTGGTGGAATTATCTTTACGGAGCATACACGAGCTGATTATGTAGCCAAAATAGCGCAGACGCATAACACGCAGGCAATTCGTACATATACCAATAAGCGAAATCACTTTGCTACGGCGCGAAATATCTGTATTGGAGCTGCAGCAGCTCTATATGTGTACAATTTAATCGATGCTGTTGCTACACCTGGTGCACGTCGTGTTGTTGTCAAAAAAGGTAAAAATAGCCAGAGGAGATACGCCTTTGCTCCAACTGTTTCAGAGTATGGAAGACCGATGCTTACAACGTCTATAACATTTTAATAATTACTAATTTATGAAGAAATTTCTTTTACTTTTATCTCTAATTCCATTGCTATTTACCTCTTGCTCTGAGGATGATGTGGTAATGTTTGGTGGAACTTATGGAGTAGTGCGAGATGCCGTTAGTGGCGATGCTATCCGAAATGCAGCGGTAACGCTATCTCCTGGAAACTACACCTATACAACTGGTAACGATGGTCAATTTCAGTTTTCTGACCTTGAGGCTGGCTCATATACACTCAGATGTGTGGCAAGTGGTTATAACTCAAATAGTCGTCAAATAACTGTCTATGCAGGTGAAAATATCCCTTGCGACTTCCAGATGACAAAGCAGACAAGTGTTGCAAGCATTACTATTTCAACTAATAGTATTGATTTTGGAACAACATCCACAGAGGAGGTCTTCAGTATCTCAAATACTGGTAATGCTGGCACAGTCTCATGGAACATCTCTAAAAGCAATGCGCCTTGGCTTACTGTAACCCCTTCATCAGGCTCTACCGCTCAAGGTAAATCAAGTACAATCACACTGCGTGTTGATCGTACAAAAGTAACTAAGGATGAACTTACCTATATTACAATAAACGCTGCAGGTGGTTCGCATTCGGTTGCAGTCTCTGTTAAATATGTAAGTGACGAGAAACCAAAGGAAGAGCAAAGTATCGCACTCTCAACTGATAGCATTGATTTTGGGACTACATCGAATGAAGAAGTTCTTACTATTTCAAACACTGGCAATGCTGGAACTGTTTCATGGAATATCTCCAACACTAATACACCTTGGCTAACTGTAGCCCCTACATCAGGCTCTACTGCTCAAGGTAAATCAAGTACAATTATTTTGAGTGTTGATCGTACAAAAGTAACAAAGGATGAACTCACCTACATTACAATAAACGCTGCAGGTGGTTCGCATTCGGTAGCTCTTTCTGTTAAATATAGTGGCGGTAGTAATGACCCTGGCAATGATAATCCTAAAGGTGAAGCTGTAGTAGGTTTTAATACGGATATACTTGATTTTGGCACAACGGAGAGTGAACTTACATTGCTGGTGGCAAATTTAGAGGAGGCTACTGCTGACCTAAATTGGGAACTTGGTAAAGAGTACCCATCTTGCCTATCATTCTCAATGACCTCTGGCAAATTGGAGCCAGGAACTTATAATACTGTTACTGTCAGATTAGACCGCAGTAAGATGAGCTCGGATATTGATACTACGATTAAAATCTATGACTTAGCCGACAACTACGAGTACTACTATCCTGTAACCATTAAAGCAAAGAAAACTACAACAGGCGGCGGAGGTAATAACGAGGATTATTCTACAGCTACTATTAAAGCAAATGACTGTGATGGTTTTGTGTTTAATATCTCAAGTTGTAAGCGCAGTGGAGATAATGTAGTTATGGAGTACACATTGACCAACAATAACTCCTTCATGGCTTTTTGGGCAATTGGTAGCTTATATAATTACGCGACTGACAATCTGAACAATAGTTATGATTATAAAAAGTTGAAGTATTCATTAAGCACAAAGTCTGTGAACTATGGTGAGTATATGAAAAATGCCCCAGTAGCTTCTAATACCACAGCCAAAGGAACTATCGCCATTAAAAATGTAGACGCTTCAGCTACTAAAATAAGTATCTATTTGGTCAAAGGAGGAACTAGTATATGGAATGATGATGAAGGTAAATATATCTATCCATCAACGATAAGTTTTGAGAATGTTCCAATTTATTAGTAGAGAATTTTACAAAATAGAGGTTGTTTACGATTGACAACCTCTATTTTTTACTCTAACAAATCTGGTCTAAGTGCTTTAGTGCGCTCGTAGGCTTGTTCCTCCTGCCACTTGGCAATCTCGGCGAAGTTGCCTGATGTGAGTACCTCTGGAACTTTCCAGCCGTTAAACTCTGCTGGGCGGGTGTATACAGGTGGGGCGAGCAGATTATCTTGGAAGCAGTCTGTAAGTGCTGAAGCCTCATCGCCAATAGCTCCAGGTAGCAGACGCACGACAGAGTCGGTAATAATTGCTGCAGCGAGCTCTCCGCCAGTAAGTACGTAGTCGCCAATAGAGATTTCGCGTGTAATAAGGTGCTCACGAATGCGATAATCCACACCCTTATAGTGTCCGCAGAGGATAATTATATTCTCAAGGGTTGAGAGGCGATTTGCCTCGTGCTGGTCATAGCGAACACCATCTGGTGAGGTGAAGATAATCTCGTCATACTCTCGCTCGCTCTTTAGCTTCTCAATGCAGCGAAATACAGGCTCAATCTTCATAACCATTCCCGCCTCGCCACCAAAAGGGTAGTCGTCTACAGTGCGGCGTTTATCATCTGTATAGTCGCGTAGATTGTGAACGACAATCTCAACATGCCCACCCTCTTGAGCTCGCTTAAGTATTGACTCGTTGAGTGGTGAGGCGAGCAATTCAGGGACAACAGTAATAATATCTATACGCATAGTTAGAAGTTTATTTCACCATTTATAGCCTCCACGATAAATGGATTGTAGAGTGACTCGTGACCGATACTACTCTTCTCGGCATGACCAGGGTAGATAGTAACCTCGTCGCCAAGAGTTATAAGTTTGTTGAGTATTGAGTGCATCAACTCATGGTAGTCGCCACCTGGAAGGTCACTTCTGCCGATACTCTCGCGGAAAAGAGTATCACCAGTAAACATCTGCTTGCTTGGCTGATGATATAGACACACGCCACCTGGGGTATGACCAGGCGTGCGGATGATTTTGAGCTCTGTATTGCCAAACTGGATGCTTGGCAGATGTTCCATATCTATATCAATCTCTGGCGCTGGAAGAACAGTGCCTGAGCAGAAATAGGCGAAGTTCTCTGACATCATGCCGCGCAAATAGTCATCCTTTGACGACATCACAAACTTTACTCCATATCTATCTTTAAGGAATTGAACACCCAAAATATGGTCAAAGTGACCGTGTGTATTGACAGCCATAACTGGTTTGAGCCTCTGCTCCTCAATAAAAGCAGCAAGACGCTCATTCTCCTCACTATTTGAGTTGCCCGCATCAATAATTATAGCCTCTAAAGTCTCATCCCAGACTACAAAAGTATTCTCCTCTAAAGGGTTAAAGACAAACTTTACAATATTCATAATAGTCAATTTTAACCCTACAAAGATAGTAAATAAACTCTAAAGTTAAAAATAGCATGCTTTTTATTTTGTTTTAGGCGTAAAATTGCCCTATATTTGCAACGCTATAGATGGATTAAAATATGAAAGCAATTACTTATATAGGTGTAGATGACACCGACCTTGACCTTTTTGAGGGTCTTTATGAGATTCCTAATGGTGTATCTTATAATTCATATCTAATTACAGACCAGAAGGTTGCGATTATTGACTCTGTGGATATTCGCAAGTGCAATGAGTGGCTTGCAAACCTTGATGCAGCACTTAATAGCCGCGAACCTGATTATATTGTGGTTCACCACATGGAGCCTGACCATGCTGGCTCTTTGGCGGCTGTTGTTGAGCGCTATCCGCAGCTAAAGATTGTCCTTACGGCACGCGCACAGCAGATGCTCTCACAGTTCTTTGATGGGGAGCTATTTGCTCAGAGGTGTATTGTTGTTGGCGAGGGGGATACTATCTCACTGGGCGAGCACACTCTTACCTTCTATATGGCGCCTATGGTGCATTGGCCAGAGGTTATGGTTAGCTATGAGTCAAAGAGTAAGGTGCTGTTTTCGGCAGATGCATTTGGCAAGTTCGGCGCTCTGAGCCACAATGAGGAGTGGGCTTGCGAAGCTCGTAGGTATTACTTTAACATCTGCGGTAAGTATGGCGTGCCAGTGCAGACGCTGTTAAAGAAGATTGCAAAACTTGATGTAGCGGCAATCTATCCGCTCCACGGACCACTACTTACTGAAAACTTAGAGTATTATATTGGTCTGTACGACTGCTGGAGCAAGTATGAGGTAGAGACTGACGGTGTATTTATTGCTTACGCCTCTATTTATGGCGGTACAGCTGCTGTGGCTCAGTGTTTTGCTCAGATGTTACGCGATAGGGGGATTCCTAAGGTTACGGTGGCAGATTTGTGCCGCGATGATAAGGCTGAGGCTGTAGAGGATGCCTTCCGTATGGGTACTTTGGTGCTTGCTGCGGCATCTTACGATGGCGATGTCTTCCCACCTATGCATGAATTTCTGCACCACCTTCAACTTAAGGGTTACCGTTCAAGAAGGGTGGCAATTATTGAGAATGGGTCATGGGCACCTTGCGCTGCGCGTGCAATGAAGGCGTTGCTTGAGCCGATGAAGGAGATTGAGATTTTAGAGCCAACGGTTACAATCCGCTCGCGTATGAAACAGAGCGATATGCCAGCTCTTGAAAGACTTGCTGATGCAGTTGTAGGGTAATAAAAGAAGCTGTCTAACAAGGTGATTTCTGCGTTACGCTTGCCCTCAAAATCCTCACATACGTTTTAGTATGCTGCGGTTTTTCGGGCTACGCAAGCCTTGAAATCCCTCTTGTTATACAACTTCTAACGAAAAGGGAGTGTCTAAAAAACACTCCCTTTTGTTACTCCAATAGGCGGAATTTGGTAGTTATGGAGTAGTTTATTGTAATCTTTTTGAACTCTACAGGGGTCTGCTCCTCAGCCACTTCGTTTGTAGCCTTGGCAAATGAGCGCATGAGCATTATTCCGTCGTTGTAGTAGGATGGTGTTATGCCGCGATTGCTGTCATAGATGTATATGCAGCTGCCGATTTTCTGTCCAACTGCTGCTGCAAGCTCTGTGGCGATATTTTGAGCATTTTTCATCGCCTCCTGACGACACTTGCTCTTGTACTGCTCCATGTCGGTGTGAGATACGCGCGAGATGTTTATGTCGGAGATTCCAATCTCTGAAAGTTTGTCGTATACATTTACCACCTGCTCTACTTGACTTAGCTCAAGCTGATATTTAGCAACCGAGAGCGATGTGCCACGCTTAAAGTAGCTGCTTGACATATTTGCCATAGTAAGCTGCTTTTCAGTATCAATACCGAGTGATTTGAGCGTTGAAATCATCTGCTTGCGCTGTAGTTCAATAGCCTGACGACCCTTGCTGTCGCTCTCGTCAAGAGTTATGGAGAGGAAGAATTGATTTGGGGTAATCTCTATCTCAGAAGTACCATTTACCTGAATATAGTTCTCCTCCTGCTGCGCAAAGACAGGTAGGGTAAAGCAAAAAGCCACAAGCGCTAAAATAATCCGTTTCATAATGATTGTTGTTTTTTGTGCTACAATTAAAACGACAACAATAGTGCAAATATTGCACATGTGGTATGTAAAAAGGGACTGCCTGATGACAGTCCCCACCAAAAAAAGGTTTAATATTGCGTGTGACTTGCAGTGCTTAGTTCCACTCGTCTACCGAACCGTCAATAGATATCTCAATCTTCTCCTGGTCAGGAGAGGTGTTGAGAGTGACGGTAATGGTGTGCTGAATACCTGGACGGAAAGAGATTGAGTAGTCCAACAGATAGGCAACGCCCTCCATTGTAATCTCAATCATCGGAGTGCTACGCTCAATAAACTGAGGTACAACGATAGCATCAAAAGTTGAGCCATCAACCTGACGCATCTTGATAGTCTTGTTCTCGCTGTACATATACTTCTCAAGTGAGCCGATTGTCCAATCAACCTTCGCAGTTGTGGCGGTATTGTAGATGTGCGCTACAATATCCTCTGGCAGCTCACCCTCAAATGTTGCGCCACGCTCAACCTTAACAACAAGGCGAGACATCATGTGGTGGAAATTGAGGTTTACAGAGCCATCGGCAGCAGTTACGCCACTTGCCTTTGCCCACACAATATCAGAAGCCTCGTAACCACCCAGCTCGCTCTCGGTGCGAGGAGTGTTCTGGTCGGTTGCAATATCAAAGAGTACCTCTTTTACAGCAGAGAGCTGCTGATAAGGGTAGATGCCGTAGAAATCACAAGCAACGCTGCTCCAGTAGAGCGGACGTGCTGTATTCCACTTAGTACCGTCAAAGGTTACAGCCTCATAGTTGAGATAGTTTGCCACTGGCTGCAGCTGAGCTGGATTCTCGCCGTTGTACTCAACAGCGTAGAGCGCAATAGTATCGCCTGCCTCAAAAGCTGTGAGGTTTGCACGTGTTGGCAAGCAAGCCTCTACACGGATATGGTCTGGGTTTGGTTGCTCAACCTCGCTATTTTTGTCGCAGCTTACACATAGAAGTGCTAATGCTGCAAGTGTTATATACTTTTTCATAGTTTTGACTATTTAAGGATTGGTTTTTCTCCCATAAATACTGGTGCCATCTGCTTAGCAGCGCTTGCCATGTTCTCCATTGTAGGCTCACCAGCAAGTACCATAGCTGCAGAGGTTGTAAAGTCGTTGTTTGAAGCGTCTACAACATCCTTATCGTAGAAGCTGGTGATGCTAAACTGCTCACCTGCATACTTCATAATACGCTCAACCATCTCCTGACGAGAGATTGCAGAGTAGTAAGGAACGTTGTTGTTCATACAGCTGTTACCCTCACTGCGATAGATACCGCGAGTGTGGAAATAGCCGCCCTCGTACATATCGACAATGTTAGAGTACTTAGGATGGTAGATAAGGTGTGCCCACTCAACGGTCTTCATGTCACCATTGGTTGAGAGGTTGCGATACCAACCTAACGCCTTGGTCCTAAGGAAAGCGTCAAGGTGGTCGCAGCAGTCACACTTACAATCCTGAATAAATGCGTTGTGGTAGATGTACTCATCGGCAAGCTTAGCAAAGCCGTGACCACCTGCCTCGTGCTGAACAATACCGCGGAAGTCAAATGGATAAGCGTCGCGGCTCATAGGGCAGATAGCAATCGCTGAGCCATCAGACCACATGTAGCAGATACCGCCATACTCAGTCGTATTCTCAACCATAACTACAAGGGTCTGGTTAAGATTGCTCTCATTTACGGTCTCAGCCTTCATAGCATACTCGTATGTTATCTTAGTGTCTGGCATAATGCCGTTAAGAGAGTACTGAGAGCCAAACTTAGCATCCTTAATGGTGTTTACAGTACCCATGCCGCTATCTGGTGACATACCTACAACGGTGTAGATGTTGAAGTACTCCTTGTAGCTCTTGTAAGGCTCAATTGCAAAGTAGTAACCAATCGCCTCGTTTACTCCGTCAAGATATTTACCCTCGGCAATATCCTTAGCGTCAAAACAGTCGCCCATAAAGACGATGTTCACTCCGCCACCTACAGTTGCCGCCTGGTTTACAATCACATCACCATCGGCAACGTCGCTGTCAAACTGCTCTACAACAAGACGTGTTGAGTAATCCTTGTCGTTCAGACGAACAACAACCTCACCCTTACGACCACTGTGCTTAGTATAGCTGTGTGTTGTGCCATTTACTAATGACTCAAACTCTACAACATCAGCGTCGGTCATCTCTGCCACTGTTACAGTGATGTCGGTCTTACCAACACCAGTTGATGGAGTTACGGTAATCCAATCTGGCAACGCCTCAGTGTCTACACTCCACGCATAACCACTTGGCGCACGCAGTAGGTAGGTGTTGCTCTTCTGAGCATTGAGTACTCGCATCTTTGAGCGTGAGAAGCTGAAGTCATAGTGCGCAGCAATACGGCGGAAATCTGCCCATCCTGTCGCTGTCTGATACTTCGCTACAGCCTCCTCTGGTACCTCTACGGTAAAGTTATCCTTTGCTACCCCGTTAAATGCACCATTTCCGCAAATAGGTGGCAACTTAGCCTCGCAAGTGATAGCGTTGAGACCTGAGCAGCCAGAGAATGCAGTTCCTCCAATAGTAATTAGACTCTTCGGAAGAGTTATAGCAGGTAAGTTCGAGCAAGAATAGAATGTGTCAGAGCCGATCGTAACCAGACCCTCTGGAAGAACAATTGGTTCACTAATTCTGCGACAGTATCCAAAGGCTCCATTCCATCCGTTATCTCCTGCGCCACCTTCCATCATTATTAACTCGCTATCTTTAGCAAATGCAATGCTTGTGAAACGATTGCCAGCAAAACATCTACTAGGTAATATCTGTATCTGAGCAGGAATAACTAATTCACCTTGGAATTGACATTCTGAAAAACTGGACCAATTCAGAGATTTAAGACTATTAGGTAAACTAAGTGTACCCTTCATTCCTTCGCATTGACTAAAAGCACATGAACCAATACTTGTAACACCCTCATGAATAACCAAATTGCCAGTAAATCCTTTACAATTAGCAAAGCACCAATCTGGAATTGTTGTTAATTTGTGTGGAAGTACAAGATTTCCAGTTAGCATAGCGCAGTCACTAAAACAGCTACTACCAATACTCTCCAATGACTCTGGTAGTGAGAGTGTGCCAGAGAGAGAGTGACAGCCACTAAATACACTGCCGCCTAACACCTTAAGCTTGTGCGGAAGTTGCAGGGAGGTGATGTTAGTACCAGAGAATGCGCTGTAACCAATCTCTACAACGTCGTTAGGGATAACAAGCGCACCAGAGAGTAGTGTGCCTGAGAATGCATTGCTACCAATCTTAGTCACAACCTCTGGGAAGGCGAAGTAGACAAGGGTAATTCTGCCATTGAATGCATTACTTGGAATTTCGTTAGGGTAGCTATCTACATACCTTGATGACCAGTGAATTTCGGTAGCGTTAGGGTAGCGCTCACGTACCATTGCTTGGCACTCAGCGTCGCTCTCAGGCATTTCGCCACCAAAGTACTCATCGTGATAGTCGCTCCATGTGTTATTCTCATACACATTTACATGGTAGCGCCAACCGCCGACAATCTCAGCCTCCTTAAGGTTTACAGCCTGCAGGATAGACATCTTGTCGCGCATAAAGTAGAAGTCGCGCTTGTTAATCTTACCGCTGACCTTAAGGTTCTTAATCTTAGCAGGGTTTTTCTTAGCCTCGGCAATCTTAGCCTCAAGAGTACCCGCCTCATCAAGGTGAACGACGTAGTACTGGCGAGCCTCACCGCCGTGTGACTCCACGTCAGCAACCCACTCGGTAATCTCAAAGCCATCAAGAGCAAGCTCGTAGTCACCAGTGACAGCCTTCTTATTGATTCTGATTGTAAACTTAGTCTGCAGACCCTGCTGGTACTCAACATTTGCTTTGTCATACTTATAGCGGTAGTTGATACCGTCAATGGTGATGACAAACAGCGGAGTTGCAGCCTCAACTGTCTGTGGAACAACGATAGCACGGAAGCCATCAGTGCCGTTCTTCATCAGAATGCCGTCGCTCTGAGGCTCACCAGTAGCGGTGATAGTCGCTGTAGCGAGGTCGATAGTTGCCTTGCGGGTGGTATTGACAACCTTAACACCCTTCTCAAGAGCATCAAACTCGCCCTCAGCAAAACCAGTACCCTCAGTGAGCACAACATTTGCGCAAGCCATATAGTGGTGGAAGCGGAGCTTAATGCGCTGCTCACTTGGAGCGACATTTGTAACCTTGCCCCACAAGAAGTCTGACTGTGCATAGCCGTCAATAACTGTTGCGCCAGACTGATCCTGAGCAACCTCAAACTCGTAGTTATTTACGCTCTGAGGATTTGCGTAAGGGTAGTATGCATAGAGGTCAATATTTGTCTCAGCATCCTTATAGTAGATGCTTCCGCTTGAGATCCATGCGTTATTTGCAGCATCGTAGGTAAAACGTGCATTGTCTACCTGGTTGCCGCTGTCAAGAAGTGTGCCGGCAAGAGTGTTCTCGTCGGTATAGTTTACACCATACAGACCCACCTGGTCGCCCTCGCAGAAGCCGTTATCGTCTACGCGGGTGAGATAGTCCTGTTCAATACTGCCCTCGATTTGAATACGAGGAGCACCCTGTGGAGCTATATAGTCAAGCTCCTGAGGGTCGGTTGAGCAACCTGCAAATAGCAGTGCCGCCAAACCAAATGAAAAAATCAGACTCTTCTTCATAATTATATTAGTTATAGTACTCATTCTCGTCACTATCCCAGCCACCGATACCGATGTCAAAGCCTGGCGAGCCTTGACTTGCACCAAAACCACACTCTATATTTATATATAGTGTAGTCAGTATAGGTTTTGTGTATCGTTTCATGGTTGTGAATATCCTTTTATTTACTCAGCGTCGCCACCGTAATCCTCACCGTCAGAATCCCAACCGCCAATGCCGATGTTAATGCCGTTGTTAATCTTATTTACAGTAATTGTAAATTTGTGCTGCTTATTAGCCTTGAAGGTAAACTGCTCACGCTTAAGGGTGTAGTCTACATTGTTGATATTAACGATAATAAGACCGTTGCCACCATAAACTGTCTGCGGAACGATAAGTGCGCGGTAGTAGTTGCCCTCGTTATATGGAGTGACATCACAAGGGTAACCAGTAGCGCTTGCAGTACCATCATTGAGGTTGATATTTGCCTCGGTGCAGACGTTGCAGATGCGAACAGAGATTGATGCATTGTTAAGATCCTCTTGAGTAAAGCCCTTGCCAGGAACAAGAGAGATAAGTGCGTTACTGAACAGGTGGTTTACCTGGATGCCTACAGCGTCAGCGGTAGGGTAGACCTGCTCGCTCTTGCCCCACAAGAAGTCAGATGCCTTGTAGTTATCAAGTGAGGACTGGTCCTGCTGTGTGTAGAACTGGTGGTTGTAGACATCAACACCATAGGCAAATGGGTAGTAGCAGTAGAAATCTACTGGGGTAGACTTGTCAAACCAGTAGATTGGCTCATCTGGAGTCCATGTGCCAGCACCGTCATAACTGAAGCCCATGTTGTCTACATAGTTGCCTGATGACTGAAGGTAAACTGGGTTCCAGCCCTCAGAACTCTCATAGTAGTGGCTAACATAGATACCAACTCTATCACCATACTCAAAACCGTAGTCATTAGCACGGCTAATGTTTGTAGAGATTTTAATTGGAATGCGCTCCTCTACTATAGGCGCCTCAGTTTGCTTGCTCTGTGAACAAGCTACCATTGCTGCAGCACATGCTGCGATAAGTAAAAGTTTTTTCATAATGGTTATGGTTAAATAGTTTAGTTAAGTCAATAGTAATTCGGATGACAGAGTTTTCTGCCACCAATAAGGGTATAAAAAACGTTGTAACTAATTGATTTACAGCGCGAAAATCTCCCCCCCCCCGATGAAAAGAGGCTGATTTTGGATAAATATGGTATTTGTCGGCTTCATCATCCGAAAATTAGCTGCAAATTGAAAAGGATTACTTACACTCATCGCAAATGTAGGAAAAATAAAATGGAAAAACAAGAAAAATCAAACAAAAAGAGCGCTGATTATCAAAATCAACGCCCATTTTTGCTAAAAATATTATAATTATTTTTCGCTATAACTTGATTCTTTCCAGTTTTACGACATTTTCAACATGGTGAGTATGTGGGAACATATCCACTGGTTGCACGGAAATTATGCGATACATGCCGCTCATAAGGGCAAGGTCGCGTGCTTGAGTCGCAGGGTTGCAGCTCACATAGACAATACGTCTTGGAGCAGCGTTAAGGATAACATCAATAACTGGCTCGTCAACACCTGCGCGTGGTGGGTCAAGGATAATGACATCGGGGCGACCATTGCGGGCAATGAACTCATTATCAAGCACCTTCTTCATATCGCCAGCGTAGAAAACAGTATTATCAATGCCATTGATTGCAGAATTTACCTTTGCATCCTCAATAGCCTCTGGAACGTACTCAATACCAACGACTTTTTTGCACTGACGGGCGCAGAAGTTAGCGATAGTGCCCGTACCTGTATAGAGGTCGTAGAGAATATCATCCGCCTCAAGAGCGGCAGCTTCGCGTGTTACCTTATATAGCTCGTACGCCTGCTCGGAGTTGGTCTGGTAGAACGACTTTGGACCCACCTTGAACTTTAGATTCTCCATACTCTCAAAGATATGGTCCTTACCTGCGTAGCAGATAGGGGTCTGGTCAGTGAGCGAGTCGTTCCACTTCTCGTTGACAAAGTAGATAAGCGAGGTAATCTCTGGGAAGCGCTCCTTAACAGCATCAAGTAGGGCAGTGATGCGTGGTTGGTCGTTAGAGTTAAAAATTACTGAGAGCATAATCTCGCCCGTAGAGGCTGTGCGGATGATAATTCCTCGCATAAGCCCCTGATGTTCACGTGCATTGTGGAAAGAGTAGCCGTTATCAATGCAGTATTGCTTGATAAAGTCGCGGATAGCATTGCTCGGCTCAGCCTGAAGGTGACACTTATTTATGTCAAGCACCTTATCAAACATATTTGGCACGTGGAAGCCCAGTGCTGGCGCAGCCGCAATATTTCCACCCGCAGCAATCTCCTCATAAGTGAGCCAACGACGGTCTGCAAAGGTAAACTCAAGCTTGTTGCGGTAGTAGAGCTGCTTTGCCGAGCCTAAACAAGGCTTAACCTCTGGAATGTCGAGCTTGCCGATGCGCACAAGCTGGTCGCGCACCTGAGCGGTCTTAAACTTGAGCTGCTCCTCGTATGGCAGATTCTGCCACTTACAACCACCACAGACGCCAAAGTGCTCGCAAGTAGGCTCTTGTCGCACCTCTGAACGCTTTACGAAGTTTACAACTGTACCCTCCATAAAACGGCGCTTCTTAGCCTTTATCTGCACATCTACAACATCTCCAGGAACGGTCATCGGCACAAACACTACCATACCGTCATAGTGACCCATAGCCTTGCCCTCAGCCGCAAGGGTTGTTATCTCAAGCCCCTCAATAAAGGGTAACTGACCTCTCTTTCTTGCCATACATATATTATTTGTCCGCAAAGATAATAATTTTTTTGCTATTAGCTATTAGCCATTTGCTTTTAGCTGTTTTTTGCGTTATAAAAAGACGACATAGGCAACTCCGATTAAAGAGCACACAACAAGTATTGTGTTAGGTTTGTGGATATACTCATTTTATCGTTAGCAACGCAGTTGCGCCACAAACAAAAAAAGACGACCACATTTCTGCAGTCGTCTGGTGAACTCGCTGGGGCTCGAACCCAGGACCCCAACATTAAAAGTGTTGTGCTCTACCTGCTGAGCTACGAATTCATCGCACCAAATCACTTTTTGGTGGTGCAAAGGTATAACAATTTTCTTAATTGCCAAAATAATTTGCGAAATTTTACCAAAAAGTGTCATGTTGGGTGAATCAAAAACGGCGAACAGGTATCTGCTCGCCGTTTTGGTGTCTTATGTAGCCGTTACTCCTTAACAAGGACGATATAGTCGCCAGCTGCAAGGGTAGTGCTGAATGTCGCTGCGTTAAGCTCTACAGCCGCGTCGGTAATAAGGTTCTTCCAAGTGCCCTGAACAGGAACATTGCAAGTTGCGTTGCTTGGGCTATTTGTGAAGTTTGCCATAACGATAACGCTACCAGCAGTTGTGCTGTAAACAAGGGTCTTGGCAGCCATATTTGCGTCGCCAACCTTCCAAGTGTCAATAGCAGGCTTGCCATCAAAGCCGTACATTGCAGGGTGTGTAGTGCGGAATGTGATACACTTGCTCACTGCATCGTAGATAGCCTTGCGCTCAGCAATCTGCATATACTCCCAGTGTGAAGGCTTTGGCTCAACCTTCTGGCCGTCATCAGAGCCGATAGTAATATCGTAACCCATCTCGCCAAACTGCCACATCATCTTTGGATATGGAGAGAGGAAGTGAAGTGCGTAAGCAGCCTGAATGTGCTTTGAGATACGCTTCCAGTCGCTCTTAACGTAAGTCTGACCGTATGCAACAGCCTTATAAGCCACGCGCTCCTCGTCGTGGTCCTCAATGTTACCTACACGACCGAATGCAACAGCGCCGCTGAAGTCACTCTTGCCTCCACCTGTCCAGCCCATAACTGTCTCTGAATATTGGCTAACAGCCTTACGCCACAGAAGGATGCCCTTGTATGCTGCAAGCTCCTCCTCCTCTTGATAGTCAGAAAGGTGCTCAAGGATGATATATGCGTCGTTCTCAACCTCGCGGATAGCGTCTGCATAATCCTTGATAATAGCGATACGAGATGCGTCATACTGGTTCCAAGTGCCTACATTGCTACCAGAGTTCTTCTGTGTAAGACCCTTTGAAAGGTCAAAGCGGTAACCGTCAATATTGTACTCTGCAAGCCAGTACTGGAGCATAGTCTTGAAGTACTCGCGAGTCTTTGCGTACTCGTGGTTGAAGTCGTGGAATACATTGAATGGGTGGCGAGCAACCTTGTTGAAGAATGGGTTGCTATTTGATGCCTGACCATCGCTGTCGCACCACATCTTCATCCAAGGGTGAAGACCTGTAGCGTGGTTGATAACGATATCTACGATAACTGCAATACCGCGCTTGTGGCACTCGTCAATAAAGGTCTTATAGTCCTCTACAGTACCGTAAGCCTTATCAGCAGCGAAGTAGAAGCAAGGGTTATATCCCCAACTGTTATTGCCATCAAACTCCTGAATTGGCATAAGCTCAATAGCGTTGATACCAAGTGCCTGGAGGTGGTCAAGCTTTGCAAGAGCAGCCTTAACAGTTCCCTCTGGAGTAAAGTCGCGGAAGAGAAGCTCATAGATAGCAAGGCTATTCTGCTTAGGACGCTGGAAATCTGTAACCTGCCAGCTATAAGTTGCAGGTGTAGTAGCAAATACAGATACTACATCATTTGTCTTATCAGCAGGGTAAGGGCGAAGATTTGGATAGACTGTAGCGGTGATGTACTTATCGTTCCAAGGGTCAAGAATCTTCTTTCCGTATGGGTCAGCGCACTTGATGGTCTTGTCTACAAGGAACTGATATGCAACCTCTGTATTTGGAGCAAGACCCTCAATAGTTGTCCAGAAGTAGTCACCATCCTTCTTCATCATATACTGGTTAGATGGCGCAAAGTCGTTGAAATCACCAAGTAGAACAACCTGCTCCTTACCTGGGGCATAGAGAACAACGGTTGCTGTGCTGCCACTTACAGTGACACCATCAGTTACGCCTGCGGGGCGAGCCTCTGTTGGTGTTGTGCCGAGGACAGTTGCAAATACGGTCTCCTCTACAGTCTTTGTGCCATTTGAAGCCTCAGCCTTGAATACTACATCCTCAGTAGCGGTTGCGGTGTATACCCACTTAAGGTCCTGACCCTCAGATGTTGCAACAACCTGGTCGTTCTTGTAGAGGTTTACTGTTGTAGCATCCTTAGCCGCTACTGAAACGGTATAGTTGCCATTAAGGTCAAGGATAGAGCGATTTGCAGGTGAGATAATCTTTACAGCAAGACCTGGCTCAGAGAGCTTTACAAAAATATCGCTACCGTTATCCTTCATCTCCTTTGTGCCATCAGCAGAGCGGAAGACGAAGGCAAGGTCGGTAATCTTCTCCGAGGCAGGGATGCCATAGAATGCACGTGGACCACCCTTGATAACGAGCTTGTGTACATTATTCTTAACCTTTGTAAGGCGGCAAGATGGGTCATTTACAGCCCAGTCAAACTTTACATACTTCCAGTCAGCTGTTGTGGCGCTTGCAGATGTAAGCACACCAGTGTGGGCGTAAATCTGACCAGTAAAGCCATCAAGAGCAGTGCCCTCAGTGTTGATATAGACAATCACATCTGTTGTCATATCAGCAGTGACAAATGTAGGATCAGTAGAGATAAATGGATACTCCTCCTCACCTGGAGTAGGGGTTGGGTCTGGTTCTGGATCTGGATTTGGTTTGTCAGGCTCCTCTTGACCTCCCTGAGGAACTCGGTTGTCTGCTAAATCACCACCACCCACGCAAGAGCCGAGGATGAATGCTGAAAGTAGCATCACGATTAGAAGATTAAGTTTTTTCATAAATCTATTTAATTAGTTGATTTGTTAGTAAATACATTTATATTGTGCAAATTTTATTAAAATTGGCGTTTTCAGAAAATCTTACACTCCGAGTGGCTCAATAATCTATATGAAATGTATAAAAATAGGTGTGAATGGATAGTAAAAAAGCGGCAAATTGCCGCCTTGTAGTTCTGAATTTATAAACCCTGTTGTTCGCCACTCTCTAGCCATGTTAAAAAGTCGGCGGTCTTGCTGCGAGAGACAAAAGAGTCTATATCGCTTGCTGGTTTTAGGGTTAATTTAATTCTATTGCCAAGTCGTTTTGCGACATTTCCGACAGCCTTATCCGAAACTATGCAACTGCGTGAGATTCTGAAAAAGTTTGCTGGATTAAGCTCTTTGCTTATGGTGTCAAGTGAGATATCCATCAGATATTTCTCGCCAGCAAGAGTCATCAGATATGTGCAGCCATCCTCAGAGTAGAAGTAGGCTATATTAACTGTCTCTACCATCACAATCTTGTCGTTGTAGCGCAATAGATAGCGTTGCTTATATCGGCGAGACTCTGAGGATATAGCGCCCCTGAGGGCATCAATGTCGATACTCTCTGCATTTCTGATTTTGCGAGATTTACAACGCTCAAGAGCCCTGGCAAGGTCTGCAACACTGACGGGCTTAAGAAGGTAGTCAATAGAGTTTACCTCAAAAGCCTTGATAGCGTAGTTATTGTAGGCTGTAACGATAATAACTGGACAGTTGATTTTGATGCGCTCAAAGATGTCAAAGCACTTGCCATCCGAGAGCTCAACGTCCATAAATATCACATCTGGATAGCTGTCAGTAGTCTGAAGCCACTGCACACTCTTATCTACACTATCCAGCACGCCACTGATGCGAATGTCGTCAAAATTTGTAGTTAAAGATCTTACCAGCGCCTGTTGTGCAACAAGTTCATCTTCTATAATTAGTACATTCATAGGTTGGTTTATATTAAAGGTAGTTTTACTTCAAATGTGCTCTCAGTTTTGTTAATTACAATATCCTGCCCAATAGCGCCCATATACTGCTTAGAGATATTTTTTAGTCCAACTTTGGTACTCTCTGAGCTGGAGCTCTTAGGTTGGAAATTATTGCGTACAACAATATACTCGCCCTCTGTTGCAATCGTGATATGTAGTGGTTGCTCTGCGCGGACAATATTGTGCTTAAAAGCATTCTCAATAAGTACCTGAAGGCTGCACTGCACAACGTAGCGACTCTTGGCTTTGTCGTCAATCCTCTTCTCTACAGTAAAACCATAAGGAAAGCGTACCTTAAGTAGGTCTGTATATTGATCTATAAAGCTCAACTCCTCACTTAGTAGCACTAAATGTTCATTCTCGTTTTGTAACATATAGCGATATAGTGCTGCGAGTTTTCGAACATACTCTGAGGCGTCTTCTGTTCTCTGCTCTTCTATAAGTCCATTAAGAATGTTTAGTGAGTTGAAGAGGAAGTGTGGATTTACCTGCTGCTTGAGGATGTTATACTGAAATTGTGCCAAACGGCGCTTCTCTTGCTCATTCTCTATGCGATTACGTGTCTGATAGACGTAAGAAATTAGCATCATTGCCACGTAGATGATAAGGCTGGCGATGATTGCGACGGAGAATATCTGAATAAATGTAATGTCCTTAAATGGATGCTCAGTGCCAAATGGAAGGTCATAGCCGATGACAAGAGTTGTGATAAAGGCGATGATAACTGTCTCAGATACAATACCGACAATATAACCTAATGGGGTAGAGAACCATGAGTAACGATGGCTGACAATGGTATAGATGATATTGCAGCATATTAAGATAATTATGGCAAGAGAGTTGCTCAGTAATAACCTTATTGAGATATTTACCGCCTCCTCGGAGAGCATATTTCCGAAGATTTGTGAATAGACAATTCGGATAAGCAACAACACCCCCAAAATGAGTATCATTGGTAGTAGTTGTGGCACCCAAATCCTATTGTGAGCGCTCCCCCCCCCGATAGCATTGAGCAGTAATAACAATCCGAAACCTATAATTTCAGTTGTGACAAAGGAGGTGACAGCATGAAGTACTGGCGTGGGAATTATCCGAGCAAGAAGCTCAGCACCGTACGTTCCAATTACAAAACCAAAGATATTTCCAGCAATAACACACGCTGCTACCACACCTAAGCCCTGACCTTTGCGAATTGCGATAATGGCAATCATTGAGACTGTAGCTACTGTAAGCAGTAGCTCATCAGTAATGTTGAGAAAACCGCAAAGTAATACAATAACTGCGTGGATGAGTGCAAATATGTGAATTATATTTGAATATCGAGGACTCTTCATAGTTATCATTTCAAAAACAGTTCAAATTTAATACAAAATTATCAATTCAACAAACAATTTGTAAATATTTAATAAATGTACTATTACAAAATGTTGCAAATTGTCATTCCATTCAACCCATTTTTTATACATTTCATACAGTAATTTTTACCACTCGCTGGGCAATGTTTTCTCGAAAAAAAAATATTTTCAAAATTTGTCTATTGACAACTGATAATTATAAAATTATTAAAATATTTTAATATTATGCAATTAACTAAACCTAATCTCTCGTTTTGGCAGATATGGAATCTGAGTTTTGGATTCTTTGGAGTGCAGATTGCCTACGCTCTACAGAGTGCAAATATCAGTCGTATCTTCGCCACACTTGGGGCAGATCCTCACAGTTTGAGCTACTTCTGGATTCTCCCTCCGCTGATGGGAATGATTGTTCAGCCATTGGTCGGTACATGGAGTGACAAGACGTGGTGCAAGTGGGGTAGACGTAAGCCTTACCTCTATGCTGGTGCTCTTGCAGCGGTGCTTGTTATGGTGCTCCTTCCAAATTCTGGCAGCTTTAACCTTACTGTGAAGGCTGCGATGTCATTCGGTCTGGTAATGCTTATGTTGCTTGACACCTCAATCAACATGGCAATGCAGCCATTTAAGATGATGGTGGGTGATATGGTAAACGAGGAGCAGAAGGCAACAGCCTACTCAGTTCAGAGTATGCTTTGCAATGCTGGCTCTCTTGTTGGTTACCTCTTCCCATACATCTTCACATGGTTGGGCATTAGCAATATCGCCCCTGAGGGTGTTATTCCAGACTCTGTGACCTACTCCTTCTATGCTGGTGCTGCAATTATGATTCTCTGCGTACTCTACACGGGCTTTACCGTTAAGGAGATGCCTCCACAGGAGTATGCAAAGTTTCACAATATTACTGAGAGCGAGCAGAAGAGTGAGCAAAATCTTATTCAGCTCCTTATCCATGCACCAAAGGCATTCTGGCAGATTGGTCTTGTGCAGTTCTTCTGTTGGTTTGCGTTCCTCTATATGTGGAATTACACAGCAGGCGCTATTGCTGACAATGTTTGGGAAACTACAGATGTAACCTCTGAGGCTTATCAAGTAGCTGGTAACTGGGTCGGTGTACTCTTTGCGGTACAGGCTGTGGGTTCGGTACTGTGGGCAATGGTGTTGCCACTGTTCCGAAATATCAAGGTAGGCTACTCTCTGAGCCTTGTTTTGGGCGCTGTTGGCTTTATCTCTACCTATTTTATCCATGACCAATACCTGCTATTTATATCATTCATACTTATCGGTTGCGGATGGGCGGCAATGCTTGCAATGCCATTTGCAATGCTGACCAACTCGCTCTCTGGTAGCTCTATGGGTGCGTACTTAGGTCTGTTTAACTGTACAATTTGCTTGCCACAGATTGTAGCCGCACTGCTTGGCGGTGTAATACTCTCTATGGTCGGCAGTAGCCAGATTATGATGCTCGTCGTAGCTGGTATATCACTCTTGTGTGGTGCAATTGCCGTTTTTAATATTAAAGAGAAAACAAAATAACACCAATACATTTTTATTTACTTAACACTATTTTTATGAAAAGACTTCTAATGTGTGTGGCAATTACGCTTCTATGCGTAGTTATCCCGCCACTTGCTCTCGCACAGGGAGGCAAGGAGGTAAAGGGTGTGGTTGTCGATGCAAGTGGAGTTCCAGTTATCGGAGCATCTATCTCTGAAGTTGGTACTCTTAATGGTACGATGACCGACATTCAAGGTCAGTATGAGCTGACTGTTAAAGATGACAACGCTGTTGTCGAGATTAGTTTTATCGGTTATAAGACCGTTCAGCTTGTAGCTTCTTCAGCTGAGCTTGCTCGCGTAACTCTTCAGGAGGATGCGATGGGTCTTGATGAGGTGGTAGTAATCGGTTACGGTACTGTAAAGAAGAACGACATGACCGGTTCCGTTATCGCTGTTAAGGCTGAGGAGCTTAACCGTGGTGCTCTTACCTCTCCACAGGAGCTTCTCCGTGGTAAGGTTCCAGGAGTAAATATCGTATCTGGCAATGGTGCTCCAGGTGCTGGTGCTGAGATTCGTATCCGTGGTGGTGCATCACTCTCTGCAAATAACGACCCACTGATTGTTATTGACGGCGTGCCTGTTGCTAAGGAGGCTGGTGTTGGTATGTCAAACGGTCTTGCTACTGTAAACCCTAACGATATTGAGTCGTTTACAGTTCTTAAGAGTGCTTCTGCAACAGCAATCTACGGTTCTCGTGCATCTAATGGTGTGATTATTATCACAACTAAGAAGGGTGCTAAGGGTGCTCCACGTGTAGCTTATAATGGTAGCGTATCTGTAAAGCACAACTACAACACTATGGATATGATGAACGCAGAGGAGTTCAAGAGTCATATCCTTACCGTTGCTCCAGATATCGCAGACAAGTCAAACGCTCTGTTTGGTACTGCAGACACAGATTGGCAGAAGGAGATTTACCGTCTTGGTATCGCTACTGACCACAATGTATCTATCACAGGCTCTGCAGCAAATGAGAAGCTTCCTTATCGTGCCTCTATCGGCTATGTATACGATGGTGGTACAATTAAGAAGTCAGACAACCAGCGCATTACTGCTGATGTTAGCTTGGCTCCTAAGTTCCTCAAGGATCACCTCTCTGTAAACTTCAACGCAAAGGGTATCTACAACCGCGCAAACTATATTGATGGTGGTGTTATTGGCTCGGCTGTATATTATGACCCTACACAGTCTCCTTATGTGTACGATGCTGATGGTAATATTGACTATACTACTAACAACGGTTATAACAACTGGTCTACAGACCTTACTGCTTGCAACCCACTCTCTATGCTCTACGATCAGTGGGATGGTAATGAGGCTCTTCGTGCTATTGGTAACCTCCAGGTAGATTATAAGGTACATGGCTTTGAGGACTTGAGCTTCAACCTCAACCTCGGTTTGGATATTACCTCTACAACTGGTAATAAGGGTAATATGCCAGGCTCTATCTTCGCTAATCGCGATGGTGGTGATGATGGTAAGTATAAGACTCGTGGTCGTTATAGCAACTATAACAACCTCCACAGCAACCAGCTCCTTGAGTTCTATGCAAACTATAACAAGGAGGTTAATAACCACAGCATTAACGCTATGCTCGGTTACTCTTGGTCAAAGAACTACTCTGAGACTACTAACCGTAACTATGGTCGTATCGCTCCAGCAGATCCTACACTGACTCTGTTTGATGTAACACAGATTGGCGATACAACTCTCTCTGCATCACGTAACGCCCTTGTATCATTCTATGGTCGTGTTAATTACGCTTATGACTCTCGCTACCTTGTAACATTTACAATGCGTGCCGATGGCTCTTCTCGCTTTGTAGGTAAGAACCGTTGGGGTTACTTCCCATCAGCAGCTGTTGCATGGAACATCGCTCAGGAGAGCTGGCTTAAGGATTCTGAGGCTGTATCTGCCCTCAAGCTTCGTTTAGACTGGGGTATCACTGGTCAGCAGGAGTTTGGTGACAACTATGCAGCAGTTCAGTTTGCAACTACTTCACAGAACCCTACTACTCAGTACCCACTTGGTCCTGATCAGTTCTACTTCCCAGTTCGTCCAAATGCTTACAACGAGAGCCTTAAGTGGGAGGAGACTACTACTTACAACGTTGGTTTGGACTTCGGTTTCCTTCGTGGTAGAATCAACGGTAGCGTTGATGCTTACTATCGTTATACTGACGACCTTATCTCTTATGTAAACGTACCTCTGGGTGCAAACTTCTCTAACTATGTATACCAGAACATCGGTGCTATGGAGAATAAGGGTGTCGAGGTATCTCTCAACTTTATTCCTGTAGAGACTGAGGACTGGAACCTCCAGATTGGTCTTAACGGTACTTGGCAGCAGACTAAGATTACTGAGCTTCCTTCAGCATACATCGACCTTGGTGGTGCTGGTGGTGGTACTGGTAACACTGTTCAGCGTCACCAGGTTGGCTACTCTCCATATACATTCTATGTATGGCAGCAGGTTTATGATGCTGAGGGCAATCCAATCCAGAATGCTCTTGTAGACCGCAACCAGGATGGTCAGATTACTAACGAGGACCGTTATATGTCAAATAAGAGTCCAAACCCAGACTTCTTCTATGGCGTTAGCCTCAAGCTCGCATACAAGAATTGGGACTTTGGTTTCAATGGTCACGGAACAGTTGGTAACTATATGTTCAACGATGTACTTCGTAGCTCTGCTACAGCATACTATCGTGACGTAATTGATAAGGGCTACCTTGTAAATACTCAGGCTGCAGGTGCTAAGTATGGCTTTACAGCTAACCCAACAACTGCACAGTCACTCTCTGATATGTTCCTTGAGGATGCATCATTCTTCCGTATGGATGATATTAACCTCGGTTATACCTTCCGCAATATCGGTCAGTGCAAGACCTCTATCCGTGTTGCTGCAGGTGTTCAGAATGTCTTTACACTTACAAAGTACAGCGGTCTTGACCCTGAGAGCTCTGTAGCTGGTGGTATTGACGGTAATATCTATCCACGTCCACGCATTTACAGCGTACGCTTGGGTATTAACTTTTAATTGAGTGAAAAATATGAAAAAGATAATGATTCTTGCCGCTGCTGCGGCTTTCGCCCTCACTTCATGTGTTGGCGTGCTTGATCAGGAGCCGATGTCAAGTGATATTGTCGGCAATGATGATGCATTTTCGAATCCTACATATCGTCTTGGCCAGCTCGCAAAGATTTATGGTAGCTTTAACCTTACTGGTAACGATGGCGCTGGTAGTAGCGATATCGCAGTTGGTGACGCTGGTGCATCTGAGTTTATCCGTGCATGGTGGTCTGTCAATACCCTTACAACCGATGAGGCTAAGTGTGTTTGGGGTGACGGTTGGGTAAAGGAGATTATTACCAACACCTGGACAACTACAAAGAATGATGCTATCTACGCTACTTATGTTCGTGGCGTGATGATGGTTACCCTTGCAAACCAGTATCTCCGTAACACAGACGACTCTGATCCAGAGATTGCTATTGAGCGTGCTGAGGTTCGCGTACTTCGTGCAATGGCTTACTGGATACTCCTTGACACTTTCGGCAACCCTCCATTTACTACTGAGGCTGACCCTATGGGTGCTGTAAAGCCACAGCAGACTACTGCTCCAGAGCTTTACGCTTGGCTGAAGGCAGAGCTTGAGGAGCTCGTTTCTGAGGAGTCACACCTTAAGGCTGTTCACACTCAGACCTACCCACGCCTTGACAAGGGTGCTGCTTATGGTCTTCTCTCTCGTCTGCTTATCAACCACAAGACTTACCTCGGCACAGAGGATAAGGAGGTTTATCAGCAGGCTATGGATGCTGCAGAGCAGGTAATTGACAAGTACACTCTTGCTCCAGAGTACCGCGAGCTCTTTATGGGTGACAATGGTCAGAATCCTGATGCCCTAGGTGAGATTGTTCTGGCTGCTTGCTATGATGCAAACAAGACTCAGTCTTACGGTGGTACTACATACTTTATCGCTGCAAGTACAAACAACAATAACAACCTCGGTCTTGCTGCAGGTTGGGCTGGTTTGAATACTTCAACACAGTTTGTTGCAAACCTTCTTGGTGCTGCTGCTGACGGTGCTGCTGTTGGTCAGAATGTAGACGACTTTACTACTACAGACAAGCGTGCGCTTGTATCACTCAAGTACTCTGACAAGAAGGAGCAGGCTATTGACGCCTTCACTTCTGGCTGGCACGTATTCAAGTTCAACAACCTTCACTCTGATGCTACAGACCTCTATGGCGAGCACACAAATGTTGTTGAGCAGTTTGCTTCTATCGACTTCCCACTTATCCGAGCAGCTGAGATGTACCTTATCTATGCTGAGGCAAAGACTCGTTACGATGGTGGTACTACTTCAGATGCTAAGGCTGTAAAGTGCATTACAGATCTTCAGAAGCGTGCAGGTCTTAACCCAGCAATTACAAGCATTACACTTGACAATGTATTCACTGAGATTACTCGTGAGCTCTACTGGGAGGGTCTTCGTCGTACAACCCTTATCCGCTTTGACAAGTTTGTTGAGGGTAGCTATGTATGGCCATTCAAGGGTGGTGCAGAGTCTGGTCAGGCACTTGCTGCTCACATGAAGCTCTTCCCAATTCCTGATGAGGACTTGGTTGCTAATACAAACCTTACTCAGAACAAGGGTTATTAAACAATAAAATATTGAAACAATGAAAATTTTGAAATATTTACCGATAGTTGCAGCAGCTCTGCTCTCATTCTCTTGTCAGGATGTTGAGAAGACCTACGCTGCACCAGCTGAGGAGGTGCTCAATCCAGTGCTTAACCCTCATGCTGATATTGTTGTGGAGGAGGCTACTCTTTCTAACAACGTTACCTTCACTTGGAGTGAGGTTGATTACGGTTATCCTGCACAGGTTACATATAGCCTTTACGCTGTATATGGTGGTGCAGAGCTACAGCTTGGTCAGTCTTTCACTACAAGCTACACTATGTCAAAGGAGGCTCTGAACAATCTTCTTGTTGACGAGAAGGGTCTTGCTCTTCCTGCTGGCGAGGTTTCAGAGATCTCTCTCTATGTAACTTCTGCTATCTCAAACAATGTAAATAGCGCAGCATATACAAAGAAGTCAGAGGCTATCACTCTTAAGATTACCACTGTTGCAGCTACTACTGCTCCTTGGATTCGTCGTTATATCCACGTTCCAGGTAACCACCAGGGTTGGGCTCCAGATACTGCTCCAATTCTTTGGGAGACTGGTGAGGATAGCTTCAAGTTTGAGGGTCTTGTTTACCTTGTAAATGCTGAGAATGCAACTGCAAATGTTGAGTTCAAGTTTACTCAGGGTCCAAACTGGGATGTAAACCTCGGTGGTAGCATGGACTCAATGACTCCAGGTGGCGAAAATATCGTAATTGAGGCTGCAAATAGCGGTGCTTACTGGATTACTGTTGAGACTGTAGAGGACTTCTCTACTGGTTCTGTTAAGCTCAGAAAGGCTGGTGCTGTTAATGTTATTGGTAGCGCTGTAGGTGGCTGGGAGGTTGCTAACGACCTCGCTCTTACTTGCACCGATGTTAATGGTCAGGTTTGGTCTGGCGTATGCGATAACTGCGCTGGTGGTGAGTTTAAGTTCCGCCTTACTGGTGGTGACTTTGAGGCTAACCCTTGGGAGATGAACTGGGGTGGTGATATTAACCATATGACTGTTGGTGGTGACAACATCACTACAGAGCTCTCTGGTAAGGTTCGCTTTACTATCAACTTCCGTGGTGATATTCCTACTCTTGCAGAGGATGCAACAAATCCATCTCCAATCTTTGCAACTGTAGCAGCTGAGTAACAAACAATGGAGTGGCAGCTCCGTCTGCCACTCTTAAATAAAACAGAAAGATTATGAAAATTTGGAAATATATTTTGTCGGCTGCAGCACTTCTCTCTTTGGGTGCTTGTAACCACGATGCAGACGAGATGGTAGTTCCTACACGCAACCTTGACATTGTTGCTCACAACGCTGTTGTGGTAAACGATGTTACTGCTGCTGAGGAGTTTACACTCACTTGGTCTGCTGCAAAGTTCGGTATTCAGACCGAGGTTGAGTATGCTGTATCTGCAGCTGTAAATGGCGGCGAGGCTGTAGCTCTTACTACTACTTCTAAGCTCTACTATTCAACTACTAACGGCGAGTTGCTCGCTGCACTTGGCATCTCTATGGGTGGTGAGTATGCAGTAGATTTTACAGTTACTGCAACTGCTGCTGTAGAGGGTCTTGAGTCTGTTAGCGATACCATCGCTGTTGCTGTAACCCTCGATAAGGAGGCTATTCTCTATATCGCAGGTGGTTACCAGGATTGGAACCCAGCTGGTGCTTGCTCTCGTCTGCTCGCAGGTGATGATGGTATCTTCCGTGGCTTTGTAAATATCCTTGCTGACACTGAGGGTAAGAACGAGGTTAAGTTCACTACACAGCAGAACTGGAACGGTACTAATTATGGTATGAAGGATGGTGCTATCTCAACTGACGGTGATGCAGGCAATATCGTACTTACTGTAGGTCTGCACTACATCCACTTCGACCTTGAGAACCTTAAGCTTGTTGATGTACCTCTTACATCTATCGGTCTTATTGGTGAGGCTGTAGGTGGCTGGGATGCTGATGCTGCGAAGTTCACTTACGATGCAGAGAAGGGCGTTTGGACTGCTGTTGTTGAGAACGTTGTTGCTGAGAAGGAGTACAAGGTTCGTTTCAACGATATGTGGGATGTAGTTGATGCTGAGGGCAATGGCTACAACATCTCCCTCGGTGGTGCATTTGACAACCTTGTAATGGGTGGCGGTAACCTCAAGGCTGGTTATAATGGTAAGGTAACCTTTACCCTTAACCTCTTTGACGCTCCTTACACTCTTACTGAGGCTGGTCCAGCTCCACAACTGCTCCACATTATCGGTGCTTATCAGGGTTGGAGTCATGATGCTGCACACTCAACAATCAAGGGCGACAATGGCGTTCTTACAGGTTACTTCTATGTGCCTAACGCTGAATCAAAGGAGTTTAAGTTCTGCACTGACCTTAACTGGGATGGTATTAACTATGGTATGGCTGACGGCGTTATCAGCACTGATGGCGGCGCAGGCAACATCACTCTTGAGCCAGGTCTTTGGCACATCAAGTTTGACTACTATGCAAATACTCTTACCACTACAGCTATCACAAAGGTAGGTCTTATTGGTAATGGTGATGTATTTGGCGCTTGGGGTACTGATGTTGAGATGGCTTACAACGAGACTACACAGACTTGGAATGTAACTATCAACAATGTTCCTGCTGATAACGAGTATAAGGTACGTTTCAACGCTGACTGGGGTATCAACCTCGGTGGCGATGCTACTAACCTTACTCAGGACGGAGCAAACCTTAAGACTGTAAAGAGCGGTACTGTAACATACGTTCTTAACATCTTTGCACACCCATATACTATTGTAGAGCAGTAGTATCTTTGACCGGAGGGCTTTGACCGGCTCTCCGGTTCCTAAAAAGGAAATTATAAAACCTAATATACTATGTTAAAGAAGTTTTTATCACTATCTCTGCTTGTAGCAATGATTTTTACCTCTTGCTGCAACAATACTCCGCAGGGCGCACATCCAGATTGGACATACAATGCGGTAGTATATGAGATGAATGTGCGTCAGTATACCCCAGAGGGTACATTTACTGCTGCTGCTGAGCATCTGCCACGCCTTAAAGAGCTGGGTGCGGATATTATTTGGCTTATGCCTATCTATCCAATTGGTGTAAAGGAGCGTAAGGGTACTCTTGGCTCTTACTATGCAATTTCAGACTACTGCGCTACAAATCCAGAGTTTGGAACGCTTGAGGATTTTGATGCTTTTGTAGCAAAGGCTCACCAGCTTGGTCTTAAGGTTGTCCTTGACTGGGTAGCAAACCACACCTCTCCAGATGCACTGTGGATTAACGAGCGTCCTGCAGATTGGTATGTGCGTGACGAGAATGGCAATACTATCGTTCAGTATGACTGGACAGATATTGCAAAGCTGAACTATGACAACCACGACATGCGTGCCGAGATGGAGAAGGCAATGCGTTTCTGGATGGAGCGTGGCATTGACGGCTTCCGTTGCGATATGGCTTGCGAGATGCCATTTGATTTCTGGAAGGCTGTTATCCCAGCTATTCGTGCAGACTATCCACAGATGTATTGGCTTGCTGAGGGTGAGCATCCAGAGCTTCACAATGGCTCTTTTGACGCATCATACGCTTGGGAACTTCACCACCTGCTCAACGCTATTGCTCGCGGCGAGAAAGGCGTAGCGGAGCTTAAGGAGTATATCGCTAAGGATGCTGCTAACACACCTGCTGAGGCATTCCGCCTTATGTTTACATCAAACCACGACGAGAACTCTTGGGCAGGAACTGAGTTTGAGCGTATGGGTGATGCTGCAAAGGTTATGGCAGTACTTACATTTACACTTCCAAATGGTCAGCCACTAATCTATACTGGTCAGGAGATGGGTTGGAACAAGCGTTTTGAGTTCTTTGAGAAGGACCATATCCCTGCATGGGAGGTAAATGAGTATACAGAGTTATACAAGGAGCTTACTACTCTTCGTCACAACAATGCGGCTCTGGCTGCAGGTGAGCGTGGCGGTAAGATTGAGTATATTGAGGATGCTCCTCAGGGAGTTTTCGCCTTCAAGCGAGCTGTAGAGGGTAACTCTGTAACAGTCTATGCAAACCTTACAAAAGAACCTATTTCGTTTAACGACATCAACCTTGCAGCTTGGGGTTGGAATATAATTACAGAGTAATATGAAGAAGTTAATGGTATTATTTGCAGCTCTGAGCCTATGCTCTTGCGCTCAGAGTGCATCTTTTGATCCCAACTCTGTTGCGGACTTTACAACTCAAATCTCTCGCGTTGAGCCACTGAGTTGGTGGACCGGAATGAAGACCCCACTACAGTTGCTTATTGGTGGAGAGAATATTTCTCAGTACAGCCTCACCATTGAGGGTGGTGATGGGGTAGAGATTACAGCTCTTCATAAGGCTGATAGTCCAAACTACCTCTTTGCTGATGTGGCTGTAGATGCCAACGCTAAGGCTGGAACATACTATCTTGTCTTTAAGAATGGTGACCAGTGCTTTAAGTATCCATACACCATTGCTGAGCGTCGTGAGGGTTCTGCATGTCGTCAGGGCTTTACTACAGCGGATGCAATCTACTTGCTTATGCCAGACCGTTTTGGTAACGGAAATCCTGAGAACGACTCCACAGAGTGCACCTCTGAGAAGGCTAATCGTAAAGAGTTCTTCGGTCGTCACGGTGGTGACTTGCAGGGTATGATTAACGGACTGGACTATATCGCCTCTTTAGGTGCTACAACCATCTGGCCTACACCGCTGCTCCTTGACAACGAGCCAAGAGAGTCTTATCACGGATATGCTTGTGGTGATTACTACCATATTGACCCTCGCTTTGGTGACAATGAACTTTATAAGGAGTTTGTTGCACAGGCTCACCAGCGTGACCTTAAGGTTATTATGGATGTTGTGACAAACCACTGCGGTGTTGCTCACTGGTGGATGAAAGATATGCCATTTAAGGATTGGGTACATGTATTCCCTGAGTACACTGGTACAAATGTTTGCTTCTCAACAAATATGGACCCTAATGCTTCGGCATACGACCTAAATCTTCAGGAGAGCGGCTGGTTTGTACCATCTATGCCTGATATGAATCTGAATAACGAGTATGTGCTTAACTACTTCAAGCAGTGGGCAGTATGGTGGATTGAGTATGCAGACCTTGATGGTTTCCGCGTAGATACATATCCATACAACGAGAAGGAGCCTATGAGCCAGTGGTGCAAGTCAGTGATGTCAGAGTATCCTAATATCAATATTGTAGGTGAGTGCTGGACATCATCTATACCTCAGCTTGCATATTGGCAGGGTGGTAATGCAAATAAGGATGGCTTTGATAGTAACCTCCGCTCAATTATGGACTTCCCACTTCAGGAGGCTATCTGCCACGCTCTATCTTGCGATAACCCAGGCTGGGGTCAGGGTATGACTCGCGTGTATGACTGTCTGTCTCACGACTTTGTATATCACGACCTTGATAATATGATGATTTTCACAAACAACCACGACACAACACGTATCGGTGATGTTATCAATCGTAACCCTGGTCGCGCAAAGATAGCTCTTGCCATGCTTGCAACTATGCGTGGTATTCCTCAGATTTTCTATGGTGAGGAGATGATGCTCTGCTCTGCTGACCTTCGTCAGGGTCATGGTGGTCTAAGAATTGACTTCCCAGGTGGCTGGGCTGGTGATAAGACCAATCTGCTTACTGCTGAGGGGCGCAAGGGTCAGAATAAGGAGCTATTTGACTACACAGCTCGTCTGTTTAACTGGAGAAAGAGCAAGGAGGTTATCCACACTGGTCACACTATGCACTTTATGACTCGTGATAACACATACGCATACTTCCGTTACAACGATACAGATGCGGTATTTGTATATATCAACAACTCAGGTGACACTAAGACTATTCCATGGTCAAACTACGCTGAGATTAGCTCTTCACTCAAGGATGGTCGTTGTGTACTTACAGGAGAGGCGGCTGTTGTAGATGATACAACAAAGGTAGCTCCATACAGTGCAATAATTGTAGAATATAAGAGATAATATATTATGAGAAGGCTATTTTTAACACTTTTTGCAGTAGCTGCAGCACTGAGCATCTCTGCAAAGGAGACTCTCACCTCTCCAGATGGTAATCTTACACTTACCTTTGAGATTGGCGAGAATGGAACTCCGCTCTACAGCCTTGACTACAAGGGTAAGGCTGTAGTCCTCCCAAGTGGTATGGGTCTTGAGCTTCGTGGTCAGGACCGTCAAATATCATTTGGCGAGGAGATTACAAAGTCAGACCACGGTGCATCAGTATCGCTATACAACAACTTCCGCCAGACTGGCGTTTCTCGTAGCGACTCTGATACAACTTGGACTCCGGTATGGGGAGAGGTTGCAACTATCCGCGACAACTACAAGCAGATGGTTGTATCACTTGAGCAGAAAGAGCGTAAGTACAAGATGGATATTGTATTTCGTCTCTACAATGAAGGGTTAGGTTTTAGATATGTTTTTCCTGAGCAGAAAGAGCTTACCTACTTTGTAATTAAGGAGGAGAAGACTCAGTTTGCAATGACTGGCGACCACACAGCGTGGTGGATTCCTGGTGACTACGACACTCAGGAGTATGAGTACCACCGTTCACGCCTCAGTGAGATTCGTGGTCTTATGCAGCAGGCAATCACTCCAAACTCTTCACAGACTCCATTCTCAGCTACTGGTGTTCAGACATCACTTCAGATGAAGACTGACGATGGACTCTACATCAACCTCCACGAGGCAGCGCTTGTAGACTACTCTTGTATGCACCTTGACCTTGATGATAAGAAGATGGTATTCCACAGCCACCTTACACCAGATGCGCAGGGCTGGAAGGGTTATCTTCAGGCTCCTTGCCGCACCCCTTGGCGTACAGTTATGGTATCTGACGACTGCCGCGATATTCTTGCGTCAAAGCTCATCCTTAACCTTAACGACCCTTGTGCTTACGAGGATACATCTTGGATTAAGCCAGTGAAGTATGTAGGTGTTTGGTGGGAGATGATTGCAGGTGGTGGTAATTGGGCTTATACCGAGGACTTGCCTGCAGTACAGCTCGGTGTTACTGACTATACAAAGGTTAAGCAGAGCCCTAAGCACTCGGCAAATAACACTCGCGTGTGTCGTCTTATCGACTTTGCCGCTGAGCACGGCTTTGATGAGGTGCTTGTAGAGGGTTGGAATGTCGGCTGGGAGGATTGGTTTGGCAAGACCAAGGACTATGTCTTTGACTTTGTGACTCCATATCCAGACTTTGACATTAAGGCGCTGAACGAGTATGCACATAGCAAGGGTGTTCGTCTGATGATGCACCATGAGACTTCATCTTCTGTTCGTAACTACGAGCGTCATATGGATGCTGCTTATAAGTTGATGAATAAGTATGGCTATACATCGCTCAAGAGTGGTTATGTGGGCGATATTATCCCTCGCGGAGAGTATCACTATGGTCAGTGGATGAATAACCACTATCTCTACGCGGTTAAGAAGGCTGCTGAGCATAAGATTGTTGTAAATGCTCACGAGGCAGTTCGTCCTACTGGTTTGTGCCGTACATATCCAAACCTTATCGGTAATGAGTCGGCTCGCGGTACGGAGTATCAGTCATTTGGCGGTACTCGTCCACACCACGTATGTATCCTTCCATTTACACGCCTTCAGGGTGGTCCTATGGACTACACTCCAGGTCTGTTTGAGATGGAGGTGTCAAAGCTCAATCCAAACAACCATTCACACGTAAATGCTACAATCTGTAATCAGCTTGCGCTATACCTTACACTCTACTCTCCACTGCAGATGGCTGCAGATACACCAGAGAACTATGAGCGTTTTATGGATGCATTCCAGTTTATTAAGGATGTTGCTGTAGATTGGTCAGATAGCCGCTATATTGAGGCTGAGGTTGGCGAGTATATTACCGTTGCCCGCAAGGCTAAGGATAGTGGCGAGTGGTTCTTGGGTAGTGTAGCGGGTTACGATGCTCGTACATCTACCGTAGCTCTTGACTTCCTTGAGCCTGAGCAGGTATATGTAGCAAAGATTTATGCTGATGCCGAGGATGCTCATTATAAGACAAATCCACAGGCTTATACAATCCGCGAGGTGCGCTGTACATCAAAGAGCGTACTTAAGCAGAATGTAGCCGCTGGTGGTGGTTATGCTGTATCATTCCGCAAGGCAACTCCAGCTGACAAGCGTCTTAAGATGCTTCGTTAGTGGGAGCTGGTTGGTTTTTATTTGGGAGAGAGGAGCAATATTTGTTGTTCCTCTCTATTTTTTTTATTACCTTTGTATATTGGACAGATTATATATCAAGGTAACTATGAAAAAATTTCTCGCCTTTCTGCTTACACTGTTTATCTGCTTGACAGCTACAGCTCAAGTAGAGAACTCTATTATTTTGGATAGTAAATCGTTCCGTGCTGTACAAAAAGATGCACTTACGGGCGTGAATATTGACCCAATCGGTGTAGACCATTCTCGCCAGGCGTGTGCGCGTGTGAAGATTAAGTTTGACCGAATGAACAAGGCGCAGATTGATGCTCTTGAGGTTAAGATGCGCTCAAATACTGACCTTACAAAGCAGAAGGTAGCGGACTACTACGACAATGTGCTAATTCTTGAGATGACCGCCAAGCCTAATACCCGCTTCTATTTTGTCAGTCCAGAGTTTGGCGAGAGTAATGAGGTTACGCTCAACCTTGAGGCAAATCGTGAATATGAGATGCTTGCGAGCCTTAATCAGACATACAGCATTATTGTGGATAGCAATGTCGCGGGAGCAGATGTTTATCTTGACGGCATTTTTAAGGGTCAGACCGACTCTGCAATGCGTTTGACAGTAAGAGAGGTGCTTATTGGTGCGCATACACTAAAACTTACTTACGGAGCAGTTAGCCACGAACAGAAGATAGAGGTCAATGGAGGTAGTATATCTTTTCGTCAGAATGTAGACACAGCGGCAAATGAGCCACAATTTGTTGTCTTTGCCGTTGAGCCAGCCACTGCCGTAGTTATTATCAACAATCAGCACTATACTCTTACAGAGGGAGCGATGCGAGTAGTTCTTGATAGTGGCACATACAACTACACTGTAACAGCGGCGGGATATCATCCTCAGAGTGGCACATTTACAGTTTCGGGAGCAAAGGTAGAGAAGCGTATTGCTCTCAAGGCAGATATTGCAAATGTTACACTTACTGCACCAGATAGTGCCGAGATTTGGATAAATGGCGAGAAGAGGGGAGTGGGAAGTTGGAGTGGTAATCTGACTTCGGGAACATATATCTTTGAGGCTCGTAAAGCGGGGCATAGAACAACTACGCTATCAAAGCATATTACCTCGGCGCAACCACAGCAGAGCTATGCTCTTACAGCGCCAACGCCAATAGTAGGCTCTGTAATGGTGGATGGAACGCCTCTTATGGCAGAAGTTGCTATAGATGGCAAGAGTGTAGGTACAACGCCACTCAAAATTAGTAACATACTTATTGGAAATCACAAGGTTACTGTCTCAAAGAGTGGATATGCTCCATACTCGCAGAGTATAACAGTTACCGAGGGTAAAACGGCGACTGTCAGCGTCTCCCTTACAGAGCATAAAGCTCAAGATGACTACAAAATCGGCGATATAGTGACCGTAAACGGAGTTCAGGGCATTGTATTCCAGACCGCTCCACAAGTAAAAATCGTCTCTGTTGTAGAGGGGGTAGCAAAGTGGAGCACACAAAAACAATCCTGCCACGCGACAGATTGGTCAGATGCATCGTATAATATGGCTAGAATTATGGCTATGCCAAATTGGGCAACAGACTATCCAGCAGTCAGGTGGTGTACTGGCTTAGGCGAGGGTTGGTATCTGCCAACAATTAGAGAGTTGAGAGTGATTTATGAGAATAAGAAGCAGATAAATCTGGTGTTGAGCCTAAATGGGATGGCTACATTGGGCTCAAAAAATAAAGAGGATGCATATATTCTCTCCTCCTCAGAATATAGTGCCAACTACACATATAACCTCAATTTTAAGTATGGTTCTGTTAATTGTTGGCAAGGAAAGGATACTGAGAAGAGTGTGCGTGCTGTATATGCTTTTGAGAAAAATAGTATCACAAAGAGTAGAACATCTGCTCCATATAAGGTAGGCGACTACTACAACGACGGAGTAAAGGAGGGAGTGGTCTTTGAGGTGGATTCAGACGGCTATCACGGCAAGATTGTAAGTATGACACAATCGTCAAAAGGTTTGGTTTGGGGTTATGAAAACAAAATTTTAATAAAGGCAAAGCACGAAACAGAGGGCTTACATAATTTAGCAAAAGTCTCTCGTAGAAAAGATTGGAGAAAAAACTATCCAGCCTTTGCGTGGTGCGTTGATTTGGGCGTAGGTTGGTATCTACCGGCAATAGGCGAATTGCAGAGGTTATTTGCTGCCTATGATACTGTAAATAAAACAGTTGTTGCATACGGCGGAGAGTGGCTCTATAAGGATGAAGAGTATTGGTCTTCAACCGAATGTCCTAAAAAGATTGGTTTTTATTCCGAAGCAAACGCCTACCACAAAGAAAAGGGCGTGATATACATTACAGGAATCAAAACTGGTAACTTTACAGTTCGTGCAGTGGCTTCATTCTAAAACTGATAACATGCTGATTATGAAAAAGATATTTACAATACTCCTATCACTACTGATTTGTGCAACAGCTACGGCACAGGTAGAAAATTCTATTGTTATTGACATTGCGTCACTGCGTGCGGTGCAACAAGATGCCCTTACGGGCGTGAATATAGACCCTATAGGACTTGACCACTCTCGTCAGGCGTGTGCGCGTGTGAAGATTAAGTTTGACCGTATGAACCGTCAGCAGATTGAGGCTCTTGAGGTTAAGATGCGCTCAAATACTGACCATACAAAGCAGAAGGTGGCGGACTACTACGACAATGTGCTTATCCTTGAGATGACGGCGAAGCCTAACACCCGATTCTACTTCTTTAGTCCAGAGTTTGGCGAGAGCAACGAGGTTACGCTTAACCTTGAGGGTAATCGTGAATATGAGCTTGAAGCAGCACTAAATCAGACATTTAGCATTATTGTAAATACCAATGTGGCTAATGCCGACATATACATTGACGACCTATATAAGGGTCAGACGGGTGCTACAAACAGCCTTACGGTCAAGGATGTGCTGATTGGAGCGCATACGCTGAAGGTTAAGTATGGCAAGATGGAGTACAGCCAAGCTATTGAGGTCAATAGTGGAAGTATCGCCTTCCGTCAGAATGTAGACACGCAAGCCTCAAAGCCGCAATTTGTGGTCTTTGCTGTAGAGCCAACAAATGCGGTTGTGACTATCAATGGAACGCTATACACGCTTCAGGATGGCGCAATGCAGATTGTGCTTGAGAATGGAACATACAACTATACGGTCTCTGCATCAGGATATCACTCGCAGAGTGGTAGTTTTACCGTTGCGGGCAGTAAGGTAGAGCGAATTATCACCCTTACAGCCGATGTGGCTACAGTAACAATTACAGCCCCAGAGAGTGCCGAGATTTGGGTAAACAACATTATGAAGGGTAGTGGTAGCTGGACTGGAACGCTTACAGCGGGAACATACATCTTTGAGGCTCGCAAGGCGGGGTATCGTACCACATCAATAACAAGGCAGATATCCTCAAAAGAGCAAAATCAGAAGTATACACTGCCTGCTCCAACGCCTATATATGGCTCGCTGCTTGTCTCTGGTACACCAATTATGGCAGATGTGACTCTTGACGGCAATGCCGTAGGGCGTATACCGCTTGAGATGGGTAATATTCTTATTGGTAACCATACGCTTGTGGTATCAAAGTCTGGGTATAACTCTCAGACACAGACTATAACTGTTACAGAGGGTAAGACTACGACAGTCAATATTTCGCTTACAAAGCAATCTTCTCCAGTATCTTCTACTCCAAGCGGGCAAATAACCTCTGGCAAGGGCGTATACAAGGTCGGCGACTACTACAATGACGGTGTAAAGGAGGGTGTTGTCTTTGAGGTAAGCGCAGATGGCAGAAGCGGTAAGATTTTGAGTCTACAACAAGCTCCTGGAAAGGTTGTCTGGGCAGCAGACAAGGCTGAGCAGAAGCGACTGATTGGAACGAAGCATACTGACGATGGACAGAAGAATACAAACATTGTCAAATCTATATCAGGCTGGCAGACAAAATATCCATCTTTTAATTGGTGCGCAAGTTTAGGTAACGACTGGTATCTACCTGCACAAGAAGAGGTTAAGAAATTTGTTCTTGATGAGTCTGTGCGCAATGCTATCAATCCTACTCTTGAGGCAAAGGGTGGCGTGAAGATAGTAAATAGAGGAGATTTGGGTTGGTACTGGACATCAACAGAGACGGATAGATTCTATGACGGCAGCTATGGAGCTGTTCATATTCGCACATCAGACGGCTATGTAGGAACATACTACAAGCACGGAGCAATTTATGTCCGCGCTGTAGCTAAATTTGGTAGCGGTAGTTCTTCATACACCCCTGCGCCTGTATCAACTCCAACAGTAAGTGGCAATTTTAAGATTGGTGATGTTTACGATGATGGTATAAATAGGGGTGTAATCTTTGAGATTAGCGGCAATACAGCCAAGATAGTAAGCCTCAAAAAGAGCACTAATATGGTAGTGTGGGCTGTCGGCAGTGAGGCAAAGCGTAATATCGGTGCTACAAACACCTATGACGGCGAGAAGAACTTTAAGCTCGTTAAGCAGATACCTGAATGGCGTGCAAAATACCCTGCATTTAAGTGGTGCGCAGACTTGGGTAGTAGTTGGTATCTGCCAGCAAAGGGCGAGTTGGAGACTATTCAGCGAAATAAGGCTCTAATTGAGCCACGCTTAACTGACAAATTAAGTGACAACTTCTACTTCTCGTCCACTGAGAGCTACACAGAAGAGGGTGGTATGAAGTGTGTCTATGATGTCGGTATGAAGAGTGGTGGCAACCTCAAAAGCCGAAAGAGTTATCACAGCTATGCTATTGCTGTAGCGAAAGTTACGCTCTCTAATTCAGGTAGTAGTTCAAGTAACTATATGCAGTCGTCAAACAAGGTCTATCGTGTGGGTGATATCTACGAAGAGAGTGGCAAGCGTGGTGTAGTCTTTGAGGTTGATGCTTCGGGAAAACACGGCAAGATTATTAGTGTAACTTGCTCGCCATCGCTGATGTGGGCTTCTGGTGCCGAGCAGACTAAATTTATCGGCGCGACAGACCAGTATGACGGTCAGAAGAATATGGATGTTGTCAAGCGCATAAGTGGTTGGCAGAGTAAGTATCCAGTATTTTATTGGTGTGCAAACTTAGGCGATGGCTGGTATCTTCCTGCAAAGGAGGAGTGGACAAAGATCTACAGACTCCGCAGTAGCCTTGAGTCAAAATTGTCGCGTAAATTAGATGCATACTTCTGGACATCAACAGAGAATAATGAGGTCTATAAAGGTCAATACTGCGCGTGGAATATATCAACGGGTGACCACTCAACATACTGCAAGGATAGAACGAACATTGTCTTTGCTGTTGCAAAATTCTAATTAGCTATGAAACGTATTATCAATAATCTCGGCTTCTGGATACTTGTGGCAATGGTTGCGGGTATCGTTGTAGGCATTGCTATGGGTGAGGGAGCGGCTGTTTTTGCTCCGCTTGGAACGCTCTTTATTCAGCTTATCAAGATGCTTGTAGTACCTCTTGTAGCGGTGTCTATCATCTCTGGTGCAGCGACACTCGGAGGTAGCCGCTCGGCAGGTAAGATTGGAGTGGTGAGTATCGGCTATATACTCCTTACAACTGTTATCTCAATAGTAATTGCAATAGTTGCTGGTCTTGTTTTTCAGCCAGGGTCAGGACTTAGCGCGGAGAGTGTTGGACTTATTAACGCAGCAGCAACGGCATCTGAGCAAACAGCATCAACTCCAGGATTTTGGGATACTGTTATAGGTATGATTCCAGCCAATCCAATTAAGGCATTTGCTGAGGGTAACATACTGCAAATCATTGTCTTTGGACTCTTCCTCGGCTTTGGTATTGCGGCGCTGAGTGATGATAAGCGTGGTAAGGTAAATGCGGGTTTGAACTACATCCTTGAGGCGCTAATTTGGTGCATTGGCAAGGTTATGCTTGTAGCTCCAATAGGTGTATTTGGACTTATGGCAGAGGCTACGGGTACTTTTGGCTTTGATATACTTCTCAAGGTGGCAAATCTGCTGTGGGTAGACCTTCTGGCGGTGCTTGTGATGGGGCTTGCAGTCTATCCGCTCACGATAATGCTGCTATCAAGAGTTGGTGTGGTGGAGTTTTTCAAGGCTATGGTGCGACCACAGATTATCGCCTTCTCAACGGCTTCATCTATGGCTACACTGCCAGTGACTATGTCTGCATGTGACAGTTTGGGCATTAGCAAGCAGACATCGGGCTTTGTTATACCACTTGGTGCAACGATAAATATGACTGGCAATGCTATCTACTATACCCTTGTAGCGATATTCTTTGCACAGTTCTACGGTATAGAGCTTACCATGGCTCAGTATGTTGCAATTACAGTTACGGCATCGCTTGGCTCAATAGGTCAGGCGGGCGTTCCAGGACCAACGCTGATGGTTGTGGCTGTGCTTGTAAGTGCTGGCATACCTATTGAGGGTCTGCCGCTGCTCTATGCATTAGATAGGGTGTTTGATATGATTCGCACAGTGCTAAATATTACTGGTGATGCCGCATGTGCAGCTGTGACAGATAGATTTGCGGAGTAGATGGATAGTTTAATAGAGATACTGCATAGCTCAGCCTGCTCGTGCGTTGTCCGTAATAAGGGTAGAGTTGAGAGGTATTACAATCGTGGTGTGAAGGATTTATATACGCTTTACACTGCAGATTCTCAATTACTTAGTGGAGCGGATGTAGCGGATAAGGTTGTTGGCAGGGCAGCAGCTGCGATAATGATTTTGGGCGGTGTGAGAAGGGTATACGCCGACACTATTAGCCAGTTGGCTTTAGAGCTTTTTGCGCAGAACAATGTAGAGATAAGCTACAATCAGGTCGTGCCATATATTATCAATCGCGCCAAGACGGACCTCTGTCCCTTAGAGCGAGCAACTAAGGATTTAGAGTCGTTAGAGGATATTTTTGCAGCTATAGAGGCTTTTGTTAGCTCGTTGGCGTAGTGTTTGCAACATATCAGCGAAAAAACTGATATGAGACAACCATTTCTTGAGGCTTTAGAGCATCGTCGTACCTACTACAGCATAAGCGCAGCCATGACAGCGACCGAGCAGGATATCCTCCATGTGGTGGATAGGATTCTGCTAACAACACCATCAGCGTATAACAGCCAATCAACACGTATAGTACTACTCTTTGGGCTGCACCACCTATCCCTGTGGGGTATTGTCAAGCAGGTGCTCTCTGAACGAATATCTGCAGAGGCATTTGTCGCTACGCGCAACAAGATTGACAACTGCTTTGCATCGGGATGTGGTACGATACTCTTCTATGAGGATAACAGCGTGGTGGAGAGGATGAAGCGGGAGATAACACCCTATGCAGATAAGTTTGACATCTACTCTGAACACACTTCAGCCATGCACCAGTTTGCCGTTTGGGTAGCACTTGAGCAGATGGGTTTTGGAGCGAGCCTACAGCACTACAATCCACTTATAGACAGCGCAGTAGCTGAGCAGTGGGGTATTGATAGTAGCTGGCGACTGATGGCTCAGATGCCATTTGGAACGCCAATATCTATACCAGCAGCCAAGGAGCAACATCTACCTTTGACAGAGCGAAGGTTGCTATTCTCAGAGTGATAAAGTGACGGTAAAAACTATCTGAGTGGCTACATTGCAGAGATAAATATCATCCGTTTTGTTGGATGATACAATAAATTGTTGTACCTTTACATCAATTTAGGAGAATGTAGCTATGAGAAAAGTGATTTTTGCACTGTTAGCAATTATTGCCTATGGGGCAGTTGCACAGAATAGAATAGTTGAGCGCCCAGACTCGCTCACAACAGTGGTCCGTAACGCCTCAGTGCCTAAGACTGAGTGGCTATCACCATTTAGCAAGGTGGTTGTTGATGGTCCGATAAATATCACATTCAAGCATGTTGAGACTGACGAGGGGCTGAAGATTGTCTATGATACCAAGGGTAATCTCTCGTCACGCTTCCGTGCTGGGGTGGATAAGAATGGTGTGCTGCAGATTATTGAGCGCGTAGATAGCAAGCAGGTGGTTGTCCCTACAGAGGTAACGGTATGGTACAAGAATCTTGACAATATATCAATCTCTCGTGCTACAGCCCTCTTTGAGAGCTGTGTAGAACAGAAGATTTTAGACATCTATATCAAGGCGGGCGCGAATGTCACGATGGACATAAAGGCGTTAGATGCCCTTGTGGAGTGTACTGGCAAGAGCCGACTTAAGATTGGTGGCGCAGCGCGTTACTTCAAGCTAGATATTTCAACAGCCAAGATGGAGGGTATTGCTCTGCAGACTGTTGCGGCAGATATAGATGCTTCGCATGAGGCAGAGGTGCGTGTAGCTGTAAGCGAGCGATTGGAGGCTGTGACAAGTACTGCGGCAAAACTATACTACAAGGGCAGACCAACCATTATCAGGAATAAAAACTCGCTCTTTGGTGGCGAGATATTGGCTGTAGAGTAGTATGAAGAGCTTTCTTACTGAGCTGTCTGAGCAGCTCTATAGCAAGTATGGGCGTAAAATCTCAACGCTCACAATACTCTTTCCTTCACAGCGAGCAAGGCTCTTCTTTACAGAGGCTCTCAAAGAGGTTAGCGGTGGGGTTGTCTGGTCACCACGCTTTGCCACTATAGATGAGTTGATGTCAAGCATCTCGGAGCTTCGCACGGCGGACAATCTAAGGCTTATTGCAGAGCTATATCGCATCTATTCCAAATATCACAAGGAGGAGTTTGATAGCTTCTACCACTGGGGAGATATGCTTATTGCCGACTTTGATATGGTGGATAAGTATATGGTCGATGCGGTGCGGCTATTTACCAATGTGGCTGATATTAAGGAGATTGAGGCGGATGTGAGCTATTTGACCGAGGAGCAGAAGCTCTATCTGAGTCGCTTCTGGAAGACGATAAACGCTGCCGGCTCTATAGGCGAGCAGAAGGAGCGCTTTTTGAAGATATGGCGCTCACTGCCAACTATCTACACCGAGTACAAACATCATCTGAGGCAGTTGGGTATTGGCTACACTGGTATGATTTACCGCGATGCAGCTGAGAAAATCAAATCTTCAGATACTCCACTTCTCCCTGAAAGGCGTTACGTCGTTGCGGGCTTTAATGCGCTGAGTGACTGCGAGAAGGTGCTCTTTGATCACCTCAAAAATTGCTACAACGCTGACTTTGCGTGGGACTATAGCGACTACTACTTTACAAGTGAGGTGCAGGAGGCGGGTCGGTTTATGCGTCAGAACCTAAAGCGTTACCCCTCTACGCTATCAATCTCGCACAGCGACCTGAGGAGCAATATCTCAAAGCTTACGGTAGCCTCTACGGCTACTTCGGTGGCTCAGTGTCACTATGTGTCGCAAATTTTGGAGCAGATTGCTGAGCGCAATGAGGATGGGAGTGCTAAACCCTTTGACCGCAATACGGCTATTGTGCTTACCGACGAGAATCTGCTTATGCCACTGCTCTATGCGCTGCCTGAGCATGTCAAGGGTAAGCAGTTAGATGGTAAGGATGGAGTCAATGTGACAATGGGTTACCCACTCAAGGCGACCTTTGCATACTCGTTTGTGGAGCGACTGCTTGAGCTTCAGAGCCATGTGCGCATTAAGGATGGCGAGCAGTACTTCTACTATGTTGATGTTGAAGGGTTGCTTGCCCATCAATATCTATCTGATAGTTGCAGAGAGCAGATTGACCTTGTGCGCAAACAGATTGCTGATGAGCGAATTTACAACGTTCCAAGAGCTATGCTTAGCTCTCTGAGCTTTGCTGACCATATTTTTGTGGCGCAGAGTAGCTCCGAGGCGCTTATTGAGTATATTATTGGCGCTATCTCGCTGGTGCTTTCGACAACTGAGGCAACAGAGGGCAGCAGGATAGAGATAGAGTATATGCTACGCATCAGAATGGCTCTAAAGCAGCTGCTCAATATGGTGAGTAGTTGTAATATTGAGCTGACAGTTAAGCTCTGCACCTCATTGGTGCGTCGTCACCTGCAGTCTGTTAGAATACCCTTTGAGGGTGAACCGTTGGAGGGATTGCAGATTATGGGTATCCTTGAGACGAGAAATCTTGACTTTAAGAATGTGATTGTACTCTCCATGAGCGAGAGCAACTTCCCTGGTACAAAGATTACCGACAACTCCTATATCCCTTACTCACTGCGTTTTGCATACAACATGCCGACCCAAGAGCACCATCAGGGTGTCTATGGCTACTACTTCTATCGCCTTATTGAGCGTGCGGAGCGCGTATGGTTGCTCTACAACTCTACGCCTGACGAGAAGGGTAGTGGTGAGCCAAGCCGATATATTCGGCAGCTTCAGTATGAGTCGGGGTTGCCTATAGAGTTCAACAAGGTCGTAAGCCCAGTAAATGTTCTCCGCAGCACCCCAATATCGGCTGTAAAGGATAGTAGGGCAATGGGGGCGCTTGAGGGTTACATAAATGGCGAGAAGAGCCTCTCTCCTACAGCACTCTCAACCTTTGTGCAGTGCCCAATGCGATTCTACTATCGCTATGTTGTTGGTATTAAGGTTGTAGACCCACTTGAGGAGGGGCTTGACAACAAAGAGTTTGGAAACATCTTCCACGCGGCGGCAGAGATGCTCTACACAGACCTTATTGGTCGGAAGGATACACTGCACAGCCTGCTACAGATAACCGACAGTAAGATTGCCCAGTGTGTTGATAGCGCTATTGCTCAAGTGTGCTTCGGTGGTGCGGATGTGGAGTCTATTACCCTTACTGGTGAGCTGAGCATCGTTAGGCGTATAGTGATTAGGTATCTCAAGCATAATCTCATTGCTCATGATGTTGCTAATCACGACTTTACAGTGCGTGACCTTGAGAAGTCCTTTAGCTGTCCATTCACCTTTGAGTCGGCAGGTAAGCGCTACCAGATAACCCTTGAGGGTCGTGCCGACAGAATAGACACTTTAGATGATAACACGCTGAGGATTATTGACTACAAGACTGGTGAGCAGCACCTCTACTTTGCTGGTTTTGAGGCTCTGTTTAATGGTAAGGCTTCGCAGCGGCAGAGTAATACAATCAACACGTTGATGTACGCCATGATTGCAAGCCGTAGGTATAATTGCGACATACAGCCAGCGCTCTACTATCTGAGGGATATGAATCAGGCGGAGTACTCGCCACTGTTGCGTGAGGGTCAGGGTCGTGGTCGTGGCTCTGAGGCGATAGTGTTATATAGCTCTATTGCGGAGGCGTTTGAGGAGCAGGTTATGGGGGCGCTCTCGCAGCTCTTTGACCCTCAAGTGCCATTCTGTCAAGCTCAGGATGAGAATAGTTGTAACAACTGTGACTTTGCACAGCTATGTAATAGGGGTAAGAGGGCTGTTGAGTAGTTGGGTTTTGCGCTTTGGGTATAATTTAGTATCTTTGCCGAAAATATAGAGATATGGCTAATAATAACATCGTATTTGGCATCCGCCCCGTTGTGGAGGCGATAGAGTCTGGCAAGCAGATTGAAAAGATTTACATCCGCAAGGGCGCGGAGGGTCAGCTTATGGCTGAGGTGCGTGACCTCTGCTTCCGTCATCGTCTGCGTGTGCAGGAGGTGCCCGTGGAGAAGCTCAACCGCCTTGTAAGGGGTAGCCATCAGGGTATCGTCGCTCAGATTGCCGAGATTGAGTATGTCGAGGTTGAGGATATCCTTGACCGCGTGCCAGAGGATGAGACGCCGCTTATTGTGCTCTTTGACGGTGTAACGGATGTGCGCAACTTCGGCGGTATTGCCCGCAGTGCGGAGTGTGCTGGTGCTCATGGTATTATCACCTCGCTCAAGAGCTCTGCGCCTGTGAATGCTGAGGCGATGAAGTCCAGTGCTGGTGCGCTCACTCGCATACCAGTGGCGCGTGTAGGGTCGGTGAGAAACACTATCAAGGCTCTCAAGACTGAAGGATTTCAGGTTGTGGCAGCGACAGAGCATAGCCGTAAGCTGATGTACGACGCTGACCTTCGTAAGCCTACGGTGATTATTATGGGCTCGGAGGAGAAGGGTATTTCAAAGGAGGTGCTCAAGCTCTGTGATGAGCAGCTTGCCATACCTATGATTGGAGCTATTGAGTCGCTCAATGTATCTGCAGCGGCAGCGATTATGCTCTTTGAGGTGGTACGACAGAGAATAGGTGATTAAGAGGCTACAAATGGCAGATTTTAAGAACATAAACATACGCAACAAGAGGGCGACCTTTGACTACGAGATTCTTGAGGAGTACACGGCAGGCGTGGTGCTTGTGGGTACTGAAATCAAGTCTATCCGTATGGGTAAGGTCTCAATGGTGGAGAGCTACTGCTACTTCTCAGAGGGGGAGTTGTGGATTCGCGGTGTGAACATTGCCGAGTACAGCTGGGGAACGTGCAACAACCACATCCCTAAGCGTGATCGCAAGTTGCTCCTTACAGCCAAGGAGCTCACGAAGCTCTCTCGCTCGCTGCAGGATAAGGGGCTGACGGTCGTAGGACTGCGTCTATTTCTTAATGAGCGCGGACTTGCTAAAATCGTTATCGGACTTGCCCGTGGTCGCAAGAGTTACGACAAGCGCGAGTATCTGAAGGCTAACGATGCTCGTCGTGAGATGGACCAAGCCCTCAAGCGTTATAAATAAAGGTAGGTAAAGAGAAGATATGGCACTAATACTTTGCATAGAGACGGGAACAGACATCTGCTCAGTGGGTCTTGTTCAGGATGGAGAGCTTATTTCGCTTCGTGAGAGTGACTCTGGGCGCGACCATGCCAAGAGGGTGGCTACATTTGTAGACGAACTGCTTAAGCAGAACAACCTCCAGCCCGAAGAGCTTGATGCTGTGGCTGTGGGTGAAGGTCCTGGCTCATATACGGGTCTGAGAATAGGTGTGAGCTTTGCTAAAGGGCTGAGCTACGGTACGGGCAAGCCACTTATTGCCGTAAGTTCGCTCGCTGCGCTTACAGCGGTGGCTATAGAGGATAATGAGGCTGGTATACTGGACATTGATAACTGGGAGGAGTCTCTACTCTGCCCGATGATTGATGCTCGCAGAATGGAGGTCTACACCCAGATGTTTGACAGCAAGGGCAACGCTATAAGCGATATATCTGCTGAGGTGGTAACTGCCGAGAGCTTTGCTCAACAGCGCCAGAACTACAAGAACATTATCCTCTTTGGTAGCGGTGCAGCAAAGTGTAGCGAGATTCTCGGTGCTACGATGATAGATATTACCCCATCTGTGCGCGGTATGGCTCGCATAGCCGAGAGTAAGTATAGTAGCGGCGAATTTGTAGATGTCGCCTACTTTGAGCCGTACTACCTTAAGGACTTCGTGGTAACAACATCAAAGAAAAACCTGCTGTTTAAGTAGGTTTTTTTAGCCAATAGCTGAATTTGCCACATGACACATCGCCACAGGGGTGTGAAACAATGTGTCATGAGTGGCAAAAGCTACTCTCCCTCAACAAGTTCCAGTTCGTAGACCGCCTTCTCCCACTCGTGCATCAGGTGGTCAAGTTGTTGTTTTAGAGCTTCATACGCCTTATAATCCTCAGCGTTATATTCCGTAGCGGTGGCAAACTTCCTGTCGTACTGTGCTATCTGCTCCTCCACCTCGGCAGTCTGAGCCTCAATAGTCTCAACAGCCTTGCGGTGCTTTCGGATTAGCTTCTCCTGCTCCTTCTTCTGTTCATAGCTCATTTTTCCCTGCGACTGGGCTGGGGTAGCGGTAGCGCTCTGCTTTGGGGTCTCGGCTTTGCGTTCAATCTCGCGGATATCCTCAATTTTACGCTTCTCAAGGAAGTAGTAGATGCCACCCAGATACTCCCTCACACCACCATCGCGGAACTCGTAGACCTTATCAACAATGCCGTCAAGGAACTCTCTATCGTGAGAGACAACGACAACAGTGCCGTCAAACTTGCGGATAGCCTCCTTAAGGATATCCTTTGAGCGCATATCCATATGGTTTGTAGGCTCATCAAGGACAAGCAGGTTGTGTGGCTCAAGCATCATTCGTGCCATAGCAAGGCGGGAGCGCTCGCCACCAGAGAGCACCTTAACCTTCTTATCAACATCCTCACCGCGGAACAGAAATGCACCTAAAATATCGCGCAGTCGGGTACGAATATCGCCCACAGCCACGCGGTCAAGGGTGTCGTAGACGGTAAAGTCGCCATCCATCAAATCATCCTGATTTTGAGCATAGTAGCCTATGCTGACATTAGCGCCAAGGCGCACTGTTCCCTCTGTAGGCTCTGTTTGACCAATAAGTATGCGGGCAAAGGTGGTCTTACCCTCGCCATTGCGACCCACGAGGGCAATCTTGTCGCCCTTATGGATAGTAAACTCGGCACCCGAAAAGACTCTATGGCTACCAAACGCCTTACCTACACCCTTAATCTCGGCAACTATCTGACCTGAGCGAGGCGCTGGTGGGAACTTGATGTTCATAGTCGCCAAGTCCTCCTCCTCTACCTCAATACGCTCAAGTTTATCAAGCTGCTTGATGCGCGACTGCACCTGATTGGATTTGGTCGGCTTATAGCGGAACTTCTCGATAAACTCCTCACTCTTCTCAATGAGTCGTTGCTGATTTTGATATGCCGCCATCTGCTGTGCACGACGCTCAGCACGAAGGGTAACAAACTGGCTATAAGGCACTTTGTAGTCGTAAATCTTTCCAAGCGACAGCTCAATAGTGCGGGTGGTGACATTATCCAGAAAGGCTCTATCGTGCGAAATTAGCAGCACCGCGCCATTATAGTTCTTCAGATACTGCTCAAGCCACTGTATAGACTCAATATCAAGGTGGTTTGTCGGCTCGTCAAGAAGGAAGATAGAGGGGCGACGCAGCAACAGCTTCGCCAGCTCAATTCTCATACGCCAACCGCCCGAAAAGGTGCTTGTGGGCTTACTGAACTCCTCACGACGGAAGCCAAGACCCAGCAGGGTCTTCTCAATATCTGCATCGCGCGTATCACCACCAAGGATGTGGTAGCGGTCAGTTGCCTCGTTAAGGCTATGCAGCAGCTTCTCGTAACTCTCGCTCTCGTAGTCCGTACGAGTAGCAATCTGAGCCGTAAGGCGCTCAATCTCAGCCTCAAGAGTAAGAACGACATCAAATGCCTTAGCCGTCTCCTCAATTAGGGTAGTGGTGTCGTGGACAACCATCTGCTGGGGCAGGTAGCCGATAGTGCAGTCGGCATTGCGCGTAACAGCGCCCGAAGTGGGTTGCTCAAGACCGGCGATAAGTTTGAGAATAGTGGTCTTACCAGCTCCGTTACGACCCACAAGACCCACGCGGTCCTTAGGGTTTATAAGAAAGGATATTTGGTCAAAGAGTGTCCAACCTCCAAAGCTGACCGATAGGTTGTCTATTGAAATCATAACTTTGAGTCAAGTATTTTAACTATCTCTGCCTCAGGGTCTTCGGCATTAAAGACTGCCGACCCTGCCACTACAACATCCACACCTGCAGCAAAGACCTGAGCGGCATTTTGGGCACTAATACCACCGTCAATCTCAATGATGCACTCGGTATTATGCTCCTCAATCATACGCCTTAGCTTCTGCACCTTATCAAGGCTTGCAGGGATAAAGGACTGACCCCCAAAGCCAGGCTCAACGCTCATAATGAGCACCATATCTACACTCTCAATCCACGGCTCAAGCACCGAAATATCGGTATTGGGCTTAATGCTTATGCCCGCCTTTGCGCCCGCAGCGTGAATTGCATCTATCGTAGCAGCAATATCCTCAGCAGCCTCGTAGTGGAAGGTGACATAGTCCGAGCCAGCCTTAGCGAACTGCTCAACGTATCGGATAGGGTCTACAATCATCAGGTGGGTATCTATCGTCTTGGTACTCACCGCCTTAACAGCCTTAAGCACTGGGAAGCCAAAGGATATATTTGGTACAAAGACTCCATCCATAACATCAACATGCACCCACTCAGCTGCCGAGCGGTTGAGCATAAGCGTATCGCGCTCAAGATTACCGAAGTCGGCTGAAAGGATTGACGGAGCAACAACTCTGTTCATATTTATATCTATTTTTATCAACTTTTACAAATCCACATCTACGAAATAGGGCAGTGCTGGCAATATTCTCGCTATCAATAGTTGCCCAGAGGGTAGCAATACCCAACTGCGGAGCATACCTCTTAACAGCCTCAAGAGCCTCAGTAGCATAACCCCGACGGCGGTCTTCCTCGCTATAGACAAGCACCCCAACATCGGCACTGCTCCCGTCGTAGTCAAAAATATCCACAGCACCAACTGCTCTGCCACAGAGATCTATCATCAGGCGCAGCTGTCCATTAGCCTCAAAGCCCAGTTGTTGTGCGAGTATGAACTCTACAATCTGCTGCTCAGTGTAGTCTGGGTGCGGGTCACTATAGGCACGAAGCTTTGGGTCATTCTCCCACATAAGTATGGTCTGAACATCGTCAATATCCACACTACGCAGTATAACCCTCTCGCCCCGAAGCTCCATTACAAGCCGATAACTTGGTTACGGATAAGCATTGCCACGCCCCACGCAGGAGCATTCTCACTCATCTTTGAGAGGCGGAACTTGGTATCCTTATAGACAAGGTTGAGCGAGTACTTATTGGTCGCGCTCTTGAGCGGAAGCATCACATAGTCGCCTGCAGCAGCGAGATTTCCTCCAACGATAACAGTCTCAGGGTTGAAGATGTTAATTAGGATTGCAACCGCCTTGCCAATCTTCTCACCCGCCTCCTCAATAAGCTCAATGGAGAGGTTGTCGTCATTGCGTGCAGCGTTGATAATGTCGTTGATGTGGATTGTCTCGCCAGCCTCGTACTTAGGGCGCAGGATAGAGTTTGCACCTCCACGAATTAGCTCTGACATCTTCTCCTCAATAGCAATTCCCGACACCTCGGTCTCAAGGCAACCCTTCTTGCCGCAGAAGCAAATCTTCTCGTTGTCAAAGAATGGAATATGTCCAAACTCGCCCGCAAAGCCATTCTTACCATAGAAGAGCTTGCCGCCCACAACAATACCGATAGCCACACCAAGTCCTAAGTGGAGATAGAGGACATTGCTCTCCTCCTTGCTCTTGCCACAGGTGTACTCCGCATAGCAACGGCTACGGGTATCGTTCTCAATAAGCACACGGATGCCTACCCTCTGCTCAATAATCTCCTTGAGCGAGCTCTCTATGCTGGTAAAGTACTTGTAGCTTCGCCCCTGCTGGGTATTCACACGACCTACAATGCAGACTCCCACGCCAAGAATATGGCTCTTGTCAATGCCGCAGTTGTTGATAAAACTCTCTATCGTGTCACAGATGCGGTCAAGGCACTGCGAGCGGTCTGAAAGCTCAAAAGTATCATCTACAACCTCCTTGATGATATTGTTCTGCAGGTCGGTAATCACGCAGGTCATACGGTCACGACCCACATTTATGCCAGCAAAGTAGATTGCCGTATTGGTCAGTCCAAAGACATTGGGACGACGACCACCAGGGGTCTCCACCTTGCCAAGGTCGGTAACAATACCCTCGTCACATAACTCCTGCACGAGCTTAGTTATAGTCGGCACGCTGATTCTTAACTCCTTAGTCAGCTCAGCAAGCGTACTCTCACCACCCTCAGCCATGTAGGCAACAATGCTGCGCTTTATAATGTTGTTCTTCTGAAGCAGACCCTTGTTCTCAGTCTGATGATTGTTGAAGAAATCAATTAACGAACTCATTTTGTGTTATATATTAAGGTAATTATACTCAGTTCTATATTTTGGATACAAATATAGTAAAAAAGTATTAGAACACCACACTCTTTATTAAATTTTTTGATAAAAATCGTAAAAAAACTTAAAGACTCGCGGCTCTAACTGTGCCACTTGCCACATTGCCACGGGTGTAGGGGTTGCCACAATAGTCACCTTTGCCACGCTTGACACATCTGCAACATCGTTGCCACTTGCCACAGCTTTACACGCCCCCGTGGCGATGTGTCATGTGGCAGGTAGGCTGTTAGCTATTAGCCAACCCAGCTCTCGCAGTATTAAGGGCTTTAGCCCGCTGCCATTCATTGTTATTCATTGCCATTTTGTCCTCCCATAATCCAATGATTGATAGCGCATTGTAAAATAATTGAAAAAATAATTGCCAAAATACTTGACAAAGGGGGTGGTGATGTATTATATTTGTAGCGGAATTCCAAACAATCATTATTAACAAAGGCTGTTGTTGTCGCTCTGACCGTCAGCCGTAACAACTTAAAATATACGCAATTATGAGTACTACTGAAACTATTCAGCAGCAGGGCAGTCCTGCACCGAACTTTAACCTTGAGGCTATGGAGCGTGAAGTAGCAGCTTTAGTAGCTCAAGGCACTAAAGATTTAGAAATTGAACTATGTGAGGAGCGAATAGCCCCATACATAGTAGATATTACCAAGCCTATGAAGCCTGTAAAGCCACTAATATCTATAGATGGCTCGGCTGTCTGTACGGCTGGCAATATATCTGCCATTGTAGGTGAGCCGAAGTGTAAAAAGACCTTCCTCACTACGGCTTTGGTATCAAGTGCCTTTGCCTATCCGTTTCCTGATAGCCTTGCATTTGATAATGTAAAGGCTAACCCTACGCTCTCGGTGCTATGGTTAGATACCGAGCAGAGCGAGAGCCACGTGCGTAAGGTTGTAGAGCGTATAAATGCCATTACGGGCATTGCTCGTCTGGGCGAACAGACAGACTGTCGCCTGACTATGCTCCGTCTCCGCGAGTTAGAGCCTAAGGAGCGACGTGAAGCACTACGCGACTCGATACTTGTCCGCCATCCCGATATTGTCGTTATAGACGGTATTGCTGACCTGCTCTACAATACCAACGACATTGAGGAGTCGGATAACCTTATTGGCGAACTCATGGCGCTCAGCACACAGTACAACTGCCATATTATCAATGTCTTGCATACCAATCCTGGTACTGACAAGGCACGTGGACATATAGGCTCCTCGTTGCAGCGCAAGTCCGAAACCGTACTCTATGTCCATAAAGATGATAATATAAGCATTGTTGAGTGCCAGTTTAGCCGTAACGAGCCCTTTGAGCGCTTTGCCTTTACGGTAAACAGCACTGGATTGCCAGAGATATGCTCTATGCCTACAGAGACGACGACCAAGGAGGATGAGGTGGTAGCAGTCCTTAACGGCTACTTCTCAGGCTCTTGTGAGCGCAGTGTACTATCGCATAAGCTTGAGCAGGTGCTCGGCTTGGGGCGCTCAGCGGCAACGATGCGCATTGGTCGTGCCATTCGTAAGGGTATACTTATTGTAGAGGGTAAAAATGTCCGTGTTACAAGCTCCATTGCAAAGGATTTGCCACATGACACATCGCCACAGGGGCATGTAACCGCAGTGGCAAGTGTCAATAATGTGGCAGAGGTGGCAAACGTTACAGAGGTGGCAAGTGTGACACAAGTGACAATACCCTACACCAGTGACAATGTGGCAGGTGGCACAAGAAGTCCCTACACTGCGCCATACGACGATGACGAGTGCCCATTCTAACGCCTTACTATTATCCCCTAAATTGTGCTGACGCTTGTAACTGTCACCTCAGGTGCTATTTTGCGAATAAGACCTTGGAGGACTGTTCCCGTACCTAATTCGGTAAACTGAGTCACGCCATCTGAGACCATATGCTCAACGGTTTGAGTCCAGCGGACTGCCGAGGTGAGCTGCGCGATAAGGTTTTGCTTTATCAGCTCTGGGTCTGTATAGCTCTGAGCATCAACGTTTTGGTAGATTGGACAGCGAGGGGTTTTGAAGTGGGTCTGCTCAATAGCAAGTGCCAAGTCCTCCTTAGCGCTCTCCATAAGAGGGGAGTGGAACGCGCCACCTACGGCAAGGGGCAGGCAGCGACGAGCGCCAGCTGCCTTAAGAGCCTCACTGGCAGTCGCTACAGCCTCCACGCTACCAGAGATAACCGTCTGACCAGGGCAGTTATAGTTTGCAGCGACAACTGTTCCCTCAGTATTATTGCAAACATTCTCAATTATCTGATTATTAAGACCTAACACTGCTGCCATAGTGCCTTTATTTGCTTCACAAGCACGTTGCATAGCCGCTGCGCGAGCAGCTACGAGTCGCAGTGCATCCTCAAAATCCAACGCCCCACAAGCCACGAGTGCCGAGAACTCACCCAGCGAGTGCCCCGCTACAGCCTCAGGCTCGTCATCTATCACCGAGGCGAGAACGACCGAGTGGAGAAAGACCGCTGGCTGGGTGACATCGGTGCGGCGTAGCTCTTCAGCCGTACCCGAGAACATTATGTCCGTAATTCTAAATCCTAAAATCTCATTTGCACGCTCAAACATCTGCCTTGCTCTGTCTGAGGTTTCGTACAAATCTTTTCCCATTCCCACTGTTTGTGCTCCTTGCCCAGGAAATACAAATGCTTTCATACTCACTTAATTAGGGTTGTTATATAAACTAATACTGCATCAGCGTATACTCGTAGTCATCCATAATCTTTGTCTGGCTATATGTGCGACCAAACCTATCGGTAGCCTCTACGCGCACAGATGCGTTTTTATCCTTTAATGTATATTTATATAGGTGGAAGCAGCTGGTGAAGTAATTACTTCGGCTACGTTTTTTCACACCCACAAGGTAACCTGCCGCCCACCAATCCTGACTTGAGGCTGTAGATGGCTTGGTAGGGTTGTCGATGCCCGTACCCTTAGTTGGGGTCTCCTTTTTGTACGGTATTTTGGTCATCGTGCCGCTGTAAACGCCATTCTCATAGACCTTTATGCTCCAGCTGTCGTCGGCATTGAAGACATTGGCAAGCAGCACGCCGTCACCATGTTGCTGAGCAAAGTACTCATACTCTCCGCCACTGCGGTGGTTGCCGCGATAGAGGCGAATCTGGTAGTCACGGTCGTTCATACCATTATTGACACCCTGATAGTACCAGTTGGTGATTTTGTTGCCCTCAATATCGTAGACTCCATATCCATTTGGCGTACCGTCGCCATTGGTCGTCGCGTGCCACCACGCGCCGCAGACAGCACCATGAACATGCTCATAGACACCCTTGGAGAGCGTAGGCTCGTTGCGAGTGTAGTGGGTATGTCCCGCCATAATGTGCGCCTCGTCGTACTGAGATAGCAGGGAGATAACATTCTGCACGTTCTTCTTTGTAGAGTTCACAAGTGGGATGTGCACGCAGAGGATAACAAGCTTATCCTTAGGTACATAGCTAAGGTCCTGGCGTAACCACTCCAACTGTTCATCGCTAAAGCCGAGGTTATAGTCGCCACCGTCGTTATTGGTATCCCAGAGCATGTCGCGCATGCAGACAATATGTGCATCGCTACGATTCCACGAGTGGTTTATCGGTCCGAAAATATCCTCAAAGAGTCGCTGCGCCTTGATGTTGAAGTTTGACGAATTCTCGTCTGGCTCAATAGGGGCGCTACCGTTAAAGTAGAGGTAGTCGTGGTTGCCCATGGTCTGGAAGATAGCAATGCCTGTCTTCTCCTTAGACATATGGTCGCGCATATAAGGCATGTGAGGGGTGGTGTCACTGCTATTTCCAGAGCTGACAATATCGCCCAGCGTAACGCCATAGCACGGCACACCCTTAGCCTGAGCAAGAGCCTTGATATGAGGCACAGACTCCTTCTGGAAACGATTTCTGCTGGTCGTACTGCTACACTGAGGGTCGGCAAGACAGAAGAGCGAGAACTTGTTCTCCTTACCATTAGGGTTGCGCACAAGGGTAAAGTCGTACTGATACCTCTCCCTCTCGTACTTGATAAAGAAGTGTGGTTGCCCCTTATCGTTGTATGTGACGTTGCAATCCGCTGGGAGTGAGTAGTATATGTACCACGCATCGGTATGAGGGGTGAGCGAGTAGCTACCATTGTTATCTGTCTGCACCACCGAGAATCCATCCGACACAGAGACCCCCACCGCTGGCTTTCCGTCGCTATACTTGATAACGCCCTTGGCAACCGTTCCAGGCTCAGGGGTTGGCTTAGGCTCTACTTCGGTGACGCTGCACCAATATTGACCTACCGCAAGGGTGCTCTTATCCTCTACGCGCTCAAAGCTGCTCTGATCAAGTGTTACGGTGTAAATATCACCAGCAGAGAGAGTTACTGCAGGGGCAAGGCAAAAACTATACTCCGCCTTGTCGGTTGTAATGTCGCAGAGAATCCTATCGGAACTGCCCTTGAAGTCTGTTGGAATAATCGCCACCCAGCCATCGTTGCTGCTACCCTTAGCAGGGTTAGAGTAGGTGAGGCTGACCTTTTTGCTCTCATCGCCCACAAGTTTTGCCGTTGCAGGGATGTAGAGGGCTTCTCCAGCGATGCAGTTCACTGTAGATGTTACACTTACAGCCTCAATAGCATACTGCTTCTCAAGGGTAATATCAAACTTGAGTGCTGAGACCACTGCCGACATGGTGAAGTTGTTGCCCTCGGTGCGCACGCCGAACATAGGGCTCTTGTCGGCAATATTGACCCCCTTTACAGCGGTAAAACTCTGCTCTGTAGGTATTGTAAAGGCTATTTTGCCACCCTTAACCTCCACCTTATCGTGCGGATAGATGGCATAGATAACCTCATTTTCACTCTCCAAAGCCCCCTTAAAGCGAGCTGTAGCGCTATTGTCGCCACTTAGAAGGGTGTAGTTGCCAACCTTTGACATATCGGTCAGCAGCAGAGCATCCCCCTTGCTCCAGAAGAGCTGCAGATGGTTATCACTACCCAATGTCGCCACGGTGCGGGTGTAGCTGTTATCAATCTTTACCACCACCTCGTCAAGCGAAGCAGAGTGCTCAATATCGGGCTGCTGAGGCTCCACGACCTCAGGCTCTGAGCACGCCACAAAGAGCAGTGATAGTAGTACGAGTACCTTTGTTATTGCTTTCATTTTATAGGTTATTAAGTTCTAATTAACAAAGGTAGTAAAAATTTTGAAACAATACCCACTTTGAGGCTAAACTTCTCCACCCAGAGCCTTGAAGAGCTGAATGTAAGCGATATACTCGTTAGCCAAAATATTTGAGTACTGCATCTGCGCATCGTACAGTGTTCGCTCGGCATCTATAACCTCAAGATATGAGCTCAATCCACTCCTATAGAGGGCAACCGATAGGGTGGCAATGTTGCGAAATGTCTCTATAAGTTGCTTGTAACGCTCTGACTGCATGCGTGTTGAACGTACCGCCACAAGGGCATTCTCAACATCTGTAAGCGCTGTGATAAAGCTCTGACGATAGTCATAAAGCGCCTGATTATAGCGCTCAATGGCAGCCTTTTCAGCCCCCTTTAACGCCCCAAAGCGATAGAGAGGCTGGGCAAAACTGAGCAGCGCACTCCAACCCCAACTCTCACCCTTGACAATATGCTTCAGTTCACTTGACACCACACCTCCCTCAGCGGTCAATGACAGAGTCGGCAGGCGAGCTATACGCTTGAGCTTAGCCGTTGCAGCCGCAGTAACAAGTTGCGAATATGCCGATGCAATATCGCTGCGACGATAGAGTAAATCTGAGGGAATACCTACAGGGACATCTATTGATGGAGAACTACTTAGAGCGTTTATATCAACCACTTTATAGGCAAGAGTATCCACGCTCTCATCAGCAATAAGGGCGCTCAGTGTTGTAAGGGTCTGCCTAACTTGACTCTCATAGAGGGGTATATCTGCCTCGGCGGTATACTGTAGACTCAGAGCCTGCTCACGATGTACTCCCGTAGCCAACCCCCGCCTAAAGAGCGAGTCGGTGAGTTGTGCCGTTTCACGTCTAAGGCGCGAGCTTTCAATAGCAACGTTAAGGTCACGCTGATACTGCATAAGGGTGTAGTATGTTGTCGCCACCTGAGCCGCAAGGGCGAGCCTAACGCCTTGATATTGCCACTCAGCATACTCTACCTGCGCCTGAGCAATGACATTGCTACTTCTTAGCGAGCCAAAGAGTGGTATCTCCCAGCTCACTGTCGGCTCAAGGGCGTAGTGCTGGGTAAAGCTCTTGCCACTCTGGGATATTCCCACCTGACGACCAAAACCAAATGCTGGCAAGTACTCTGAACGCACAGTGCGCATACTATGCTGTGCTTGTAGAAGCTTTGAGGCTGCACTCTGCAGGTCATAGTTACGGCTTAATGCTGTAGTTATAAGACGGTTGAGCGTTGTATCGCCAAACATCTCCCACCAGTTCTGTGAGCTCACCACCGCCGCGGTATCGGCACTATTCTGATAGGCATATCGCTCTGGAATATTGAGCGTAGGGGCTGCAAGGCGAGGGTTACAACCGACAAGTAGAGCCAAAAGGCAGAGTAGAAGGTAAGACTTTTTCATCGCGTTAAAACTCGTTTTATAAGGTAATAAAGGGCAGGGTAGAGCACCACTCCGAGCGTTGTAGCGGTAACCATACCACCCACAAGGGCTGTGCCCATAATGTTTCGCGCTGTGGAGTAGACACCACTGGCAAGTAGCAATGGCAATGAGCCGAGTATAAATGCCGCAGCGGTCATAACGATGGGTCTGAGTCGCATAGCTGCCGCCTCAAGGGTCGCCTGACTAAGACTCTTACCCTCACGCTGTAGCGTAGAGGCGTACTCAACCACAAGTATTGAGTTCTTAGCCGCCAAGCCGATAAGCATCACCAGCGATATTTGGGTGTAAATATCCACCACAAAGCTCTTTGACATAAGGTGCGCCACTGCGATAAATACAAGTGCTCCGAGCAGAGCCAAAGGCACAGCTGCAACGATTGCCACAGGCAGCGAATAGCTCTCATAAAGCATTGAGAGTATGAGAAATACGAAGATTATCGAGATGATATACACCCAGAGATTACCTCCACCACCTTCGCTGCTCTCAAGTGCCGTAGTGCCACTCCACTCAATGCCCATATCGCCAGGCAGTGTAGTGGTGGCAAGGCTCTGAATTATCTCCATCGCCTGACCCGTTGAGACACCACTCTTAGGTGTTACAGTCACCTCGGCAGCTCTGTAGAGGTTGAACTGGCGCTCAAAGGCAACGCCGAAGTTATCCTCTACGCTTACTAACGTAGAGAGGGGGATGCTCTGACCATCAGATGTGGTGACAAAGTAGCTCTCTAACGAGCCACTATCCACACGAAACTCCCCCGATGCAGCTATATAGCTACGGTATAGTCGCCCAAAGCGTGTAAAGTTGTCAATATACCTACCACCAAGCATCGCCGAGAGCTGGTCATATAGCTCACTCAGCTCCACACCCTTCATCAGCGCAGCGGCTCTATCTACCACAATACGCTTCTGAGGCACACGGTTGTCAAACTGCGACACTGCACTCTCAATCTGAGGGTGAGAATTGAGTGCAACAAGCAGTGAGTCAAGATTTTGAGCCAAATAGTCATTCCCCTTACCCTCGCGGTCTGTAAGTGCAAAGGTCACTCCTGACACTACGCCCAACCCAGGAATTGCAGGCTGTATAAAGGCGTAGCTTACAATCTGCGGGGATAGTGGAGCCAGCTCTTCTGAAAGAATAACCGCCAACTCCTCCGCCGAGGTTGTTCGTTCAGAGTAGGGCTTGAGCTTCACGAATATCACTCCGCTATTTGTCGCAGCGCTACCAGAGAGCATATTAAATCCCGCTACCACAGCGCTACTCTCCACCTCCTCGTGCGAGCAGACCATACTATTAACCTTAGCCATTGAGCGCTCAGTTACCTGCAGTGACGATGCTGCAGGAGTTGTCACCGCAACCATCACATAACCCTGGTCCTCATTAGGCAGAAATCCCGACGGGATAACCCTCCACAGCACCACAATGCCCACAAGGGTCACCACTACAGCCATAGCCGTAGCATTAGTGTGCACCATAACCTTATCGGTCACCTTGAGATAGCGTGACTTTAGGCTCTCAAAGCCTCTATTAAACGCCCCAAAAAGACCCTTATCGCGTCTCTGCTGAGGTCTAAGCAGTAGAGCACAGAGTGCTGGAGTGAGTGTGAGCGCACAGATTGTTGAGATAAATACCGCTACAGATATTGTCACTCCAAACTGCTGAAATAGCTTGCCCGTAACACCTCCCGTAAAGCTCACAGGCACAAAGACCGCCAACAGTACCACCGAGGTAGCAATGACAGCACCACTAACCTTACCCATAGCGCTCACAGTCGCCTCAAAGGGCTTTAGCCCGCTCTCAATGCCCACCTGCACAGCCTCCACGACCACAATCGCATCGTCTACAACAAGACCTATAGCAAGCACCAACGCCAGCAGTGACACCACGTTGATACTTAGTCCAAAGAGCGGAAAGGCGATGAACGTTCCCACTATTGAGACCGGTATTGCCACCACGGGGATTATCGTTGCCCTCCAATCCTGAATAAATAGAAAGATTATCGCCACCACAAGCAGTAGTGAAGCCAACAGAGTAAGTGCAATCTCCTCAATACCTGCACGGATGCTCTGAGTACCATCAACAATGGTCGTGTAGCCAATTCCGTCGGGGAAGCTCTCTGCTGCCACCTTCATCTGCGCTGTCACTCTATCTGCTACAGCGACAGCATTACTCCCAGGCTCTTGATATACCACCATCACAGCAGTTGGTTTGCCATCAAAGAGCGAAGAGGTGCCATAACTCTGCACACCGAGCGAGACATCAGCCACCTGACCCAGCTTAACCTGCTTGCCGTCACGACTACTCTTGATAACAATATCCTCAAACTGTTCAGCTGTTGAGAACTGCTCTGGTAGGGTAACTGTATAGGTGTACTGGGTACCCTCAGGTGCTGGCTCTGCACCAAATTGACCCACTGGATATGCCGCCGACTGCACCGCTATTGCGTTTGTAATATCTGCAACAGAGAGGTTGTAGTACTCCAAAACGTCGGGCTTGAGCCATACTCGCATAGCATACTCCGATGCACCCATAATCTGCACCTTACCCACTCCATCTACCATTAGCAGCCTGTTCTGCAGATTGATATAGGCGTAGTTGGATACAAACTGCTCATCATAACGACCATCGCTGGTAATTGCATAGACCATTATAAAACCCGTCTGGCTCTTGCGCGTCACTACACCCTGCTCAACCACCTGCTGGGGTAGTAGTGCCGTGGCTGCCGAGACGTTATTCTCCACAGCCACTGCGTTCATATCGGGGTCAGTACCAGGTTCAAATGTCACCTGCAGATTCATCGTTCCATCAGAGCCACTGACAGCCTCCATGTAGAGCATATTGCTCACACCCATAATATTCTGAGCAATAGGCGTTGCAACACTCTCACTGACACGCACTGCATCTGCACCACTATAGGTGGCACTCACCTCCACAACTGGCGGGGTGATGTCGGGGTATTGCTCTATTGATAGGTCAAAGATTGATATAATACCCAGAAATAACACTATGACACTCAGCGAAATTGCCGCTATAGGTCGCTTGATAAAAAAGTCTTTCATAGCAAAATATTAACCTTTTGACCATTAGTTAATTTAGCATTACCATCTAAAGCAACACTTTCACCCTTATTTAGACCCTTGAGGGCTATATTTTCACCATCGTTGCTAACCACTGTCACCTGACGATACTCAGCCACTGAGTCGGGGGTAATCACCCACACAGAGTTTACACCCTGATTCTGCCTTACAGCAGTTGCGGGGACAGTAATCCTCTCCATATAGCGACCCACATTGGCGCTTAGCCTTGCAAACTGTCCCGACTTGAGCAGGTAGTGAGGGTTTGGGAAACTCACCACTATTATTATAGTTCCCTCAGTATCTGCCACAGCGCTCTTGGTATAGCTATAGCTACCCTTGAATGGGTAGAGAGAGCCATCGGCAAGCGATAGTGTAATATCCGAGAGCAACCCCTCATTGTTATAGGTAAACGACTTGCGACCCGACAGGTTGAGATACTGAGCCATTGGTATGGCTATATTGGCACACAGAGTATCTACATTCTCAATACGAGTGAGCGTTGAGAACTTTGTCCCAGGACCCACAAAGTCCCCTATATACGCCTCTGATGCTGAGATTACGCCATCTATTGCTGCACGAATAGTGGTATACTCAACCTCCAGCTCACTATTCTTAACCCGTTGTTCTGCCGATGCTGTAGCAGCCATTGCCGCCTCATATTGAGCCTTGTACTGGTCAAACTGAGCTTGACTAATCGCATCTATAGCCACAAGCGGCACAGCGCGATTATAGTTATTCTGAGCCTCTATAGCGTTTGCCTTTGCAGTTGTATAATCTGCCTTTGCAGAGAGTAGATTAGCCATCTGCTCTCTACTATCAATGCGAAAAATCACCTGACCACGCCTCACTGGCATACCGTTATCAAACATCTTGGCGGACAGATAACCACTCACACGCGGTTGCACAACTGCCACATAGTTAGGCTGTAGGGTAGCGATAAAGCTCTCTCTTGTCACCACGCTATCCGAGAGAACCTTAACCACTTTGATAGCACTTTGATCTGAATTGCTCTGCTTAGCAACCCTTGTACACGATAGTAAGCATAGCAATAATGCCACTGAAATAGACAACTTATTCATAAGATTATTTTTACCCAGTCAAAGTCAAAAAATATACCGTAACAATACGTAATTAGGTCAATTTTAAGCAAAAAGTGTAAATTTGTTGCAGAAATATTTGCAAAATTCATAAACACTTTTTACATTTGTATAAACAAACCGTTTTATTTAATAAAAACTTAAAATTATGAAAGAGTTAGTAGAGAAAATCAATGCACAGATTGCAGACTTCCAGGTAAACGCTGCTGCACAGGTTGAGAAGGGTAATAAGGCTGCTGGCACACGCGCACGCAAGGCTGCCCTTGAGCTTGGCAAGCTTCTTAAGGAGTTCCGCAAGGTATCTGTTGAGGAGGCTAAGAAGTAGCATCTGGCAACAAATGATAAAGGCTGTTCTCGAAAGAGTTCAGCCTTTATTGTTTTAGTTGTGTTCACACCAGTCTAAAATGCCTCATTGAGTAACACTTGGAAGCCATTGATTAGCTTACCATTGACCTTGCCACCAAATCCGTAGTCAAAACGCACATTGACCCTCTTCTTAAACTCCCACCTCAATCCTATACCGTAGTTAGGTAGGGTATGGCTCCACTGATAGTTACTCCAGCTGCTAAAGCAGTTACCAGCACCGCCCCAAACGGCAACGCCTATACGACGCCACACCCTCTGACGAAGCTCCGCCTGCGCAGTAACCATATTTCTATCCGTAAAGCGACCCTCATAGTAGCCTCGCATACGATATTTACTACCCATGCGAGCGTACAACTGCCATGGGGTATGCTTACTATTGCTCTCTCCATACAAATCAAGAGCAAGAATAGCCCCTCTCCACAGCTTCTGATAGTAAGATGCAGTCGCTGTAAAACGCCATGTATTGTCATCAATATTAGCCAACGCCTTAGGTCGTGACATCGCCTGCAGACTCACATATACGCCACTGTGTGGATTGGGAATAAAGTCGCGGCTATCATACTCAAGCAGTAGCGAGAGTCCAGTAGAGAGAGCCTCGCTTTTACCTCCATTGATATATGGCTTAATCAACTCTCTGTCGCCTTTTTTTGCATATATATAGTCAAAGTTCACCCTTGCACCTATATATAGATTGCGACACAGACGATGATAGTACGACAGCTCAACCTGCTGGTTATTTGAGGTGTAATGTATTGGGGTGTTGTTCACTGCAGCATCGTAACCCAAACCCCAGAAGTCAGTTGGCTGACTAACAAAAGCGACGCGATAGGTCAATCTATCTCGGTTATCCTTAAAGATGTTTATACCCTCAATGCCCACTGTATATACACCCTTGAGAGTCGCTCTAACAAAGAGTGACACGGTTGATGGCGGAATCTGAAAGTCTGTTCTGTCAATGCGATACAATCCCGCAGCCATAACGCCCAACCCCAAACCAGTAGTTGATGAGTATGTTGGCGCACCGACAAAGGTTACATCAAAGCGTTTATAGGCTGTTTTATCTACCGAACTCTGCTCAAAGTATTTGTAGAAGCGCTGCCAGCCACTCTGTTTAGTTGGTATTTGAGATATTGGAGTGTAGGTATAACTAATAGTATCCCTGTCATCAACAAGGATACCATGCTCTTGAGCCTGCGCAAGGCAGACTATCGCTGTCGCTATGAGCGTTACTATCAGACGCCTCCACAACATTATCTATACTGCTCAACCCACTCCAAAAAATCCTTCTGAGCCTGCTCGTCCATCTCCTCCTTCTGGAAGAAGACAAGCTCGCCCTCTTTTGTGACAATCATAAAGCAGAACTTGCCATTGCAGTCACCAAGCTGCCAGCTGTCACGAATAGTATGGTTTGAGTCGTCCATCACAAAGCCGTTATTCTTTGCGGTGCGACGACGAGCCATAGAGCGAACAATACTCTTTGGCAGAGGGGTATCCTTGAGGTTCAGCACACCAAAGCCGTACATATTAGGTCCATGTGTCACACCCTTCTCCTCAAGAATATCTGAGTACTTGTAGTTCTTGTTGCCAGTAAGACCTGTATCAGGATCTATGTAGAACATAAAGAGGTTCTTCTCTCCAAAGTAGGGTAGCGATGCAACCTCACCCTTAAGGGTCTTGATAGTCACATTCTCCACCTTATGAGGTAGCTTAGCCTCCACAAGCTCGTCCTCATTAGCCAAGGCAGCAAGTGATAGCGATAGTAAAATTGATAGCGTAAAAATCTTTCTAAACATAGCTTACATTGTTGTTGAGCGCAAAGATACTATTTTTTCACTAAACTATATACCAATGCCTCTTATTGACCATATAATGCACTAAATCTCCGACTCCAACTTATCAAGTAACACCCTACATCCATTCTCTAACATATTGAGCACCAAATAGAACCCCTCTGCACCTTCATAGTATGGATCGGGCACATAGCTGTAATCTGGATAGTCGGTCATAAACTCCGCCATACGATGTAGCTTGTCTAAATATTTACGCTCTGGAGCAAGACGACTCACACGCTCATAGTTACTGTCATCCATTACAATAATCATGTCAAAGTCATAAAAATCATCCTCACTGACCGTTCTTGCCCTATGGGTAAGGTTATACCCACGCTCTAAAGCTGCACGCCTCATTCGCGGGTCTGGCAAATTACCCCTATGTCCCGAATATGTACCTGCAGAATCGACCTCTATCTTATCTTGTAACCCCCTTTGAGCTACCATCTGCTCAAGGATGCCATTTGCCGCAGGAGAGCGACAGATATTTCCCAGGCAGACAAAAAGAATACGCTTTTTCATTTGCTTATTTTGTTGCTGTTATACAATATTCACCTTGAGTCAGTGTTAATACCTCCCCGCTATTACCTCCACAAGTAAGAGTAGTATATCCCTGAGGAACAACCACCTGAGCCGTAGCACCTTGAGGAATGGTTAAGGTGATATTGAGAACATCATCACCCTTGACTGCACTCATCTCAATATTACCAAACACCGTCGGCACAACACTCTTAACACGATTGAGTGTAGCGAGATTAGGGCAGACTCTAAACTTCTCAAACTTAGGAGTAATAGGCTCAATGCCAGCAATATACTGTGAGAGGATGGTAAGTCCACCGCCACTCCAAGCGTGGTTGTATGTACCATTTCCGCTCTTATACTTCATACCTCTGCCGCCGGTATACTCCCAGCCCTCCCAGAGGGTTGTATGTGGAGCAGCAACCATCTCCCCAAAGCGTAACTCAAGACGCTTAAGCGCATCCTCATAATATCCCATAACACACAGAGCCTCAAGAACATACTTCTCCATATATGGACTTGCATTATAGTATGTAGCAAAGAACTGACGCATAGTCTCAAATCTCTCTTGAGGCACTAAACCCGCAAGAACAGCCATCGCCTGCACTCTATCGTCTGGCACATCTTTATAACCAGCAGATTTGTAGTGCTGTAGCTCCTCATTCCAATAAGAATCATTGAACGAGTGGAACATCTTATCATACATCTGCTCTGCCATCATCGCATTGCTTCTATGTCCTGTTGTTCGCGCCATCTGAGCAAAACCCTTCAGAGCCAGTGCATACCAACACTGCTGTAGCGCAGGCTTGTCGATATTCTTACCCCAGTCGCCCCAGTACCAACCGCCGCGGCGAGTCTTAATAAGTCCACTATTCTGTGGCTCCCACACCTCAAATAGATACTTACGCACGCGAGGGTATACCTCTGTAATTGTCTGACTATCACCCGTAAGCATGTAGTATGTCTGGAAGCCGTAATAGCCTACACTTGCAAGCATCTGACACGGGAGTTCGCTCTTATACCATCCAGGCACTGGTGAAGCAATAACCCCATTTGGCTGCTGCCAATTCATCAACTCAAGAATCGCCTTACGCGTAAGCAGGTGCGCACGCTCATCAAAGAGGTAACCTACCTCTCCAAGCTCTACAACCGCATCACCCCACCACTGAGCACGCTCACGGTCGGGGCAGTCCATATAGTTGTCACGCATAGTCACATAGAGGGTTCTTGCAGCCTTCTGCCACAGCTTATTGCAGAACTCATTGTCACACTCAAAAGAGCCAACAAAATCGCTATCATAACCGCTCTCGCGATACTTCAACTCAAGCACTTCAACACCCTGAGGCACATAGTATAACACCGAGTGTCCATTTGTCCAAATAGGGGTCTCAAACTCCTGCTCGCCAGCCGTAGCGATATACTCAGTCTTAAAGCTGCGAGCCTTTCCAATCCAGTAGTCATCTGTACAGATTACAATCTTCTCGCCACCATTAGCCTTCAGGCGGATATATGGTGTTACATGAGCATTATATGGTAGCGCACACTCAATAGCCCCCTCGCTATTGATTGCCTGGCTCTGGTAGTCCAAAAGTTCACTCCATCGCCACTGTGGTATTGGTCTATCAACAAAATCTCCCCACTCAGCAGCCTCTCTTGAGACCTCTATAGCGTCACTCCAAGCACTATCATCAAAATCGGCAGAGGCAAACTCTACAGCCTTGCGAGCATCATAACCGACATTTGCACCTGCAAGACGATATTGACGAGGACCTTTTGGATTCTCATCCTCTGGAGCCCAAAAGGCATCATAGCGAGTAGCCTTCCAACTGTTATCACTTACAACCTTACCCAGAACACAGTCCATCTCAAACCACAATCCAGGCTGAGCAGATGGTCTGTGGCTAAACGAGTTACGACCATAATATTGAACCAATACCGCAATTGTATTGCGACCAAATTTAAGATTGGGCACATTATCAAAAACATCACAATAGCTATCAGTAGGATTTGGTCCACGCTTCAGTCCACCCTCACGAACAACAAGCTCTCCATTGACAAATAGCCAATACTTTGTATCGGCAGCAATCTTAAGCGACACGCCCTTGCCGCTCATCAGGCAAAACTCCTTGCGGAAACATTGCCACTCTCCATCGGCAACATTCTCTACCGTTGTGATAATCTGCGCTTGCTTATTGCATGAGCAAAACAGTGCAATAATAGCTAAAACTGATAATTTCCAGAGGTTCCTCATATAAATTAGCAAAAAAATATATACCTTTGCACAAAGATAATCATTTTTTAATCATGAGGTACACAATTCGTAAAAAATTAGACTATTCCACTCCGCAAATTCTCCTCTACGCTATCGACATAGAGCGCGGCTTTGCAATGAGTCTTGAGAATCCAGAAACTGACCCTGAACAAGATTGGTAATTATGAGAAGAGTACTATTTATCACAATTTTAGCAACTCTGCTTACCGCTTGTACCGCAGAGTTTACAGAGCATATTGCTCCGCTATCACCTAAGACACTGACAGTCACATTTGACGAGGAGTCTCGAATTTTACTTGACGAGAACAGCCAAACAGTATGGACTGCAGACGACAAAGTATCAGTATTTTACCGCTCCTATATAAATGAGTGCTGGAAGTATGCTGGTGCTACTGGTTCAACCTCTGGACCCCTTGTAAATCAAGGTGAGTCGAGCGTTGAGACCACCGCTCGTATTGTTGCCGTATATCCATACAACGAAAGCTACACACTTTCTGATAGTAGCTTATCGCTAACCATACCTCAGACACAGAGTTATGCCGTTGGAAGTTACGGTTTGAACGACAATATTATGGTCGCTGTAACTCAGAACTACGACCTTGCGTTCAGGAATCTCTTTGGCTACCTACGACTTTCGCTCTCTGGAGATAAGAGCATTAAGAGCATCAAGATTAACGGTAACAACAACGAGGTTATTGCTGGTGCAGCATCTGTAGATCTTCAGACGCTCGGCATTACCTTTAATAATAGTAGCTCAACATCTATAACGATAGATTGTGGTGATGGCGTACAGCTTACAGAGGCTCCAAAGACCTTCCACTTTGCCATTGCACCGCAAAATTTCACAAAGGGTATCACAATTACCATCCTCTGCAGCGATGGTGAGCAGATTGTAAAGAGCACCTCTAAATCGGTCAATATCGTAAGAAATCACATTTTACCAATGGCTACTCTTGACTACTCCTCGCCACTGCTCGCTCTGCAGTACAACGCCCTTGTTGAGCTATACAAAGCGACAAACGGCGATAGCTGGACAAACAACACAAACTGGTGTAGCGCAGAGCCTATATCTACATGGTATGGTGTAAAGTGTAGCGATGATGGATTAGTTACAGGCTTAGACCTGGCAAATAACAACCTAAATGGTACACTTCCGCAGTCACTCTCCGCTCTTATGGATAGCTGTGCCTATATGACTATCGGCTTCAACTCTCTGTCGGGCGATGTTCCTCAGAGTGTCATTGACCACAAGAATTGGCAGTATCTCTGGGGCGATATTCTGAGTAGCACAGAGCTGAAGTTTGACTACTCAGACATTCCATTCCCACAGTTTACTATCAAAGATACTGACGGCAGAGAGGTTACATCCGAAAGCGTATGGAACGATAAGAAGGTGGTTATGTTCTACGGCTGGAACGAGGACTGCCTTAACGACCTCTATGCTCCAATCTACGACCTGCACTACAACTACTCAAAGAGCGGCTTAGAGGTACTCGGTTGGACTACAGAACATTTCTTCAAGAACTACCAACTTACCGGCGGTTACAACATCTTCCCATGGAAGACCTATCCGCAGCTTGCTAATGAAAATAGCTCTTTCCGCCCTGGATATGGTTATTACCCAACAGCATATCTGCCATCTGTAACCATATTTGGCAAGGATAAGACCTTGATTTACAGCTCTTGTTTCAGCACCACAATCTCTACAACAGAGATTGAGCAGGCAGTTGAGAAGGCTATCTCTCCATCAGACTATGTAAGCACCGACTTTTCTAAGGATGGCGAGACAAAACTGCTCCAAAAGGCAACCGAGGGCAACGGTATTGATATTGTGCTAATGGGTGATGGATACTCTGACCGCCTTATTGCAGATGGTACATACGACAAGGTTATGAATACCGCTATGGAGGCGTTCTTTAGCGAGGAGCCATACAAGAGTCACCGCCACCTGTTCAACGTCTACTCTGTAACGGCTGTATCTCACCACGAGAGCTTTATTGATGGCTGCACAACAGCTCTATCTTCATACTTTGGCGATGGTACTCATGTTGGTGGTGACGATAGTGCAGCGATGAACTATGCCATTAACGCCGTTGGTAACAACCGATTAGGCAACTCAACCATTATTGTTATGCTCAACTCGCCTAAGTACGCTGGCACATGCTATATGTACTACCCAGATGGTTATAACACTGGCAATACGCTGAATAATGACCATAGCCAGGGTCTATCAGTATCATATTTCCCTATAGGCGTGGATGACACTGCACTTACACAAGTTCTCACCCACGAGTCTTGCGGTCACGGTTTTGCAAAGCTTGCCGACGAGTATGCCTATCCAGAGTATGGCGAGATTCCATATAACGAGGTAAGCACTGCCGCTATGCTGCAAGAGTTTGGTTGGTATCGCAACGTGGACTTCTACGACGACCCAGAGGTGGTATGGTGGGCACACTTGCTTGCCGATACAAGGTATAAGTATGATGGTCTGGGCGTTTTCCAGGGTGGATATACCTACTGGAGTGGCGTTTGGCGTCCTACTGAGGATAGTATTATGCGCCATAATACTGGCGGCTTTAATGCTCCATCTCGCGAGAGAATCTACTACCGCATCCACAAGCTCGCCTACGGCACAAGCTGGCAGTATAACTACGAGGATTTCGTTGCTTTTGACGCTGTAAGCCGCAAAACATCGGCAACTACATCCTCCGCCGAGCCACTTATTCTCCGCCCAGTAGAGCACACCCCACCAGTTGTTCGCCCATACTCATGGCAACAGGCACTTAAAAGATAACAGATTTCCCCTTGCTCAATCAGCGAGGGGATTTTTGTTGATAGCTGTTGCACAATTATCAAACTTTTTATAATTTTGTGCTGACATACATCACGAAAAGTGTAAGACTATTCTCGCAAATGGAATGTAGGAAGTTCTAACGAGTAGAGATAGGCTGACATTATTCTTGCGTCGTACCTATGGGTATCGGCGTGGGACTGTTGCTTATTTTATACTCAAGGTCATCCTACAACCTCATTTGCTAAAATAAGTTTTCGGCTCCACGCTTTTCTTTTTTATTTTCTGCCATGTAGGGGTCGGGTGGCGTAAAACAAACTTACAATTATGAAAAAATCGTTATTTATCGTTGCTGTAGCAATTGTTATGACAAGCTGTGTAGCACAAAATGCCAACACAACTGTCACCTATGCCTATCAAGAGTCGTCGGTGCGCATCCTTGAGCCTGAGCAGTCAATGCTACTCTCGCCTGTTATGGCTGACCTTGAGGTATCCAAATATAAGGTAACTCACACTGAACGAGAGGCATTTGTCAATGTATCTATCACACCAGCTGTGATTGAAAACATTGCAGAGTTCAAGAAAATCGCACTCTCACGCGCTGCAAAGGCTCATAATGCCGATGTTCTTGTAGGTACAATTATAGATGTTGCAACAGTAAACAAACGACTTGAGATTACAGTTTCGGGCTATCCTGCATATTATCGTAACTTCCGCACTGCAACAAAAGAGGATGCAGAGCTTGTAAAAGCAGCACTATCTGTTAAAAATCGAGATTTGGAGAGCGATATTGTAGCTTCACCATCTAACCGTTATGAACGCAAAGAGAGGAAGTAGTATGAAAAAGATTATTTTTTTAGCCATAGCCAGCTTACTTGCCGTTACCGCAACAGCACAACAACTTAAAACAGCTCAAGGAATTACCACAATAACAACCATTGAAAAGCCAAAGAAACCAAAGGAGCCAAAGAAAACACTTGCCCCCATTGAACGAGGCTTTGAGCAGTCGGTGGAGGTAGGAGTAAATAATAATCTTGAATGGAATGGTGATGATTTTTTGAGTGCAGAGTATATTGCAGGCTATCGTTTCAATGATATTTTATTTATAGGTGGTGGTACAGGCTTAGAATCATTTCTTCAAGATCATACTTTAGCTATATCCATTTATGCAAATGCCCGACTCTATTTGCTCTCCAAAAGTCGTTGGCAGCCATTTATCTCATTATCATTAGGTGGTTCAGTTCGTATTGCTGAAGGTGATTACTATAGATATAATGATATACAACCTCATATTAACCCCACTGTTGGTATAAATTACCGAATCAATAGCAAATACAGTTGCTACCTGAATTTAGGTTATATACCAAGATGGATTGATGATGACTCAAAGGGACGCTATAATTATAACCTCGATTGCTTAACCATTCGTCTCGGTTTTACATTCTAACATTAAAGGCGCTACTTTTTTAGTAACGCCTTTATTTATCCACTGGCACTGCTCTACTGTACAGGGAAAGCAGTAGGGCGGTTGAAGGTCTGAGTATAAGACTCTCCGTCTGGGGTTGTGAGGGTAATTACAACGGAAGTTGTTGCTGAAGATGTCTTGAAGCGGAACATATTCGCAGCGCGAGAGAGACGATTGGTCTTTTTGCTCTCTTTTTTGGTCTCAAAGATATTCGGCTTTGCGAAGATTACCTTTGCAGCAAGTGGGTCAGAGTCAGCACTCTTCTCCACCTTCAGCGGTTTGCCATTCTCTGTAGCGGTCAGTGAACAGCCATCCTCCCAAATCCAGCAATTTACATAGACACAGTTCTTAAACTTCGGTCTTGAGTAGTCAATTTGATTCTTCTGCAGTTTGCACAGATATTGAAGCTCCTTTGACTCCTTATACACCTTTGCAACCTCGTTCATATCGTATGCACGGAAAGGGTACTCAGAGCCACCCACAGCGCTATACCAACGCTTGCTTAGTTCGCCATTCTTGAACGTACAGAGGTAGAAGCCAGCATCTGCGCCATCCTCGCCGATATTAAGACCACACTTATCAGGTGTAGTCCACAAATCGCCACCGACAGAAGTAACATTATACTCCACAATATTTGGGTACTCTGGATGCACAAAAGACATTGTACGGTGTGAGTGACCAGTAAAGAAGCGTACTGACTCAAACCCCTTTACAAGCTCTACAAGAGCCTCTGCCTTATCATCCGTAAAGCCAGAGACCTGCTCACCATCAGCATTATAGCTAAACAGCGGTGCGTGCATACAAACGATCACTGGAGTTGTCTTATCAACACTCTGTAAGTCCTTTGCAAGCCAAGCAAGCTGAGCATCATCTACATAGAGGTCGTAATTTCGGCTACCGACAACACCTTTTGCTGTTTTTTGATTTTCCTTGACCTCATTCTTGTAGATAATATTATCAAGCATAACAAAGTGCACCCCGCCACGATTCATAGAGTAGAATGTAGGTCCAAAAGTATCAATAAATCGCTTAATAGCATTTACATTCGGATTGTCAGTCGCAGGAACTGATGGGTCGTAGTCGTGATTTCCATTTACACAGTAGAATGGCATTGGGAAGCCGTTATCCGTAAGGTGCTGCGGAACGGACTCAATGCTCAGTCCCGTAGCGTACCAAAATCTATCCCATGTAATATCGCCCAGATTTACCGAGAAGATATTATGCGGAGTCTCTGCTGCTGCGCGGTTAATTGCTGGCATTACAAGCTCCTTAAAGTGCTTGACATCGTTTCGCTTTGGGTCGTTACAGAAGTGTGTATCTGAAAACATCAACACCGAAAAGGTGCTATCATCAACCTTCTTAAGCTCAAAGTCGTGACGCTCCTTGACAACAGCAGCCTCCACGGTTTTAGCCCAGAAATTAGGTCGCACAGAGTCCTTCATCGCTGGCTCATAGCCCGATGGGGTAGTGATATAGACAAGCCCATAAAGCTTTGCCGAGGCGATATTGTACTCGCCCCGCTCATTTGTATAGACAATCTGCTCGCCATCGGTCACAGCAACGCCAGAGATAGCCTCTCCGTCACACTTTACAACACCGGTAAGGGTTGTTCCCTCTGACGAATTGATTGTATCGCACGCTGCGCAAAAAAGCACAGCTACGATCAACAGCAGTTGGGTTAGTAGTCGTTTCATTACGCAAAGTATTTATAGAATAGCGGAATAGACTTAAGTCCCAAATCAAACTGGTCAAGACCGTAGCTCTCATTTGGCGAATGGATTGCATCCTTAGACAGACCAAAGCCCATAAGGATTGACTTAATGCCAAGCACCTGCTCAAAACAGCTGATTACACCGATAGAGCCACCAGAGTATACTGGCACAGGGGTCTTACCAAACACCTCTGCAATCGCCTTCTCGGCAGCCTTGTATGCAGCCATATCTGTAGGCGAAACATACGGCACACCGCCATGCATTGGGCGTACATCCACCTTAACACCCTTTGGTGCAAGGCTCTTGAAGTAGTCCTTGAAGAGCTTTGTAATCTTATCTGGGGTCTGATATGGCACAAGTCGCATAGTAATCTTTGCTGATGCAACTGCTGGAATAATAGTCTTGCTGCCCTCGCCAGTATAGCCGCTCCACATGCCGTTAATCTCAAAAGTAGGGCGGACACCCACTCTCTCAAGGGTTGTATAACCCTCCTCGCCAGCCACTGCACCAACGCCTATAGATGCTTTATACTTACGGGTACAGAATGGTACACGGTTAAGCGCCTTACGCTCTGATGCACTGAGCTCACGCACATCATCATAGAAGCCAGGTATAGCGATATGTCCATCCTCGCCAACGACCTGCGACAACATCTTTGACAGCACCATAGCAGGGTTATAGACTGCACCGCCATAGATACCAGAGTGGAGGTCGGCTGCACCATTTGACACGCTAACCTCTACACCCGCAAGACCACGCAATCCGCAGGTAATAGATGGAGTATCAAGACCGAGCATAGATGTATCCGACACAAGGATAATATCAGCCTTAAGCATCTTCTTATTTGCAGCGCAGAACTTGCTAATCTGAGTAGAGCCACTCTCCTCCTCGCCCTCAAGCAAAAACTTAACATTACAAGGCAGTGAGTCAGTAGCGCACATAGCCTCAAATGCCTTGATGTGCATAAACGACTGTCCCTTATCATCATCCGCACCACGACCATAGATTCTACCATCCTTTATCACAGGCTCAAATGGCTCTGTAGTCCACTCATCAAGTGGCTCTGGGAGCATAACATCGTAGTGACCATATACCATCACAGTCTTTGCCTTTGGAGATACTATCTTCTCTCCATATACTATAGGTGCACCCTCAGTAGCTATAACCTCGGCACTATCAGCACCAGCCTTTACAAGTGCCGCAGCAAGGTGCTCTGCGCAGCGCTGACGAGCCTCGGCATACTCAGTTACAGCACTAATAGAAGGGATGCGAAGAAGCTCAAAAAGTTCCTCTAAAAAACGCTCTTTGTTGGCGTCAATATACTCTCTTACTTTATCCATAATTTGAAGTTTTATAGGTTACAAATCTCTCTAATTTCTTGTATAAATTTCTGCGCCAATTCGTCAGCCTCGGCTGGTGATTTTGCCTCGGTATAGATGCGAATAATCGGCTCTGTATTTGACTTGCGCAGATGTACCCAGCTCTGTGCAAAGTCAATTTTTACGCCATCTATATCGTTCACATTCTCAGAAGCATAACGAGCCTTCATCTCAAGCAACACTTTATCTACATCTATCGCTGGTGTAAGCTCAATTTTATTCTTTGATGCAAAGTATGCAGGATATGTCGCACGAAGAGCTGTCATCGTCATATTTTTCTTTGCCAAGTAGGTAAGGAATAGGGCTGTTCCAACAAGGGCATCACGACCATAATGGAGCTCTGGATAGATAACTCCACCATTGCCCTCACCACCGATAATCGCGCCAGTCTCTTTCATCTTTGCAACGACATTTACCTCACCCACTGCAGAGGCGGTATAACTACCTCCGTGAGCCTCTGTAACATCACGCAACGCGCGTGAAGAGCTGAGATTAGAGACCGTATTTCCAACCTGCTTTGAGAGGATATAATCTGCTACCGCAACAAGGGTATACTCCTCCACAAACATCGTTCCATCCTCATTTACAAAGGCAAGGCGGTCTACATCCGGATCTACAACAATACCCAAATCTGCACCCTCACGGACTATAACCTCTGAAATCTCAGTAAGATTCTGCGGCAGAGGCTCTGGGTTATGTGCAAACTCGCCAGTTGGTTCGCAGTTTAGCTCCACAACCTCACAGCCGAGCTCACGCAGCAACTTCGGTATTACCACACCACCAATAGAGTTTACCGCATCAACTACAACCTTAAATTTACGAGCGCGTACAGCCTCTACATCTACAAGAGGCAATGCAAGCACCTGAGCGATATGTGTATCATTGAAATCTTCACTTAAGATAACCTTTCCAAGATGGTCTACATCTGGGAATTGGAAATTATCATCCTCTGCAAGAGCAAGTACTCGCTTACCCTCAGCGTCGTTCAAAAATTCACCCTTTTCATTGAGCAATTTCAGGGCGTTCCACTGCTTTGGATTGTGCGAAGCTGTGATAATAATTCCACCATCAGCTTGATATGTAATCACAGCCATCTCAGTGCCTGGGGTGGTGCAAAGTCCGACATTGATAACATCCACACCACAGCCGAGTAGTGTTCCCTCAATTATCTTCTCAACCATTGTTCCAGAGATACGAGCATCACGTCCAACGACAATGCACAACCTCTTACCACCATTTTTCTCACTCATAAAGCGAGCGTAAGCGGTTGTAAACTTCACAATATCAATAGGGGTAAGGTTATCCCCAGGAGTGGCTCCAATAGTACCACGAATACCCGAAATAGACTTAATAAGTGTCATGTTTTTTATTTTTAATAAAAAAAGTTTTGCAAAATTTTTGAAATACGATGTAAATATATTACTTTTATGCCAATTATCCAACATAAAACAATATTAAAACGATAATTATGAGTGAAAAGAGAACTATACCAGCTTCGGAACTCATTATAAATGAGGATGGTACAATATTCCACCTACACCTTCTCCCAGAGCAGATTGCAGACATCGTCATGCTGGTTGGCGATCCAGGTCGTGTGGAGATGATTGCTTCATTCTTTGACAGTCGTGAATGCGAGGTCTCAAACCGCGAGTTTAAGACCATTACCGGTAACTACAAGGGCAAACGTATGACTGTACTCTCAACAGGTATCGGCATTGGAAACATAGACATCTGTGTTACAGAGCTTGATGCCCTGGCAAACATAGATTTTACTACTCGCCAAGTTAAGGACCAGTTCCGCCAACTTACCCTTGTACGCCTCGGTACTTCTGGCGCATTGCAGGCAGATATTAAGGTTGGCGAGGCAATTTTTGCCAAGACCTCAGTTGGTTTTGACGGTCTATTAAACTACTATGCGGGCAGAAACGATGTTTGCGACCTTAATATTGAGAGGGCATTTATTGAGCATACAGGTTGGAACGAGCTACTTCCAAAGCCTTACTTTATTGATGCCGACCCATCACTTGCCAATCTATTTAAGGATGTTACACGTGAGGGTATCACCATCGCCGCTCCTGGATTCTACGCGCCACAGGGTCGTTGGGTACGCCTTCAGCCTGTAGACCTTAATCTTAACGAGAAGATTGAGTCGTTTGAGTATAAGGGTCGCAAGATTACCAACTTTGAAATGGAGAGTTCTGCTCTTGCAGGCATGGCAGCTCTTATGGGACATAAGGCGGCGACTATATGCACAATCATTGCTCAGCGCATCGCCCTGGATGCATGCACCGACTACAAGCCATTTGTACGTCAGATGATTGCTACTGCACTTGACAAACTTGCAACACTATAGAGAATAATACTAAACAAATAAAACAACAGAAAGATGAAATTTACAGTATCAAGTTCTGCGCTTTTGTCTGTACTCTCTACAACAGGCAAAGCTATCAACAACAAGAGTTCACTTCCAATTCTTGAGCACTTCCTTATGGAGTTAAAGGATGGCGTTCTTCGCGTCACAGCTTCTGACTCCGAGACTACACTTGTCGGCACATTAGAGGTTGAGAATATCGAGCGTGAAGGTATGGTTGCGGCTCAGGCAAAGGTTCTGCTTGACGTGCTCAAAGAGTGTTCTGAGATGCCACTCACCTTTGATGTAGATGAGAATTCATGGGTAATCAATATTTCATGGCACTCTGGTGGCTCTTCAATCCCTGGAGCAAACCCTGTAAGCTATCCTACAAGCAAAACCCTTGCAGATGACAAGACCGAGATAACACTTGACGTTGATACCCTTATCAATGGTATTAACAAGACCATCTTCGCAACTGCTGACGATGAGTTCAAGCCTATGATGAACGGTATCTTCTTCAACATTGAGCAGAGTGGTATCACATACGTAGCTACCGATGCTCGTAAGTTGGTTAAGCATACTGCCGAGCTACAGTGCAACACCACCGCATCATTCATTCTGCCTAAGAAGCCAGCAAACCTTCTTAAGGCTATGCTTTTGAAAGAGGAGGAGGATGTAACTATCAGCTTTGACCAGAGCAATGCAATTTTTACCCTTAAGAACTACACCCTTGTTTGTCGTCTTATTGAGGGCAACTATCCAAACTATAATGTTGTTATCCCTGCAGCTAACCCAAATAAGATGCTCATTGACCGCGTTGAGTTCCTTAATAGTATCAAGCGTGTGGCTGTGTGTGCAAACTCTGCTACAAACCTTATCCGTCTTGACATTGCAGACAACAAGCTCACCCTTAATGCTCAGGATACTAACTTCTATGTATCAGCAAATGAGACTGTAAACTGCTCTTATGACGGTCAGCCAATCTCTATCGGCTTTAAGTCTGGTTTCCTTGTAGAGGTACTTACAAATATTGAGACACCAACCGTTCTTGTTGAGCTTGCTGACTCTTCACGAGCAGGTGTATTCAAGCCAGTGTACGATGACGTTCAGAGCACATCTACTCTGATGCTCATCATGCCGATGGTAATTAGTGCATAGTATGAAGTTAAATCTTAAAAGACCGATAATCTTCTTTGACTTGGAGACTACCGGTACTGACACATCTAAGGACCGAATTGTTGAGATTTCAATGGTTAAGGTCTCACCTGATGGGGAGAAGACGATTAAAACACGCCGTCTAAATCCTGAGATGCCTATACCTGCTGAGGCTACAGAGGTACATCACATCACCGATGAGGATGTTAAGGATTGCCCAACCTTTAAGCAGATTGCAAAGTCGCTCAAGGCATTTATGGAGGGTTGTGATTTTGGAGGTTTTAACTCTAATCGCTTTGACCTACCAGTGCTTGTCGAGGAGTTTATGCGTGCGGGAGTCGATGTAGACTTCCGCAAGCCTCGCTATATAGATGTTCAGAATATATTTCATAAGAAGGAGGAGCGAACCCTCTCAGCCGCCTATCGTTTCTACTGCAATAAGGAGCTTGGCGATGCTGCCCATGGCGCTGAGGCGGACACTCTTGCAACTTACGAGGTGCTTCTTGGTCAGTTAGAGCGATATGACGACCTCCAGAATGATGTTGAGTTCCTTGCTCAATACTCTACTCGCAACCAGACTGCAGACTTTGCAGGTCGTATAGCATACAACGAGCAGGGCGAGGAGATTTTCACCTTCGGAAAGTATAAAGGTCGTGTAGTGGCAGAGGTTTTTAATGAGGAACCAAACTACTATGACTGGATGATGAAGGGTGATTTCCCTCAGTACACAAAGAAGATAATTACAGAGATAAAACTCAGAAATAGAAAGTTTTAGGCTAACAAGATGATTAAACGAATCAGCATTGCAGCTCTTGCACTTGCGCTCTGTTGCGGAGTATCCTCTGCGCAGAACGAGCAGATTGTCTACATTGACGGCGTTAAATATGCAGTCTATACCGTGGTCAAGGGCGATACTCTCTACTCGCTCTCAAAGCGATATAATGTAACCATAGACCAACTCACTGCAGCTAATCCTTCTCTATCTGAAGGACTTAAAGCGGGACAGAATATCAAAATTCCACAGAGAGCCGCTACTACAGAGAAGAGCAAAAAGAGCGCTAAGCGTAACAAGAAGCTATTTCGTAACTACATTGTCCGCAAGGGCGATACAATGTACTCCATTGCACGAGTGTATGGAGTCTCTGTAGCTACACTAATGGCTGACAATAGCAATATTGACCCAGCGCACCTTGCAGTAGGGCAGACCCTTCTTATCCGCCGTAGTGAGATAGGAACAGTGACCGAGCAGGACAATCGCAATCAGATTGAGGAGCATAAGAATGCAATGAATAGCGTTGCCAATCAACAATATAGCTACCACGTAGTTCATAGCGGTGAGGATGCAACGACTATCGCTAAAAAATTCAACACTACAGTTGAAACACTACTCTCAATGAACGGTTTTGACTCAGAGCAGAGGATTCGTGAGGGTTTAATCATCAAAGTTCCAAAGCCTCAAGCATCTGAGTTTACCCCAGAGCAGAGTTCTGATGCTACACCTGCTGACACTCTACCACAACAGAGTGCTCAGAGCAGTAAGTTCAAGGCTCTGGCAGCTACTGAGCGTGCAGAGGTAGCTCTTATGCTACCACTCACAACATCTGAGCGCCGACAGACAAACTATATAGACTTCTATCAAGGTTTTCTGCTTGGCGCAAATCAGTTACGACTCAGCGGTTATCAGTCACATATCCACCTTTATAACACTGCGCATGACAACGACAAGATTGCTCAGATTATTGACAGCGGAGAGCTCAAAGATATGAATCTTATCGTTGGTCCAGTGTATGAGGATACCCTTATCCCCGTTGTTCGCCATGCCCAGAAGTGCTCTATACCAGTTGTATCTCCACTTGCAAACCTCACACATGCCGAGGGCGATAATCTCTTCCAGATGTCACCACGTGCAGAGAGTAAGTACAATAAGGTTAAGAATCTTTTTGATGGTAGCAATCGTGTTGTAGTTATCACATCCGACACTACAGATAAGGATTTTGAGACAGAGGTCATGCAGATGCTCCAAGAGGTGCCATATACTACACATAAGTATATATATGAGCACCCATCAGTTATTGAGAAGCGTGAGAAGGCTCGTGCTCAGGGGGCAGAGGTAGCACCTTCGCCAAGCGACCTTTCGCCACTGATGGATAGCGAGCAGAACACTCTCTTTGTTATTCTTGCAGGCACCGAGGTGGAGGTAGACCGCATTCTCGCAGCTTTAGCCTCTGCGAACATCTCCTTGACGGCACGCTCTATAAAGGTTGCTCCATATAGAGTCTTTGGAAATAACAAGTGGAATAGATACCGAAATATTGACCGCTCTCTATTCTTCTCAAATAATGTGGTTATGCTCTCTACATACCACACCGACCGCAATATTGATAAGGTGGGTAAGTTTAGCGCAGAATACACTGCGGCTTTCGGTTCTCTACCATCACTATACGCCTACAGAGGTTATGATGCGGCGATGATTTTTATCCGTTCACTATACGATAGCATTGAGCACAACCTTAGCGGTGAAAATTTTGCACCACTGCAGACCCCATACCACTTTATCCAAGACCCAAAGAGTGGTGTGCGCGTCAATAGTGAGTGGATTAGGGTAAACTATAACAACAACTTTACAATTACAGCCGAGTAATGCCAAATTTTCCGACAAATATTCCCGAAAAGACCATTGAGCGACTAAGTGAATATCGTCGCACACTGCTTAAGTATCATCGTCAGGGCGTAACCCACATCTTTTCACATGTTCTTGCTGGTATCCATGGTATTACAGCCGTACAGGTGCGACGTGACCTTATGCTTATTGGCTTTACGAGTGATGCAAAGAGGGGATATGACGTTGGTGTGCTGATTGAATTTATAAACAACATTCTCTATGGCGAAACTACTACTAATATTGCAGTAATCGGCATGGGACACCTCGGTCAGGCGATAACTAAGTATTTTAACAGCAAGCAGTTAAAGCTAAAAATCACTGCAGCCTTTGATATAGACCCTTCAAAGGTCGGTCAAACTATTGACGAGATTCCATGTTATGCCATGAGCGACTTTGAGCAGGTGATGGAGAATAACGATATTAGCATTGTCATCCTCTCGCTGCCCGCTAAGGCTGCCACAGAACTTGTTGTTCCAATAATCAACGCAGGTATTAAGGGTGTGCTAAACTTTACCTCCGCACCACTTAACTTTCCGCAGGGTATCGTTGTTGAGAACTATGATATTACTACCATTCTTGAGAAGGTGGCATACTTTGTTAAGGCTGCCGAGGAGAATGAGGCTAACCAATAAGTTATATGCAGACACTCTTCGGCTTTAATTCTCTTCCACTTATAAAGCACGCTGTCGCTACTGTAGGTTCATACGATGGGGTGCATATAGGACATAAAGTGCTTATTGAGCAGGTTATTAGAAGAGCTAAGCTTCGTGGTGGGGAGAGTGTTGTACTCACCTTTGAACCACATCCAAGAATTACTTTGGGTCAAGATGAGGGTCTTAAGCTTCTAACCACAGCTGAGGAGAAGGGGCAGATATTGGAGAGCTTAGGCGTTGATTATATGCTTATTATCCCATTTGACAGAGCCTTTAGTCGCCTTACACATGAGCAGTTTATCTCTGAATATTTGATTGATAAGCTGCATATTGAGGAACTTGTAGTTGGATATAATCACCACTTTGGACACAATAAGGGTGGCGATTATAACTTTCTGACAACTCAAGGTCTTGAGGTTACACGCATAGATCAGCAGTTGGTCGAGAACAACAAAGTCAGCTCAACAATCATCCGTTCAACAATAGAGCGTGGTGACATGTACACTGCAAATCAGCTATTAGGACACACCTATCTAATAATCGGCACAAGTGACAATAATGGCTTTGTTGCAACCGATAGTTACAAGCTACTGCCACCTTTAGGTAGTTATAGAGCAGTTATAGATGGATCAGATGGTGAAATTCGTGTAGTTGAGGGTGGTTTGCACTGCTCTGTAGAGAACAAACTGATAACTATTGAGATATGATAACTTACGACACAAAAATTCGTGTTCTTTACCGTGACACCGACAAGATGGGCGTGGTCTATCATGCAAACTATATAGTCTTTTACGAGGCTGCACGCAATGAGATGTTCCGTGCTATAGGTCTACCATACACAATGCTTGAGCAGATGAATATCGTTATGCCAATCGTAGAGGTGGAGTCTAAATATAAAGCGCCGGCATACTATGACGACCTGCTAACTGTTCGCGCAACGATAAAGGAGTTGCCTGTTGTACGCGCTATTGTTGAGTATGAGGTCTTTAACGAGGCTGGGCAGCTACTCAATACAGGAAAGACCGTTCTTGGATATGTAAACACTGAGCGCATGAGACCTTGCCGCGCTCCACAACAGTTTATAGATGAATTACAAAAGTACTTTGAGTAGGGTAGTTACTGCAGTAGTCTTTCTTCTGTTAGTTGCTATCTACTTCTTTCGCAAGCAGATAGGACTAACAAGTGAACTGATGCTTGATATAACTAAAACTGCCCCAGTGTTATCACTGAGCATCGCCACACTCTTTTGCAGTAACCGCAAACTTATTTCACTCGCGCTACTACTATCCGCCGCTGGCGATTTAGCAGGTGAAAAGGGGGCATTTATTGCCCAAATTTCTCTATTCGCACTTGCTCATATTGTCTATATATTAGACTTTACCAAACTGGCAACATTTAATCGCAGGCGCTCCATTATAATCTCTCTTTGGGCTGTTGTAGTAGCAATATTCGGCATTTTTGTTATAGGTAACATTAACAGCTCACTGCTCAAGGTGGCATGTGCGCTCTATATGATTATCATCGGCACTATGGCAGCAACGACATTTGCCATCAATTCACGCTATCGCGCACTCTATGTTATTGCAGCTCTGTTATTTGTCTTTTCAGATAGCTGCATTGCATGGAATAAGTTTGTTGAGCATTTTGCTGGTGCGGGAGTTGCAATAATGTCTACATATTTCGCTGCACAGGGACTCTTTGCGTGGTTGGCGACAAAGGAAGAGAAAAATTGATATAAATTTCTCACTCACCACTCTATAATAGTAGAACCAACACCTCACTATTATGGAGAGCATCTATGCACTAACCATCGCGATTCTACCCGTAGCAATTCTAATCTACTTGGTATTCAATAAAGATACCGAGAAAGAGCCGCTGAGAGAGCTATGGATTGCTATTGGTTTTGGAGTGGTCTCCTCTGTTATATCTCTCTGTATATCTCTACCATTTGCCCATTGGGAGCTATATATTAAAGAGCCCACAACTATTGCCGAGGCAGTGCGAATATCATTTTTTGGAGCAGCCATACCCGAAGAGATTGCAAAGATGATAATGCTATGGCTATTTATGCGCCGCTGCCGTGAGTATGACCAATATATGGATGGAATTATCTATGCTGTCTGCATATCATTGGGCTTTGCCGCTTTGGAGAATATTCTCTATGTAGTTCAAGATGACAGCTGGCTAAGCATAGGTATCGTCCGCGCCTTTACAGCCGTTCCTGGACACTACTGCACTGGTGTTATAATGGGATACTACTATTCAAAGGTGCGCCTAAGTCACTTTGCGACGCTAAAAGATAGGGTAATGATTCTACTTGCACCAATAGTTACACATGGCATATACGACTCTATCGTCTTTAGCGAATATATCTTTCGTGATACAGAATCAGAGGGTGTAGCAGCTCTTATCTTGATACCTATTTTTATATACTTTGTCTACCGACTACACAAACATTGCATTGCTCGCATAGCTCAAACAGTAGAGCAAGATAGACTTGATATAGCGCTTAGAAACGGTTATAAGTAGGATAAATGGCAGAGCGATATTAGCTCTGTCATTTTTTGTCTGCCATTTTGTCATAAAAAACTATTCAAAATCATAATGGCACACCCTTTGACCAACATCTATTCAGTAAATAATTTAATTAACTATATACAATGGAGAATAATATCAAAAATGGAACTATCGGCGTTACGACCGAGAACATCTTTCCAGTAATCAAACAATTCCTCTACTCAGATCAGGAGATTTTCTTGCGTGAGCTTGTTGCAAATGCTGTAGATGCGACCGAGAAGCTCAAGACATTAGCAACCACAGGCTCTTTTGAGGGTGAATTAGGTACAACAGATATCGTCGTTAGCGTAGACAAGGATAACAAGACCCTTACTATTACCGACCGCGGTATAGGTATGACTGCTGACGAGGTAAATCGCTACATCAACCAGATTGCCTTTTCAAGTGCTGAGGAGTGGGTTGCCAAGTATAAGAATCAATCTATCATCGGACACTTCGGACTTGGCTTCTATAGCGCCTTTATGGTTGCGGACAAGGTGGATATTCTCACACAATCCTATAAGAGCGATGCAAAGGCTGTACGCTGGAGCTGTACTGGCTCTCCAGAGTATCAGATGGAGGAGCTTGATGGCACATTTGACCGAGGCACTACAATCACACTCCACCTCTCTGAGGATTGCCTTGAGTACACAGAGGGTAGCAGAATTAACCAACTGCTCAATAAGTACTGCCACTTTATGGCTGTGCCAATCCTCTTTGATGACAAGACAATCAACAACACCGCTCCACTTTGGAGTGTTAAGCCATCTGAGATTACCGACGAGCAGTATAAGGAGTTCTATCAGGAGCTATATCCTATGTCAGAGGAGCCTCTTTTCCATATCCACCTCAATATTGACTATCCGTTCCACTTAACTGGTATTCTATACTTCCCACGTATCAAGAATAACTTTGATATTCAGCGCAACAAGATTTCGCTCTACTGCAATCAGGTATTTGTTACCGACTCTGTAGAGGGCATTGTTCCAGAGTATCTGACACTGCTCCACGGCGTTATTGACTCGCCAGATATTCCGCTCAACGTATCACGTTCTTACCTGCAGTCAGATAGCAACGTAAAGAAGATCTCAAGCTACATCACTCGTAAGGTTGCAGACCGTTTGACAGAGCTGTTTACAACTGCGCGTGAGCAGTATGAGCAGAAGTGGGACGACCTAAAGATATTTATTGAGTATGGTATGCTGACAGACGAGAAGTTTGCCGAGAAGGCTGGTAGCTTCATGCTCTGGAAGACAATTGAGGGTAAGTACTTTACAGCTGACGAGTACCGCGCCCAAATTACCGAAAACCAAACCGATAAGTTTGGCAACCTCATTGTCCTCTATACAGACGATGTTGCTGGTAAGCACTCATTTATTGAGACCGCAAAGGCAAAGGGATACAGCGTTCTTGAGATGGATGGTCAGTTAGATAGCCACTACATCCAGTTCTACGAGAGCAAGAACGAGAAGGTTCACTTTGCTCGCGTAGATAGCGATATTATTGACAACCTCATCCGCAAAGAGGAGCAGACAAAGATGTCACTTTCTGACCTTCAGCAGCAGATTCTCCAGCCAGTCTTTGACTCCGCGCTACCAGAGGGCGAAAATAGAGTTATCAGTGTTACTTTTGAGGCTATGCCAGAGAGTAGTGCCCCAGTTGTAATCACCCGCAACGAGTTTATGCGCCGCGCAAAGGAGATGGCTCGCAACGGCGGTGGAAGCTATATGGGACTGAGCTACGACCAACTTCAGGACTTCTATACTCTTGTTGTAAATGGCAATAATCCTATCGTACATACTATCCTGCAACAGGTTGAGAAGAGCTATGGCGATGATCTTAAGCAGATTAACACAGCTATTGATGCCGCCAAGGCTGAGCAGAATCGCTTTGAGGAGCTTGTTAAGGATAAGTCCTACGACCAGCTCTCAGAGGAGGAGAAGAGTATGAAGCAGGAGCTTGAGCAGAAGGTTTCATCACTCACAGCACAGCGCAATGCGCGCCTAACTGAGATTGGAACAGAGAATGGCACAGTTCGCCAACTTGCAGACCTCGCTCTTCTTGAGGCAGGCCTTCTGACTGGCGAGAAACTCTCTCAATTTATCCAGCGCTCAATGAGTATGCTCAAGTAGGGGAGCAATTGTAAAAAAAAATCTGAAACGGTGCATCTTTCAAAGATACATCGTGAATAAAGAGGTGGCGTATGGGCGAACTACAAGGTTCACTACATACGCCACTTTTACGTTAATATTTGTAGATACTAAAAGTCGTAGCCGATAATATTATAATCCTTCCAATAGTCAGCCGCTTTGTAAGCCTCCACTAAGGTAGTTGGCACGTAAATAGATGTAGTTGTATCACCGAACATACTATCACCACCTACTGGAGGATTAACAGCAGCGCAATAAACCTCTGTTAAATTACTATTGTCACTAAAAGCATAACTTCCAATGCTTGTTACATTAGCTGGGATAGTGATGGTTGTTAAATTGTTAGCAGTAAAAGCACTCTTGCCAATTATTTTCAAAGTTGACGGAAGTACGACTTCAAAAGCATTACTATTAAAGGATCGTTTTTGAATAAACGCATATTCTCCAATCTCAGTTACGCCCTCAGGAATGGTAACTTTGTTTAGATTTGCAGCTGCCTGCGCTATGTTATTGCCTATCTTAGTTATACCGTCGGGGAAGGTGTATTCAGTAATACCTCCATACGCTAAACCCTCTACCACGCCATCAACAATAAGGCAACGCCCATCATGAGATGCATACTTGCTAATAATCCGCTTTAGACTTGTGCAATAAACCGCCTCCATGTGGATAACAGAAATTGGAAGTGTTATTGTCTCAATACTTGTTTCGCTAAAGGTAATTGTTGTCACATCGTTTGTAAATACAGCTACACCTTTGCCATTTTCGTATGTATTAGATATTGCATCTCCAAGATAATCAACAGGCTGACCAGTTGTTGTAGTATACCAAATTTCATTATTTGCAGGATATGTCTCCTCTCCTGGGGTCTCGCCCTCAAAATCCTCACCACTATCTGGGGTTGTGCCAGTGAAGTCGTCCGCGTCGTTAATCTGGTAGGCGATAGTCTTGATAGAGCCCTGAAGAAGGTCAAATGCAGGAAGGGCAAAGCTCTTCTCGCCATCGGCAAATGTAAATGTAACTGTAAGGTCCTTATCAGCAAAGCTAACAGCTGGCAGTGCTACAT
>SUZO01000036.1 GCA_015059805.1 Rikenellaceae bacterium
TTGTTAAGGCTATGGTTGAGAACCTTCCAGATGAGCTGGTTGTTGATGTTACTCCACTCAAGGTTGGTCAGACAATCTTCGTTGGTGACCTTAAGTTTGAGGGTCTTGAGTTCGTTTCTCCTGCAACTCAGGCAGTTTGTGCAGTACGTGTAACTCGTGCTTCACGTGGTGCAGCTGCTCAGCAGTAGTAAAACCGACTGAGGATGAAATATCTGGTTGTAGGTCTTGGAAATATCGGCGCCGAGTACGCCAATACAAGACACAACATCGGATTCAAAGTGTTGGATGCCCTTGCTGCGGCATCCGACACTTCTTTTATCTCGTCACGCTACGGCGATGTGGCAACTATCCGCCACCGCGGACATATCGTTACGCTGCTTAAGCCATCGACATATATGAACTTGTCGGGCAAGGCTGTAAGATATTGGCTTCAGGAGCTGAAGATAGATAAGCAGAATCTGCTTGTTGTCGTTGATGACATCGCCCTGCCATTTGGCGAGCTCAGAATGCGCACTAAGGGTAGCGATGGCGGACATAATGGACTGAAAAACATCGCCGAGTTGCTCCAGACAACAGACTATGCCCGCCTACGCTTCGGCATTGGTGGCGACTTTAGCCGCGGACATCAGGTGGACTATGTTCTTGGCGAGTGGACAGCTGAGGAGAGAGAGAATATGCCTCCGCGCCTCAAGGTCTTTGGCGATGCAATTCTTTCGTTTGTCGCCGTAGGCCTTGACCGCACAATGAACGCCTTTAATAAGAAATAGAGAGCTGTTTCAGATCTATAAATCAAACCGTTGTATCACTACAGCGGTTTTTTTGTTTCCAAAAATTTTCATTATATTTGCATTGCGTAAAATATATCAATCCACTGCGTAAAATGTAACTATATGTACAAAAGAGCTGTATATCAGACTATTAAGAGTCGTCTTGAAGAAGATAGGCGTTTTATTCAGGTTGTAATGGGCGCTCGACAGATAGGAAAATCGACTGTTGTCAAGCAGGTACTAAGCGAGCTAACGATACCTTATCAGCTATACTCGGCAGATAATGTGCCAGCTACAAATAGTGCGTGGATTTCCAACTGCTGGCAGGCTGTGCGCTCACTTAAGGCTGTCAATCAGTGGCAGTGTGTTGTGCTTGTGATAGACGAGATACAGAAGATTGCCAACTGGAGTGAGGCTGTAAAAAAGGAGTGGGATGATGATACATTCCACGACCGCAATATCAAGGTATTGCTTCTTGGTAGTAGTCGCGTACTGTTAGAGAGGGGTTTATCTGAATCTTTAGCTGGTAGATTTGAGGAGATTCGTATGAGCCATTGGAGCTACCAAGAGATGAAGGAGTGCTTTGGCTTTACGCTTGACCAGTATATCTATTATGGAGGCTATCCTGGCGCTGCGCCATTTATTAGCGACAGTGATAGGTTTGAGCAATATATACAGTCTTCTATAATTGATGCAACAATCAATAAGGATATTCTGATGGATACGCCAATAAGCAAGCCAGCACTACTTCGGCAGACATTTGAACTGGGGGCGGCATATTCTGGTAATATATTATCTCTCAATAAGATGTTAGGTTCGCTGCAAGATGCTGGCAATACATCTACACTGGCTGGTTACATCAACCTACTTAATGAGAGTGGTCTGCTGACGGGGTTACAGAAATATAGTGTAGACATGTCACGGCGCAGAGCCAGTATTCCAAAGTTCCAGGTCTACAATAATGCCCTCAAGATGGTATATACGCCACTTACCTTTGAACGAGCGATTGTGGATCGTAAGGCATGGGGGCATATCTTTGAGTCCGCTGTGGGTGCTTATCTGGTGAGTCAGTCGTTTATACACCGCTTTGAACTCTTCTACTGGCGAGACCGCAACGATGAGGTAGATTATATCTTACGCAAGAAGGGGGCGTTGATCGCTATTGAGGTAAAGAGTAATGCCGAGAAAAAGAGCGGAGGTCTTGAGAAGTTCAAAGAGCTATACAACCCTAAATTTGCATTTATCGTTGGTGACGGAGGTATAAGTGCAGAGGAGTTCTTTACTATGGATTTAACAAGACTATTTATATAAAAACGAGAGACTAAGGAGTCAATCCTTAGTCTCTCACTTCTTCTCTAACACTCCGCCATATAGACTCTGGTCGGGATGGCGTTGTTAATCATCTGGCGGTAGTCGGGGTCAAGCTTGTCGTATGACCTGCTATAGACGCGACGGGAGAGGTTCTGGCGAAGGTCGTAGTATGCCTCGTTAATGGTTGTGAGAACGCTCTGCACAGCATCAAAGGTGGCGTTACTATCGCTTGTGACCGACACGATGCCGTTGCTTACGGGACAGCATATCCTATCTCCATTAGGCATTGTAAGGGCAGTGGTAGAGAAGTCGGAGTAGTCGCTATTCTTCAAATTACCCACATGCAGTCGGCGGGTGTTCATAGCGTAAACATGGTAGTTCTGCACAAAGCGTTTTACCTCGCGCTTAAGTTCACCCTTGCTGCACTTCTCACCTCGCAGGAGGATATCCCCGTCGGCAGTGACCGCTACGCGAAGCAGATTGCGCGCCTTGACGGTTTTGCTCTGTGGCTCTGGCTTGGTACTCTGCTTTGTAACCACTTGAACTTCTGGCTGTTTAACCTCTGGTTTTGCGTAGTTAATCTTCAGGTGTTCAATGCCTCGGAGTGACTCCTTGACATCTGTAACCTTGCCCATTGGTACATCCGCCTCGGCGTCTATGGTTACAACGCGGTCGTCGGTCTTCTCTATAAGCGCGGGTAGCTCATTGAGTGTTACAGGTTTGCTGTTGAGAAGAATCTGCTCGCCACCCTTGCGTATCTCAACAACATTTTTTGGCTCTGGGACCTCTGCCTTTACAGCCACTGCGCCAAAGGCGAGAACAATCACCACCACAACTGGAATTACTGCTGTCAGGCGCAACCATTGGTAGCGACCTGTTTTGATTTTTGTCATCATAAGAAATCGTTTTTTAGTTAAATTACTATTCAACCCGCAGGTAATATCCGGACTATACCCAAAGAGTTGGTGGAAAATGATTTTTCTGTAGTTGTTAATGTCAAAGCCTCGGCTAATAACATCGCTATCTGCCTGCCATTCACACACTTGCGCGGCACTCCTGGCTATAAGGTGCACAAAGGGATTAAACCACATACAGCACCTTGCAGCCTCGTAAATTAGTCGTTCAAGGGTATGATAATGGCTGATGTGGCTCCGCTCGTGAACAATAACTTCGGCAGCGACATCTGTTTTACCAAGAAATATGGTGCGGCCAAAACTAAATGGCTCACAAATCTCACTGCTTACGGCGATAGAGTAACCATTGTGTTGCGAAACAGAGCACCTACTTCGTAGGCGAAGAATACGGACTATGCTACCCACAAACCTTGCAAAGAGAAGTGCCGCAACGGCAATGTATATCCATAGCAGCAGTGCTGTCCAATCAAATGTGGTCTGTGTAACTGCCTCAGTATAGACAACATCGCTCTCTATTAGATTGGTATCTACAGACACGCTCTCCACTACTTGCACATCAGGAAGTATCGGCAACTCAAGCATCGGAATTATTACCGACAGCAATACCGATAGCGTAAGATACGCTCTCGCCACGCTGTGCGCCACACGACCCTCTAATAGCACTCTGTAGAGAGCATAAAAGAGTGCGCTACAGATTATTAGCTCAACAGTGTACATACTACCTCTTCTCTTGTAACATCCTTATAATCTCGTCCGCCTCGCTTACGGTTATGCCCTTGTCGCGTGACAGAAAGCTGACCATATTGCCTACCGAGCCGCCAAAGAAGCTATTTAGAACACCCGTCATAAAGGAGCTTGTGTAGTTCTGGCGCGATATTAGAGGGTAGTACTCGTGGCTTTTACCGTATGCGCGATGCGCCACAAAACCCTTCTTCTCAAGTATGCGCACGATGGTAGATACGGTATTATATGCCGGCTTCGGGGCTGGCATAGCCTCAAGGATGTCGTTTACAAACCCCTTCTCTTTTTGCCAAAGTATCTGCATAATCTCAAGCTCGGCTCGCGTTAGCTCTTGTGTTTTTGTATTCATAGTCGCATTAAATCATTTTCCAGTGACAAAGGTATAACTAAATATTTAGTTTTCCAACTAAAACCTTAGTTATTTTTGAGAAAATTTTGTTAGCATATATAGTCTATATATGCTACTATTTTAGCTGGGCAACAAGTGCCGATAGGAATTGGGGATAGATATTGAGTGCAACCTCGGCGCGGAGGTAGAGTTCGCGGGCAAGTGCCGCGCGAGAGGGGCGGTCTGAGTTTATGTCGCGCGCGTACGCCTCGTCTGTCGGGTGGTCTGCACGTTTAAGTTCTGCTGTAAACTCCTTATAGCGAGATAGTTGAGAAACTATCGCACTCTCAATTTTACCTGTTGTTACAAACTGCTTGAGTGCGCGGAGCAGTGGTGTAAGGGCTGTCTTATCGCCCAAATCCTGCTCAATATCCTCAAGGCACTCCCACTCGCCAATCATCGCGTAGCAGAGGGCAAGGATAGGTGTCGCCTCAAGTGGGTCCTCGTCGTCACAATCAAGCAGAAGCTCAAGTTGTGCAGCGGCAATCTCCCCCTCGCCAGCAAGGTAGTTATCCACTGCCGAGGCGAGGGTAATCTCCATAGCGGCAAGGGTATTTGGATGGGTGCGGTCAAGGGGCACTGCGCCATCCTCATCATCTGGAAGTGTTGCAAGAATATCCTCAAAAGCCTCATAACGCAACTGACATGCCGACTGGTAGTCACCACTCTGCTCTGCCTTATATGACTGCTCTAAGCGGGCATTAAGATTGCCACGAGCGGAGTTGCCGATAAGACGATAGGTTTGATTTGCCGTAGGTTGTAACTCTAAAAAGGGTCTCATAACTGCTTGATAATATTATATGTACTCTGTAGCATTGTCTTGCCCGTAAGCTCACGCTCGACACAATCTCCAGCAATAACGCTCTCAGTTGTGCAGTCGTAAATTGTTGAGCCAGTGGCATCTACAACGCCAAAGCCATTGTTAAAGGTGTAGTAGCCAAAATGGTTGTCGCATGGTGCAAAAATATCGCGGCTCAGGGCAAAATCATCGTGTGCAATATCAAGTTGGCTAAGCAGTGTTGCCGCAAAATCGCTCTGCGAGCAGTAGCTCTCCACCTGCTTTACCCCATCTATAGCTCCACCGAGCCACAACATAGGTATTCTATGTCGTTCAACCGCACTAGCGCTAATACCGTATGGGTAGAGGTAGGCGTGGTCGGCAATGATAATGACAAGGGTGTTTTCCCACTCCTCACTCTGGCGCAGACGCTCCACAACACGACAAATGCAGCTGTCGGCAAAGTGCATAGAGCTGAGCATCTTATCCTCAAAAACGTCTGTCGGCACATCAAAAGGCTCGTGGCTTGACAGGGTCTGCCATACGGCAAAGTATGGGGCAGGCTGCTCACTCTGGCGCTCCAAATGCTCAACGAAATAGTCCGCCAACACATCGTCTGCATAGCCCCACTTAGAGGTTGGCGCATCAAAGTGTAAATCCTTATAAGCCACCAACTTATCAAACCCAGTAGCGTAGAGATACGACGCCATATTGGTAAAGTTCAGATCCCCACCGTGGATATAAGAGGTTGCATAACCAACATCACGAAGTGAGCGAGCGACAGATGGCAGGTGAGACGCCTTTTGTGGCTCCTTCATGATAGACATTGTCGGCTGAGCGCAAAAACCGCTCAATGTTGCCAGCACTCCCCTATCTGTACGGAACGATGAGGCTATCATATTCTCAAACCAAACGCCCTCGCCCTTAAGTCGCTGAATATTAGGAGCAACAGCCTTACCTGCAACAGTTTCGTCAATAGTCGTGCGACCAAAGCTCTCGGCAAGGATTAGCACTATATTGGGGCGGATATTCTTAAGCACCTTCTCAGACGGCGCCGAATTACAACCCTCCATAATTGATGCAAGTTGCTCGGCACACAGCTCGGCTGAGTAGTAGTTATAGCGGTCAAGATTTTCGCCATCGGAAATAGACGAAAGCAGTGAAAATGTAGGGTTTACAGCGGCATGGTTGAGCACAATTTTATCGCTGAAGTAGACCTTTGAGACATTTGCCACAGCAGTTGTTGTACCACCGCGAATGGCCAAGAAGTCCAGACCTGCAAGGAGTAACAACAGTAGTGAATAGAGTAACTTTACACCCCAATGCCCACCAATGTCTACCTTAAAGATTTTCACCACAGCGCTATAGAAGCAGATTAGCACCGCTCCGTAGATAATAGCCACAAGGCTCTGAATAACAAACATGCTAAGCGTCACGCTCGCCATTGCCTCCTTAGGAGTTGCGAGGTACTGAAATATAGAGCCGTCAAGAGGGAAGCCCCAGTACTCATAAAGACCTAAATTGACAGAAAATGTTGCTGCCACAAGCAGCGCTGCAACATAGCACCAATATCGACAAAGCCTCTGCCACCAAACAGTTGGCAGCCAGAGGCTAAGGAGTACGAAAAGTATCGGAAGAGCGCATATATACCCCGCCATAGTTGCATCAAGGCTAATGCCGTGACTAACTACGCCCCACAACTCTGAAACCTCAGCCTCGGCAGCAAGCTCTGCATACCAAATCAGAAAAATCGGCTTCTGTATTGCCAGCAACACCACCGTGCCGACAAAGAGCAGTAGGATAAAGAGTATATTGCTTATCATATTTAGTTTAATTTTCAGGCGTTAGCAGCCCCTGCTTCCTATCTGCGCGAAGTTTATAACACATTACAGCAGTGAGAGCAATAGTTACAACGCCACCCCAAATATACGCCATAGGTTTTGTGCCCATGCCGATAAACTGGTTAGAGACAAAGACAAATGATGAGCAGATGTATGTCATAAATACCGCTGGCGGCAGGGCTACCCAGATGTTGCTCTTGTTAAGGTTAAGATAGACTACAATACACCACAGCACAACGGTAGCCAATGCCTGATTTGTCCACGCAAAGTAGCGCCAAACAACATCAAAGTTGATAAATGTCAGTGCAATACCCGCTGCAAAGAGAGGGATGCAGATAACAAGTCTCTTCCACTTTGTACGCTGCTCAATGTGGAACACATCAGCAATAATGAGTCGTGCCGAGCGGAAGGCAGTATCACCCGAAGTGATAGGGGCAGCAACAACACCCAGAATAGCCAAAATGCTACCAACGATGCCAAGGGTAGTGTCGGCAATTGTATTTACTGCCCATGCAGCGCTGTTGCCGTGCTGTGCAAGTACAGTCGCCACGCCACCATCCTCGTAGAAGAATGCCATTGAGATAGCTGCCCAGATAAGGGCGATAACTGACTCTGAAATCATCGCTCCGTAGAATACAAAGCGACACTCACGCTCATTATTCACACAGCGCGCCATAAGTGGCGACTGCGTTGCGTGGAAGCCAGAGATAGCTCCGCAGGCAATAGTAATAAAGAGCGTCGGCATCAGTGGCAGGCTCTCCTTATTTATATGAAGGTTCTCAAGGGTCATTGCTGGAATAGTGTAGTCACCAAATAGCAGCACACCGAGCAATCCCAGTGCCATTGTAACAAGGGCAATGCCAAAGAGAGGATAAACCTTACCGATAAGCTTATCTACAGGGAGTAGTGTGGCGATAAAGTAGTAACCAATGATGATTGCCAACCACCAGTTCTTTGATATAAGCTCAAACTTTGTAGAGAGAATATCTGCGGGGCTAACCACAAAGACAACACCCACAAGAAGTAACAGAATTACTGAAAAAACTCTCATAAAAGCACCTGCGCCCTTGCCAAGGTAGCGAGCCACAATCTCTGTAATGCTCAGTCCATTGTTGCGCACAAGGATAACACCCGACAGATAGTCGTGCATAGCACCCATAAAGATACCGCCAAATGTAATCCATAGAAAAGCCACAGGGCCATAGCAAGCACCCAGTATAGCACCAAAAATAGGACCAGTACCCGCAATGTTTAGTAGCTGGATAAGGAAAGTGCGCCAGCGAGGCATCGGCACATAGTCCACGCCGTCATAAAGGGTAGCACTTGGCACAGCTGCCTTGCTGTCAATCTTACATACACGCTCAAGATAGCGACCATAGGTAAAATAGGCTACTACAAGAAGCGCTAAACAGATAATAAAAGTAAGCATATGGTTAGGTTTTATGGTTTTATCTACGCGAAGATACGAAAAAAGTGTGGCAAAATGCACAATCAATAAAAAAAAATTGCGATATTTGCCCAACAAAAGGCTGAATTAGCTCAGTGGTAGAGCACTTCACTCGTAATGAAGGGGTCCCGGGTTCAAGTCCCGGATTCAGCTCGTGACTGTGGGCGCGGACTCTCCGTTGCCCATTTTTTTGCACTTTGATAACACCCCGGGACCCCCAAAGTCCTCCTTAACAAAGGAGGATTTAGGAGGATTTTAAATATGGTCCCAACGGGATGCGGCAGCATCCCCGGGTTCAAGTCCCGGATTCAGCTCAGAGGAACATCGAACAAACAAGTTACCACCCAAAGGGTGGTTTTTGTTTTAACACATCGCTCAAGTTTACTTGAATGCGATGGGGAAAAATAAAAAACAACGCAGTTGTAACTTGGTTGTGAAGATACTCCCTTAGCGTACGGGTACTCACGGAGGATTTCACGGCAGATGAAATCCTTCGCTAAGTCCCGGATTCAGCTCATGACACAATGGGTGCGGATTCTTCGTCACCCATTTTTGCACTCTGACTACCACCACCCAAAGAGAAGTTTTGCATTTGTGCATAATTTTTCTTACATTTGAGAACTAATTCATCATTTCCTATGAAAAAGAGATTGATTATCGCCCTTGTACTCATTATGTGTTCAGGCTCAGCAGAGGCACAGAGTCTACTAAATCAACTTGGAAAGAGAGTTCAGAAGAGAGTTACTGAAAAGGTTACCAATGCTGTAAAGCAGGAGGTCAGAAAGGCTATCTCTGGCAAAGAGCAGGATGGCAATCAGCCCGCTCAGCCATCAGAAGAGCAGACTACGACAACACCAGTAGCTAAGCCTGTGGCAGCAAAAGGAGAGAAGCCTCTTGTTATAGATAGAGGAGAGAACATAGAGCGTCAGCAGGGGTTAGATTATATTGACGAATACGGCATCAATCACGGTGGCGGTATTCTTATCGGTGGTATTCTTTGGGCGCCTGTGAATTGTGGCTACCACGAAACAGACTACCCTTATGGCAAGCTCTACCAATGGGGAAGAAAGCATGGTCAGGGTTATGGAGAGCCATACACAGCAGCAACGACCGAGAAAAAATCTGACAAGACTACAGCGGAGATAGTTCCCGCGCCTGTAACGCCTTCAGAGGCACTGAAGTATCCAAACCGTTTCTATGCAAGGTCCAATATGGCATCGTTCAATTGGACAAGGAACGACATGTCCCTTTGGTGCCCGCTCGTTGAGGAGGGAAAGGCGACCAAGCATCCGAAATACGATCCATGTCCTGAAGGGTGGAGAGTGCCTGAACTGTTTGATTTCTACAGTTTGGCAGAACATTATTCAGACTTTGTTGAGTATCCTGAGGGCGGACCAAAAGGCAGATGGTTCTCTGGTCCTGAGCAGTATAGTACTAATGTACAGCGTATCTTTCTGCCAGCTACAGGTATGCGTACCAGAGATGGTGAGAGCCATTCACGAGATCGCCAAGCAATCTATTGGTCTCTTCGTCACGGCGGTGGCGAAGGACTTGTATGGCACCTCTATCTGAATGATTATGAGGCTATAGTAAATCCGAGTGCATTCCCTCACGAGGCGTATTCGGTACGCTGCGTAAAGGATATTGAGGGTCAGAGGCTCAGATAAGGTAAATTTATCATTTAGTTACATCGCTCAAGTACTTGAGGGGGATCAACTCAACAGAGTAGATCTCCCCTTGTACATGAATTATTCAAACTCGTTGCCGCAGACATTGCAGCGGTAGCAACGTATCTCTACCTTAGTGGCATTGTAAATTCTTCTTGTGACATCTTTTCCTGGACCTCGTTTGGTGAATGCAACAAAAAGACCACCAATAGTAGCAGCGGCAACTCGTCCAGCCTCTACAACAGCAGAGCCAATGCGTTTCCACACAATAGGATCGGTATTATAACTACCACATTTAGGACATTGACGTGACATATTTAAGTTTGTTTAAGTGTTAATTGATACAAATATAGTCAAAATTTACCACTTTTGCGTTATATAGAGGTAAAATTCAGAATTTATACATAGCATTGGGCAAGTAGGCGCAGAGATAGACCCTTTAAGTGACATATCTGCCACTTGGGGGTCAGAGACTCAGATAAGGTAAATTTATGATTTAATTACCCTCTACAGTTACCGTTACGGATTTTCCCTTGAGGTGGATTGTGTATTGGTTTGCGTTCTTGACCATATAATCAGCCTCAAGTGGGATGTAGGACTTTATTCCGTCACCAGTCTGGCAGATTAGATAAGCCTTTTCCATCTCTGTAACCGACTTAAAGGTATAAGAGCCGGTACTTGACTCAATCTGTTGTATTCCACCGCCAGCAGCAAATAGCTGAATCAGGTATTTATAACCGCTAACATAGTGTACACCTGCACCGAAGTAACTGTAGGCGGCACTGAGTATGTTTGCCCTATGCCCAGGAGATTTCATCCACCCTTCAATAGCCTGAGAAGGTGTAAGCTTGCCCTGAAAGGCATTCTCTCCACTTGTTCTATTCTTGATGAAAGATGGATCTATGGCGGTGCTGAATTTTGAACCGTCAGGGCGCAAATGGTCGTATCTGTAATCTTTGACAATCTCCTTGGCGCGAATACGGGCAGCATCCTGAAGAGGATCAACCATGGTCAATAGAACTACACCGACCTTGTATCGCTCAATGTTTGTCAGACGAAGTATCTCCCACTCATCGTGAACTACAGAGATGCCAAAAGGGAGTTTAGCCCTGAGCTTTGCCATTCTGATTACATTGTGAGTGGTGCGGGTCTTGTTTTTTAGACTCAACTCAAAATCCATGACAATCTTGCCCTCTTTGTCGTATGTAGCATCTGTCTTTGCGAAGCTTTTGAGTGTAAGTTTTGTGCCATTTTTCATGGAGGCATTTGCCACGCTTAACAGCTCCTCCTCAGTGGTGCTGTTATTCGCGCCACAGGTGCGCAGTGCCTTTGAGAGCGCGCTGACATCAGCATCAATCGCCGCATCGGCAGCAGAGCCGTTGATAGGTAGAACTTTATGGACACAGATAATATCCCTCTTATCACCGAGGGCAACAATAATATTGCCGACAATGCTTCCCTGAATATTAGCTGTAGGAGCCTCATATCTGTAATTTTTATCCCACACAGCCTTTGTACCATGAATTGATGCAGCATTTACAGCCTTCAGCACATCATCACCCGTTGTCTTGGATGTAATCAAGAGATCTTGAAGCGCACCTTTCATCCTCTCCATATCGGCTTTCAGATTTACCGCCTCTGGAGATTTGTTTGTAGCCGGCAGGCTGACAGTAAAATAGTATTTGTCAAGGGTCACACCGTCGCATGTAATACCGATTGCCATTGAAACATGACCATCATTAGTATCGGTTGGCATTCGTCGTGTATATCTGTAGGCATCACCAGCAAACCATATCTGAGCATCAGGAAGTTTCTTGTTCAAATATGCAAGCAGGTCCTTGTCGTTGGTGGTATTGTTGGCTTTGTATTCCGCTGCAAGAGCTGAAAGTTTTGCCTTAAGTTTGGTCTTGGGATTATTTGGGTTTTCACCGCCGAGAGTTTTCCATGTGTACTTTACGGTAATGGTAGACTCTTTAGCACGATTGACATCATTGCTACCAGTTACTTGAGCCTTGTTTCCATTGACGGTAGCATTGATTCTTGATGATGTTGCAAAGATATTGGATGAGCTTGCCTTGATTCTCAGCTTTATGGTAATGGTATAGTCATTTCCCTGGACGAATTTGCCATTGTCAAACTCTCCAGACCAGTAGACATTACATACCTCTGTGCTTGCAGTCTCAGGGACGCTTGCCTTAAATGAGAACTTCTCTCCAACTTTAGGCTCTGCAGTTGTGATTGTCACTTTGGTGACATATGCAGCATAGGCTGTGACTGAAAAGAGTAGTGATAATAGCGAGGCGATAAAGAACTTTTTCATATATCAAAAAGAATTAACCCTCAAATGTAAGAATTTTTTTACAAAGAAACAATAGCGTTAATTCGTTAGCAGATACAGACCCTTATCACAACAAATCACTCTACCACTTTGGCGTAATAGAGAGGAAAATTTCAAAATTTATACCTGGCATAGGGCGAGCAAGCACAGAGAGATACTCCTCATTGAAGAGGTTGTTGATTGTGCCCTTAAGCGACAGGTCTGCCCACTTGAACGAAAGGCTCTTCTCAAGAGAGAGGTTATTCATAAAGTATGGTGGCAGAGTTCCTGAGAGGGTTATGTCGTTACTTGACATTGTATATCGGGTGCTGTAGTAACACCACTTATATATCAGCGACCAACTTCGGTAGCTCAACCTACCCACTACATTTGAGGTCAGCAGTGGCACATAGGGCAGCTGCTTGCCAACAGATTGGTCGGCAGCAGATAGCTTTTCGCCCACATTTACCGATGGACACCAGCCAAATGTACCGTCAAGCACAAGCCGACACTCCTCCGCCAACTTTACCTCTAAGTTACCCTTAACATTGACACCATAGCTATGAACTCGCTTGACATTTCGTGGCGAGAAGAAGCCCTTTGTTGTCGGCAACCACTGAATCCAGTCATCAATATAGCTATCAAACCACGCCACAGAGCCAGAGAGGGCATACTTATCAGCCTTGCCCACCTTAAAACTCAGCTCGGCATCGTATGTAAAGCCCTTCTCAGGTCTAAGGTCTGGATTTCCACCTGGCAGGAAGTATCTATCGTTAAGCGTCGGGAAGCGGTAGTTTCTTGACACAGATGCCTTGAGGATAATATTTCCGCGCTTTGACAGCACACCATCCAGAAACAGCGCAGGGATAATCGGCGTAAACTCCTCTCCGAACATCTCCTCACGTAGCGTCAGTGCCACACCAAATCGCTCCACGGGGCGATATTTGGCGCTCACAACGCCCGAAAGCTCCACTCGCGCCTTGTCGTAGCCAACAATGCCCGTGCTACCTTGCTGCAAGATAATATTCTTGTCGCGGCTAACGACAAAATGCTGATGCGCTGCCACGTTTGCCGTAAAGAGCCACTTCTCTGATAGGTGATACTCGCCATCTGCCTGACCAAAAACGGTGTTTATATTGCTACGCGAGCGGGTCATTGCGGTCATAATGCCATTTCCTGGGTCACGCTTGTAGTCGTACGCCATCCATGAGTAGATATAACCCGCCTTTGCACCGACTCTCCAACTACGGCGCAGGTGGTCGTAACCTACGACGGCACGGAGAGTCTGCTCGCGCTGTCGGTTATCAAACTCTGTAGCCTCGCCATAGTCTGTAGTGAGCATCGCCAGCTCGCGGTTAGAGGATATATACCACGCATTGAGCGAAAAGCGGTCGCCCTTGCCGTTATTGTAATAGACCTCCTGCAGAAGGTGTAAATCGCGGAATGCTCCACTGCGATTACGCTCAACGGGATAGTACTGACCGATGATGTTCATCTGGTCGTCGTAGATGTTCTCCTTCTTGTCGTGGTTGCGGTACTTGTAGTCATTCTCCGAGCGCATATAGACCACGCGCGTAGAGGCTTGCCAGCGCTCCGAGCCGTAGGTGAGCCTTAAAAACTCGTCAAAGGTCTTGAACGAGCCTACGCCCTGAATAAACTGCAGTCCAAACCCCTGCTTTGTCGTTGGGCGCGTAGAGAGCTTTACCGCTCCACCAAGTCCTCCGCCCGTCTCGCCCACTGAGGATGTGCCTGCAAGTAGCGAGGCATCGTCTATAAAGTATGAGGGAATCATCGAGAAGTCGGTCATTCCCATCATCGGATTGTTAATCTTCATTCCGTTCCACGACACCTGCGTATGCGAGGGCGAAGTTCCGCGAAAGCTAACCGTTGAGAGTGTCGCACGACCATAATTCTTGACAAAAATTGAGCTGTTGAAGCTCAACACATCGGCAAGCGAGAGGGCGACATTCTCCTTGAGAGTAATGGAGTCAAGTTTTGTCTGCTGCACGCCAATCTCCTTCATCGGACGGTGACCGAGAACAGTGACCTCACGAATAGCGACAGTACGCTCCTGAGCCACAACAGTTGTCGTGACAAAGAGTAGTAGCATCGTCATTATTCGTCTCATTTCCAACAAAATGCACCAGGTATAATACCTACATAAAACTCATCTACAAGCTCCCCCTCTGCCGTATAGCGATAGACAGCCCCCTGCTGCTGATAGTCTATAGCATCGGCTATGTAAATGTCGCCATTTGTGGGACTAACGGTAAGTCCATAATATTTCGTTCCGCGCGACTCAATAACAGGACGCACAGGTGCTCTTTCGGCAGTAACATCCATTGCCCAAATGTCATCGTTAATCCAGTAGAGAGTCTGCCCGTCACTACTTATCTGAAGTTCTGACGGATCATCGCCAAGCTTAAAATTAAACTGGCGTTCAACTGTAAAACTCTCTGCATCAATGCGATATAGCGCTGGTGCTTCATACCCATATGGCGAGCCTGCAAAGCCTCCGTCTGTTACGGTCCACAGCTTGCCGTTGCAGTCAAGGGCAAGGGATGTAGGCTGTATGCCCACGGTCAGTTCCGCTACGATACTATCTGTGCGAGTGTCAATCTTCAGTATGCGATTCTGGTACGACCAGCAGTTTACAAACAGATAATCTCCATACTGCACCATCTGCTCCGTAGAGCCAGCCTCCATAGTCATATTTGGGCAGAGGATGTGTCCCGTAATCTCAAAAGTTTTTGGATTGACAATAAAGATTCTGTTATCCCAAATCTGCGTTACATACGCCTTAGTATCAGAGACAAAGTGGATATATCGCGGTGAGGAGAGGTTTGTAATGCGCCCCACCTCACGAAAAGTATCGGTATCTATGGCAAAGATTACGTGCGAGTTATTGACCACAACCCAACCCACACCGTCACGGATAACCATACTCTGCGCCACATCGCCCAGCTTCATCGCATTGGCACGATAGAAGACCTCATTTTGCGTCTCACCCGTTTCGGGGTCGTAGTACGTCAGCGAGGCATTACCATACTGAAAGTTACCCTCGTTACAGATGAACAGCCCCGACTCTGAGACCCTAAACTCCTCCATAGTTCCATACTCCCAGCGCATGCAGCCACTGTAGAGTGCGCAGAGGATTATGGCAACAACCATAGAGATTATCTGTCGGGTACTGTTCATAGTTCTGCTATTTGATGTCGTAAATGCCGAAAATTTCGGTTGAATTTTCGCCTAACCAGCCACTGCTTGTGTTGCAGGCGGTCTGCACCTTTACAAAGTCCACAAAGCCAAGCTCAATGCTCTTCCCGCTGTGGTCTATTGCCTTTGAGATGTCAAAACCATTTGGCATTGCTGTGCTCTCCGAACCCTCGCCCTCTGCAAGGCGGTCAATTGAGGAGTAGTTGTCAGCATAACCCCAGTCGTATGGTGGCTGAATCCACATCGCGCCATTGCCATACTTGTCGTAGTTGCGTGGCTCAAGGCGTGTACCGCGAAGGGTGTAACTATCGGCAGCAATCCACTCCGGGTAGTAGTAATCCTGCTTGTGGTATGTCGGCAAGTAGGCAATCTCGCCACTACCACCCATATTATCTACCCACTGCACACTCATACCCGCTCCACTTGGGCGATAGTATGTCACAGCGTAGTTGCGTATTGTTGTGCTCTTGCCCGTCTCGCTACCTGCAAGCTCATACCAAGTGTCGTTAGGCTCTCCATCTCCATTCTCGTCCTGCATAACCCAGACAATGCCTGGCTCTGAGGAGCTATTAAACGAGTTTCCAGCAACGGCAAAGTCATAACCCTCGCCGTTAGTGATGCTGTGGTCAAAGCCCACGACAATATAACCACCAAAGCCTCCAAGGCTTACGTACTGACTCTTCTGCATACGCTGTAGAGCCACCGTACATGCCTCTGTAGGGGTCGTGGCTGTATACTTGTCGCCAATAAACTGCCCGGGGGCTGGGGTGTAGTCGTAGACGCGGTTACACTCTGCTACGCTTGCTGCGGTAGCCTCTCGGTAGAACTTACCCTCGGCGTATACATCAAGGGTGAACATCTTGCTCACAACCATCGGCTCGTCGCCGCGCAGTACAGATGCCGTAGCGGTAATGGTGTGGCGACCAGTGCTTCTCGGAGTGTAGGCGTAGTAGCTCTGGCGCGAAGCATCCTCTGGCTGATTGCTTGAACTCCAGTAGTAGGTTACATCAACGCCCTCACTAACCGCTGTTGGGGCAATAAGAATTTCACGCCCCACAACAGAGTGCAGCATATCGCTCTCAAACTGCCACACAAATGGCATATCCGACTCTGCAAGCACCTCAATATCAACACTATCGCTATGCTCGCCATCGCTATTTGTCGCCGTTACGGTGAGTGTATAATTACCCACCTGTTTTGCCTCAAAAAGATAACCAAAACCCTCGCTGACAACCTCTCCGTTAAGAGTCCAGAGAACTGTTGTCGGCAAAGTTACCTGCTTAACCGATGCGCGGAAGAGGTATGTAGAGCCTACGGCAAGGCTCATCTGCTCCGAAGCGGCAAGAGTGACGGTCGGAATCTGCAGCTGAGTGACATCTACACGAATCTGCTCGGAGGCGACACCATAAAAGTTCGCCACCTCAAGCGAGATAAAGACCTCACCTGCCTGTTGTGGTGTAAAGGTGTAACTATCAGATACTGAGACCACTACCCCATCAATAGTCCAACTGTAGGCTGTATTGTTGTCTACATTTTTGTATGTCGGGGCAATAGTCAGCTGCTCGCCCACCTTTACTGTATATATGCCCGTAGCACTGTCAAGAGCAATCTCTGGCAGTCCACCCTCAGCCACTATCACGCCATCCTTGTTACAGGATAGCGCGATAAGTGCCATAGAGAGTAGTGCAAAAATTCGTTTAACCATTATTCTTTATCAAATCTAACTGCCACATCGTCATATGCGAAGTAAGCAGGTGTGTTCATTCCGTAACTACCCACAAGGTCCTCGCTCGGCGCAAAGTTAAATACTACCTTTGCCACCTTACCAAGTGACGAGAGGTCCCACTTAACCCACTCTACAACTGGAGCGGTTCCCTCGCAAAGAACAAACTCTGTTGAGCCTACCTGTTCATCTGCGCTGTTGTATCCGTATGCCACAACCTTAAACAGAGTACTCTCTGTTGCTGGAGGTGCAAAGCCGTCGCCAACAGTAAGCGAGTTGAGCACATAGCAGGTGTTTGTCACATACATGTGGTCTACAACCCTCTCTACTCCATCTGCAAAGGCAAATCCCTGCATCTGGGCGTCGTAAATGCCTGAGTTGAAGCTGTCTACATAACCATTGTGCACGCAGAAGTTCGCCGAGCCATTATTTCCGCCAATTGGCGTTGCAAGCTGCAGTTCATACCAACCATAGTAACCCTCTGGCAGAGTGGTGTAGTCGTTAATCACATAGTTTGAAATCGCCTGACCACCAGTCCAGTATGGAACAGTAAAGCTATGCACAAGCTCTGTATTTCCCTCGTCATACCAGAAGTATGTTCCGCCTGCCATATTGTAGAGCAGATCGCCACCATACTGCAACGGGTCTATAAGGTTGCTCCAAGTCTCAATCGCTGGACCGTAGTAGTCCAGAGCATAAACAGTAAAGCGCGCATCGCTATCCTCAAAAGTGAGTGTGCGAATGTCGTATGTCGGAGTCTCATCCTCGCCCTCAACAGCCTTCTGTAGTACAATCACGCGACCATCTGCAAGGGTAATAGTGACTGTTGTCTGGTCCTCTACAACCGATACAAAGAACGAATCTCCGTCCGCACCGTCAGCACCATCGGCTCCGTCTTTACCGTCTTTACCGTTGATGCCGTCTTTTCCGTCTTTGCCATCAACACCATCTTTACCGTCCATGCCGTCAGCACCATCCTTGCCATTTGCACCGTCCTTACCATCCTTGCCGTTAGCACCATTCTTGATTGTAACGGTGCTGCCGTCGCTAAATGTTAGGACTACGCCCTCGGCAGTCTGCTCGGTAGAGATGATAACCTTGCCCTTGTTTAGAGCCTCCATTAGAGCAGAGAGCGCCGCAATATCCTGCTTGTTCTGCTCGGTCTGCTGCTTTACCTCATCCATTGCCTCCCAAAGTTGAGAGTCGTCATAACTGCACCCTACTAATAATAATATAGGTAGGAGTGCTACAAAGAAAAATTTTTTCATTCTAATAACCTGTTAGAAAGTTTATAAAAAAATACCGTAACCCCTTGGATTACGGTATTAAATCAAAACTCTCTATACAGTTTGCGCGCTAACCTCATTGAAAGCCTTGATGCCAACCCCGTTATCCTGCAAGGTTCAAAATTCATCAAT
>SUZO01000037.1 GCA_015059805.1 Rikenellaceae bacterium
GAAGTTCAGCATCTCAGAGTTCTACTCTAAGGATGTGCTTGACCTGCAGGGCAACAAGGCTGCCCTCTCTGCCGCAGCAGATGCACTGCCTACAGCTATAAGCCTCACAGGCGCATCAAAGCAGATGGCTCCGAAGTTTATGGGTAACTCTCCATTTGAAAAGTAAGAATAATCTATTATGAAGACAATGAAAAAATATATAGTTCTTGCTGCAGCACTATTTGCTGCAGGCTGTCAGGAGTCTAACGAGGTGGTAAACCCCGTAGATATTAACGAGATTTGCGTTGAGGCTTCAATAGCAAACACTCGTGCGCATGAAAATATTTTCGAGATTGGCGACAAAATGAGCCTCTATGTTGTTGAGTACAACGGCGAAGAGGTCGCTCCGCTGCAGATCTCTGGCAACTACATCAACAACGAGCCTTTAGTCTACAACGGCGAGCTGTGGAAGGGTGTCCGCCCACTCTACTGGTCTAAGACCCACTGCGACTTTTATGGTATCTACCCATATCAGAACCCTACAAGCATAGGCTCATATCTCTTTGACCTGCCAACAAATCAGAATAGCGCCGAGACTCAGGATGCTCTGTCTGGTTACGAGGCTGCCGACCTTATGTGGGCAAAGGCTGAGAAAATTAAGCCACCATACACAACATCCACCGACGACGATGGCTCAGTATGCACCCCTCCGATTGTTGAGGATCACTACTATCCAATTCAGCTCAAGTTTAAGCACATGATGTCGCGCGTAGTGGTAAATATTGTGCGTGGACCAAAGTATGAGGGCGAGCTGCCAGATGATATTGTTGTGCACCTCTACAACACCGTAACCACTGCCGAGGTAAACCTTAAGAAGGGCTCTTGTCAGCGTTACGCTTATGGCGACAAGAACACCATTGAGATGAAAAAGCTCGCAAATGACACCTTTGCAGCTATCGTAGTGCCTCAGAATATTGAGCGCAAGACACCACTTGTTGAGATTACCATGGACGGCATTGCCTACCTGCTCAACTACTCAATGTCGTTCCGCCCAGGTTACCAGCACAACATCACCGTTACCCTCAACACCTCTCCAGATCAGGAGAAGATTGAGATCTCTATTGATGGTGGTACAGGAGACTGGAACTAAACACCGAGGTTTAATAAAAAATCCCACAGCAATGTGGGATTTTTTATTACTTCTTAACAGCGATATAGACGATATAGTCGCCCTGAGCGTAAATGGTAAACTTGCCCGAAGAGGAGCAGTTTAGTGTGCCCTGCCACAGCGCTGTAAAGTCGTAGATAGGGTAGTCTAACCCCTCACTTCTCAGTCCCGAAGCGTTGATATTAAAGATTGAGACCTGACAACCCGCGGCTGAGTTAAATGTTTGCTGACCTCGGCAGGGTATAAAGACTCCATAGTCTGTATAACTTACAACCTCTGCCCCCAGAGCCATATATTCTGCCAGCAGGGCGATATTTCCTATAGTGTGGTCCTCGCGCTTACCTGTTGCGCCGACAATAGCTATACGTTTTATCCCCTTACTGAGCAGGTGTTCTATAGCCTTAGTCTGGTCGTTGGTGTTCTGGTCGGGGTTGTGAACGATAATATCACTATAGCGAGCCTTATTCGCATCCGACAGCGAGTCCATGTCGCCGATAATCACATCTGGCACACCACCACGGGCTATAAAGTCATCCGCTGCGCCGTCACAGCAGACAACTGTTGCCGCAGTGCGAATAATATCCACCACCTCAGCCCTTGTGGGAAACTGTCCATTTGCAATAACAACTGCCTCTATACTATTCATCGCTCAACATCATCTTTTTCCACTCTCTGTATCCGAAAATGGCAATTATAGCATATAGGGCATATAGCGCAGCGGTAAAATACAACTCAGTGTGTATATATAGCACCACCGAGAGTATATCAACCACAGCCCATACGACCCACTGCTCAATATATTTACGCGCCAACATCCACATGCCCACAATGCTCAGCGACGAGGTCAGCCCGTTAAACCACGGCACTGTGCTGTCGGTAAAGTGTTTGAGTGCAAGAGATATACCAAGTTGCAGAACGAGATATAGAGCAACCATTGCCACCGTCTGCCGACCGTTTATATGGCTGATTTTCAGCTCTGTGTCGCTACTATTACCACCTCTTCGCCAAGCAATAAAGCCATAGAGGGCGATAATGAGATAGTAGATATTTATCGCCGTATCTGCATAGAGCCCAGCATCGTAGTAGACGACAAGGTATATCGCGGGCATAACAACACTTGCCACCCACAGATAGATGCTCGCCTTGTACTCTAACCATAGGTAGACAAAGCCGACAATAACCCCCAATATCTCTAAATATTGCTCCATAGCTACAAAGGTACAAAAAAAGCGACTAAAGTAGCCGCTTTTCTAAATTTTATTCATCTGTTAATCTATGCTCTCGGCATTTGGGTCATTGAGCAGTCGGTTGTACTCAAGGCTATCAAGTGGCTCGGCAATGCGTGCATCGTCCCAGTCGTGCTTGAGTATTCGCTCAATCTCGTCTTCGTGCATATTGATTACTACATTGTGTGCCGTTGTGAATATGCCGATGATAAAGAGTATCCAGACAATAAGTGAGCAGAGAAGCACCCATCCGCGAGGTTTACTGCCAAGAACAAGCGAGGCAAGCAGATATATTATCACCATTGTTGGTACGAGAACAACGCATACTGCAAACAGCGGCAGACCAGTGCCAAAGGTTGTGATTACATCGGCAAGTGTTCCGAGGTTACCTGCCTGAATAAGCGTTGTACCTATACCTGTAGCCATAGCGATGAATGCAGCGATAAGACCAATACAGAAGAATATCATCACAAAGATAGCTATCGCCACAAATGCCTTAAGACAGACAATGGCAATCTTTCCTAAGCTACCAATAAATGTGGCAAGGGTAGACTTTGCACGCTGCTCATCTGTAGCATCCTTTTGGCGGTCAGCAATCGCCTTGGCGGTCACCGCCTCACCCTCCATCTCAAGCTTCTGACGTGCGCTCACTGCCTGAGGAACGACAAACCACATGATAACGTATGTGGCAATGAGTACCCAAAAGATATTTGTGCCCAGTGGGTTTAACCAGTAGATGTAGTGAGAGATGTTTGAGATAGGAATCAGAATAAGTGGAGAGAATATCGCTAAGCGAATAAGTACTGGGTCGATATTCAGATACTTGCCCAGTCCTGAACATACACCACCGAGCTTACTGTTCTCCATGTCGCGATATAACCTGCGAGCAATACGAGTGTCTGTAGTCGGAACTGTATCCTCATCGCCTGTAATATCCTCAGCACTACCTAATTGGGCGATAATGTTCTCAACAAGTGGTAGACAGACGGTCTGTGTCTGGTCGCTCTGCGCTGAGAGTATCAGCTCTGCAATACGAGCCTCAATGTCGGCAATAATCTCGTCGCTCTCTGGGTTATCTTTGTATGCACGCTTCAGCGAATCAATATACACGCTTAGGCGGTTATAGGCAACCTTCTCAAATACGAAGGCTATGCCTGAAATGCTACACTTCTTAATCTCGTTCATATCCTATCTCTTCTTTATTGTACTTGCTCCGCTGTTATTCTCTATGTTCACAGTGCAGTCGCCTGTGTAGTGAAGTGTTGATGCACCTGAAGATGAAGCGCTTAACAGCTCATTGCACTCTATCGTAGCTTTAGATGCCCCTGCAACATCAACCCTTGCTCTGTCGCCCTTAAGCGTGGCTTTGGATGCACCCGAAATCTCCGCGTCAAGGCTCTTGCAGTAGAACTGCTCGGCAGATATGGTTGATGCACCCATCACCTCTACCTCAGCCCTCTCGCAGCTGCCCGAAATATCCACTTTGGATGCCCCTGCAACCTCAACCTCGGCACTTCTACACTCTGCATCAAGACTCACCAGCGCTGCACCCATAACATCTACCGTAACCTCTTCTGCCACCACCTTGCTCAGCGCTATATTGGATGCTGCAGCCACCTCAATATCTACCTGCTTGGCTACAATCTGAGGCTTTACCTCAATCACACCACACGCTGCAGCGGTAAAATCTCGCAACTTTCCATTATTGGGCATATAGACCTCTGCCTGTATCATATCGTTGCGATTTTTGATGTGAAACTCCTTCGCAAAGCAGATGCTTAGACAACCATCCTCAACGGTAAGAGATATTTTGGATAGCGCCCTCTCCGAGCCACGGAGAATGATGTTTCCATCCTCTCTCTGCTCTACAAAGACCTTTATCGGACCTCCAACTTCAATGGCGTGATACTCCTTTGAACACTTGTAAGCCTTCATTTTCACGCCCTCGGCACTCGCTGTAACCATAGCCACAGCGCACATTACAAATATTACTAACCTTTTCATACTCTGTTACTTATTTGCCACGAATAGCGTTAATCTGCTCAACTAACTTATCCCACGCCTCGTCAAGCGACTGTAGGTAGGTCTTACCCTCAGTAGTAAGGGTGTAGTACTTTCGCGGTGGTCCTTGTGGCGACTCCTCCCAACGATATGTCAGATAGCCCGCATTCTTCATCCTTGTAAGAATAGGGTAGAGTGTTCCCTCCACAACAATCATCTCCGCCTTCTTAAGTTCTGCAATTATCGCTGGAGCATAACTATCTCCAGCCGCCAATATCGCAAGGATGCAGTAGTCTAATATGCCCTTGCGCATCTGTATCTTTGCATTGTCCTCTCTCATCGTAATTCAATTTTAATTGTTTATACCTCTACTCCTCCTCTGGAATTAGCAGCCACAGAATTATATATATCCACAGCGATAGACCTCCGAAAATTATAAAGAGCAACACGACAAGCCTGACCAGTGATGAGTCTAACTTGAAGTACTTGGCAATACCACCGCATACACCACCTATTGAGCGGTCTGTACGGCTGCGGCGAAGTTGAACCACTGTGTTAGAGTCACTCTTTGGCGTTGCGCGTGCTGGTCCAAAGTCATCGGGATTTCCCATGCGGACAATGGCAGCCTCCACCATCTGAAGCGTTACAACCATCATTGACGAACTGAGCGCCTGAGAAAATATGTCGGCTATTGCGCTCTCAATATCAGCCATCACCTCACCCGTCGGGTCGGTAATACGACTGCGCACATCAGTAAGATATGTGCTTAATCTCTCAAAGGCATCTTTGTCCAGCGTAAATGCCCTCCCGCCAATGTTTGCATTTGTTGTCTCTTTCATACTTTATACTGTTAGGTTAATTTCTACTGCAAATATAATATATATTTAGGTACTATGCAATAAAAAGTACTAAAATTTTACAAAAAAATATAGGTATAACTCATTTTTGTGGTTATACCTATATAAATAATAGAGCAAGAGGTTACTTATCTCTTAGCTCCTCGTATGATTTAAGGATAATATCGTTATATCTTGCAACCACATCTGTCGCCTTCTGGTTATCCTTTGGCTCAAACATAAACACGCCGCGATAGCCGTTATCTGTAAGCATAGTCTTGTAAATCTCGCCCCATGCGCGGTTTTTAGTAGCTATATCGCCATCACCCACAAGGCGGTGGTCGTCAGAGCCAGACTTGTATGCTGTATCGTGGATATGAACTGTTCCGAGCTTTGTTCCGATAGCCTTCAGGTACTCCACAACGTCGTAGCCTTTGCAGTTCGCATGCCCGATATCAAATGTGGCGTAGACATTGTCAAATGGCTTGATTACAGCCATAAGGTCGTCAATAGTGTAGCAGAAGCTACCCACAAGGTTCTCAACGCAAAAGCGTACGCCTAACTGCTTGGCAACCTCGTCCATCTCCATAAGGGATTTGTGAGCCTGAGAGATGGCTGTAGCGCTTGGACTTACGCTCTTGCTGGCATGGAGCACATAGTTTTTGCATGTTGGGAAGTTTGCCGCACATAGACGCAGAGCGCGAAGGATATACTCTACAGATTGCTTGCGGATGCTCTCACCAGCGCTTATGCTTGTCCAGTTTTTATCCTCATATGGCAGGTGGATAGACCAGACGGTAATGCCATACTTATCCATCTGCTGCTGCATAGCGGCAAAGGTTGCATTAACCTGCTCGTCGCTCCTATTATGCAGACCGTAGCTATACTTAATCTTTAGCTCTACATACTTAAATCCCGCATCGGCAACCTCCTTAAGTCGTGTGCTGAATGTGTCGTCGGCAACATTTATCTGCATGCCTATTGTATAGAACAATCCCGTAGTATCCTCGCCTGGCTGAGCATTTTTAGTCGTCGGTGTGATAACTGTCGTTGTCGGCTGTTCTGGCTCTGGCTCTACTGGCTGCTCTGGCTCTGGGTCAGGTGTAGGAATTTGGCTCCAATCGGGACCCTTAGAGTACTCGTCGTTGGGATTACAAGCAATCATTGCTATAGAGAGAAAGAGAAATAATAGTTTTTTCATATAGTGTCTTTTACTGATTATACGCCTTCTGGTAGTCGGCAACTATCTTTTTGTATGAGTTCATCACCGTAACGGCATTTGCACCGCTAAGCTCAAAGAGAAATACTCCGCGATATCTGTTATCTTTGAGCATTGTAAGGTAGACCTGCTCCCACTTACTGATATTTCCGTCGCCAATAAGGCTGTGGCTATCGTTCTTAGAGGCGAACATCGTATCGTGAATATGTACAGTGCCAAGGCGAGGACCTATCCATTTGAGGAAATCTACAACATCTTGTCCTACGCAGTGCGCATGACCAATATCGTAAGTTACCCACACATCTTTTACGCCATCTATCGTAGATGCCATCTCTTCGGTAGTAGGGCAGAGATTTCCTACAAGATTCTCTACGCATATTCGTACTCCTAACTCATTAGCTACTGGAATCATCTCGGCAAGCGATTTGCGAGCCTGAATAACTGACTCACTACGTGGCGAAAGGACCCCCTTGCTTGCATGGAGAACATAGTTCTTGCACTCTGGGAAACCTGCCGCACAGAGTCGCATAACGCGGTTGAGGTAGTCCACACTCTGACGGCGAATATTCTCACTGCCACCAGGATTTGTCCACTCTTTATCCTCAAAAGGTAGGTGTATAGACCATACAGTTAACCCCGCAGCCTTAACCTGAGAGAGTACTGTGCTAAATGCCGCCAGCACCGTATCGTCACTCTTGTCCTTAATGCCGTAGCTGTGCTTTATTGTAATCTCAATATACTTAAAGCCCGCAGCGGCTATGTCCATAAGTCGGGCACTAAAGTTCTTCTGCTCAATATTGATTGATATGCCTGGATAGAATCTCAGACCCGCAATCTGTGAGCCAGCATCGGCAACCTCTGTCGTCGGCTCTATATTCTTAATGACAACCTCCTCTGGCTTCTCTGGCTCTGGTGTAGGGACATAATCTCCCCAATCTGGACCCGCTGGAGTATCCTCAGTGCATGCCGCAAAGAGTAGTAGCAGTGATAGTAGTAGTGAATAAGTAGTTCTCATAGTGTGATTTTATAGCTCGTTATACTGCTTAAGAATAATCTCGTGATAGGTCCTCATAACCTCTACAGGGTCGTTACCTCCCAACTCAAACATAAATACGCCACGATAGCGATTGTCCTTTAGAAGTGTCTTATAGACCTCGCCCCAACGATTAACATTGCCCTGACCAACGATGCGGTGGTCGTCAATGCGAGTGCCAAACATTGTGTCGTGTATGTGCACTGTTCCAAGACGAGGACCAATCCACTTGAGAAACTCAATAACATCCTCTCCAACGCAGTTTGCGTGTCCAATGTCGTATGTCACCCACGCATCCTCAACTCCGTCAATCGTCGCGCCCATCTCCTCAATAGTAGGGCAGAGACTGCCTACAAGATTCTCAACGCAGAGGCGCACGCCATACTCTTTTGCTACTGGAAGCATCTGAGCGAGTGACTTGCGAGCCTGTGCAACAGACTCACTGCGTGGGTCAAGTGTCCCCTTGCTGGCGTGTAGAACGTAGTTCTTGCACTCTGGAATAGCCTGATTGCAGAGGCGAAGTACACGCATAATGTTCTCTACGCTCTGGCAGCGAATAGTCTCCTCGCCACCGATATTTGTCCACACCTTGTCCTCAAATGGTAGGTGAATTGACCACACCGTAAGACCATTTGCTGCCGCCTGATTGCGCTTTGTTGTAAGAAGGTCAATAACCTCTTCGTCACTCATCTGGGCAAGTCCCGACTTGTGGGCAATAGAGATTTCGATATACTTAAATCCCGCCTCGGCAATCTTTACAAGATACTGCTCAAAGTTCTCCATACGAATGCCGATAGAGATGCCAGGGTAGTAACGCAATCCCTCAATCTTTGCACCTTCAGGCGCAACCTCTGTAGTAGGTGTAATCATCACCTCGCGGCTCTGACAGCCAACGACTGCTAACGAAAGCAGTGCAAGTATAAGCTTTTTCATTTTGTTTAGTTTTAGTCTTATTATAATAAGACACACGAAAAACTATTTACGCCCAATCTAAATAACAAAAAAAAGCCCCAGAGGGGCTTTAATTATTTGCGGACAACCTCGTGCCCGAAAGGCATGAGCGCTAACATTGCTAACTTGAAGTGCTGCATGCCGAATGGAATACCTACAATGGTGATGCAGAAGATAACGCCCAGCGATAGGTGTGCGATTGCCAGCTCAATGCCTCCGCAGATAATCCACAGAACATTTAGCAACAGCGCAAGGCAACCTGAAGCCTTCTGAGTAGGAAAAACCTGTCCACCAAATGGTAGCATTGCAAAGAGCCCCAACTTCATAACCTGTATACCGAATGGTATGCCGACTATAGTAAGGCACAAGATAAGACCACCAAGGATATAACCTAAACCGAGGATAAAACCTCCAAAAAGGACCCAAATAATATTACCAAGTAGACTCATAATTTTAAGTTTTTAGTGTGAATTTTCTCCAAATATAGTGATTTTTTGGGGCAACTACAAAATAATCCGCTGCATCAAGCAACGGATTATCTTTTTACTCTAACTTGTGCCAGTAGAGGCTCTTGGAGAATGGACCGAGGAATCCACGAACACGCAGTGTCTTGTCGTCCTTAAAGTCTACGATGGTCTTGTAGACCTTGCCCGATGTTGGGTCGTAGATGTTGCCATTGTTCCAAACGCCCTCCTCGTTATCGTAGCTTACGCTCTCGATTAGCACAATCTGGTTAGATGGGGTGTTTCGTTTTGCAGGGTCGGGGTTCTTAATGTCACGGCGGATGCTTCCATCTGGATTTGTCTCCTTCTCAAGCCAGAAGACCTGAGCTTTGTAGGCATTGTCACCGATTTTAGTGATACGAACCTTCGACACTGCACCATCCTTCACTGCTTTGTACTCACCCAAAATGCGGTCACCACCATTGGTGGAAGCGCTTGCTACGCTGGCGGATAAAGCAATAACTCCGCAAGCTACAAGCGTTAGAAATCTTTTCATAGAACCTTGTAGTTAAAAATTACAGAGCAAAGGTAGTAATTTTTACCAAAACGACAAGCCCTACTCAAAGATGCTCATATGACTGTCATATACTGGACTGTCTATGCTCAAAAAGTCCATTGTGCTGTGGAAAACGTGATACTGCCCCGCCTCGTCAATCGCCTTAATCTTTGAACTGTCCGAAGTCCAGACGATAAACGGAATCTCAACCTGCTCCTTTGGCGCCATAGCCATCGGCACACCGTGCATATAGAGGTTGTTCTCGCCAAGTGACTCGCCGTGGTCGGAGATAAACATTACGCAGCTGCGGTGGTTAGTAAGGGTTTTCATACTCTCAATAACCTCATTTACAAGATAGTCAGTGTAGAGAATAGTGTTGTCGTAGGCATTTATCAGCTCGCTTTGCACAGCCTTTGCCATCTCAACAGTGGTGCAAATGGGCGTAAAATGCTCAAACTCAGATGGATACTTGCTGTAATATGTCGGTCCGTGACTTGTGGATGTGTGCAGTACGATAAGCACTTTGTCTGCAGTGCTTGACTCTACAACCTCCTTAAGCCCAACGGTAAGGATGCCGTCGTACCTCTCGTCCGCATCGGGGTAGAGGCTCTTTAGGTCGGCAACCTTCTGATACTTTTCTATATGCACTGGCGGCTCACCCCAGTTGGCTGTTCGCCAAACAACATCTACACCCGCGCGGTAGAGGTAATTTGGCAATATCTCATAGAGTTTATCAGTCGGCTTATGGTCAAGAATAGCCTTGACGCCAGCCGTTGTATATGTTGCTGCTGACTTGGCGGTAAGTGCTGTAACAGTCTGATTTTCAAGCAATGGGTTGGTCTTTTTATCGTAGCCATAGAGCGAGAAGTTCTGACGACGTGCCGACTCGCCTATTATTAGGACAACAACCTCCTTGTCGCTGTTTGCTATTGTTGCATCTGGCAGAAGAATCTCCTTCTGGTTGCGCTTGCGCTCAGCATTGTAGTAGCGGACGGTGTTTACCGTATACGACCACGGCATCAGCAGGCTACCGAGCTTTGTTGCATGGCGGTCAATCCAAGTGAAGTTGTTGATGTTTATCGCTACCATTGCCACCATTGTTGCAAGAGCGATACCTGTGTTAATACCAAATCGCTTAAGGCTCTTGTAGTCAATCTGTTGCAGTATAAGTAGTGTAGCGGGAAGAATGCCTAAAAAAACTACATACAGCACAGCCGAGAGTGAAAAGTAACCAGACGCCTCCGAGTAGCGGGTATTAAAGACATTGCCCATCATAGAGTCTGTGACAAGCACATCGTAGGTGTTTACAAAGTAGAGCATTATCGCATCGCCAATAAGCGTAAAGGCTACAATCCACTTGCCCACTGTGCGGGTAAGGTAGAGCAGTAGGTTGTAGAAGAAGAAGTTTGTGGCGAGCATCAGTACCGCAAAGCCTACGGTGATAATTATGCTGTTAAATCCACCCTCAAGATTCTCCACGATAACCTTAAATACGGGGTAGTGGTAGGCGAGTAGGGTGTAGATACTCAGCGCTGCGCTTATAAGGGTTATGCTCCTCTTCTGTTTGAATATATTTACCATACGAAAATAGTTTTATATAGTGCTATGCTCACGCCCGCCGCTGCAAGTAGTAGCGACAAGTTATATAGGGCAGTAAGCGGTATATTTACTGGAACGGGTTCTCTGTTAAATGGTGAAGGGACGGCACTTGCATCGTAGCGAGCAAATGGGTTTGTGTAGATAACCTCGCCGTCAGCAAAGTATGCCGTAAAGCGACTGTAACTGTCGTCTGTGCGCATAGTGTAACCTACAGAGTCGGTTGCTGTAGCAAGGAGTAGGGTTGTGTGATTCTGCCCCGTAACCTTTATACTATCTGCACGCTCTGATAGTGCTATGTAGACACTCTGACCAGTAGTACCTATATTTTTAATATAAGGTATCTGTCGGTTTTTTTCACGCTTAATATCCCAGTTGCCACCTCCATAGTCAGCTATACGCATGGCGTAGAAACTGCCGTCAAGAAGTGCCTTTTTAATGTCGCTATACTGAGCAGTGGGTGTGCAGAGGAAGTTGCACCTTACGGCAATAGCACCACTGCGGTCCGGATAGTGCAGATCGTCATTAGCAAGGGCAAAGCTGTAGTTGCCCGCACTCAGGGCAGTGTCCCAATACTCATTCTCGGTGCTTCTTCCGCTGTCAAGCTCAATGATGTTGTAGCCTGAGAGCCTCTGAAGGTGGGTGTCAAATGTGGCATTTGTGCGCAGTGGGTGGTTTAGCACAACGATGTCCGCCTCATCAGAGAGCATATCTATCTGCGTCTGTCGCTGAAATGTAAAGAGTGGCACAAGGTGGTCAAAATAATTTACGGACTCACTGCCAAAGACGAGTTTGTGAAACTTAAAGATGTTGTATCCGTGCTCGTAGAGGTTCATGTGTAGACTATCGCCCGCAGGGTGAGCAATAATCTGGTTGTGGTTTGAGAATGTGACAATGTCGTAGCCAAATTCGCGGTACTTGTCGTATGTCTGCTCGGCAGTGTACTCGCACTCGTTCAGTAGCCCCTCCACGCGTGAGTGGGTGTGGAAATTTGCACGCTTCCAGCAGTGCACGGTGTCAATATTGCGATAGGGGTTGAAGATGTCTGGTCCTGAAAATGGCTGTGGATGTCGGAAGTTGTAGACAAAACTTACTCCAGTGACAATAACTGCCAACAGTGCAAGCAACACTATTGCCACCAGAACTTTTACTATTTTCCTTAAAAACAACATTTGCCTCAATTTATAGCACAAAAGTAACGCTAAATATTGAATTTTTCGTTAAAAGTCACTAAATTTGTAGTGCTATGAGAAAAATTGTTATACTTATGTCGATTCTTTCAACACTATTTGGTTGCGCAAAGAAGAGCCCGACCGCCTATCCGCAGGATAGTGTAACCGCTGCCGACGGCTCGCAGATTACCTTTACATTCTACGCTCACGCATCGCTTGGCATCGCTTGGAATGGCATTCAGATATATGTAGACCCAGTGGGCGAGTTTGATTGGCAGAGCCAGCCAAAGGCGGACCTTATACTTGTTACCCACTCGCACTATGACCACCTTGAGCTCTCTACAATTGAGCAACTGCAGACAGAGAAGACTGTTGTTCTGTGTGATAAAACTTCTGCCGAGGCATTTGAGCACGACTGCGTGACTATGCTTCCGCGAGCAATCTCTATGCCTGTTGAGGGTGTTACGGTGCGCGCAGTGCCAGCATATAATATCTCAGAGGGACATACAGATTTCCACCCAAAATCACGTGAGGATTGTGGCTATCTGATTACTCTTGGAGGTACGACAATCTATGTTGCAGGTGATACGGAGGATAATGAGGATGTGCTGAATATCAAGGATGTAGACATCGCCTTTTTGCCAGTTAATCAGCCATATACAATGACTGTTGAGCAAGCAGCTCGCGTTGTTAAGGCTATCAAACCAAAGATTTTCTACCCTTACCACTACGGTCAGGTAGACGAGAAGACCGATATTGAAGCACTTAAAAAGGCTGTTGAGGGTGTGACAGAAGTTCGTGTTTTTCCTATGGAGTAGTTTGTTGCCATAATAAAACGCCTGTTAGGAACAACCTAACAGGCGTTTTATTCTTAATACTCAGCAGTGCCGTGCAGATTGACTGGTAGGGTATAGCTAACATTTACTGGTTTGCCATTCTCTGTACCCGGAGTCCAGCGTGGGGAGCGGTAGATTGCCCTCTTGACAACTCTGGCTGCGCGAGGGTTGTTCTGCGTAAGAATGTCTACGCTCATAATCTCGCCCGTTTTGCCGACAATAAATAGCGCAACGATAGATGTATCCTCCTGCTGAATGCACTTTTGAAGCTCTTCGTTGGTGTGGTTCATAAACCACTGTCTGAACTTTGAAATTGAGCCTCCATTGAAAGATGGCATCTGCTTTGTCTCTATTTTCTCCTGCTTTGGTCTTCTTACCATTGTAGCGGATAGGTTAGTCTGCTCGGTAAGCATTGTTGAGGTGTTTTCATACTTGGCAGAGGTGATTACAGCGCGTCTGCCCGCCTTGGCGCGGAACTCTATGTTTCCTGCAGAGTCTGTTCTGCCACGGCGGATATATATCACTGCATCCTTAATAGGGTTGCCCTCTGGGCCTACAACAACAATGGTGTACTCTGCCTTATTTTTAATGGTGTTGAATACTAACGGCTCCTTTGTGGTTATCATAGCTACGCCACGCCTTGCAACATCAATGCTCTCAATGTCGGTGTTCTCAAATATCGCTTTGGTGACCTTGTTCCACTTCTTTGTTGTTGTCATACTCTCAATTTGATTGTCTGTGTAGTTGTGGGGTCTGAAAGATGGAACATAGACTCCGTTTACCACATAGAGAGGGTATTCAAGCTCGCACTTTAGTGATTGAGGAGGCTCTAATGTGTTCTTTTTACCTGACGCGGAGTGTGGTACAACGCGCTGCAGTGTATCTGATTTAAGAATTAAACCAGTATGGCTATAGCCCTCTGCCTCTATAAGCAGGTTGGTGTTGAACTTGGCGTTAATCTTGTAGAGTCCATTATCATCCGTTCTGCCAATCTCAACAAATAGTGTGGCGTTAGAGATAGCCTTGCCACCCTCGTTAGTGAGGTTGAGAGTGTAGTCAAGACTCTGCGCAGATAGTGACATTGATGTAGCCACTATAGCCAAAAGGAGTATCAATCTTTTCATATTACCTAAATTTTTCCAAAGGTAACAAATTTCCCCCCCCCAATTCCAAGAAAAATAACAATTTTTTTGTAGCAGGTAAAATTAAGCCACTCTACTGCAAATCCTTTAGTGCCTCAATGGCGTACTTTGAGCCACCATCGGCAGCCTTCTGATACCAATACTTCGCCCTTTCATCATCCTTCTCGCATCCAGTGCCATTCTGGTAACACTCGCCAAGGTAGAATGCTGCGCTTGCGTGTCCCTTCTCGGCAGCAATGGTATAGTGGTGAACTGCTGTTGTGTAGTTCTGCTCAACACCCTTGCCCACTGCATAGAGAACGCCCAAACGGTAGTGTGCCCCGCTGTTGCCATGCTCTGCTGCAAGAGTGTATAGTTCAACTGCTTTTTGTATATTCTTCTCCACACCTCTACCGAGGTCGTAACATAGAGCCAGATAGTACTGCGCTTGGTCGTGACCCTTTTCTGCTGATTGTTGGAAGTAGGCAACAGCTCCCTTGTAACTCTTCTCTGTTCCCTTGCCGTGGTAGCACATATAGCCCACCTTGTACATCGCGGCGCTGTTACCTCCGTCTGCGGACTTTATGTACCACATCAGCGCCTCGGTTAGATTCTTCTCTACTCCCAGACCTCTCTCGTAGCATCTGCCTAGGTTGTATTGCGCATAGCTGTTGCCCTTGAGTGCTGACTCTTTGTATAGCTCGGCTGCACGACAGTAGTCTTTGTCTACTCCCTTGCCGTAGTAGTACATATCGCCCAGATTCTCTATAGCCTTAACAGAACCACTCTCAATAGCCTTTGTGAATAGCTTTATAGCCTCAGCGTAGTCCTTTTCTACTCCGCGCCCCGTCATATAACATACACCCAATAGGTTTTGAGCGCTGTGGTATCCTAACTCTGCCGACTTTTTGAGGTACTCAACCGCCTTTGTGTAGTCTCTCTCCACGCCTTTGCCTCGGTAGTATAGGTTGCCGATGTTGTACATCGCTACGCGGCTACCTCTATCTGCTGCAAGGGTATACCACTTTGCCGCCTCGGCATAGTCTCGCTTCACTCCGTGACCATACTCGTAGCATATACCAATATTGTTGTATGCCCCTTTATGCTCTTGCTCTGCCGCTTTGAAGTATAGCTCAAGGGCACGCTTATACTCCTTCTCAACACCTTTGCCGTGATAGTAGAGCCAGCCGAGGTGATAGAATGCGTTTTTCCAACCCTGCTTGACCGCAAGGTCGTACCAGTATGCAGCTTGAGAGTAATCTCTCTCAACGCCGCGACCAAGGCGGAAGCAGTTGCCAAGATTTGTCTGTGCATATTTGTTGCCCAATTTAGCTGCAACAGTAAAATGCTCAACCGCCCTCTTGTAATTCTTATCTCCTAACTTGCCAGTGTAGTAGATTATTCCGAGGTTGTTGTTTGCATTGGCATGACCCTTCTTTGCCGCGCGGGCGTAGTATTTGGCAGCTAACTCAATACTCTTATCGGCATATTCTCCCTTCTCGTATATGCGACCCAGCTCGTATAGTGAGGATGGGAGACCCTTTTCAGCCGCCTCATTGAGATATTTTAATCCTAAAGCAATATCTTGCTTGATACCTTTGCCATAGATGAGCATCACTCCTATAGAGTATTGGCTGGGTGAGTACCCCTTCTCTGCCGTAAGTTGGAAATACTTAGCCGCCCTTTTGGAACTCTTCTTAACACCAATGCCTTGATAGTAATAGTTACCTAATAAATATTGACCGTGTATATGTCCCAGCTTAGCCGCCTTCTTTGCCCATTTGAACGCCTCTTTGTAGTCCAGCTCGACTTTGTTTCCCCAACGATATGCTGACGAAAGAGTTACTTGAGCATCCGCATCTCCATCTTTGGCAAGCTTGAAGAGCTTCTCTACCAATAATTTCACTATCTCACTCTGCTGTGGAAACTCAATCTCTGACCTACTCAGTTGATTGGGAGTATACTCCTCGTCAGCCCAAGAGTGGAGATATGCTGTTAGCGCCAATGCAAAAATCAAAAGTCGTTTCATAGTATTATATTTTAGACAAAGATAGTAAAAATATCTGTACCTATATATATTATATAAGAGAAAATCACCCCGTAAAAATATTTTTGGGGCTAACTACTTGAGGATTAGCATAGTTGTCTATTTGGTATGAAAAATGTTTCAAAAAAGTTATTAAAAAATTTGCAAATATCATTTTAATGTTGTTACTTTGCACCCGCAATCAGGTCCGAGACACGGCTTGAACGCAGAAAATGGTTCTTAAAAATTTTTATTAAACTTTTTTTCAAAAAGATTTGGAAGTTACAAAAACTTGCCTTACCTTTGCAACCGCTTTCGCTTCTAAATGGGAGCAGACGAAAATTGGTTCTTAAGAAAAAGATTAAAAATAATTCTAAAAAGATTTGGAAGTTACAAAAACTTACCTTACCTTTGCAACCGATTTCCGCTTCTGTAGTGAAGCAATCCGATACGGTTCTTTTAGAAAAAAGTTTGAAAATTTTTCAAAAAGATTTGGAAGTTAGAAAAAGTTGCTTTATCTTTGCAGCCGATTTCCGCTTCTAAAATCGGAAAGAGAGACATGAACATCAGATGGACTTCGGTCTTGAGATACAAATTCGTTCTTTGAGGTATTTGAGCAGCTAAATAAGTTTTTCCACACTCGCAAGAGTGTAATTTCAAAAACACAATTACCTTTGAGATTAGAGCTAAGATTTAATAAATTCTTTTTTTACAATGGAGAGTTTGATCCTGGCTCAGGATGAACGCTAGCGGCAGGCTTAACACATGCAAGTCGAGGGGCAGCATAAACATTGCTTGCAATGTTTGATGGCGACCGGCGCACGGGTGCGTAACGCGTATGCAACCTACCCATAACAGGGGGATAACACTGAGAAATTGGTACTAATACCCCGTAATATTACTGAAGGCATCTTTAGTAGTTGAAAGTTCCGGCGGTTATGGATGGGCATGCGTTGTATTAGCTAGTTGGTGGGGTAACGGCTCACCAAGGCGACGATACATAGGGGGACTGAGAGGTTAACCCCCCACATTGGTACTGAGAC
>SUZO01000038.1 GCA_015059805.1 Rikenellaceae bacterium
AGGAGCAGCTGCTGACCGGTCTGGCCACGAGCGTAGAATGTACGAGATACCTGCGCACCACCGAATGAACGGTTTGCAAGAAGACCGCCGTACTCACGAGCAAAAGGAACACCCTGAGCTACGCACTGGTCGATAATAAGGTTTGAAACCTCTGCAAGACGATATACGTTAGCCTCACGAGCACGATAGTCACCACCCTTGATAGTATCATAGTAGAGACGGTATACAGAGTCGTTATCGTTCTGATAGTTCTTAGCTGCATTGATACCACCCTGTGCTGCGATAGAGTGAGCACGACGTGGAGAGTCCTGAATGCAGAAAATCTTTACATTGTAGCCGAGCTCAGAGAGAGAAGCAGCTGCAGAAGCACCACCAAGACCGGTACCTACAACGATAATGTCAAGCTTACGCTTATTTGCTGGGCTAACAACCTTGATTGCTGCCTTGTGGTTGCTCCACTTTTGAGCCAACTCACCAGCAGGAATTTTGGAATCTAACTTGAATGCCATATCTATTTATGTTTTATATTCTACAAATTGGAATTAGCAGCAGCAACAGTTGCTCTTAATGAAGAACACCACTACAACAGCAGCAAAGCCGAGGAAAATAAGACCTGAAACGAGCTTTGCGATGCACTTGAGGCGTGGAAGCCAAGTGTCATTTGCCCAACCTACAGTCTGGAACATAGACCAAACACCGTGGTTAAGGTGCAACCAAAGAGCAGCAAACCATACAAGGTAGAGAACTACATTGTACCACTGTGAGAAGGTGTACTGGATAAGCGCAGCGCCATCAGTTGGAGCAAGACCTACTGAGTTAACGTGCTCACCCATAAGCTCTACAAGCATCATCTTTGACCAGAAGTGGGTCATGTGAAGTGCAAGACCGAGGATAACGATAAGTCCAAGAACAAGCATGTTCTTTGATGCCCAATCTACACCCTTCTCAGTCACAGTAACAGCGTAACGCACATTACCGCGAGCCTTACGGTTCTGATAAGTGAGGATGAACGCATACACAAAGTGTACAAGCACACCCAACGCGAGCACTGCAGTACCTACAAGAGCATACCAGTTAGCACCCAAAAATCCGCAAATCATATTGTAAGCCTCACCGCTGATGAGTGCTACAACATTCATTGCCATGTGGAAGAGAAGGAAGAGCACAAGGAAACAACCTGAGATACTCATAACCAGCTTTCTTCCCAAAGAAGAATTAGTTAAAAAACAACCCATAATGTTTTGAAATAAAAATTAGTTATGTTTATTTTGTGAAAAATTAGTTGCGTTACCACATAACATCGTACAAATATAGTTATTGTTTGCCAAATAACAAAACATTTTTACCACTTTTTGAGTATGTTACCACATTATAAAAATAAATCAGAGCTTCGTCAGGCGGCGAAATCTAAGGTAAAAGCTATACCTGCTGAGCAGAAACATTCTCGTTCTGCTCTGATTTTCAAAAACATCCTTAGCTCCGAGCTCATAAAGGGTGCCAAAACTATTGCCCTATACGCCTCGCTACCCGATGAGGTATACTCTATAGAGGCTATAGAGGTGCTCAATACCCAAAAAGTGGTAGTGCTCCCTCGCGTGGCGGGCAACGAGATGGATTTCTATCGCTACAATCCCGAACAGATGAGCGTTGGCGCCTTTGGCATCTCCGAGCCTCAAGCAGAATTGCCCATCAACCCCGCAGATATAGATGTTATTATCGTTCCAGGTGTAGCCTTCACACTCAGCGGCAAGCGGTGTGGCAGGGGTAAGGGATACTATGACAAGTATCTAAGCTCTGAGGGCTTTCGTGCAACGAAGATTGGAGTATGCTTTACTGAGCAGATTGCTAAAGATATTACAACTGAGCCCCACGATATTATTATGGATTGCGTAATTTTCGGCTAAAATTTCAGATCGCAGAGATAAAAAATACAGAGAATACTACAAAATTTAAAAAATAATTTATAATTTTGTAGCACAATCTACGGATTGCAGACATATTGAAAGTGTTTTTCGATAGTTCTTGTTAGAGAATGTGGAAGTTTTCAGTACAAGAGGACAGACGAATAGCACTCATTTCTTGTATAGCTATGTGGCTATATGCGTTTTTGCATACATCCCATACTATTCAAGTGTGGGGTATTGCATCGTTTATTCTTGTACAGGTCCTTCCACAACCTTCTAACAGATAAACGAGAATCAACTCCACGCTTTCTTTTTTTAGCAATCACCATATTGGAGTTGTATGGTAATCTAAACTATTTTTATTATGAAGAAGTTATTACTTTCTTTGCTAATGGCGTTTGGCGTTGTAATGGTTTCAATGGCTCAAACGCAGGATGTTGTACACCTAAACAATGGAGGTGTTATTAAGGGTTCAATCATCGAGAAAACTTCATCCGGTGAATTGAAAATTCAAACAAATGATGGTTCTGTTTTTGTCTACAATGAGAAAGAGATAAAATCTATCTCAGAAGAAAAGACGACATATATGCCTAGAACAATAAAGATACTTGACCTCCCGAAACACTCTTTTGGAATAAGGGCTGGTGTGCTACTTTCAAAAGACAAAAATTTGGATTGGTGGGATGGTGATTATATTCAATTTGCTCCTGGCGCTCATATTGGTGGCGTATATGAGGTTAGCTTAAATAAAACGAATCGCTGGTTTTTCCAGACTGGATTAGATATTCAGTATCGTCGTGGTAAATATTACAATTCTTACATTAACGACAGCCCATATATTGATATGGATTCGTATTCACATGAGAAGGTGTCAAATTGTTTATATTTAGAGGTTCCTGCAATGTTCTCATGTAAATTCATGTTGGGAAAGAGAACTTTCTTGTATCCAAGTATGGGATTTTCTTATTCTGTCGGACTATGGGGTCATGTAAAACATGAGGATAGCCTTAATGATAGGTGGCATACATCTGAAGGTAATCCATTTGTATTTAACGAAGATATACACGATGATGAAACTGATATGCACGGCAGACATGAAGTTGATTTCAAGTTATCTTTGAATTTAACTGTAAAGGATATATACGTTGGTGGAGAACTTTTCGCACCTGTATGTAATGAAGCCAAAGGAGCATTTAGCGGATATTGGGGTTTTAGATTTAGTGTAGGATATAATTTCTAAGCAAAATCATCATTAAAAAGATTAAACATTAGAGTCTGTATAGCAAGCATTTGTTGTACAGACTCTGTTTTTTATTTTCCACCTCTTAGAATTAACAAATCTGTTGCTATAGCTTTTGTATTTATAAAACTATTTGCTGATGATAAAATATTTGAATAATATATCATAGGAGTACAACTATTTCCATACAAATTCAATTCTTACTTAATGAAATTTTCCAAACCCCCACTATTCGGTTGTTTTTTAACTCACTAACATTGAGAGCATTGCAAAATTACCAACTTTTGTAAAGTTATAAAATCGCCTATTAGTTTACCAGCTAATCAGTTATGGATTTTTATTGTACAACATTGATATATTAACTTAAATTTACTATCTTTGCAGATATGGAGACTATAATTTTAGCAGCAGCACTTGCCCTTATAGCGGGTATAGTTGCAGGATACCTACTTGGTAAGCGTGGCGTTGCTCAAGCTGAGCAGCGTGCAGCGGCACTTCAGGAGCAGATTTTAGCACTCTCGCAGCTCAAGGCGGCACTTGATAAGGAGGTGGCGATGCTCAAGGAGCAGTTAGAGGAGCAGTCTCGTCGCGCAGCAGCGGAGCTTGCCCAGCTTAAGGAGGAGCACAACTCTCGCCTTGCCGAGCAGGAGCAGAGGTTTAAGGAGGCTGAGGAGGCTCGTCGTGCCGAGTTTAAGCAGCAGACCGAACAGCAGCTTGAGACTGTAAAGAGTCAGCTCAAGCAGCAGACCGAGCAGGCTAACCGCGAGAGTATCAGCGAGATACTAAAACCATATCGTGAGCAGTTAGAGCAGATACGTCAGCAGAATATTGAGGATAGAGCCACCCTGCACAACGAAATCAAACGATTTGTTGATACTGGTGGTCGCCTAACCCGCGAGGCGGACCGTTTAGTTACTGCGCTCAGTGGTAGCGTAACCATTCAGGGAAACTTGGGCGAGAAGTTACTTGCCGACCTGCTCGCTGGCTCAGGGCTTGTGGAGGGGATACAGTATCAGCTTCAGAAGACTGTACGAAATGAGGATGGCTCAACAGCAAAGAATGTTGGCGGAAAGAAGATGCGCCCCGATGCAGCGCTTATATACCCCGAAACAAACAGCATCCTCTATATAGACTCTAAATTTCAGCTCCCTGCAGAGCTTGACTTTGAGAACCTTGAGGCCGAGAATCAGCGTGCTGTGATGAAATCCTTTGCCGAGAAGATTGTAGACCAGGCACGCAAACTCTCCGACAGAAATTACGATAGGAGTAACAATGAGGGGTATATTCCACTGCCGTATGTCATTATGTTCGTACCGAGTGAGGCTGCCCTTACCGCTGTAACATCATACGACAAGACCCTGTGGCAGAGAGTCTTTACAGAGCACTCCGTATGCCTTGCCAGCGAGCGTAACCTATTGGTACTCATTGAGATGGTGCGCTATATGTGGCAGCGACAGGTGACAATCAGCAACTATGAGGATATTATCGCCAAGGCAGAGATAGTTCTTGACCGCGTGACAGACTTTATGACTAACTTCTCCCTTATCGAGGAGTCCCTCGCCGCCGCTGTCAAGGCGACCGAAAAGGTGCGCTACCTCTCCGCTCCTCAGGGCAAATCTATCGAAACCGCCGTGCGCAACCTCACCGAGCTGGGCATCAAACCCCACAAAGTGAGCGGCAACGACCGCCCAAAGCACCTCAAAAAGCACCTACAGCAAAGCCTTGCAGCAGAGGACAACGAAGATAACAGAGTACAGAGTACAGAGTACAGAGAACAGATAACAGATAACAGAGAATTTAGATAGATTGGCGCTAACTTCTCTAAACTCCTTAATTTCACTACTATTAGCAACGCGCCCGACTTCGAAGGTCGGGCGCAAAGATTAAAGCCAAAAGCCTAAATAGTCGCTTCGCTCCTAAAAAGCGGAGACGGCGCGCACATAGCCGCTGTTGCTCTTATCGTAGCTGACGGTACTGCCACTGTACATAGGGACATTCCACGCGCAGAACTCAGAAACCTCTGTTGATGACCAATAATACCACTCAATACCTAATTCATCCGTTAATTGAGAATCTAGTATTTCTTTGTTTCTGTAAATTGCAAGCAGTTCTTCTTTTGCTGGCAGATACCAACCCTCGCCAAGGTCTGCACACCACCTAAATGCAGGATACTTCTCTCGCCAACCAGATATAGCTTGTACCTTTAACATATTATATGCACCGTCTGTATCGCTATCAGCACCAATTAAGCGTTTTTGCTTTGCGCTATCAGATGACCACTGTAATTTCTCTGCAGACTGCTTCATACTCACAATTTTACCGTGGCGACCGTCAGCGCTGACCTCAAAGACCACGCCCTCGCGCACTCCGTCGTTATAGTAGTCGCCCACTTTGTAGGTTTTGGCAGGGGTTGGCGTTGGAGTCGGTCTTGGTGTAGGAACTGGAGCAGAGGTACCGCACCACTCTTGTAAGTTTTGAATTAGTTTATCGCACTGGCGTTGGTTGCGAATATCTATAAAATCAACAGCGCCAAACTTAAACAAAAACCAACCGCGCAGATTTCCGCCATCCAAAATTACTGGCACGACCCTTTTCTTTACATTGTAGGCGTAATTTATCTCCAACTTGGCATAGTGAGAATTGATTGAGTTTTCGCTAATAAAGAAAAGTACAACCTCAACAGAATCTATTGCGCTAACGATAACATCCTCAAACTGTGAACCAGACTCAATACCAGTCCAATCTATCCAACACTTCACATTAGCCCTCTGCTCAATCATCTTGACAAAAGGCTCAACCTGTTGCAAATCAGCTCGCGAATAGCTTATAAAAATATCGTATTTCATTGTCTGGGCAGTGTAACTATACCCTACAAAGTTAATATACTTTTTCTAATTATAAAAATAAAGTGCCAACAAGCTGTTAGAAAATAACATAATAATTTAATTGAGTATCCGTTATATTGCGGATTAGATTAGTTATTATGGTTAGGATTTCAAAGATTTTAGAGAGTCTAATTGCTCAGGTGGCGTTTGACACAACGCGCATGGGCATTGAGGGCAATTTTAAGGATTATTTAGCTTTGGCGTTGCTAAAAGGTGAGGGTTCAAGGGCTCACAAGCTACTAAGCAGTCGCTTAGCAGACTGGCAGATATATCAAGCAGGGATAAGGATTGAGAACGAGCTCAAGGCGGCATCTTATAATCATGGCTGCTCTGCCGAGGAGTTCTTTCGCAGCTACACCGCGACCCTAAAGGGTCGTTTTAGCGACAACAGCAGTATCACTACCCTACACGCGCTAATTGACATACTTTCAGACGAGCAGACTATATCTTCGCGCGTATTTGAGAGGTATGGCATCAATGCTCAAGATATTATCAATCAGGAAGATAGTGAGCTCAGCGACAGCGATAATGAACCACCAATTTCAACTTTCAAAAGCCTCCAACCCGCAGAGAGTCACATTGATATAGAGCATTTTGGTGTTGATATGACCCATCTTGCCCAGCAGGGTAAGATTGACCCCGTACTATGTCGGGACAGCGAGATTGAGCGGGTAGTTCAGATACTCTCGCGGCGCAAGAAGAACAACCCCGTACTTGTGGGCGATGCTGGAGTGGGCAAGAGTGCGATAATTGAGGGGTTAGCGTTAAGGATTGCTCAGGGAGATGTTCCGCAGTCGCTTACCAGCAAGCGGCTCATATCTTTAGATATATCGTCACTCCTCGCCGGCACAAAATATCGTGGCGAATTTGAGGAGCGCATGCAGCAGCTGCTCTCTACACTTATCGCTACGGGCGATACGATACTATTTATAGACGAGATACACACAATAGTTGGTGCAGGAGCTACGCAGGGAGCTTTAGATACGGCAAACATACTCAAGCCTGCCCTTGCGCGTGGCGAGATAAAGGTTATAGGTGCCACAACGCCGGCTGAGTATCACCAGAGTATTGAGCGCGACGCAGCATTAGAGCGCAGGTTTCAGCGTGTAGCTGTAGAGCCTACGACAGCCGAGCAGACAAAGCTGATACTTGAGCAGATAGCACCAATATATGAGTCGTATCATAATGTTGTATATACAGCTGATGCGCTTAATGCGTGCGTAGAGCTATCGGGCAGATACATTTCAGAGCGTCAATTTCCCGACAAAGCTATAGATCTATTAGACGAAGCGGGCGCAAGGGCAAATCTTGCAGCTACATCGCAGCAGACCAAAGAGTTAGCACTCGCAATAGCATCTGTGACCGCACAAAAGGGTGAGGCTATAAGGCATGGGCGATACAACAAAGTCATAGAAGCGAGGATTAAGGAGCTATCGCTCCAACACCGTGCAGTACAGAGCATTAAGCCTCAGACCGCAGTAATTGACCGCGAGGATATTGCCCGCACGCTAACGGCGATGATGGGCATACCAGTTGAGAAGATTAGCGCCGACGAGAGCAAACAGCTCAGGCAGCTTGAGGAGCATCTGAATAGGCGCGTGATAGGACAGAAGGGTGCAATATCTACCCTTGCAGCTGCAATTCGTCGCTCACGTGCAGGGCTAAAGGATGAAAATAGACCTTGTGGAGTATTTATGTTTGTAGGGACAACAGGCGTTGGTAAGACCCTACTTGCCAAAGAGTTATCGCAGTGGTACACAGGAAGTAGCAACGCGCTGATACGTCTTGACATGGCGGAGTATAGCCAACAGCACACAGTCTCACGACTCTTTGGTGCACCTCCAGGATATGTCGGCTATGGTGAGGGCGGAGAGCTTACAGAGGCAGTAAGGCGGCGACCATACTCTGTAATTCTCTTTGACGAGATAGAGAAGGCGCATCCGGTGCTATTTAACACCCTACTACAGCTATTTGACGAGGGGGTGATTACCGACAGTGAGGGTCGCAAAGTAGACTTTAAGAGTACTATAATCATCATGACCTCCAATGTTGGCTCAGGGGAGACGACTCGGCAACAACGAATTGGTTACAACAGGGGCGCTACAGAGACGGGCTCTACAACCGAGCACTTTCATCGTGCCCTGGAGCGACAATTTCCGCCAGAATTTCTCAATCGCATTGATGAGGTTGTGGTTTTTAACCAACTCTCTAACACAGACGCTCAAGACATTGTCGCACTGGAACTCAATGCTATTGTCACTCGCCTCAAAAGGGTGGGATACAATCTTCTGATAACACCTCAGGCGCAAGATTATATCGTTAAAACTGGCTTTGATAAAAGATATGGTGCACGCTCAATAAAGCGAACAATTACGCGACTTATTGAGCATCCAATAAGCGAGATGATTGTTAGTGGCACGATTACCCACAACGGCACTATCACCGTTGATTTCAATCAGAAGGCGCTGACAATAGCGTAGAGGATATGTACAAAAGGCACTATGAGAACTCTTCATTCTCATAGTACCTTTTTTGTTGAAGTGGGTTAATTAGTTCTTCTTAGACTTAGGGGCAAGAATCATATTCATCTTCTTACCCTCAAGGGTTGGCATAACCTCTACCTTAGCAATCTCTTCCAAAGCCGTTGCGAAGCGGAGTAATAGAATCTCACCCTGCTCCTTAAAGACGATGCTTCGTCCACGGAAAAAGACATAAGCCTTAACCTTTGCCCCCTCCTTGAGGAAGTTTTCGGCATGACGGAGTTTGAAGTTGAAGTCGTGCTCGTCGGTCTGCGGACCAAAACGAATCTCCTTAATCACGATCTTTGTCTGCTTTGCCTTAATCTCCTTTTGCTTCTTTTTCTGCTGATAGAGGAACTTCTGGTAGTCAACAATGCGACATACCGGTGGCTCGGCATTTGGAGAGATCTCTACAAGGTCGAGCTCCATCTCATCAGCCAGAGCGATAGCCTTGGCGATTGGAAGCACAAGATTTGGCTCTACGTTATCACCAACGACACGAACTGTTGGAGCCGTAATCTCATTATTGATGCGGTTTGGATTCTCCTTTACAGGACGGCGACCGCGATTTTGATTTCCCTGCGCGTTATTCTGCGGGCGGGGGGTAAATGGTTTGAAACCAGCCATTAAAGTTGTTAAATGTGTTAATAATAAAATAAGTTATGGTAGCTGGGGCTGCACTGCAACAGCCCCATATATACTACGTAAGTTTACTGCAATTTGTTTGCCTCAATCTCCGCTGCAACAAGACCAAGCATATAATCACGGTACTGCTCAAGAGTCATAGAGCCCTTATCGCCCTCGCCCTGTGCGCGAACAGATACTGTACGCTCTGCAGCCTCCTTCTCACCCACGATAAGCAGGTAAGGGATTCGCTTAAGCTCATTATCGCGAATCTTACGACCAATCTTCTCATTTCGGTCGTCAATCTGAGCGCGAACATCATGCTCATTGAGGTATGCAGCAACCTCCTCAGCATAGGCGTTGAACTTCTCAGAGATTGGAAGCACTACGCACTGATCTGGAGCAAGCCAGAGTGGGAACTTACCCGCAGTATGCTCAAGAAGCACAGCCACAAAACGTTCCATAGAGCCAAATGGCGCACGGTGAATCATAATTGGGCGGTGGAGCTTATCGTCTGCACCCTTATAGGTAAGGTCAAAGCGCTCTGGAAGGTTATAATCCACCTGAATAGTACCGAGCTGCCAGCTTCTGCCCAGTGCATCCTTAACCATAAAGTCAAGCTTTGGACCATAGAATGCAGCCTCGCCAGTCTCAACAACAGTGTTAAGACCCTTCTCCTGACACGCCTGGATAATAGCATTCTCTGCCTTCTCCCAGTTCTCGTCTGTACCGATATACTTTGATGTATTCTCTGGGTCACGGAGTGAAATCTGAGCGGTATACTTGTCAAACTTCAGTGTGCGGAAGATATAGAGCACGATGTCAATAACCTTCTCAAACTCCTCAAGCAGCTGATCTGGGCGAACAAAGAGGTGTGCATCATCCTGAGTAAATGAACGCACACGGGTAAGTCCGTGAAGCTCACCAGACTGCTCATAGCGGTATACTGTACCAAACTCGGCAAGACGAACAGGCAGGTCCTTATATGAACGAGGCTTGCTACGGTAAATCTCGCAGTGGTGAGGACAGTTCATTGGCTTGAGCAGATACTCCTCGCCCTCAAATGGGGTGTGGATAGGCTGGAACGAGTCCTTACCATACTTTGCATAGTGACCAGAGGTTACATAGAGATCCTTATTACCGATATGTGGAGTGATAACCTGCTGATAGCCATGCTGCTTCTGAATCTTACGCAAGAAACGCTCCAGGCGGTCACGAAGCTCTGCACCCTTTGGAAGCCACAAAGGCAGACCCTGACCTACGCGCTGTGAGAATGTAAAGAGCTCAAGCTCCTTACCCAGCTTACGGTGGTCACGCTTCTTTGCCTCCTCAAGCATCTGCAGATACTCGTCAAGCATAGCCTTCTTAGGGAATGAGATACCGTAGATACGTGTCAGCATCTTGTTCTTCTCATCACCACGCCAGTATGCACCAGCAACAGAGGTAAGTTTAATAGCCTTAATAAGACCTGTATTTGGAATATGTGGACCACGGCAGAGGTCTGTAAATGCGCCATTAGTATAGAACGAGATTGTTCCATCCTCAAGTGCTGAGATAAGCTCTACCTTATACTGGTCGCCCTTCTCAGTAAATGTCTTAAGCGCCTCAGCCTTAGCCACCTCAGTGCGTACGAGAACCTCCTTACCACGAGCAAGCTCGGTCATCTTAGCCTCAATTTTTGGCAGGTCAGACTCAAGAATTGGCACTGGGCAATCTACATCGTAGTAGAAACCCTGCTCAATAGCAGGTCCGATACCGAACTTAATACCTGGATATAGCGCCTCAAGAGCCTCAGCAAGCAGGTGTGAAGATGTGTGCCAGAAGGCGTGCTTACCCTCGGCATCGTCCCACTTGTAGAACTTAATTGCGCAATCGCTCTCAATAGCACGTGACAAATCTACTGTCACATCATCTAACGAAGCAGCCAGACAGTCCGCAGCTAAACGAGGGCTGATACTCTCGGCTACCTGATAGGCAGTTGTTCCCGCAGCATACTCTCTTACAGAGCCATCGGGAAAGGTTACTTTAACCATAATTCTCTTTACTTTTTTTAGTTGTTTATATTTTGCACCTTCGCAGCTCCACAATAACGAGACGGATTACTGCTCAGTTGTGCCTTATTTACTCGTCACTCTCAGGAATATCCTTCAGAGAGATTGATACATCACGTCCCTTCTCTCTCTCAAAGCGCTCCAATGGATTGCGACTCCAACGGGCGAAGTTCTCACGGCGGCGAACAATGTCTATAGCCGCATAGATAGCATTTCGCATAGACTGCGACTCCGCTATGCCCTTGCCCGCAATGTCAAAGGCAACACCGTGGTCTGGCGATGTACGCACAATGTCAAGCCCAGCCGTAAAGTTTACGCCCTCTGGCGAGAGAGCCTTAAATGGGGTCAGACCCTGGTCGTGATACATGGCAAGTATCGCGTCGTAGTTCTTATATCCACCACTGGCAAAGAGCCCATCAGCCGCCATAGGTCCAAAGGCGAGTACTCCATCTGCGTATGCCTGATTTACCGCTGGGCGGATAATATCATTCTCCTCACTACCCAGCAGACCACCATCACCCGCATGCGGATTGAGCGAGAGGACAGCTATGCGTGGCTCTACAATGCCAAAATCACTCTTCAGCGTAGCTCTAAGTTCTACTAACTGCTCAACAAGAGCCTCAGCACTTAACGATTTTGCCACCTCCTGCACAGGAATGTGAACGGTAGCCAACGCCACACGCAAAATCTCGGAGCACATCATCATTGTCGCCTTGCCACCAGCCTTGTCAGCAAAATACTCGGTATGACCCGTATAACCAAAACCTGCAGCATTCACACCCTCCTTACATATCGGAGCAGTAACTACAGCATTGAGTGCTCCCGACTGTAGGTCAGCCACAGATGCCTCAAGAGCTGCAATCGCAGCCTTCGCCGAAGCCTCAGTGCTTTTGCCCGGCTCAACAGCAAGCTGCTTGTCGCCCACCTCAACAAAGTTCACAGCACCATAGCGAGCCTCAGCAGCTGAGGTGCAGAAGTAGAAGCGTATTGGCTCAAACTCCTCGCCCATCTTAGCGCTGTAATACTCCGCCGCCTTACGACAGCCGTAAACCACAGGCGTACATATCTCAACCATCATAGGATCAGCCAACGCACCGATAATAACCTCCCAACCAATGCCATTGGTGTCACCCTGAGTAATTCCTATCTTTATTCTGTTATCAAACATTGTCTAACGGTTTAAGATACAAAGATATATCTTTTTTTTGAAAATAGTACGCACGCGCGAAAAAAAATATAGTACAAGCCTTACTGACGGTGCATAAAGTAGTATGCGGCACAATCGGAGGTGTCGCTACTCTTTGGAGTAGCCATTAGCCGTTAGCTATTAGCCATTAGTTCACCTTCGGAGACCCTTCACCGCTGCGCCTCGGCATAGCTCAAGCTGCTTGACTCTGCTCTCGGCTTAATCGCGGCGTTGGCTGGCTGACGCAGAACAGAGAAGTTAGGAAGGTTAGCGAGTGCTCAATGACAGTGAATAGCAATGAATGACAGCGGGCTAACGCCCTTAATACTGCGCGCAAGCGCGCTATTCAATGTCATTTAGGGCTGAAAGCCCTTGCTATTAAATGTCATTTATCACTACACCGCCAAATCAGAGCACCCATTTCTCGTCAGAAGGCGTAAGATGCGGTGCATCACAAAAGAGGCCCCACCTCTCCTCGCAATTTTGGCGTCAAAATGTGCCAGGTATGGTGCATCGTGCAAAAAATCAGTGGCGGATAGTACAAGTAGTACAGCCGCCACTGATTTTTAATGGATGTGCCATAGATGGCACATTTTCACGCCAAAATTACTCGGAGAGGATTTCAAGAATCTTAATCGCCGCCACAGAAATCTTTGAACCTGGACCGAAGATTGCTGCTGCGCCGTCGCGATAGAGCTGGTCGTAGTCCTGTGCTGGGATTACACCACCAACAACTACGATGATATCCTCACGACCGAGCTTTGCAAGCTCCTCAATAATCTGTGGAACGAGGGTAAGGTGACCTGCAGCGAGTGAAGATACGCCCACAACGTGAACGTCGTTCTCTACTGCCTGCTTAGCTGCCTCAGCTGGGGTCTGGAAGAGTGGACCCATATCGACATCAAAGCCGATATCTGCGTAACCTGTTGCAACAACCTTAGCACCACGGTCGTGACCGTCCTGACCAAGCTTTGCAATCATGATACGTGGCTGACGACCCTCGCGCTTTGCGAACTCAGCGCACATCTGCTTAGCCTTCTCAAACTCTGCATCCTGCTTCATAGCTGAACTATATACACCTGAAATTGAACGAATAACTGCATTGTAGCGACCTACAACAACCTCGCAAGCGTATGAAATCTCACCCAGTGTTGCGCGAACCTTAGCTGCCTCAACAGCGAGCTCAAGGAGGTTACCCTCGCCAGTCTCAACGCACTTAGTGATAGCTGCAAGAGCTGCATCAACAGCTGCCTGGTCACGAGAAGCCTTAAGCTCATTAAGACGAGCAATCTGGCTCTCACGAACAGCAGTGTTATCTACTGCAAGGATATCAATTGGAGCCTCCTTATCAAGGCGGTACTCGTTAAGACCGATAATCTTCTGCTCACCAGAGTCGATGCGAGCCTGTGTACGTGCTGCAGCCTCCTCAATACGCATCTTCGGAATACCAGTCTCAATAGCCTTAGCCATACCACCAAGCTGCTCAACCTCCTCAATAAGAGCCCAAGCCTTGTGAGCAATCTCATTTGTAAGGCTCTCAACATAGTAAGAACCTGCCCAAGGGTCTACAGAGCGGCAAACGTTAGTCTCCTCCTGGATGTAAATCTGGGTGTTACGAGCGATACGAGCTGAGAAGTCGGTAGGAAGGGCGATAGCCTCATCAAGAGCGTTGGTATGCAGTGACTGAGTGTGACCCAAAGCTGCGCCCATAGCCTCAATAGCTGTACGACCAACATTGTTGAATGGATCCTGCTCGGTAAGTGACCAACCAGAGGTCTGTGAGTGTGTACGCAGTGCCAGTGACTTAGGGTTCTTAGGCTCAAACTGCTTAACAATCTTAGCCCAGAGCATACGAGCGGCACGCATCTTTGCAATCTCCATAAAGTGGTTCATACCGATAGCCCAGAAGAATGAAAGGCGTGGAGCAAATGCGTCAATGCTCATACCAGCGTTGATACCTGCGCGGAGGTACTCAAGACCGTCTGCAAGGGTGTATGCAAGCTCAATGTCAGCTGTTGCACCTGCCTCCTGCATGTGGTAACCAGAGATTGAGATTGAGTTGAACTTAGGCATATTCTTTGAAGTGTACTCAAAGATATCTGCGATAATCTTCATAGAGAACTTTGGAGGATAGATGTAGGTGTTACGCACCATAAACTCCTTCAAAATATCGTTCTGGATAGTACCAGCAAGCTGATCAAGAGTACAACCCTGCTCAAGACCTGTAACGATGTAGAATGCAAGCACTGGAAGCACCGCACCGTTCATTGTCATAGATACAGACATCTTGTCAAGTGGAATACCGTTGAAAAGCACCTTCATATCCTCTACAGAGCAGATAGATACACCAGCCTTACCAACATCACCCACTACGCGAGGGTGGTCTGCATCGTAACCACGGTGTGTAGCGAGGTCAAAGGCTACTGAAAGACCCTTCTGACCTGCAGCAAGGTTACGACGATAGAATGCGTTAGACTCCTCAGCAGTAGAGAAACCTGCATACTGACGGATTGTCCATGGACGCATAACATACATAGTAGAGTAAGGACCACGCAAGAACGGTGCAACACCAGCTGCATAGTTCAGATGCTCCATACCCTCAAGGTCTGCCGCAGTATAGCCATCCTTGACAGATATCTGCTCGGCAGTAATCCAAGGCTCCTTAGTAGCCTCAGCAGTGTGGCATGCGCCACCCTGATATTTCAATTCTGAAAATTTTGCTCTCATTGTCTCTGCTGTTTAGATACCCATCTGAGCCAAGTAGCCGCGAAGTGTCTCAAGGACATTGCTCTTGACGCTGATGAAGTTGTTAATACCCTTTGCCTGAAGCTCCTCTGTGCAAGCAGGTGCGCCTGCTACTACGAGGATAGCCTTGCCACC
>SUZO01000039.1 GCA_015059805.1 Rikenellaceae bacterium
AATGCAAAAGTCAAAGCATTCAGAAATCAGTTTAGGGGTGTAGCCGACATACCTTTCTTTATATTTCGTTTAGCTACTATTTTTGCATGATTTTTTTCGCTCCCCACCGGAATTTACGACAGAGCCGTTCTTTTGGTTTGGGGCAGGTGGGAGCTTGCTCACAGAGTGCCACAAACAAAAAGAACAGGTGACTTTATCAAGTCACCTGCTCTTGAACTTCGTGGTGCCACCGGGATTCGAACCAGGGACACAAGGATTTTCAGTCCTTTGCTCTACCAACTGAGCTATGGCACCATCGGCTATCATTGCTGATTGCGAGTGCAAAGGTAGGCAATTTTTTTTTACTTCCAAACTTTTTCAAAGAAAAATTCTATTTTTTTACTATCTTTGTAGCTGTTTTAATAAAATACCTTATTTATATTATGATTCTGACTTGGCTTATTCTCATTATTGGCTTTATAATGATTACTTCTGGAGCTACCTGGCTAACAAATGGCTCGGCGGCTGTTGCGCAAAGGTTAAAAATCAGCGAGTACATCATCGGCATGACTATCGTTGCGGTAGGTACATCTCTGCCTGAGCTGACGGTCAGCGTAGCATCTACATTTGCTGGCAGCGCGGATATGGCGATTGGTAATGTTGTCGGCTCAAATATCTTCAACACCCTATTTATCCTCGGCATTTGTGCCTTAATTAGACCTGTATCATTCACCAGGAACAACTTAAGGGTTGATATTTGGCTCTGCTTAGCGGTAACAATAGCGTTAGTGGCGATGTTATGGGGTGGCAGACTCTCAAGGGTTGAGGGTATTGCGATGGTGTTGTGCTACATTGCAGTACTATACTTCTCTATCAAATTGGGTAAAAAAGAGGTTATTGAAGAGGATACGCCACAAGAGAACAGTAATTTCTCATGGCTCAAATCGCTATTACTCATAATATTAGGTTTTGTAGCATTAGTTTATGGAGCAAATATTACATTAGACTCTGCAATCTCTATTGCCCGCAACATTGGTATCAGCGAGCGCGTAATAGGTATTACTCTGCTTGCAGGTGGCACATCACTGCCTGAGTTAGCGGCAAGTTTAGTGGCTGTAGCAAGAGGACATGGTGCATTGGCGTTAGGAAATGTTATAGGCTCAAATATTGCCAACATACTACTCATCTTAGGTTCATGTGCGACAATATCTCCATTGGCTATGGGTGGTATTACCTACATCGATTTGGGTGTAATGTTTGGCTCTGCAATGCTTTTAGCTATATCTGCAAGGCTCTTTGGTCATCGTGTTATTACACGCATGGAGGCGGTTGTTTTCCTTGCTGCATACGTGTTATATATTTGGTACTTAATTGATTAACAATATGAATTACGCTCAAATAGACGCTCTATTACATCGTGAGGTTATCCCCGCGATAGGTTGCACAGAGCCTATAGCTGTATCACTCTGTGTGGCTAAGGCATGCGAAACGTTGTCTTCGCTACCTAAGCGAATTGAGGTACTACTTAGCCCCAACATCTACAAGAATGCTATGGGAGTGGGTATTCCCAACACTGGCATGACGGGTCTACCTATTGCTGTCGCCTTAGGTGCTGTGGCGGGCAGGTCTGAGTATGAGTTAGAGGTGTTAAAAGATGCCGATAGCGCTGCTGTGGAGCGTGCCAAGAGCTATCTTGAGAGTGCAGATATAAAGATTGACATTGACCGTCAGACCGCCCAGATGCTCTATATCAGCGTTGAGGTGTGGAGTGAGGATGAGAGCGCTAAGGCTATCATTGAGGGCACTCACACAAACTTCACTGAGGTTAGTCGCAATGGTCAGATACTGCTCTCTAATCAGGGAGAGAGTGGTAACAACGCAGCAGAGCAAGATGAGCAACCCCTTACCCTTCGTGATGTATATGAATATGCGACAACGGTAGATTTGGAGCAGATTATCTGGCTCAAGGAGGCTGAGAAGATGAACATTGGCGCTGCGGAGGTCTCTTTTACAGGCGATTATGGTCATGGTTTGGGTCGTCTGATGCACACAACAGCTAAAGAGAGCATCTTTGGTGATACGCTCTTCACAAAGATTCTCTCCTATACCAGTGGAGCGTGCGATGCTCGTATGAGCGGAGCAATGGTGCCAGTAATGAGCAACTCTGGCAGCGGAAATCAGGGTATCTCGGCAACAGTTCCTGTAGTTGTCTTTGGAAGAGAAAAGGGGGTAAGCGAGGAGAAGCTGCTACGTGCGCTAGCATTGAGCCACCTCACGGTAGTCTACATCAAGCAGTCCTTAGGTCGTCTGTCAGCTCTTTGTGGATGCGTTGTGGCAGCAACTGGCTCAAGTTGCGGAATTACATACCTTATGGGTGGAGAGTACCGCGAGGTCTGCTTTGCGGTAAAGAATATGGTTGCAAACCTCACTGGTATGATTTGCGACGGAGCTAAACCAAGCTGCTCTCTTAAGGTTACAAGTGGAGTCTCTACAGCCGTACTCTCGGCAGTGCTTGCCATTGAGCAGCGACATACAACGTCGTTAGAGGGTATTATTGATGACGATGTAGACAAGTGCATTGCTAACCTTACAAATATCGGTCGCAATGGCATGCGTGAGACCGACAAGCTTATCCTTAAAATAATGACCGACAAATAATGAAAACCATCCTACTACTTATCCTCTCCCTTGCTGTTGTGAGTACAACAGCGCAAAATGCCAAGGAGGTTACCTCTTTTGACAAGGAGTACAAGTACGAACTATACCGTCCCTACCCTGCCGAGTACCGCGACAAGAGCCTAACCAAAGCTCCAAAGGGCTATAAGCCATTCTATATGAGCCATCTTGCTCGCCACGGCTCTCGTTGGCATTCAGGCGTTAAGACATACCAGTATCCACTAAATATACTTAACGCAGCTGATAAGGCTGGCGAGCTGACTCAGTTAGGAAAGCGCTACCTTAATGACCTTAGAATCATCGTTGCCGATGCAGAGAATCGTGATGGGGAGCTGTCACCACTTGGTTTTGAGCAGCATCGCTCCGTAGCTGAACGTATGGTTAAAAATTTCCCAGAGATTTTCCACAAGAACTGCTACATTGACTGCCGTTCAACAACCGTTCAGCGCTGCATCCTAAGCATGGCATCTGCAGTGCGCCAAATCTCAAGAATGGTCCCTACATCAAACATCCGCATGGAGTCAAGCGATGGCAACACATATCTGAAGGCGTATGCTGGACTTAACACTGTAAAGCAGGATGCCAGAGGGCTGAGTGACTCGCTACACTACGCTTATATGCCCGACATCAATCCATTCTTAAATCGTATCTTTACAAAGCCGCAGCAAGGTATTGACCACAAGAAGTTTGCCCACTACTCATTCCTCATGGGTGCTATTTTAGGTTCAACCCCTATAGCCGAGGTACCAAACCTTGACTACATCTTTACCGAGGAGGAGAGAGCTGGTATGTGGCGTGCATCAAATATCCGTCGCTACGCCCTTACAGGTCCTTCAAAGCCTTTTGGCAAGGTTATAGTCTCAGGTATCTACCCCTTTGTTGAGAACTTTATCACCACAGCCGACAGAGCTATTGCACAGGGTGACGAACAGGCAACCCTACGCTTTGCTCACGACGTTACAGTTATCCCATTTGCTGCCATTCTTGGCATTAAGTGCGCAGATACTGTTACAGACGACTGGGCAAATGTAAGCTATAAGTGGCGCATTAACGAGGTTACCCCTATGGGCGCAAATATACAAGTGATTTTCTATCGCAGCAAGCGTAGCGATGAAATCTTGGTCAAGATACTCCACAACGAGCGCGAGCAGATTATTGATAACAACATCGCAACCCCTGTAGAGAGTGTCTACTACCGCTGGAGTGATATTCGCAACTATCTTCTTTCGCAAATTAAGTAGCTATGAAATTCAGACTATTTCTACTCACTCTGCTTGGTTGTACTCTTACAGCTTCAGCACAAAAGCTTGACGCTGATTTCTTTGCTACCAACCCCGATGCTGCGGGTGGTATATACTACACCTATCGCTATAGACCAACAGCACAGATTCCCGCTCCTAAGGGTTACAAGCCATTCTATATCAGCCACTTTGGTCGTCATGGCTCACGCTGGCACGCCTCAACGGGGGTATATACCTATCCGCAGACTCTTCTTGCTAAGGCGGCTGAGCAGGGTGGACTTACAGAGTTTGGTAAGCAGATTTACGCCACTGTTGATGGCATAGCCAACCGTGCGCGTGGTCGTGAGGAGGAGCTATCACCGCAGGGCGTTTCGGAGCATCGCGGCATTGCCGAGCGAATGTACCGCAACTACAAAAAGCTCTTCACAGGCAAGAGTGCATATATTGAGAGTCGCTCTTCTGATGTTGCGCGTTGCGTGCTGAGCATGGCTGCATTTAACGAGAGACTCAAGGAGCTAAATCCAAAGCTAAAGATTTACCGCACAACAAACGACTCGGTGCAGGTATATCTCCGCCCATCATACGGTCGCAAGTCTATATACAAGGAGGCTGGCGAGGTTACCAATAAGCTGATTAACGACCAAGTTGCAGCACTCATACCCCAGATAGCACCGCGTATATTTACCGAGAAGTTTATCTCAGAGCAGGACAGCGCAGCCTTCTTTAAGCCTATGCGCACGCTCTTCTATCTTGCAGTGTGTATTCAAGATACCGAGGGCGATATTCGTCTAAATAACCTCTACACACCCCAGGAACTTGCCTTAATCTGGGAGCAGATAAACAAACACCGCTACGCCCTCTATGGAGCATCTACGCGCTGGGGAGATGCTATTCTTGGCGATGGAGCTAACCTTGTAAATGAGGTTGTTCGTGATGCTGACGAGCTAATTGCAGCGGTAGATAGCGGGGAGCAACCTCGCACAGCTTTTCTGCGCTTTGGTCACGACTATACAGTTATCTCTGCGCTATCTGTAATGCAAGCCGTTGGCAAATCGGCACGTGTGGAGGATTTTGACACCCTGAAGGAGCACTGGGCAGACTTCCAGATAACCCCCATGGCGGCAAATCTGCAGTGGATATTCTATAGAAATCGGGAGGGCAAGGTGATGGTTTGCCTATACCATAACGAGCAGCAGACACTGCTTCCTATAGAGTGCCCAACTGCGCCATACTACCCATGGGAGAGTGTGCGTGAGTTCCTTAATAGCCGCATTGCAGAGATTGCAGCACTACCAGCCGTCAAGGCTCTTCCAAAAGACCGATTCTATACCGTCGGTCACTAAGTAGCTCAAAAAAGGGGCTATTACTGATAGATTTTACGGCAGAACCTCTCTATTAGATAGACTAAACTAAAGTTTATTATATGGAGAGTGTTAAGAGTTCTACCTTTGATAAGGTTATGGTTGTTGTAGATGCACTGATTTGTAGCATCTGCCTGTTTCTGCACATTTGTGGCGGAGTTAATTATGTAGCAATTAGTGCAGTTTATATTGTCTCTATTCTGCTGAGGCTATGGTTAGGAGTACTTAACTACCGTCGCAGCAACCTTGCAGCTCTGCCGTTAGCCATGCTGATGCTATATATGGCTATATCACTATCATCAACAAGCCTCACTTCGCAATTTTTACTCAGAATTATCCCACTGCAAGAGGTGCTCTATCGCACTGCAATATTTTTCGGAATTGAGAGCAACGGAGCGCTATTGGGAGAGCTTGACCTACTGTTTGCAGCGATAAATGTAGCGTGGTTTATAACTCTGCCGCTATTTGTCCACATATATCGCAGGTGTAAAAGGCAGACTAAAGCAAGTAGTCTTACCAAAAAGCAGGTGACTGTGCTGAGCATCTACACCGTTGCTGTTATTGTACTATCTGTAATTCTGTCGGCACTGTCGCCCTACAACACTATCACCCTCGCCACACTATCACTGCTACTTCTGTTCTCTCCGCTAACTATTGGTCGCACAGAGCTAAGTCAGATACTATCCAAAGAGGAGAAGCTCCTATTTTCAACCTTTGCACTGCTCTTGATAGCTGGATTTGTGGGCTTGGAGATGTCAGTGCTCATATCTGCTGTGGCTGTAGCTCTTATCCCGATAGCCCTCTTTGCGCTTGCCAACAGATACAGCGGCACAGAGGTTAGATATGGCGATATTATACTACTTTTTGCCGCCTCTACCCTCTTCTGGTGGGCTCAATATACGACCAACATGGTGCGCATAACGCTACTGCTATCATCTCTTGCCCTTAAGGCTATTGTTATAGTACGCTTTGCATACGCAACAAAGAGATTCTGGGCAAGCACTGCGCTCTACATTCTGACCGCCGTAGTTGCGCCAATGCTCTCTCTTGGCTACAACCCATATACCACCTTGGAGGCGACAAGGGTATCGCTATTTACGGAGTACCAGTATGCAAAACGAGGTATCCTTCTTGTCAAAAGTAAGAGCGGCATAGGTCTACGAGATAGATACTCTGCAATTCTTCCAACTGACAAGTACGACCACATTGAGATTATTTGCCCTGAGTACCCATACTGTAAAGCGTATAAAGATAGTCGGTGGCAGATATACGACATTGCACGTCACAGAGTTGTGAGCCACGAGTGGTTTAATCAGATAACGCACTATAACGACAACAGCTTTATGCTTAAGAATGAGAGCGGCATAAAGTATCTTAACCATACAGGATATGACATCTATGAGATAGCAGACTCCCCTCTATGCGAGCAAGATATGCCGTAAAAAAGAGGGAAAAGCTGTCAGAATTTTGGACTACAGCTCTCTATATAGTAGAAAATATAAAACTAAAGAGATTATGTTACTTATTACTATTTCACTTATGATTCTCGCCTATATGATTATGGGTAAAGATATCAAACCGCTCCTTGCACGAGTAAAAAACATCAACTGGCGCTCAAAAATTAACGCTCTGTGGATAAAGTTACGCCCGTGGGCTATCAAGGCGGGTCGCGCGACCGCACGACCTTTGCTGCAGTGCTACTACGTACTGCAAGATGACAATACCTCTCCACTTGACCGCGCACTTATCTACGCAGCAATCGCCTATACAATCCTACCTATGGACTTTATTCCGCACGCAGTCTACAAACTGCTCGGTATACTTGACGATGGAGTTGCGCTAATCTACGTCTACCGCAAAATCAAGGACAAAATCACCCCCGAAATCAACGCCAAGGTTGATTCCACCCTACGCACCTGGTTCGACACACCCCAAACAGTATAAACTCGCTATCTATTACCACAGATATTTATAGCAGGAGCTATTTTAGAGATTCATATCTCTTAAGCGGCGTTCTATGCGGTCAAAGAAGTTTACGGGAACACCAGTAGTGCTTTTAACTTTTAGTCGTTTTGCACCTGTAGGGAACGAGCGGATATTATAGGTGAATTTCACAAGAAAGTATCTTCCCATAGTGCTATTATATCTAATCTGCGAGTAGCCCGCCCACACACCGCGTGAGAAGGAGGTATTTTGGTTGAGAATATCGTTCACACACAGCTCAACCTCGCCAAGATTTCTTAGGACCTTCTTTCCGACAGCGGCGTTCCAAAGCGTAAAGCTATCGCGATAGTTGTTAGTAATGCCGAGGTACTGTGTAAACACGCCAGAGGTGGTAATAGTAAATCCCAGTGGCAGCACAAACTTCATATTTGCTGTAGCACGATGGGTAAAGAACTCATTATCAAGCACATCCTTACCCGTCTTATTATCGCTATACGAACCTCGCCAGCGAAGGGTAAAGTCTACATTTTCCGAGATATTACTGCCCAGTGTCCAGTCGGTATAAGCGGTAAGGTTATCCATTAGTTGATTCTCGCCATTTATACAGATTGGAATATTTGAATATGTCGCACCGAGGGCAATATTGAGGTTTGAACTGATAAATGATATAGGAAATCCGATACTTGTACGCCCCTCAAAGGATCTATAACCATCCAAATTAACAGGTTTAGAGAGTTGGATAGGGTTATACTTCTTACCGTCAATCTCTATAGTTTCAGGCGAGTAGTCAATACTTGTACCGATATAGTTAGGCATAAGTGTCGCCTTTGCCATAATCATAAAGGTTGTACCACGGCGGGTAGAGAGGTTTGTATATCGGGCAAAGTAGTTATGCTCTGTATAAGGGCGAAGGTCGGGATTTCCCAGTGTCAGATACTGCGAGTTGCTCACATCATAGACATCAAGCATCTGCCACAGCGACGGAGCCTTTACCTCTGCATTTGCGCTCACTCGCAGCGTATTTTGAGTGTTAAACGCCCACTGTAGCGTAGCATTATAGACAAAATTGTCGTACGTTTTCAACACTCTATCACCCGTCCAGCGATTATGGTTGCTAAGGCGTGAGTGTTGATACATTGCGCTGACAGAGAACCAGTTACGATTTTTACCGTAACGATAGCCCGCGCCTGCCTGATGATAGACAAACATACCATCAAAGGAGGATGATGAACGGCGATTGATTCTATTAGTGTCTATCAAATAATCGGCATCTGTAGCGTAAGAGAACAGGTCGCGCGTACGAATCTGAGCCTGCAGACGATAGGTCACATTGAGCGTTGAGTGGCGACCAAGTCTCTCGCGGAAGGTCGGCTGAAGACGATATGTCGTAGTATTTGACTCGGTAGTCTTGCGGGTGTATGTATAGGCGATAGTCGCCTTATCAGGGTCCTTCTTATTTGTCTTTCCCGCACCATTTGAGTAGTAGTCGCGGTCACTATCGGAGTTATTATTACTAACACTTGCAACAAGCAACAGCGAGCGACCCTGACGCATAAACTTATATGAGTACTGGGCATAGAGTCCCTGCGAGAAGCTCTTACTCCAGCCATCATTACCACTCGGCATCCAGCGATAGCCCGACTCACCCCAACGAAGCGAAGTTGTATCGGTGCGGTTTATTGAGCTATTTGGATAGTAGTTAAGGGTCGGAATAAGCACTAATCGCTGGCGCTTTGCCACCTTCCACTCCAACCTGCCTCGGAACTTAAATGTGCTGTTATTTGGATTGGCAAACTGGTCGTAGTGTATAGTATCCTTCTTGCTCACCGCAGGGTCATACCACCTATCAACAGTAAAGCTATTCTTAGCATTGAGGTGGTTATAGAACAGACTACCCTCAAACTTCGCCCTGCGACGACGACCCCAGCGGTCGGTATAGTTAAGGGCGAAAATCTCAGCCGAGGCGATACCACTCTGATTATTTACCGAGAATTGGCGCGAGCCGGTATTACGATTTGCACTACTCTTAATACTCATCTCGTCATCCGAAAGATTCTGCTTATTAAGGTTATTAACAAGCCCCATAACAGTTACACGCGAGTCGTCGTTAAAGATATTTACGCTACCACCAGCCGTATACTTATGATTTGCCGTCACTGCCCTATTTGCATCTGGCTCATAACCATATCCCGCATGTACTTTACCAAAGCAGCTACGGTTAATGCTTCGGCGGGTGATGATATTGATAACCTTACCGCCCTCGCCATCATCTACACCAGTAATTTGAGCCGCCTCACTAAGTCGGTTATAGACCTCAATATGCTCAACAGCCTGCGCAGGGATACTCTGAAGCACCTGCTGGATATTACTACCGAAGAACTCGTTGCCATCAACATAAATCTGCTTTACCACCTCACCATGCGCCTCCACACGACCATCGGTAATGGTAATACCTGGCATTTTACGAAGTAGAGCCTCCACCTCTGCATCTACAGCAACCTTAAAGGCATCGGCATTATAGCGCAGAGTATCTCCCATAACCATCGTACGTGTTGAGACCGCAGTTTTAACTACCGTCTCAATACCTATTGCACTAACTGTGATAGTAATGTCGCCAATACTCTTTGGCAGACCCTCTGAACGAAATGAGAATTTTTTATTGGCATAGCCTATAAATGTAACCACAGCATCATAGTCACCCTGTGCGACATTTGGAATACGGAAATAACCTCCATAGTCGGTGGTGTAGTACCTCTTCTGACTGGGTGTCTTTACAGCGTTTACCTCTATAACCGCTCCTGCCACACCCTCAAGAGTATCGCCATCTACAACCCTACCCGATATGTGCGCACCACTCTGAGCCATGGCTGTAAAGCACAAGGCGACAGAGAGCAACAACATCAATATACGGTTTAACTTCATCATTTAGGATATAGACAACAACTCCCCTCAAATTGATACCTTATTATATAAAAGGTTAAAAGGGTTGCCGTAAATATTAGACAACATTTACAGCAACCCTTGGTTTATCTTAAATTAGATTAGTCCTCTAACTTTGCGCACAAGAACTCACGGTTAAGGCGAGCGATGTGAGCAATAGAGATACCCTTTGGACACTCAGCCTGGCAAGCACCTGTGTTAGTACAGTTACCGAAGCCCAGCTCGTCCATCTTTGCAACCATCGCCTTAGCACGACGTGCACCCTCAACGCGACCCTGAGGAAGCTTTGCAAGTGAAGATACGCGAGCAGCAACGAAGAGCATTGCAGAGCCGTTCTTACAAGTTGCAGCACATGCACCACAACCTACGCAAGCAGCAGCATCCATACTCTCCTCAGCATCTGCCTGAGGAATTGGAATAGCGTTACCATCAGGAACTGAGTTTGTACGAACAGATACATAACCACCAGCCTGAAGAATCTGGTCGTAAGCGTTACGATTTACAACCAGGTCACGGATTACTGGGAATGCAGCTGAACGCCATGGCTCAATTGTAATTGTTGCACCATCAGCGAACTGACGCATGTAGATCTGGCAAGTAGTAACTGCCTGTGATGGACCATGAGCGTGACCGTTGATGTGCAGTGAACACATACCACAGATACCCTCGCGACAGTCGTGGTCAAATGCTACAGGCTCCTCGCCCTTGTGTACAAGGTCGTTATTGAGGATGTCAAGCATCTCAAGGAACGAGGTGTCAGACGAAATATCAGTAACTTTATACTCCTTAAATTCGCCCTTGGAGTGAGCGTCTCTCTGACGCCATATTTTTAATGTGAAATTCATAATTTCCTGTTTATTAAAATTAGTCCTTATAATTACGCTGTGCGCGGTGTGTAAACTCGTATGTCAGATCCTCCTTTGTAAGCTCTGGAGCTTCGTCCATACCCTTATACTCCCAAACAGCTGCATAAGCAAACTCCTCGTCGTGACGAAGTGCCTCACCCTCAGCAGTCTGGTGCTCAGAACGGAAGTGACCGCCGCAAGACTCCTCACGGTTGAGTGCGTCACGTGCCATAAGCTCACCAAGCTCAAGGAAGTCAGCAAGACGGAGAGCCTTCTCAAGCTCAACATTGAATGAATCAGCTGTACCAACAACCTTTACATCCTTCCAGAACTCCTTGCGAAGTGCTGCAATCTCAACGATAGCCTTCTCAAGAGACTCCTTTGTACGAGCCATACCTACGTTGTCCCACATAATAAGACCAAGCTGACGGTGGATATCATCTACTGAGCGAGAACCGTTGATAGAGAGCAACTTAGCAATCTTCTCCTTAACAGCCTTCTCTGCAGCGTCAAATGCTGGAGTGTCAGTAGCAACCTTTGGAGCCTGAATCTTCTTTGACAGGTAGTCACCAATAGTATAAGGAAGTACGAAGTAACCATCAGCAAGACCCTGCATAAGAGCAGAAGCACCAAGACGGTTAGCACCGTGGTCTGAGAAGTTAGCCTCACCGATAGCATACAGACCTGGGATAGTGGTCATCAGGTTGTAGTCTACCCAGATACCACCCATTGTGTAGTGAACAGCTGGGAAGATCTGCATTGGCTCCTCGTATGGATTTACGTCAGTAATCTCCTTGTACATATCAAACAGGTTACCATAACGCTTCTCAATAACCTCCTTACCGTGAACAGCGATAGCTGTCTTAAAGTCAAGGAATACTGCAAGACCAGTCTCGTTTACGCCATAACCTGCATCGCAACGCTCCTTAGCAGCACGAGAAGCTACGTCACGTGGCACGAGGTTACCGAATGCTGGATAACGACGCTCAAGATAGTAGTCACGATCCTCCTCTGCAATCTCAGATGGCTTAAGAGTACCCTTACGCAGTGCCTCAACATCCTCAAGCTTCTTAGGAACCCAGATACGACCATCGTTACGCAGTGACTCTGACATAAGGGTCAGCTTAGACTGCTGTGTACCGTGTACTGGGATACATGTTGGGTGAATCTGAGTAAAGCAAGGGTTTGCAAAACCTGCACCCTTACGGTAGCACTGGAATGCAGCAGAACCGTTAGATGCCATAGCGTTGGTAGAGAGGAAGAATACGTTACCGTAACCACCAGTAGCGATAACTACTGCGTGAGCACCGTGACGCTCAATCTCACCAGTAACAAGGTTACGAGCGATAATACCACATGCCTCGCCAGTCTTGTCATCAAGAACGATGTCAAGCATCTCGTGACGAGTGTATGATGTTACGTGACCTGTAGCAATCTCCTTATTGAGTGCTGCGTATGCACCGAGGAGCAGCTGCTGACCGGTCTGGCCACGAGCGTAGAATGTACGAGATACCTGCGCACCACCGAATGAACGGTTTGCAAGAAGACCGCCGTACTCACGAGCAAAAGGAACACCCTGAGCTACGCACT
>SUZO01000008.1 GCA_015059805.1 Rikenellaceae bacterium
GGATGTCTCATAACCGTATGGGCAGCAACCACAAGTGCCGAGAAGTTATGTCCCGGACAATATGCCTTACACGCGGAGGCTCCCTTTTCAGCGGCCTGATTGACATCTCCGGTATAAAGGAGGGTCTTGAATCTAAGAAGCGCAGGCGGAACAGACTTCCAGTGTACATAATCTCCGGTCTTCTTGAGGATTTCTTCCTGAATGGAAATTATACCTTTGGGATACTTCTCTGCTGGAAGAAATAGAGTACACTCTCTTGAACGTATTCCGAATGAATAGGTCGGATAGAGAAGGGTCATAAAATCTTGTGCACGACTCTTTTCAGATATATAGTTCTCTAATGTAGCAGCTACATCAACCTCCGGACCACACCACACCTCTTTCAGATTGTGAAAATTATATATTAGATAGCCATAACTCAAATTTTCTACGGTGATGATAAATTTGTCGACTTCAAGATTCTGGGCTCTTTGCTGTTTTTGATCTAAGCTAGTCATTATAATGAGTGTCTCACGTGTGACATAATCATTGTCGATATGGAGCGTACGAAGATTGTTAAGCGGATAGTAACTATCAGCTTGCTCCTGAGTGTACATCTTGGTCTTGTCAAGTTTTGCTATCGTTGATTTGGCTTTTTGAGTAGCTTTGGCAATTCCAACGCTTACATTAGTACTTGCTGGCACAGACTCTGAGTCTTGTTTCTGATCCTTCTTCTCCTGTGCTTTCTCTTTCATATTGCCAACAGCCTTTTCCACTCCCTTTTTTACACCTTTTTCAATTTCTGTCCCTACAGCTTTGCCAAGTCGTTCAAGAAAGCTTTGAGCTGAGATCTCACATACACCTATTGTTAGCAACAGAATAAGTGTTACGACAACATTCTTCTTCATAAATCTATAGTATTTTAATCATCTGATATTTTGACCAATAAGCCGATATTTTTCGCAATCCAACCAACGAAGAAGCGTGGCACTGCAAGCCACATTCTAAGTCGGAGGTCGTAGGAATAACCTTTATTCAGAGTATATGGTAATAGCAGCCCACGCTATAGCGTGAGAAACCATTACGCTTTTTCTCTCTGAATAGTCTTGAATTTCCTACGTTCCCGACTTCGAGACAAGCATAACGCTTCTTCTTTTTCTCAAATGTCTTGGATAGAGCCACCCCTAACCAACTGCAAATATACAAAAAAATCGGGAAAGACAACTCTCCCGACTTATATTATTAACTACCTACTAATGGAAGAAGATAGATGAAATCTCCTTATAGTTGTGTACACGCTCAATAACCTCTGCGAAGATGTCTGCACAAGAGAGAACAGTAAACTTGTGAAGATCAGCCTCAGGGTTGAGTGGAATTGTATCTGATACAATAACCTCAGTAAGCGCGCTCTCGTTAATTCGGTCGTATGCTTTACCAGAAAGAACTGGGTGGGTAATAGCAGCGCGAACAGACTTTGCACCGCGCTCCATAAGCATATTTGCAGCCATGCAGATTGTGCCAGCGGTGTCAATCATATCGTCTACGATAAGAACATTTCTTCCCTCAACATCGCCAATAGCGGTCATTGAGCCAACGACATTTGCCTTTGCACGCTCCTTGTGTGAGATAATAATTGGTGTGCCGAGAAGCTTTGCGTATGTTCCTGCACGCTTTGCACCGCCCATATCTGGAGCTGCGATAGAGAGGTCCTCAATACCAAGGCTCTGAATGTAAGGGACAAACATACCACTTGCATAGAGCGCATCTACTGGAACCTCAAAGAAGCCCTGAATCTGGTCGGCGTGAAGGTCCATAGTCATCACACGGTCAACACCTGCTGCTGTAAGCATATTTGCCACGAGCTTTGAGGTAATTGGAACGCGAGGACGATCTTTACGGTCCTGACGAGCCCAGCCAAAGTAAGGGATAACAGCGATAACCTTGTATGCCGAAGCACGACGAGCAGCGTCAATCATCATCAGCAGCTCCATAAGGTTGTCAGACTTTGGGAAGGTAGACTGGATAATAAATACAGTACAACCGCGGATAGACTCAGCATAGCGTGGCTGGAACTCACCATCGCTAAACTCAAGGCACTCGCAGTCGCCAAGTGTTGTGCCATAAGCGGCAACAATTTTCTCAGCAAGGTAACGCGATGAACGACCTGCGAAGAATTTAATTTTGTGGATAGCCATAATTTTTTATTGTTATGTTTGAGTTTTGTCTCAATACGGTTACAAATGTAGTGAAAAAAGTCTATTGTTCACCATTCATATTAAAATTTTTTAATATACCCTCAATATATTCTATGATTTCATCCCTACCAGTGCCACGCTCTGAAGAGCTGACAAACATCGGCGGAAGAGACTCCCACTGCTCCAAGAGTGTCTGCTGAAAGGTAGAGACACTGCGTGTAAGCTGTGCTTTGGAGAGCTTATCTGCCTTAGTAAAGATGATACCAAAGGGAACTCCATGAACCCCGAGCTGCTCAATAAACTCAAGGTCTATACGTTGAGGTTCAAGGCGTGAGTCTATAAGTACGAAGAGAAAGTGCATTTTTTCGCACTTAAAGACATAGTCGGTAATAATCTTAGCAAAGCCGCTGCGTGTACTCTTTGATGTACGAGCATAGCCATAACCTGGAAGGTCCACCAGATACCAACTGTTGTTGATAGTAAAGTGGTTGATAAGACGAGTCTTACCAGGTGTAGCAGATACCTTTGCAAGCCCCTTATGCTGAGTGAGCATATTGATTAGCGAGCTCTTGCCCACATTGCTTCGTCCGATAAAGGCAATGTCTGGCAGAGAGTCCTTAGGAACTTGCGATATTCGCTCAGAGCTACACTTGAAAACGGCTTTGGTAATCATTATTTAACCTCTGTTAATTCAAGAACAATACTGCGACAGTCGTTTCCAGCGCGAACCTCGCTAAGTGGAGCATTCTTAGTATATCCCTTAACAAGTTCTGGGATTACTACACCCTCCTCCATGAGGAACTTGCCGCTTACAACCTTACCATTGATAGCTGCAGGCTTGCCAGCTACCTCTGGTGCCACCTCGCGGATGCGGTACTTAGCATCTGGATTAAGACCCTGCAGGCGAATGACGATATTTGACATATTGTGCTTAAAGAAGTGACGATATGCAAACAGCACAGCCTTATCCTTTGCCTCATTTACATACATTAGTGATGTAAAGTCGCGCTTGCCCTCGTATGGAGATACAAGGCGATAGAGGTCACCCTGCTGAACTACTGGGCGGATAACCTTGTACTCAGCAATAGCTCGCTTAGCGTACTCACGCTCAGCATCGTTGAGTTTTGCAGGCACCATCTCCATACCCAGACGGCACATAGATGCAACATCAAAGCGATATTTTATAGGTATAAGGCGCTGAGTGTACTTGCTATATGCAGAGCCTACGTGTGCTGCAAGCATATTTGATGGGTAGAAGTTCATAGCACCCCACTGGATAAGTACGCGGTGGTAAGCATCTGTCTGGTCCGATGTCCACATCTCCTGGAAGTATGGCATAAAGCCGTAGTTAAGACGACAGCCACCAGATGCACAGAGCTGAATAACGACTTTTGGATACTTTGTACGGATACGCTTTAGAATCTTCTCCAGCGCCAGTGTAAAGTCTACATAGAGGTTGCTCTGTAGCTCTTTTGGTAGGTACTGGCTTTGAGCGTTGTGCATAGACATATTGTTATCCCACTTGATGTAGTAGATGTCTGGATATGCAGTGAGCAAATCGTCTACAACCTTGAATACGTAGTCCTGAACCTTTGGATTTGTAAGGTCAAGGAGTAGCTGAGTCTTTCCACGACCAAAAGTAGGCTCAAAATCTGGGTGACGAAGTACCCAATCAGGGTGCTTCTCATAGAGTTCACTTGTTGTATTGACCATCTCTGGCTCAATCCAGATACCGAACTTCATGCCGTTGTTGTGCGCAAGGTCAATAAGTGGACGAATACCATTTGGAAGCTTGTTTGGAGCAATCATCCAGTCACCAAGAGATGTAGAGCCGTTGTTGCGCGGATATTTGTCGCCAAACCATCCGTCGTCTACAACAAACATCTCGCCACCAAGAGCAGCAAAGTCGCGGGTCATATCGACCATACTGGTCTCGCTGATGTCAAAGTGAACGCCCTCCCAAGAGTTGAGAAGTATCTCGCGCTGCTTTGTGCCATCAAGAAGCTGATGCTTGCGTGCCCAGCGGTGCAGTGAGCGAGTAGCGTCGCCCTTGCCATTTGATGAGTAGGTAAATACCATCTCTGGAGTTACCAACGACTTGCCTCCTGTAAGAGTATAGTCGCTTGCTGCAGGATTGATACCACCCATAAAGAGGGTCGGAACGCGAGAAACGGCGGTGTTGTAGAACTCAAAGTGGGTATTGCCCATCCAGACAAGCGTGCCGGCAATAACAGGACCATTCTGCTCCTCAAGCCTGCCATCAAGACCGAGCATAAATGAGGCGTTGAAGTACTGAGCTACACGAGAGGCTGTTGTTGTAGATATATTATATGTACCCACTGGCAGCGGCATAACCACCTCGTTATTCTCGTTCTTAACGTCACCCTCAAGTTGCATAAGTACGCAGTTGTCGGACTGTATAGGCAGCACGGCAGACATATACTTCTGCAGAACAATAGGCTTCTTGCCGTTATTGAAGTACTCTGTGTTCATCTTTATGATGTCACAGTCGTCATAAGCAGCGTAGTTTACCTTAACAACAAGGTTTGGATGTGCCACATCTTTAAGCCAGAACGAAAGGGTAGAGACTGGGCTGCCAACACTCTGCTCAACCTTATCAACGACAAACTTTGTAGCATTGTCGCCATCGTGCTGCTTTACAAGCGAAGCGTATGGGGCATCGCAGCGAGTACCAAAGGCTGGGTAGGCGTCATACTTAAGCATTCTACCTGCTGCACGGACATCACTCGCCTCCGCCTTAGCACCGTAGTAGCGGAAGTAGAGCTGCTTGCCCTCCTCGGCGCTCAAAATAATGGTTGTTGTTGGAGTAGAGAGCGTATAATCCTTTGCCACTGCAGTACCAAGCGATGCAAGTAGTAAAATAGAGATTAAGAGCCTTTTCATGTAGGTTTATGGTTTTAATGATTTACTCAACGGTGACAGATTTTGCAAGGTTACGTGGCTGGTCCACATTTCTACCCTTGTTTACTGCGATATAGTAGGCAAGAAGCTGAAGTGGAATAGCTGTGAGCAGTGGTGTGAGGCACTCCGAAATCTCAGGTACTTCAATTACATAGTCAGCCATGTCGCGTACAATTGTATCGCCCTGAGTAACAATAGCTACAACCTTACCACCACGAGCCTTAACCTGCTGGATGTTGTTCACGGTCTTGTCGTAAACATTGTCTTTGATAGCGATAACAACAGAAGGCATGTCGTTGTCAATAAGGGCAATAGTGCCGTGCTTCATCTCTGCTGCTGGGTAACCCTCTGCGTGGATGTATGAAATCTCCTTGAGTTTGAGCGCTCCCTCAAGGGCTGATGGATAGTTGTATCCACGACCTAAGTAGAGGAAGTTGTGAGCGTAAGTGAAGATTTTAGCCAAATCCTCAATCTGCTCATGCATGCCCAGAATGTCCTGTATCAACGTAGGTATGCGGCGAATATCTGAAGCTATAGTTGTAAGGGTCTGCTGATCGACAATGCCCTTCATTTGACCAATAAGCAGTGACATCATCGCAAGGACAGTCACCTGACCAGTAAATGCCTTTGTTGAGGCAACACCAATCTCAGGACCTACGTGGATGTAACAGCCAGAGTGTGTTGCGCGAGGAATAGATGAGCCGATAACGTTGCAAATACCGAATACAAATGCACCCTTTGCCTTAGCAAGCTCAAGGGCAGCAAGGGTATCGGCAGTCTCGCCAGACTGAGAGAGGGCAATAAGAATATCATTCTCTCCAACAACTGGGTTGCTATATCGGAACTCACTTGCATACTCCACCACAACAGGTATGCGGCAGTAGTCCTCAAATAGGTGCTTACCAATCAGCGCTGCGTGCCAAGATGTTCCGCAGGCAACAATAATGATACGACCAGCGTTAAGGAATCGCTCCTTGTGCTCAATAACTCCTGAGAGCACAATATTTTGTCCATCCGCAGAGATACGACCGCTAATGCAGTCAGCCAGTGTACGAGGCTGCTCAAAAATCTCCTTGAGCATAAAGTGTGGATAGCCACCCTTCTCAAGCTGCTCAATAGACATCTGAAGCTCTGTAATCTCAATCTTGCTGCACTCTGTGCTCTTAGCATCGTAAACCTTAAGCTCCTCACCGCGGTTAATAACGGCAATCTCGCCATCGTTCAGATAGACAACCTTGTTTGTGTACTCAATAATCGGAGTGGCATCAGAAGCGAGGAAATACTCATCTTCGCCAACACCAATAACCAGTGGAGAGGATTGTCTTGCTGCGATAATCTGATTTGGATTCTGACAATCTACTACAGCGATAGCATATGCACCAACAATCTGCTTTGTAGCCTCGGCAACTGCCTCAAAAAGTGAGCAGTTGTTCTTCTGCATGATGTACTCAATAAGCTGAACAGCCACCTCGGTGTCGGTCTGGCTGACAAAGTTGTAGCCATGCTTTGTAAGTGCCTCCTTAAGAACGGTGTAGTTCTCAATAGTACCATTATGCACCATCGCAATTCTGCCTGACTGAGAGTAGTGAGGGTGTGCGTTAATATCATTAGGCTCTCCGTGGGTTGCCCAACGGGTGTGAGCAATGCCTATAGCACCACTCAAGTCCTTATTCTGAGCAAAGTGCTCTAACGCCTCAACTTTACCCTTAGACTTGTATATATTAAGTTCTCCAGCATCTGAAATCATCGCTACTCCTGACGAGTCATAACCACGATACTCCAATCGGTGCAATCCCTGAATAAGGATGTCGTACGCCCTTCTGTTACCAATATATCCAACAATACCGCACATAATTATATTTAAGTTAGTTAAATGAATACAAAATAAATCGCGCAAAGATAGTAAAAAAAATGGTCAAACACAAATCCGATATTTTCTTATAGTACAATCGAGCAATTACCACTCCTTAAAATATTGCCATTTAGAGTAATAACTAAAAGTGAGGTTAAAAATTTGTGAAACCGCATTTTTTTACTATCTTTGTGGAATAACATTTGTTGTTCAATTCTATTATGAGAGATAAAATTCAGAATTTTGGGCGTGCATTGAGTGCAATGGTTATGCCTAATATTGGAGCCTTTATTGCTTGGGGACTTATTACTGCACTTTTTATTCCAACAGGTTGGTTTCCTAATGAACATTTAGCGAAGTTGGTATCACCGATGCTGACCTATATGCTTCCGCTGCTTATTGGCTATACTGCGGGACATAATGTTGCAGGTGTGCGAGGTGGTGTGATTGGAGCTATCGCCACTGCGGGTGTTATCGTGGGTACTAATGTGCCTATGTTTATCGGCGCAATGATTATGGGTCCATTTGCAGCGTGGGTTATCAAAAAGTTTGATAAAGCTGTTGAGGGTAAGGTACGTGCAGGCTTTGAGATGTTGGTAAATAACTTCTCGCTCGGCATTATCGGCATGCTGCTTGCTATTGTGGGTTACCTTACTATCGGCGGGGCTATATCTTGGATTACAGAACTCTTTGAGAGTGGTATTGTCTATTTGAAAGACCATAATATGTTGCCACTGGTATCAATATTTATTGAGCCAGCAAAGGTTATGTTCCTCAATAATGCTATTAACCATGGCATTCTCACACCACTTGGAACAGTTCAGGTAAAGGAGTTTGGCGAGTCAATCATCTTCTTCCTTGAGTCAAATCCTGGTCCAGGTTTTGGTATGCTTATGGCGTACTGGATTTTTGGTAAGGGGGCGGCTAAGAGTTCAGCTCCAGGTGCGGTGCTTATCCAGTTTGTGGGTGGTATTCACGAGATTTACTATCCTTATGTGCTTTCGCGCCCACTGCTTATTATTCCGATGATTTTAGGCGCTTCATCAAGTATTCTGTTCCTCACTATCGTAGGGGCGGGTCTTGTGGGTCCTATCTCTCCTGGAAGTATTATCTCGGTGATTCTTATGGCTCCAAAGGGCAAGACTCTACTTCTTGTCTCGGCGGTGCTTATAGCTGCAATAGTGACCTTTGTCACCTCGGCGCTTATTATCCGTCGTACAGCTAAGGAGGATGATACTCTGCCTGAGAATCGCTTTAAGCCTAAATATAAGCGTGATGCACAGAGTGCAACTGATGTTGCTAAGGCTCGCCATATTGTCTTTGCATGCGATGCGGGTATGGGTAGTAGTGCACTGGGCGCAACACGTTTCCGTAAACGTATAGAGCCACTTGCGCTCGATTTGAAGGTGACAAATAGCTCTGTGAACTCTATCCCTGCAGATGCAGATGTTGTCGTTTGTCAGCAGGGTCTTGTCTCTCGCGCTAAGGGCAATGCTCCAAAGGTTAGAGTGGTTGCAATCAATAACTTCCTTGATGACCCAGCCCTTGATTCTCTGTATGAGGAGTTGTCAAAGCGCAGTGATAAGGCTGCCGAGGCGGAGGATGATGTGGTTACGGGTGGCGCAAATCCATCGGTGCTGCAGCTCTCAAACATTAAGGTGGGCGCTAAGGCTACAGATAAGTGGGAGGCTATTGCTGAGGCAGGAAATCTGCTTGTTAAGGGCGGTTATGTGAAGATGGAGTATGTTGATGCTATGATGGAGCGTGAGCGTATAACAACAACCTACCTCGGCATGGGCATTGCCATTCCTCATGGTACGGAGAGTGCAAAGAAGCAGGTACTTCGTACGGGTATTAGCGTAGTTCAGTATCCTGAGGGCGTAGATTTTGATGGCGAGAAGGCATATCTTGTTATCGGTATTGCTGGCGTGGGCGATGAACACCTTGAGTTGTTGGCGCGCGTGAGTGAGGCTTTAGAGGATGAGCAGGTGCTTGAGAAACTCAAGACAACAACAGATTCTGAGGATATTTATAAGGTATTAAACGCTTAAAATTGTATTATATATGGTAAGTGAAAAGGTTATTCTTACAGCACCAAATGGTATGCATGCACGCCCTGCTGGTGAGTTGGTAAAACTGGCAAAAACACTTGATGGCAAGGTTACACTTGCTACTGCCGTAAAGACAGTGAGTGCAACAAGTATGCTGGGTGTGCTGTCGTTGGGACTTAAGTCGGGCGCAGAGATTACTGTTACTGCCGATGGTGGCAACGAGGCGGCAAACCTGAGTGCTGTAGTAGATTTTATAGCAAATATCACCGAGTAATGAGGACTCTTCAGACATCAGTCCGCGCCTCGGATGCTATCGCTATCGGTAGAGCCTTTGTGGTGCGCCGTGATAGTGCTACAGTTGAGGTTGTATGTGGTAGCGAGGAGCAGGAGCAAGAGCGCTTTAACAAGGCTTTGCAGAGCAGTACTTCTCAGATTGAGAAACTTTCAGAGGGTAGTGACATTTTCGCTGCCCACCTTGAGATTGTGCAGGATGAGATGCTCCGCGATGCTGTTTTAGAGTATATCGGCTCAGGTAAGGGTGCGGCGGAGGCTTGTCAGGCTGCTTGCGGCGACCTTGTGGCGATGTTTGAGGCTATGGATGATGAATATCTCAGTGCCAGAGCAGATGATATAAAGGATATTTTTGCACGTATAGTGGCAAATCTTGCTGGCGGCGTGCAAAATCCATTTGAGGGGGCGAAAGAGGGCGATATTATCGTTGCTAAGGAGCTTCTGCCGTCAGATATGGCGCTGATAGACCTTGGTGCTATACGTGGCTTTGTAACGGCTCTTGGTAGCTCAACAAGCCATGTCTGCATTATGGCTCGCAACTACTCCCTTGCCGCTGTAGTGGGGCTTGGAGAGGCTGCGGAGCAGATTTGTAGCGGCGATATGGTTATCGTTGATGGTATTGAGGGTAGGGTTGTGGTAAACCCTGATGACGATACAATGAATACCTACCTTGTTCGCGCATTGAACCTTGTAACTCTGAGCAAGGAGCAGCAAGCGGTTGCTACACAAACTGTGGAGTATCAAGGTAGCGCGGTGGCTGTTGTGGCAAATGCTGGTAGTGTGGAGGATGTAGTGAAGGCTATAGAGTCGGGTGCTGATGGTATTGGACTCTTCCGTAGCGAGTTTGTCTATCTCAATAGCACCTCAGAGCCGACAGAGCAGGAGCAGTATGAGGTGTATAGTGCAGCAGTAAGGGCTTGTAACGGTAAGCCTCTAACTATTCGCACACTTGATATTGGTGGCGATAAGGCGGTGCCGTATCTTGGCTTTGAGCGTGAAGAGAATCCATTTCTGGGCTGGCGAGCTATCCGTGTATCGCTTGATATGGAGCAGATGTTCTGCCGTCAGTTAAGGGCGATACTAAGGGCAAGTGCTGAGGGCGATATAAGGATTATGTTCCCGATGATTACCACCCTTGAGGAGCTTGCAGAGGCAAAGCGCGCGATAGAGAAGTGTAAGGCGGATCTTAAGACTGAGGGTGTTGCGTTCAACGAGAATATCAAGGTGGGTGTGATGATTGAGACCCCTGCAGCGGTATTTATTGCAGATGATTTAGCTGCACGCTGTGACTTCTTTAGTATCGGCACAAACGACCTTGTGCAGTATGTTATGGCAGCAGATAGGGCAAATGTCAAGGTTAGCCACCTCTACAATCCATATTCGGAGGCGGTGGTAAGGGCTATTAAGATGACGATTGATAGCGCAGAGAAGGCTGGCATTGAGTGCAGCATGTGCGGCGAACTCGCCTCAGATAGTTCGGCAACAGAGCTGCTGCTTAAGGCGGGATTGCGTAAGTTTAGCGTCAATATAGGCTCAATAGCAAAGATAAAGTACACAATATCAAAATTATAATAAACTAAAACGAACTAAAATGAAAGAGAGAGTATCTCAAAAATTTACTGAACTGTACGGTGAGGGTGCTATACTTTTTGCCTCTCCAGGTCGTATTAACCTTATTGGTGAGCATACTGACTACAATGGTGGTTTTGTATTCCCAGGTGCAGTAGATAAGGGTATTGTTGCAGCAATTCGCCTCAATGGTACTGACAAGGTGCGTGCCTTTGCCCTTGACCTTAACGAGTCGGCAGAGTTTGGATTGAATGAGCAGGATAAGCCTGCTCAGAGCTGGGCTTGCTATATCTTTGGTGTGTGCCGTGAAATTCAGAAGCGTGGTGGCAAAATCGGTGGTTTTGATACTGTATTTGCGGGCGATGTGCCATTAGGTGCAGGTATGAGCTCCTCTGCGGCTCTTGAGAGCACCTTTGCCTTTGCGCTCAACGACCTCTACAACCTTGGCATTGAGAAGTTTGAGCTTGCTCGCATTGGTCAGTCTACTGAGCATAACTACTGCGGTGTGAACTGTGGTATTATGGACCAGTTTGCCTCTGTGCACGGTAAGGCAGGTCATCTGATGCGCCTGGATTGCCGCTCTATGGAGTTTAGCTACTTCCCATTTGACCCTACAAAGTATGGCTATCGCCTTGTGCTTGTAAACTCTTGTGTAAAGCACGAACTTGTAGGCTCTCCATATAACGACCGTCGTGCATCTTGTGAGCGCGTGGCGGCTGTTTTGGGTCAGGAGTTTTTGCGCGGTGCAACTATGGAACAACTTGAGGCTATCAAGGATAAGATTTCCGAGGAGGACTACCTCCGTGCTCGCTATGTGATTGGCGAGGAGCAGCGCGTGCTGGATGTCTGCGAGGCTCTTGAGAAGGGTGATTATGAGACTGTCGGTGAGCGTATGTATGAGACACACTGGGGTATGTCACGCGACTATGAGGTGAGCTGTGAGGAGCTTGACTTCCTCGCTACAGTTGCCAAGGAGTGCGGTGTCACTGGCTCTCGTATTATGGGCGGTGGCTTTGGCGGTTGTACTATCAACCTTGTCAAGGAGGAGCTCTACGATAGCTTTATCGCAACTGTAACAGCTAAGTTCGCTGAGAAGTATGGCCACGAACCTAAAATCTATCCGGTAGTTATCTCAGATGGTTCTCGTCGCTTGTAGGCGTCGGCGTGAATAGTGAAAAAGTCACCCTGCGGGGTGATTTTTTTTGTCTCTATATGTAAGATTTTGTCAGCAAGGCGCTCTATGTAGTAAAGTTTAACAACTAAAACAGATTGAATATGCTTATCACAGACAGTAGAAGAGTTATTGAGAAGATGGCGGAGGAGTTGTTGCAGAGCACTCAGAACTTGGTAACTATTGATATGCAGGATATTGAGAAGGTGCTGCAGTATCAGAGTGTAAAGTCGCTATACATTGACGGAACGATGGAGCAGGTTGTCTCTACGCTCAACTCCTTCTCAACAGAGTTTGCAGATGCAAAACTCGCAGTTATGCAGATATCAACACCTACAGCAGAGGCGCTTAAGATGCAAGATGTTGAGGATTTTTTGGGTGCAATGCGCAAGGAGGAGAGTAGACATTTTGATATCATCTGGGGAATAAGTGTAAAGCCAGAGATTCCACAAGGTGAAACAGTAGTATTTATCGTATATGCAGCAGATTAGACCAGAGAATAATATTGAGCGATTTGTTGAGGCTCAAGAGTCTCGTTGGGCTGGCTATGACAGAGCCTTACGTGAGATTGCAGATGGACAGAAGCGTTCACACTGGATGTGGTACATCTTTCCGCAGCTCAGAGGTTTGGGGTATAGTGATATGTCCTACTTCTACGGCATTACAGGGCATGATGAGGCTTGGGCATACTACCACCACCCAAAGCTCGGAGCGAGGTTGCGCGAGATAACGGGAGTGCTTTTAACCCACGCCGACAAGAGTGCCGAGCAAATAATGGGATCTGTAGATGCAATGAAGCTGCGCTCGTCAATGACGCTCTTCTATAAAGTAACCGCTTATCCGCCATTTCAGAGGGTGTTAGAGCTCTTCTTTGGTAACAAGCAGTGTGAACATACGCTCGCTATTTTGGCTGAAGAACGACAAAAGGCACAATCATCTCTTCCATAGAGATACCTCCGTGCTGGAAGGTGTCACGATAGTAGCGGATGTGGCGGTTTGCATCGTTGTTGTAGACAAAAAAGTCGTGATTATATGCAAAAATATAGCTTGAGGTCAAGTTTGACGATGGTAGCTGTATCTGCTCTGGCTTGGTAATTTCGTAGACCTCCTTATAGTTATAGGCGAGGTTGCGACCTGTCTTGTATCTGAGGTTTGAAGAGGTCTGTTTATCGCCCTGCACACGAATAGGATTATCTACGCGCACTGTGCCGTGGTCGGAGGTTATAATTACAGTATGTCCGCGCTCGGCGAGCATCTTGAGCAGGATAAATAGCTCCGAATGCTCAAACCATGAACGGGTAAGCGAGCGGAAGGAGGCATCATCCTCCGTAAGCTGACGGATAATCTCGGTCTCGGTGCGGGCGTGGGAGAGGATGTCAAGGAAGTTGTAGACGATAACCGAAAAGTCGGCATCGTAGACGCGGCTGATATTGTCTATTAACTTTCTTCCCGCCTCAGGACGGACAAGCTTGTCAAAGGTCATGCGGTAGTTCTTGCCTGCCTGCTGAAGCTGGCGGCGCAGGAACTGCTCCTCGTACATGTTTTTGCCGCCCTCCTCGTTGTCGTTGAGCCACTGATTTGGCATAAGCTTATCAATGGCAAGGGGCATAAGACCTGCAAAAATGGCATTGCGAGCATATTGAGTTGCAGTAGGCAAAATGGCACAGTAGCACTCATCTGTCACCGTATTGTAGTAGTTGTGAAGCATCGGACTGATGGTCCTCCACTGGTCGTAGCGGAAGTTATCAATCAGCAGTAGGGTAGTCTTGCTATTTGCATCAACAACGGGCAGAATCTTTGAGCGCATAAGGGTGTGCGACATCACTGGCGTGTCATTGTCGCGGCTGTTTATCCAACTCTGATAATTTTGACGGACAAAGCGACAGAAGGCTTGATTTGCCTCATTCTTCTGATACTGTAGCACCTCCTTAATGCTCTCATCAGAGGACTGCGACAGCTCAATCTCCCACGAGATTAGCTTGCGGTAGATACTCAGCCAGTGGTTAAAGGTGTTTGCACTATCAACCATCTGCGATATACGCCCAAACTCGGCGCGATAGTCGGCTGTAGTCTGCTCAGCAACAAGCTGGTGTGAGTGGATGTGCTTCTTTACGAGCAGCAGAATCTGGCTTGGATTGACGGGCTTGATAATGTAGTCGGCAATCTTGCTGCCGATAGCCTTATCCATAATATCCTCCTCCTCGGACTTTGTAACCATAATCACCGGCGTAGTGGGGCGGATATCCTTAATGAGTGGCAACGTCTCAAGACCTGTCATGCCTGGCATCATCTCGTCAAGGATAATCATGTCGTAGGAGTGCTCAGTTACCATATCTATGGCATCATAGCCGTTGTTGCAGGTATCAACTATGCAACCACGATTTTTAAGTGTCAAAATATGTGGCTTGAGCAGCTCAATCTCATCGTCTACCCAAAGAATCTTAGCTTCTGTGTTCATATTGATAAATTATCTCTCTAATGGTTGGATAACTATTTGTCATGCACTCTGTTAGCTCCTGCTTATCTACCCACGTTGCGGCGGTAATATCCTCCTCTGTCTGGGGCGTTAACTCGGAGCGTTGGCAACTAAAGGCAAACCAATGAGTTCGCTTTAGCTCCCACTTACCATAAACGTTATATGCGTGTAGAGTATTGCCTAATGTAGCTACAAAATTAAGACCAGTGACTCCAGTCTCCTCCTCTATTTCACGCATAGCAGCCGAAAGAGTATCCTCGCCCGCCTCTATACGACCCTTAGGGAGGTCATAACGACCAAAGCGAAAGATAAGTAGCACCTCGCCCTTGTCATTCTCAACAATGCCACCTGCCGCCTCAAGATAGGCAAATCGAGTAGCAAAACGCTCTGCCGCAGCTTCGCAATCGGCTGAGCGAACAACTATTTTGTTGCAAGAGTCAAATAAATTGTCTAAATTCGCACTCGTTACCTCGCTTTCAGAGAGTAGACGCTCATCTGCTGAGGGGATATACTCCTCGGTGGTGAAGGTAAGGCTGTTATCTGTGAAATAGATGGTAATCATATTGCAAATTTAATAAATTATTTGATACAATGAAAAGATTTTTGATTATGGCAACATTGGCAATGGCTCTGGCTGCTTGCTCTGAGCCGGCAAAGCCGCTTACAATTGACAACGCCCTTACAGAGGCGGAGATTTCGGCAGCAAGGCTGACCCCTGAGGTTATGTGGAAGATGCGCCGCATTGGTGGTGCAGAGGTCAGTGCAGATGGCTCTGCGGTACTCTATACCGTAACAGACTACTCAATGGCTGAGAATCGTGGTGTTACACGTATCTATACCCTTGACATGGCTACTGGTCAGAGTTGTGAACTGACCGATACATCCTCTAACAATGCAGCTGCTCGCTGGGGTGGTGATAACCGTATTTGGTTTCTCTCAAATCGCAGTGGAGCTATGCAGGTGTGGGCTATGGATAGCGATGGACAAAACCCTGTGCAGATTACAGATGTAGAGGGCGGTGTTGAGGATTTTGGCGTAAATCCAGATTGCTCAGCGCTCCATTATATTAAGGGTGTGCATGTCAAGGATATCCGCTCGGCAGATGTTCATAAGGATATGGATAAGTCAAAGGCGCGAATCTATGACGACCTTATGGTACGCCACTGGGACTATTGGGATGAGGGCGAGTACCGCCATATCTTTGTAGCGCCGCTCAAGGGTAATGTTATGGGCGAGGCTCGTGACATTACGGGCGCAGAGGCTGCTTGGGATACTCCACTTGCACCATACTTTGACGGGGCAGAGATTGCTTGGAGTCCTGACGGAGCAAAGATTGCATATACCTGCAAGCCTCTGACTGGTAAGGCTTATGCCGTATCTACAGACTCGGATATATATGTTTATGACATCGCAACAGATACGACAGTAAACATCTGCAAGGAGGCTGCCGAGCGCCTTAAACTCAATGGTAAGGCTACAGCTGAGGCATTTGTGGGTTACGACAAGTACCCAGTGTGGAGTCCAGATGGAGCAAAGATTGCCTTCCGCAGTCAGCGCCGTGCGGGTAATGAGGCAGATAAGGAGCGACTCTTTGTCTATGACACCGTAAGCGGTGAGATGGCAGAGCTGACAGCTAACTTTGACTACCACGCAAATAATGTCGTGTGGGCAGATAATAGCACACTCTACTTTATCGCCCCTATAGAGGCTACGCACCAGATTTGTCGCGTGACTACTGCTGGTAACGACGTGGAGGTTATTACCTCTGGCGACCACGATATTACATCCTTCACTCTTGGCGGTGATAAGTGCGTGGCAACGATGCAGAGCATATCTATGGCTACAGAGATTTTCGGCGTAGACCTCTCAAATGGTGCTCTGACACAGCTCTCGGCTGTAAATAAGCATATATACGACAATATCACAATGGGTAAGGTCGAGAAGCGTTGGGTGACAACGACAGATAATAAGAAGATGCTTGTCTGGGTAATCCTTCCGCCAGACTTTGACCCAGCGAAGAAGTACCCTACACTGCTCTACTGTCAGGGTGGTCCGCAGAGCGTTGTCTCTCAATTCTGGAGCTACCGCTGGAACTTCCAACTTATGGCGGCACAGGGATATGTCGTTGTGGCTCCAAATCGTCGCGGCCTGCCTTCATTCGGTCAGCAGTGGCTTGACCAGATTTCGGGCGACTACTCTGGTCAGAATATCCGCGACTACCTCTCGGCTATAGACGATGTAGCTCGTGAGAGCTGGTGCGATAGGGATAGACTCGGCTGCGTGGGTGCTTCGTATGGCGGTTACTCTGTTTTCTACCTTGCAGGACACCACCAGAAGCGCTTTAAGGCATTTATCGCCCACTGCGGAATCTTCAACTTTGACTCTATGTATGGCGAGACAGAGGAGCTGTTCTTCGTAAATAACGACTACGGCGGCTCATATTGGGATAAGACAAATAAAACAGCTATGCGCTCGTATGCAAACTCACCTCATAAATCTGTGGATAAGTGGGATACGCCAATTCTTATCTTTACGGGCGAGTACGACTTTAGAATCCCTTATACTCAATCCCTGCAGGCATTTACAGCGGCAAAACTGCGTGGTCTTGACGCCCGCCTTGTAGAGTTTGAGAACGAGGCACATCAGGTCTTCAAACCGCAAAACTCAATGGTCTGGAACCGCGAGTTCTTCGGCTGGCTAGACAAGTATCTGAAGTAAAAAAGAGTCCTTCGGGACTCTTTTTTAGCTATTAGCCGTTAGCCATTAGCCATTGGCTATTAGGGCGTTTAAGGAACAATCTCTCTTTGCTCTGCACTACTTCCAGTAGTGCTTATAGCCTGAGAGTTTCTGCCAGCCGCCACGAGTGAAGTCGGGGATAGCGACAGGTGCGGAGTTATGCTCAATGGATACTGCGCTCAGCTCAATAGGGCAGCACCACTCGGCAAGGTCGTAGACATCCATATCAAGTGGAAGACCATTTCTAAGGCAGTAGACAAGGCGGTAGTCCATCGTGTAGTCCATGCCTCCATGACCGCCGACCTTGGCTGCCATAACCTCTGTATGTGCCGTTACGGGGTGCTTGTATCTCTCCATCAGCTCTTTGCGAACTTCGTCGCTTACGCATCGGTGGCTGTTAAGATTCTCTATGTCCACCTCGCCTACGGTCTGTCTGCCGAGTAGAATAGATTGCACAGGATACTTTGCTGCGTAGCCCGTAGTGCCGACAAGGGTGTAGTCACGCGAGTATGGACGAGGGGTCATCACATTGTGGTGTAGCTGGATAACCTTACCCTTCTCTGTGCGGATAAGGGTTGTGGTCTGGTCGCCATTAGCAAAGGTGGTGCAATCTTCGCCCTTGACCTTTTTCCAGTACTCAGCGCCCGAAACGGACTTGGTATCCATAGCCACAAGGGTCTTCATCCTATCACCTCGGTGGATACCAAGCACCTGACAGATAGGACCGATGCCGTGAGTAGGATATACATCACCGCGGTGCTCACGATTGTAGTCCAATCGCCAGTTGTTGTAATACCTATCCCAGAACTCGTCAAGGCAGTGGATATATGCACCCTCGGTGTGTAGAATCTCTCCAAAAAGTCCCTGCTGTGCCATATTGAGACAGGTAATCTCAAAGCGGTCATAGACGCAATTCTCAAGCTGTATGCAGTGCATGCGAGTGCGCTCTGAGGTATCTATCAGCGCCCAAATGTCAGCCATTGTCATCGCTGCAGGCACCTCTATGGCAACATGCTTACCGCACTCCATAGCGTATAGAGCCATCGGCACGTGGTTCTTCCAGTCGGTCATAATATAGACAAGGTCTATATCGGTGCGCTGACAGAGTTCTCGCCACGCATGCTCACCCAAATACTCAGCGGCACGCTCACGACCTGCAGCGGCAAGGTAGCCCTGGCTCTTGTCAATGCCCTGTTGGTTAATATCGCACAGGGCGACAATCTTTGTACCCTCAATCTGACACCAACGCCTTACAGCGCCAGGACCGCGCATACCAAGACCGATAAAGCCCACGCGCACAGTATCCATGGGCTCAGCAGCAAAGGCAATCATATCCCTCTGACCAGCTGCACGCTTAGGGGTGTTGTAGACAATAGTGCCATCAATAATCTTATACGCCTCATTGTTGTTGCATCCCGCAAAGAGCAATGAGCAGAGTGTTAGTAGAGCAAAAATCTGTTTCATACCACAAATATACGAAAATTTATCGTACTCTTATCACATTTTTGTATCTTTGCCCTATGAAAGTAGCATTTACAGGACACAGAAACTACTCGGGCGATAAGGATAACTACCTGCGCGAGGCTGTTGTAGCGCTCTATGAGGCGGGGCATACCACCTTCCTCTGCGGTATGGCTGAGGGGTTTGACATCGCCGCTGCGGAGATTGTCCTCTCGCTCAAGGGTGAGCTGAAAGAGATAAAATTGGAGTGCGTAATCCCATTTCGGGGTCACAATCTGACAATGCCAAGTGCTGAGTGGGCAGAGCGTTATAGGCGCGTGCTTGAGGCTGCGGATAGTGCTGTGACGTTAAGTGAGTCGTACAATGTTGATATATACCGCCAGCGTAACGACTACCTTGTGGATAATGCCGTCGCCCTTATCTGTTACTACTCTGGCAAGGTGCGCAGTGGTACGGGATATACGGTGCGCAGAGCGCTGAAAAAGGGTATTCAGACGATAAATCTTTATGCTGATGGCTATCAAATACAATTTTTCGGTTGATTTATGCTACAACCAATCAAAAAAAGTGTTATCTTTGAACGATTTTTGAGCACTTTATCATTTAATTAAATAAAAACACTATGAAACAAGCAATTGCAATTCTCACAGGTGGTGGTCCTGCACCAGGTATGAACACTGTTGTAGGCAGCGTGGCAAAGACATTCCTTGCCAAGGGTTATCGTGTTATCGGTCTGCACTATGGTTATTCAGGTCTGTTCAATCCAACTCCACGTTATGAGGACCTTGATTTCTTCAAGGCTGACTATATCTTCAATCAGGGTGGTTCTTACCTTACAATGAGCCGCTTCAAGCCAAAGGATTCAGATTTTGAGAACAACTTTAACCTCAGTTTCTTTACTGAGAACAACATCAAGTTGCTCGTAACAGTTGGTGGTGATGACACCGCATCTACAGCAAACCGCATCGCTAAGTTCCTTGAGGCTAAGCAGTACCCAATCTCAAATATCCACGTTCCAAAGACTATTGATAACGACCTGCCACTGCCAGCTGGCTCGCCAACTTTCGGCTACCAGAGCGCAAAGGAGGGTGGTACCGTTATCGGTCGCGCAGTATATAACGACGCTCGCACATCTGCAAACTGGTTTGTTGTTGCAGCTATGGGTCGTAGCGCTGGTCACCTCGCATTTGGTATCGGTTCTGCTTGCCACTACCCAATGATTGTTATCCCAGAGATGTTCAACAAGACTACAATCACTGTTGAGAAGATTGTAAACCTCGTTGTATCTTCAATTATCAAGCGCAAGCTGATGGGTATTGAGTATGGTGTTGCAATGATCTCTGAGGGTGTATTCCACAGCCTCTCTGATGAGGAGATTGCAAAGTCTGGTGTACACTTCTCATACGACGACCACGGTCACCCAGAGCTCGGTAAGGTATCAAAGGCTCACATCTTCAACGAGATGCTTGAGAAGAAGCTCGTAGAGCTCGGTCTTAAGGTTAAGTCTCGTCCAGTAGAGATTGGCTACGAGGTACGTTGCCAGACCCCTATCGCATACGACCTTGTATACTGCTCACAGCTCGGTATGGGTGTCTACAAGCTCTTTAGCGAGGGTAAGACAGGCTGTATGGTATATATCAGCCAGGATGGCTATGTGTCACCTCTCTACCTGAAGGACCTTCAGAACGAGGCAGGCAAGATTCCACCACGCTTGGTAGATATCAACTCTGATAAGATTCAGCAGATTATTAACAATATGATGCACTACATCACCCCTGAGGACTACGAGGCTGCAAAGCAGTATGTAGCTAACCCAGAGGCTTACGACTTCAAGAAGATTCTTGAGTGGTAGTAGCTGATAGCAATAAACAGATAAATCCGCCCCAAAAGGCGGATTTATTTGTTTTGGCATCATTACCTTATTAAAATAGTTCAGCATCTTTTGCCTCTGGCATTAGCCCTAAGTGCTGATAGGCAAGTTCGGTGACCTCACGACCGCGAGGTGTGCGCTTAAGAAATCCCTCCTTGATAAGGAATGGCTCGTAGACCTCCTCAAGAGTGCCAGCCTCCTCACTTACTGCTGTCGCTATGGTGTTTAGCCCCACAGGTCCTCCGCCAAACTTGGCAATAATGGTAGAGAGAATCTTATTATCCATCTCATCAAGACCACGCGAGTCTATATTGAGCGCCCCAAGTGCCATACGGGTAATCTCAAGGTCTATATGTCCCTCGCCCTTGACCATTGCGAAGTCACGCACGCGGCGCAGTAGCGCATTGGCAATACGCGGAGTGCCACGAGAGCGCAAAGATAACTCCGTAGCGGCATCGTCATCAATAGATATGCCAAGGATGGCGGCTGAACGCTTTACGATGCGACTTAACACCTTGCTGTCGTAGTACTCAAGGTGGCAGGTAATACCAAAGCGGGCGCGTAGTGGCGATGTGAGAAGTCCACTGCGGGTAGTTGCACCGATAAGTGTAAAGGGCGCAAGCTCAATCTGTATAGAGCGTGCTGAGGGTCCCTTGTCAAGTACGATGTCAATCTTAAAGTCCTCCATAGCCGAGTAGAGATACTCCTCAACAATAGGGCTGAGGCGGTGTATCTCGTCAATAAATAGCACATCGCCCTCGCTGAGGTTTGTGAGCAGACCTGCAAGGTCACCAGGCTTGTCAAGCACAGGACCAGAGGTAACCTTCATCTGTGCCCCCATCTCGTTGGCGATAATATTTGCAAGTGTGGTCTTACCCAACCCTGGAGGTCCATGTAGCAATACGTGGTCAAGCGAGTCCCCACGCATCAGCGCAGCCTTGATAAAGACCTTGAGATTGTCCACGGTCTTCTCCTGACCAGAGAACTGCTCAAGCTCCTGCGGACGAATTCTATTCTCAAACTCGCTATCCGACTCGGTGCGTCTGCCATTTCTATAATCCGACATAATATAGGTGTATTAGTATTACAAAGATAGTAAAATTTTTGCTGCCCGCAAAATTTTTACTACCACTATTGGCCGTTAGCCATTAGCCATTAGCTTACCTTCGGCAACGCGACCCTGCTAACGCAGTACAGAGAATTTAATGAAGTTAGGGAATTTAGGGAACTACAATGGCAGAAAATGGCAATGAATGACAGCGGGCTAAAGCCCTTAATACGCGCAGAACGCGCTATTCTATGTCATTGAGGGCTGAAAGCCCTTGCTATTAAATGTCATTCACAATAACTTCACTCAATCAGAGCACCCCCGCACTCGTCACTCTGTAACGGTGTAACATCTGTAACGGGCTGCGGTGGTGTAACACTTGTAACAGGCGTAACACTTGTAACTGGTGTAACATCATGTAACACATTGTCACTTGTAACACTGGTTACACACCCCTGTGACAGTGTTACATTGTTACATTGTGTACTACAACCCTCTGCACGGATAGTCTTTCCCTCTGCTGTTAGTATTCCCTTACGCAGGGCGCGGGCAATACGCATTGAGGCAGCATTACGGCTCAAGCCAAGAAGTTCTTGCAGCTTATGAGAGAGCACTGTGCGCTCACAAGAGCCTGAAAAGTAGGTATTTAGTATAGATACAAGCTCATCCTCCTTTGTCGTAATCTCTGTCGGCAGGTTGCATATCTCTGGCAATCCTGTGTCGTTCACCGTAAAGGCAAATCGCTCAAAAGGCTCATTGCGACTGTACTGACACTCTACAATGCTTATATTATCATCTTTATGGACATATATCATGCTCTCAGATTTGCGCTGCAGCGACGAGCCTATATGTCCACGTGCCTTGTCAGTACCAGGGTTGGTATGCAAGATCGTTAGTGTTGTATAGCAGGTCTGCAATACCATCTATAACGACAATATCGGGACGACGCACAAAGAGCGAGTCGCGCAGTGCCTCACGCCTATCTTTAGGCTCTAACTCTTTGAGCCTTAACACTGTAAGGCGACAGTCCTGCTCATTTCCAAGGCGAGCTTGGCAAGTATTTTACAATGCGCTATCAATCATTGGATTAGGGAAATTAAAGAGTTTAGGGAATTTAGGGAGTGGGTCACTCTGCTCTTAAATGTAACAATGTAACGCTGTAACAGGGGTGTGCACAGCTGTTACACACGTTACATCGTTACACTCTGTTCTCTGTACTCTAAAAAGCAAACGCCGCGATTAAGCCGAGAGCAGAGCTAAGCTAGCTTGAGCTATGCCGAGGCGGAGCGGTGAAGGGTCGCCAAAGGCGAGCCAACGGCTAACAGCCGAAATGTAACAATGTAACACTGTAACAGGGGTGTGCACAGCTGTTACACACGTTACATCGTTACACTCGGTTATCTGTACTCTGTACTCTGTACTCTAAAAAGCCAATGGCTAATAGCCAACGGCTAACGGCCAACAGCTACAATCTCACTCCGATGGAGAACTCAAGGTATTCAGCCTTGATGCTATGCGACTTGATGGCAAAGCCAACAAATGTATCGCCCAGCTTTGGGAAGTAGTATCTAAATCCTGCCTTCTCATAGTGCCAGCCACGCTCGCGGTCGCCTGCAGCCTTTGCCTCTGGACCATTGACACCCTTATGGCGGTATGGGTATGCTCCTACTGCCACATGTACCGCGAAGTTACCCCAGTAGACCTCCTGCACCACAGCAATGCCGACAGATAGAGAAGAGTATCCAGGACTATTATCCACCGCCTTGTTGCCGTAGAATATGCGGTCGCTCGCCTCCAACTCCTTCATATTTGAGGAGTAGAAAAGGTCTACACCTAAGCCAGTTGCATAGCGCATAGAGTAGCGATAGAGGGCATCAAAGCTGAGCGAGAACTTCGGATGCGCTTTGAGCCTATCTGCAGCCTCAAGTTTTTTCACTGGGTCATTTTCGCTCTCAACGTATGCGTTCCACTCCGCCATACAGGTGTGCACGCCACCTCCAACAACAATCATATATTGCATACCGCGGTCGTAGTTGCGCTCAAAGCCGTACTTGGTCTTGTACCTCTTGTAGTCGTAATCAGATAATCTATAGCGGGCAAAAACGCCTAAGCCCATACCATTGAGCGCCTCATTTGGCAGACTCAAACGACCATTTGAGAAGTGACGGAACATAAAGTTAGCACCCACCTCCCATCGCTTGCCGATATGTACCTTGCCGAACACTCCCGCACCAAAGTACGCCATAAATGGCGAGCTGAGCCAGTTGTTGCCTGGGTTATTAACGGGGTCGTACTTTGCTGGGTTGTAGGTCACACCAAAATTGAGCAGATATCCCGCCGAGAAGCGAGCGGTACGCAGCAGTGAGCGCTCAAAAGAGCCGTATGCCGAGTATAGATTTGGGAAGCGAGTCTGGTCGCTGAACTTAAAATTACCCACTCGCGCCACCGACAGTCCGATGTCAATCAGTGGAAAACCAAAAGCCTCAGCAAAGGGGTTCTCGCGCTCTGGAGCTGTCTGAATACCCAGCGCCACCTCGTAGTTCATATAACCATACGAGGTGAGGTTTGGTCGGCTCTTCTCAATATCATAGCCATACCACCCCTGTGCCGATATAGTAAGGTCTTTGCTGCCAATACCTTTGGCATCAGCAACCTGCACTGCCACCACCATAATTCCGAGCAGCAGTGCTTTTGTAAATATTTTCTTCATCTATTCAGTTTAGGTTTGATAGCGCGGGCTACATTCCCAACGTTCTCTCAAGGCTCTCTATAGTGATACCCTCAAAGTTTGGCAGCAACTCTATCTGTCCTAAGGCTGCCAAATCCTCTGGCGAAATTGAGGATGTTGAGAGTGCAACGACCTTACAGCCAGCAGCAAGACCCGCCTTGATACCAGATATAGCATCCTCAAAGACCACACAATCCTCTGGAGCAAGACCCATACGCTCACAGCAGGTGAGGAAAATCTCTGGATGAGGCTTGAAGTTCACCACATCATCACCGCAGACATAACCATCTAATTTAGCATCAAGCTGACCCTCTGACCAGACAAACTCTGCATTTACACGAGGTGCAGCAGAGCCTACATAGCACTTTATACCCTTTGCTTTAGCCTCAGCGAGCAGAGAGTCCAGACCCTCTGTAAGTGCGACATGACCCGCGTATAGCTCACGATAGATAGCCTCCTTCTCCTCCGAAAGGTACTGCAATCCATACTTGTCAATAACCCACTGGGGGGCTACATTGAGAAAAATTTCATCGTTATGACGGCCATAGAAACGGTTTGTCACTGGCTGCAGCAGCTCATAGCCGTGACGCTCTGCCTGAGTATCAAAAGCCTTCATGTGGTACGGCATATTCTGAATCAGCGTGCCGTCCATGTCAAAAATTAGTCCCTTAATCATATTTTTACTTCATAAACATTTGTTCTAACTCATCTAAAGTTACAGCCATATCCTCAACCCTACCGATAGCCCTCGGAACAATAAGGTGCAACTTATCATTCTCTCTCTTCTTATCCTTGGCAATTGAGGCTATAAGGTTGCTTACAGCAATATAACCCATTTCGAAGTTGTATCGCCTACACAAGCTAACAATCCTATTTGCATCATCTGGATGGATAAGATTATTTTTGCGTGCCATATCTGCAATAGCAATTAGACCGATAGCCACAGCCTCACCGTGATTATATTGGCAGCCTGGTCTCGATTCAACAGCGTGGGCGATAGTGTGTCCAAGGTTAAGCACTCGGCGAAGACCTCTCTCGCGTTCATCCTTGCTAACAATATCAAGTTTTATCTTTATCGTTGCCCTTACAACCGCCTCTAAAGCCTCATAATCGTATCTAAAGAGTTCTAAACGCTCGCTTTCAAGATTCTTAAACAGAATCGGATTACTGATAATTGCCGACTTAATTATCTCCGCAAAACCAGCACGAAACTCCCTATCCGGCAGAGTGCTAAGCATAGCCACATCGCAAATAACAAACTTTGGCTGACAGAAAGTTCCTGCCATATTTTTATATCCGCCGACATTGACACCATTCTTCCCGCCTAACGATGCATCCACCTGTGCAAGGAGCGTAGTTGCCACAAAGCCAAAATCTACGCCGCGCATAAATGTTGCGCCAACGAAGCCGGTAATATCAGTAACAATGCCGCCACCGATACCCACAAGCATCGTTGTGCGATCTGCTCCCCTACGAATAAGCTCCGAGTAGACCATTCCAACAGTTTCAAGACTCTTCGCGCCCTCACCCTCACAAATGGTAATATGTTCGTATTGAGAAATAAGTCCAAAGTAGTGCAAGCGGACGGTATCATCGGTGACAACAATAACCCTACGACCAGCAGTGAGTTCTGGCAAGAGGTGTCGTGCAGCACCAACATAAACATAGCTATTGTCTATTCTACCCATAACTTTTGACCAATAAAGGTTAAAATGACAGGCAAAAATAATACTTTTTTCAATTAAATTTGCTAACTTTGCACGTTAAATATATTATTTTATGCAGAAACTTAAGAATATCGCAATCATCGCCCATGTAGACCATGGAAAGACTACGCTGGTAGACAAGATGATTATGGCGGGCAACCTGCTCCGCGAGGCGTCAAAGACAGGCGAACTGGTACTTGACAACAACGACCTTGAGCGCGAGCGAGGCATTACCATTTTGTCAAAGAACGTATCTGTTATATACAAAGATTACAAAATCAACATCATTGACACCCCAGGTCACGCCGACTTTGGTGGCGAGGTTGAGCGCGTGCTCAATATGTGTGATGGCGTGCTGCTGCTTGTAGATGCCTTTGAGGGTACTATGCCGCAGACCCGCTTTGTACTTCAGAAGGCGCTTATGCTGGGCAAGAAGCCTATCGTTGTTATCAATAAGGTAGACAAGCCAAACTGCCGCCCAGAGGTTGTAAACGAGCAGGTCTTTGACCTTATGTTTACCCTTGATGCCACCGAGGAGCAGCTTGACTACAAGACTATCTACGGCTCGGCAAAGCAGGGGTGGATGTCGCATAAGTGGAACGAGAGGACCGACTCTATTCAGCCACTCCTTGACGCTATTATTGACGAGATACCAGAGCCTCAGACCACTGAGGGTACTCCACAGATGCTTATCACCTCGCTTGAGTACTCCTCTTATATTGGTCGTATTGCTGTGGGTAAGCTCACTCGCGGAAGCCTTGTATCTGGTCAGACCGTAACCCTTGCAAAGCGCGACGGAGTGACAAAGATTAAGACCAAGATTAAGGAGTTGATGGTCTTTGAGGGTCTGGGTAAGAAGAAGGTTGACAGAGTAGAGTGTGGCGAGATTTGCGCCCTTGTTGGCATTGAGGGCTTTGAGATTGGCGACACTATCTGCGATGCGGAGAATCCAGAGCCACTGCCACCAATCAAGATTGACGAGCCGACAATGTCTATGCTCTTTACCATTAACAACTCTCCATTCTTTGGCAAGGATGGTAAGTATGTCACCTCGCGCCACATCAAGGAGCGCCTTGACCACGAGCTTGAGAAGAACCTCGCCCTGCGTGTAGAGCCTGGTCAGAATGCCGACTCGTTTGTTGTCTACGGTCGTGGTGTGCTGCACCTTTCGGTGCTTATTGAGACTATGCGCCGTGAGGGATATGAGCTGCAAGTAGGTCAGCCAAAGGTAATTATCAAACAGATTGATGGACAAAAGTGCGAGCCTATTGAGGAGATGACAATTGACTGCCCAGATGAGGTTGCAGGAACAGTTATTGAGCTTTCAACACGCCGCAAGGGTGTGCTTACCAATATGGAGTCTAACAACGGTCGTACACGCCTTGAGTTTGACATTCCTTCACGAGGCATTATCGGTCTGCGCTCCAATATGCTTACAGCAACGGCTGGCGAGGCAATTATGTCACACCGCCTCAAGGGTTTTGAACCCTATGTTGGCGATATTGAGATGCGCACAAACGGCTCTATTATCGCCTCTGAGACTGGTACGGCATACGCCTACTCTATTGACAAACTGCAGGACCGAGGTCGCTTCTTCATCTCTCCAATGGAGGAGGTCTATATGGGTCAGGTTATCGGCGAACATACTCGTGGCAACGACATTACAGTCAATGTTACAAAGTCCAAGCAGCTGACCAATATGCGCGCATCGGGCTCTGATGATAAGGCATCAATCGCTCCGCCAAAGGTCTTTACCCTTGAGGAGGCGCTTGAGTATATCAAGGAGGATGAGTATGTTGAGGTAACACCAAAGGCTATGCGCCTGCGAAAGATACTCCTTAACGAGGTAGACCGTAAACGAGCATCTAAATAACAACCTAAAAATATGAAAAAGTTAATACTTACAATTATGGCAACAGCAGCAATGTTTGGTTGTGCATCTACACCAAAGAGTGAGGCAACACCTGCAAAGGTCTATATGACCACCGATATTTCAGCCGAGGGTCTTGTGCGTGTATACGAGGCACTGGGCGTTGAGGCTACTGGCAAGGTAGCCGTAAAGATTAGCACAGGCGAGCCTGGAGGTAAGAACTACCTCAAGCCAGCGCTTATAAAGAACCTTGTTCAGAAGGTTGGCGGCACTATCGTTGAGTGTAACACAGCCTATGCTGGTCGCCGCAACACTACTGAGGCGCACCTTGAGGCTGCTCGTGAGCACGGATTTTTTGACATCGCCAATGTAGACATTATGGATGCTGAGGGCGAGATTAAGATTCCAGTTAAGGATACAACCCACATCAAGTACAACATCGTGGGTAAGAACTTGGCTACTTACGACTTTATGATTAACCTTGCGCACTTCAAGGGTCACGCTATGGGAGGCTTTGGTGGTGTGCTGAAGAATCAGTCTATCGGCAACGCATCCTCTCGCGGTAAGGCGTACATCCACTCTGCGGGTCGCAATGAGGAGGTGGCAAAGATTTGGAAGTTCACTGACGACCAGATTGGCTTCCTTGAGTCTATGGCTGCTGCCGCACAGTCTGTTCACGACTACTTTGGTAATGGCGAGCGCATTATCTACATCAATGTGATGAACAATATGTCTATTGACTGCGACTGCGACTCACACCCTGCAGACCCACTGCTCAAGGATGTAGGTATCCTTGCATCTACAGACCCAGTGGCACTTGATAAGGCTTGCCTTGACATTGTCTTCAACATTGAGCCTACAGAGGGCAACGACAACGGTCCACTGCTTGAGCGCATCGCCTCAAAGCACGGTACTCACATCGTTGACTACGCCGAGCAGATAGGTCTTGGTTCAAAGAGCTACGAGCTGGTAAATATTGACTGAATAGCTCAGCGTGCAGCTATTACACGCATCGTTGAGTCGCATCCAAAGGCTACGCTGCAGGATATCTACAAGAGTTGCTTCCAAGATCGCTTTGGAGTAGCTCACGCCCTATCAAGCAAAGAGCGTGTTGTTGAGTATATCAAGCGTGAGACAGAGGGGGCAACAAGTTTTGAGAACAACTACGCAGAGCCGTGTGGCTGGCGCGGTAACTATGTCCGCATAAACCTCAAGGCTGTAGCTGAAGGTAAAATCTCAGCTCAGACTCTTGCCGATGCATTTATGGCGAGCGCTATTGAGGTTACCGATGACGATTTAGAGGCTTGGAAGCGCGAGTGGCAGGATATTGAGGGTGCTGTCAAGGCTCTCTATCCTAACCTTGAGGACTTTGAGGCTGATAGCAAGGCTATAGCGCAGTTGATAGCTGAGGGCAAGTATGTTATGCACCACAGCTCTCAGTATAACGCCGCCTATGCACCCCACTACCGCATAGTGAGCCGAAATGAGTATGAGAAACTTAAAACAATACTAAAATGAGAAAACTAATCACTTCACTTGTAGCCATTTTGGGCATTACAGCCTACGCTACAGCACAGAGTGCCGATGTATCGGGTACTATCCGCACAACTGCCGGCACTCCAATTGAGGGCGTTGTTGTTACAGATGGATATACCGTAACAGCAACAGATGCTGAGGGTAAGTACTCCTTCAACCGACACGAGGAGGCTGCCTATGTGTATTACTCTATTCCTGCTCAGTATCGTGTTCCACTTCGTCAGGGTCACCCTTGCTTCTACAAGAAGCTCACTGACGACAAGGTCTACGACTTTGTTCTCCAGCCACTTAAGGGCGGAGCAGAAAAGGATTTCCGCCTTATTATGGTTGCTGACCCGCAGTGTCAGAATCTGCGCCACGTGTACCGTTTCCACTCCGAGACTGCGCCAGATTTGCGCAAGACGGCAAAGAGGAGCAAGGTCCCTTGCTATGCTGTCTCATTAGGCGATATTGTCTACTCTGAGGGTCCTCGCAACGCCAACTACCTTATGCCGATGATTAAGGAGGAGATGAGAGCCGAGAATATCGGTATGCCGATGTTCCAGACCATCGGTAACCACGACTGCGACTATGAGCCAGTGGCTACGGGCAAGCGCAACTCAACCCCTACAGTGCGCCTGCAGCGTATGTTTGAGGCTACCTTTGGTCCTATAGACTACTCTTGGAATCGTGGCAATGTGCATATCGTAAGTATGAACGACATTGTCTACGATGATATCAACAACTTCAAGAAGTATCACGGTGACTTTACCGACAAGCAGGTGGAGTGGCTGCGTAAGGATTTGAGCTATGTATCAAAGGATAAGATGGTTGTCTTCTGCGTACACATCCCATTAGAGCATATGCGCAAATCTCCTCGCGTGCAGGCTGTGCTGAAGATGCTCTCGGAGTATGCCGAGTGTAAGATTATGTCGGGACACACCCACTACACCCGCCGCTATACCCACAAGAATGGCATCCACGAGTATATCCTCGGTGCTGCATCTGGCTGCTGGTGGTGGAGCCGCAACAATGGCGATGGAACACCTAACGGCTACGGAATCTTTGACATCAAGGATGGTCGTCTTGCTGACCACCGCTATAAGGGTACTGGCTTTGATATTGACTACCAGCTGCGCCTCTATCGCGGAAATGCAACCTTTGGTGGTAAGCACGAGCAGCCTACACTCCCTTTTGGTGCTGATAAGATTCTTGCCAATGTGTGGTTTGCAGATAAGGATTGGAAGGTAGAGCTTTATGAGGATGGCAAGCTGTCGGGCGAGATGAAGAAGATGAAGCCATCTCCATTCCGTGGCGACGAGCACCCAAGCCTTGAGTCAAGCAAGGACTGGTGGGCTATCGGCTACCATACGGGCGTTGTTGGTCGCGGACATAAGAAGGGTAGCACCCGTAAGAACTACTGCGTGCCTTGCCACCATATGTATATATATACGCTCAAAAATCCTAACGCGAAGGTTAAGGTTGTAGCTACTGACGACAAGGGTCGCAAGTACACCTGCGACTACGTTATCGAGAATGCCGACTATAGCCTCGCCGCTCCAGAGGAGTATAAGACGACTGAGGTTTGGTAAAAATCCTTATTATAATATAGGTATGCTGAGTGGAATATCTGCTCAGCATATTTTTTTGCAAAAAAGTTGCAAAATTATTTGGAAATTAGATTTTATTTGTTGTATCTTTGTGATATCAAAATGATATCAATTTTAACACTTAAAACTTTAACAACTATGAAAAACAGTAATTACACTTATGACGGCTGGAAGATGAATGGTTTTCTGGCGCTTGTGATTAACCTTGCACTGGTTGGCGTTGCAGTATGGCTCTTTGTTGAGCTTTTTAACCGTGACGAGTTTAACGGACTAATCTTTGCGGGTGTATGGGTAGCGGTTATTGCTGCCATTATTATGGCATGTGGCTACAAGATGCTTGAGCCTAACGAGGCGCGCGTGCTGCTCTTCTTTGGTAACTATCGTGGTACATTTTATCAGACAGGTTTTTGGTGGCTCAACCCATTTATGAGCGCTAAGAAGCTCTCACTGCGTGCTCGCAACCTCAATGTAGACCCTATAAAGGTCAATGACAAGGCGGGAAATCCTATCCTTATTGGTCTTGTGCTTGTGTGGAAAATCAAGAACGAGGGTGCATATAAGGCTGTCTTTGAGATTGATGCACCTGCAGAGGTTGGTGCAATGGCTACATCATCAACAACTCGTATGAACATTCTTGAGAACTTCGTAGCTGTACAATCTGACTCTGCACTTCGTCAGGTAGCAGGTATGTACGCTTACGATGAGAACTCAAATGCTGAGGGTGAGCTTACCCTGCGCTCTGGAGGTGATGAGATTAACGACCGCCTGACAGATGAGCTGAACGAGCGACTGGCAATGGCTGGTATTGAGGTTATTGAGGCGAGAATCAACTACCTTGCCTACGCTCCTGAGATTGCGGCAGCAATGCTTCGCCGTCAGCAGGCAGATGCTATTATCTCTGCTCGTGAGAAGATTGTTGAGGGCGCTGTGTCAATGGTTAAAATCGCCCTTGAGCGTCTCTCTACTGAGGATGTTGTGGAGCTTGACGAGGAGCGCAAGGCGGCTATGGTTAGCAACTTGCTTGTTGTCCTTTGTGCTGATGAGGCAGCACAGCCGGTAGTAAACACAGGTACTCTGCATAACTAATCTATTATGGCTACGAAAGAGAATAGCACTCGCAGCTTTGTGCTACGCATTGACGCCGAGACGATGGATGCCATCGAGAAGTGGGCAGAGGATGAGTTTCGTAGTACCAACGGACAGCTGCAGTGGATTATTGCCGAGGCTTTGCGCAAAGCAGGGCGCAAGCCTCGCGCAAAAAAGAGTAAAACATCAAACGAGGAGCAACAATGAGAAACAGATATAGTTTTTTCAAGTTTACCATTGGTAGATGGAAGCACAAGACAATGGAAGATGTAAACAGCGAGCTTAAAGTGACATTTACCAAGGCTGAGATTCTGGGACTTGTATGTATGGCACTGCTCTTTATCTCAATAACTATTCCCCATGAGGTTATTAGTGGTATTGTTGCACTAATTGCAATGAGTTGTTATGTCATTGCCATTATATGGGACTGCTTTAACTATTGCCCAGTGACCCGTTGGCGCCACGCTACAATTAAGAGCGCTATAGGTGCGACACTCTGGTTAGTGATGCCGATAATTATATACTACACAGGCGAGCAAAACGCTGAGGAGAAGCGGGATATGATAATAATTGCAGCCTCGTCAGTAGTAATGTGGGTGGCAATGTTTATCAGTATCTATAAGTGGATAAGCAATCGCCGTGAGGCACGCGCTCGCGCTGCTGTTATGGATATGAAACTTCGCACACGACGCAAAACGGCTATTGGCTATTAGCCATTAGCCATTAGCTTTTTGCTTATCAGATAACAGTCAGAACAAATTGATACTTACTATGAAACGCGGTAACAAATTCTTCAGCTGGGGTAATAAGGGGCGTAAGCTATCCACCCCAATGCCTGATGATGGGAAACTTCAGTTGGCGGATATTCTACTCTTCGTTGCGGCAACGATGATTATTCGCGCCGATAAGTTTAATTGGATTGCCGACTTCCCCTATAAGGAGGAGGTTATTACCTCTGTTGCTATAGTGCTGATTATCTGTAGCTTCTACCGATACTACCATAACCTCTGTCCTATGTCGCGTTGGAGCCGCTCAAGTTGGACATCAGCAATGATAGCCATAACTTGGACGGCAGTACCGATGATACTCTACCTTACGGGCATAAATAGCAACTGGGAACGTATGTGGCACATCAGCGCGTGGTCATCAGTGATGTGGATTGTCTTCCTCTTCTGCTACTACAAACTCTACCGAGTCAAGCAACGGACAAAGGCGCAGATTGCAATGATAGATATGCGCAAAAAGAGCCGAAAAACCTATTAACATAAAGGCTTAAACAGTGTAGGCTATTGGTAATTGGCTATTGACCCTCTTAGGTTAATGGCTAACAACCAATAGCTTTTTTAACTTTTTTTGTGAAAAATAGTTGAATTCAGAAATTTTGTTTAACTTTGTAAATCACAGAGTTGAAAAATTTATTGCGGTTATGAATACTCTTTGCATAATAACATCTACTGTTAATGTGCCTCAATATGCTTTGAGGGGGGGTATTTTGCTGTAAATCAATCAGTTAGACGGTTTATATTAAGTTGTTGTGGGTGATAATTTTATTCTCACCCCCTGTTTGTTGTGTCTATTAGTGAATAAATTAAAAATAGTGGTTATGGAGAAGAGAATTTATCTAATACCTTACATTGAGTTATGTGAAGGTATTGTTGTAGAGCAAGGTTTTTCGCTCTCTAATATGGAGAGTATTGGGGATGAAGAGTATCCAGAAATTGAGTGGTAATTTAATTGTTAAGGCGATGAAAAGAGTTTTATTTATAGTGCTTGCAGCACTTTGCGTTGCATCTTGTACTAAGTATGAGCAGCAGGATACCCTTCCGCAGGTTGAGTATGGTCAGCTAAGGGCGTGCTTTGCCGAGCAGACACGTACCTATGTTGAGGGTGAAAGATTTTTGCGTTGGCATCAAAGGGATGAACTCTCCGTATTTCACGGTGATGCAGTCAATAATAAGTACCGCTTTAATGGCGATACGGGCGACAGTAACGGCACATTTGCGCTGATTCTTGATGGTAGTGCAACGGGTACAAAGACCCCTATAGACCGCATCTACGCCCTCTATCCGCGTGATGAGAGTGCCGAGTGGGTCGGTGGAGGCTGTTTCCTCTACACTCTGCCATCGGTGCAGTACTATCAGGCTGAGTCATTTGGTCAGAATAGCAATACTATGATTGCTGTTACAGAGAATACCTCAGACGATTTGCTGATGTTTAAGAATGTCTGCGGTTACCTCAAGGTTCAGCTCTATGGCGATGCGACAATCAAGAATTTGGTTCTCAAAACTAACGGCGGCGAGAAAATTTCTGGTCTTGCCTATGTGAGCGCCGAGTATGGCAAAGACCCTGCTATCTCTATGGCTGGTGGTGGCGTTAATTTGATAAAGCTCGACTGTGGCGATGGCGTCAAGGTTAGCGAGAGTAGTGACAACCCGACAGATTTCTGGTTTGTCGTTCCGCCAACAACCTTCAGCGAGGGTATTACCGTCACTGCAACCGATGTCAATGGTAAGACCTTCACCAAGAGCACCAACTCGCGCTTTGCTATCGGTCGCAACGCCCTGCAGCCTATGGCGGCACTCTATGTTAAGTGCGATGCAGCACCTGTGGCTGTGATGGAGATTAAGTACACTGCAACCGAGAAGCTCTCAGTGCCAAGTCTTGAGGATAAAATCGTTCTGCACACCTTTGATGAGGCTACTGGCGAGGGCGTTATTGGCTTGAACAGCATCATAACCCTATTTGATGAGTTTTGGTTTAAGCAAAATAAAGCCCTGACAAGTATTGTAATCCCAAATGGTGTGACAACTATTGATGACACTGCTTTTAGTTGGTGTACGGAGCTAAGTGAGATTACCATTCCAAGTAGTGTCACAGAGATTGGTTATGGCGCGTTTAATTACACTGGCAAAATTAAAAGGGTAAATATTACGGATATTGATGCGTGGTGTAGGATTAGTTTTGGAAATAACTATTATGCAACCCCATTCTATAATGGTGCTCGCCTATATGTTAATGGTGAGGAGCTTACTGTGCTCAATGTTCCTGAAGGTATTACAAGGATTGATGATTATGCCTTCTATGGCTGTCAGAGCTTGACGGAGGTTAATATTCCTAACAGCGTGGAGTATGTTGGTTACTACTCGTTTAATAATTGTGACAATCTTAAGAAGGTTACCCTGGGAGAGAAGGTGAATTATGTAGGTCAGAGTGCCTTTTCGGGAGATACGTCGCTCAGTGTGATACATTGTAGAGCGCTCACTCCGCCAGAGACACCGCTGACAATATTTAGTGATGGAAGCTTCTTTGAGCCATACTCATACTACGACAACTATGGTTCGGTGCATAAAATTATTGTGCCATTAGCTCTGCTTGATGCCTATAAGATTGCCTATAAGAATAACTATGCTTCAGTAGTCTTCCCAGATGTTGAGCCTGAGCTTACTGGGGATAATGTAATCTACTATCAGAGTAAAGATTGCTCTATTGTCACTCCAAATCAGGCGGCATATTTTGGTGCAAATATACTCTCTAATACCTACGAGAATGGCTGGGGAAAGATAGTCTTTGATGGCAATGTTACAGAGATTGGTATCAACGCCTTTGCAAAGAGTACTATCACATCTATAATTATCCCTAAGACGGTGACAATTATTGGTGCAAATGCCTTTGAGGGGTCATCATTGGTTGAGATACATATCCCTAAGAGCGTCACTATTATTGAGAGCAACGCCTTCCTTGATGCATCTAATCTAAGAGTTGTTCATATTGACGACATCGCTTCGTGGTGTAATATTGAGTTTGATTCAACTACTGCGAACCCTCTGCACGTTGAGAGCTGGAGTCGTAAAAGACTGTTGTATATTGACGGCGAGCCTGTTAAGGATATTGTTATCCCTCAGAGTGTTACCGCAATCAAGAACTACACATTCTACAACTACCAAACTATGGGTAGCATCTTTATTCATAAGGATGTAAAGTCTATTGGAAAAGAGCCATTTTATAATTGTGCTGGCGAACTGTTTATTGACTGTTCTATTGCAGATTATGAGGCGTATGCTACTCCGTTCAATCAGCTGAAGTTTACCAAGCTGACATTTGGTGATAATGTAGAGAGTGTAGGTAACTGCGCAGTTATGAATTGTAAAGCAATTACAGAGGTGGTTTTGGGTAAAAATATAAAGAGACTCTCTGGAAGTGCGTTTAGTGGGTGTGCAAATATTCACCAAGTGGAGATTTGTGGAGATTTGGTCGTTGATATAAATCCATTCACAGGCTGTGGAGACTTAGAGCGCTTTGTTGGTAAAAATGTTACAGAGGATGGTCACTGTTGGATTGCTAATGGCGTTTTGATGGCATTTGCCGATGCTGGCATAAGAGAATATACCATTCCAGATTATGTTAAGGAGATTGGAAATGCTGCGCTTTATGGTTGTAGCTTGTATCAAGTATCTCTACCTGAGGGCCTAACCAGAATTGGGGAATATGCCTTTAGCCAAAGTTCGCTTGAAACAATTACTATTCCAAGTAGCGTTACAGAGATTGGTGACTACGCATTTTACTATATGAGAAGGTTTACAAGTGTCGTTATTCCAGATAGTGTAACCTCATTAGGCGTATATGCATTTAATCTTTGTGACAAATTGGTAAGTGCTGTACTGGGTAAGGGTGTAACTCAAATTGGCGATGGTACATTTTCTGGATGTACCTCACTTGCAAGGGCTACAATTTCAGGAGAGGTGACCTCTATTGGAAAATCAGCCTTTAATAGTTGTGGAAATTTGGCAAGAATAACTCTGCCACAAAGCCTTACTAATATTGGCTCGGCAGCGTTTAGTGGTTGTACCGCTTTGAAAACAGTCAATATTCCGCAGTCTGTATCGACTATTGGCGAGAACGCTTTTTATAACTGTTCAAGCCTTGAGAGTGTAGAGTTGGGAGATTTGATAACAAGAGTTGAAAAAGACACTTTTAGAGAATGTCGCTCACTTAAGAGTTTTACCTGTGGCAAGGGTGTTACCTACTTTGGAAGTTATGCCTTCCAGAATTGTTCAAACCTGAAGAGTGTCTATATCTCTGATTTGGCAGTTTGGTGCGGTGCTACTTTCTACGATAATACCGCCAGTCCTATTGTCCCTGGAAAGGCAAAATTGTATGTAAATGGTGTTGAACTCAATGAGTTTGTAGCTCCAGCAGGTGTTACAAAGATAAATTCTCGCGCATTTATGGGCTGCTCAAGCATTACAAAGGTTGTTGATATGGCGGATGTGACAACAGTCGGAAACCGCGCATTTTGTGACTGTGCCAACCTTGTAAGCGCTAATCTTGAGGGCGTTAGGGTCTTGAACGACTATGCCCTTAATACCTGTCCGCTATTGGCGACTGTGCATTTGGGTAGCGATATTAAAACTATTGAAAGATGGACTTTCTACTCTGCTAACTCCAGCTTGACAGAGATATATTGTAGAGCTACTACCCCTCCATCTATATATCACAACTCTAACTATGGATATGGCTCGTTCCCATATAGTGCCGAGATGAAGTTCTATGTGCCTCGTGAAGCTGTTGATAACTATCTGCAGTTCACAGCTTGTAAAGATGGATATTATGTGGATAATTGGTATCTATACAGGGATAATATTGTCCCTTATGACTTTGAGTAGATTTATCCTACTTTTGTTGAGAGCTTGCAGCGATGCAGGCTCTTTTTTTGTGCTATTGGTGAGGAAATTTGGTGGTGTGAAACAAATTTACTATATTTGCTTTTTGAAGTGTTGGTTCCGTAGTTCAATGGATAGAATATAAGATTCCGGTTCTTACGATAGCGGTTCGAATCCGCTCGGAATCACGAGTTTTTTGAAAAAATTAACGATTGTAGAAATGGCATATATTGCACATGGAAATAGGGCGTGGGAGAGGTTGTCTGTCATTATAAAGGAGTCGGGCTTGTCTGTGCACGCCTTTGCTAAACATATTGGCATGCAGCGTAGCGAAACTCTGTATCAGATTAAGCGTGGACAGATTGGTATATCTCGCACGGTTGCGCAGAGTGTAGTGGATTGCTTTCCTGAGTATAGTGCTATGTGGTTGCAATCTGGTATGGGAACGATGTATGCCAATCCTACAGCTGAGAGGGGTTACATCCCATGCTACAACCTCCCTTTGTCACAAATCTCTGAGATTTCAGGTGTTGAGGCTGATGATTACCTCTATATCCCAATGATTTCGGATGCCGATTTTGCTATTCGTCACATTAGCGACGACATGCAACCAAAGGTGTTAAATGGGGCGTTGCTGATTTTGAAGAGTACAAATGTCAAATCAATCATTTTTGGCGAGATGTATGTAGTGCGCACGGCTGATTTCACGCTGCTTAGGGTCGTTAGGAGCGCTGGCGAGGATGATTGTTTGCGATTGGTGGCGCTTAAGGAGGGTTATGATGATATGATTATCCAGCGAAGTGATGTGCTGGAGTTGTATAGTGTTTTAGCAATGTTAAACCTTAATAACTAAAAAACTATGATAATTAAGACAAAAGAGAGTGCGTCGTGGTTGATTGGCGCAGTAGCAGGTATCTGTACCGCAGTGGCTATGGTCGCTACTGGTGTGGTGTGGTGGCTTGTTGTTATTGCATCACTGCTGGTCTATGTGGCGGTGTCACTATTTGCGTTGTGGGTTATTGTAAAGTATGTGGCGTATAAGTTGCGCCCTATATACTCTATGGTCTTGTCGCGCGATATACATACTGGTGATATTGCTACCGAACTTAAGGATAAGAAGGTAGACGATGTATCTACCGAGCTGAGCAGTTGGGCAGAGGATAATGACCGCGAGATTGCGCGACTCAAGGAGGCTGAGAAGTTTCGTAAGCAGTATCTGGGCAATGTGGCTCATGAACTTAAGACCCCAATCTTCAACATCCAGGGCTATATAAGCACACTGCTGGATGGCGGTTTGGAGGATGAGGTTATTAACCGCAAGTACCTTGAGCGTGCAGAGCGCAGTGTGGAGCGTATGATTAACATTCTTAGCGACCTTGATACAATATCTCGTTTGGATAGCGATATGAACCAGATGCGCACCGAGAGCTTTGATATGGTTGCTCTCTGTAAGGAGATAGCCGATCAGGTTGAGATAGAGGCATCTAAGCGCAACATCTCAATTATTGTCAAGGGCGCTGATAACCTCCCTTCACGCTGCTGGGTTAATGCTGATAAGTTCTATATCGGTCAGGTGCTTGACAATCTGATTGTAAACTCTATTCGCTACGGTAAGGAGGGTGGAACCACTAAGATTACCTGCCGCGATATGCTTGATAAGGTGCTTGTCGAGGTTGAGGATGACGGTATCGGCATTGCAAAGAGCGACCTTCCACGTGTCTTTGAGCGCTTCTATCGTACCGATAAGGGTAGAAGCCGTGAGCAGGGCGGAACTGGTCTTGGATTGGCTATCGTGAAGCATATTATTGAGAATCACGGTGAGAAGGTCTCTGTCCGCAGTGAGTTGGGCAAGGGTAGTACATTTACATTTACACTTAGCAAAGTACAGTTATAATTATGTTTGAACCATTGACGGTGGTGTGGGATTTTAATCCCGTGCTGGTGACAATATTTGGATTTGAGATTCGCTACTATAGCCTTATGTGGGCTGCTGCACTGCTTGTAGGTGCATGGATATTCAGCTACTTCTGTAAAAAGGAGGGAAAGAGTCAGGAACTTGCCGATTCAGCATTTCTATATATCGCTCTGGGTACGATGATTGGCGCACGAGTGGGGCACTGCCTCTTCTATGAGCCCGAGTATTATCTATTTAAGCCGTGGGCTATAATTACTGAAATCCGCGATGGCGGTCTTGCAAGCCACGGTGCAACTATAGGTATTATTATCTCTATCTGGCTCTGTTCTCGCAAGAATAAGGTGCCAGTAATGTGGATGACCGACCGATTGGGTGTTATCGCTCCGATAAGTGGAGCATTGATTCGCTTTGGTAACCTCTTTAACTCTGAGATTATCGGTAATCCGACAGATCTACCATGGGGCTTTAAGTTTATGCGCCTACATCGTGGTATTCCTGTAGAGCAGGTGCCAGCATGTCACCCGACACAGCTCTATGAGGCTCTGTGTTATATCCTTACATTTATCTTGCTGTGGTGGATGTATAATAAGACAGAGGCACCTCGCCGCCGTGGACTGATGTTCGGTGTTGCGCTGATAGGTATCTTCCTTACACGCTTCTTTATTGAGTTTGTCAAGGTGGACCAGGTGGCTTTTGAGCAGGGTATGTCCCTTAATATGGGTCAGTGGCTCAGCATTCCATTTATCATTATCGGTGTGGTCTCTGTGTGGTACTCACTTACCCATCCAGCCGTTGCTGAAGATAGTAAAAAGTCAAATCCTAAAAAGAGATAAGTTATGATTACACAGGTAAATAGACTAATCTATAACTCCCTTTGCAAGGGTAGTGATGTTTCGCTTCCAAGTGTAGGCTCGCTTGTGGTGCGTCGCACATCTGCAACTAAAGATAAGGGCGGCTTTGTGCCTCCAAAGCGCACTGTAACCTTTACGGGCGAGAGTCGCGGAGTGAATATCGTGGAGCTTATTGCTTCTACTGCCAATGTGAGCACTGAGCGTGCTGAGGAGATTTATGAGCAGTGGCTTGGACATGTCGGTGGTGGCGGTAAGGTTGTTATTGAGACAGTGGGTGTTATCGCCAATCGTAAATTTACAGCCGATAACATTTTACTCACACAACTCAATCCTGTTGTAGCATCAGCCGCTGCACCAAAGGCAAAGAGTAGCAAAAAGGGTCTTATTGCTCTAATCATTGCACTCATAGTCGTTTTGGCTCTTGCTGCTCTATATTTTTTATTGAGTGGTGATAAGGCAGAGCCAGTTGTTGAACCTCAGCCAGTGGTAGAGGTTGTCCAAGAGCCAGAGCCAGCGCCAGCACCAGAACCCCTGAAGGAGGAGGGTGTGGAGCGTATGGTTGAGGGTGGAAACTACCTTGTCTGGGGTGTCTTTTCTCAGAAGCAGAATGCCTTTAACTATAAGCAGTTACTTGAGCGTAAATATCCAGAGCTAAACTGCAAGATTTACCACCATAGAGATGATACGATGTATCTGCTCGCTGTTTGCGACAAACCTACCCGCATGGCGTGCGTGAGATATATGTGGTCACTGCAGGAGAGGGATGGATTGTTTGACGATATGTGGGTTTTTACCAACAAGTAGAGCTGTAGATGGGTATTGCAAGCCTGATAACTAAGGCGATAGATTGCCTATATATCCCCGTAGTTGAGAGATTTGTCTCCCGACAGATTTTTCGCTACGGGGCTTGTGGTGCTATAAACCTTACTCTTGATGCTGCGTGGTACTTTGTAATCTATAACTTTATCGTCGCCAAGCAGTTTGTAGATCTGGGTTTTGTGGTCATCTCGCCACATATACTCTCGCTGATTATTGTCTTTCCGATAACCTTCTTTACTGGCTTCTGGCTAAATCGTCACGTAGCCTTCCGCACAACCAATATCTCTGGTGTAAGCCAAGCTGCAAAGTATTTTTTATCTGTCATCGGCTCGCTTGCTATCAACTATATAGCGATGAAATTGCTCGTTGAGCAGCTTCATCTATGGGCAACCCCTTCAAAGGTTATCACAACACTTATTACAACACTCTATAGCTACCTTATGGGTAGATACGTGGTCTTTAAGGGGTAATTACTTGCTCAGCAATAGCTTCTCCAACTCTTGAATACGGTCACGGAAACGTGCTGCGGCGAGGAAGTCAAGGCTCTTGGCTGCACGCTCCATATCTGCTTGCGCAGCGGCAATCTCTGCACGTATCTGCTCTGTGGTTTGAGGCTTCGGAGTCTCGGTAATAGTCGCTATGTCAGCTTGGCTCTGCTGTGCAAGTAGTGTCTGGGTGCTGCCGCTCTTATGAGCCTGACGAGGCATAAGATTGTTCTCCATATTGTAGCGTATCTGCTTGTAGCGACGGCGGTTGCTCTGCTCAATAGACTCGCGCATGGTCTTTGTGACCTTGCCAGCGTACATTATCACAAGTCCATTCTCATGACGCGCTGCACGACCCGCTATCTGTGTTATGGCGCGGACATTACGGAGCATGCCCTCCATATCTGCGTCAATAATCGCGACGAGCGACACCTCTGGCAGGTCCAGACCCTCACGTAGAAGGTTTACACCGATAAGCACATCAAACATCCCAGCACGTAAATCCTCAAGAATCTGTACACGCTCAAGGGTATCCACATCGGAGTGAATATAACGACAACGTATGCCCATGCGCTCAAAATAGGTGGCAAGCTCCTCAGCGCTGCGCTTTGTTAGTGTTGTGACGATAATCTTCTCATCCCGCACAGTGCGTAGAGAAATCTGCTCAATAAGGTCGTCAATCTGATTCTCGGAACTGCGTACTTCAAGAGGTGGGTCAATAAGTGCTGTTGGGCGGATTATCTGCTCAACAATAGCACCCTCAGAGCGTACAATCTCATAGTCAGCAGGTGTTGCACTGACGTAGAGCGTTGTGCCGGTGAGCGACTCAAACTCCTCGAAACGTAGAGGGCGATTGTCGCGTGCGGCAGGGAGTCTGAAACCATACTCAACAAGGTTCTCCTTTCTCGCCTTGTCTCCGCCAAACATCGCTCGCACTTGCGGTATTGTCACATGGCTCTCGTCTACAATAAGCAGAAAATCCTCTGGGAAGTAGTCCAATAGACAGAAGGGGCGTGTGCCAGCACTTCTGCCGTCAAAGTAGCGAGAGTAGTTCTCAATACCGGGACAGTAACCTAACTCCTTAATCATCTCAAGGTCGTACTCTACACGTTGCTGTATGCGCTTCGCCTCAGTAGGTCTACCTTCGCGTTCAAAATAGGCGACCTGCTTACCCATATCTATATATATCTGACTTACAGCTTGAGCAATTCTCTCCTTTGTCGTAACAAAGAGGTTGGCTGGGAAGATGCTCACCTCACTTAGCGCCTCAAGACGATGTCCTGAAAGGGGGTCTATGGCATATATCGCCTCAATTTCATCGTCAAAGAAGAGTATGCGGTAGCACTTCTCGCCAAAGGCGGACATGATGTCTATATTCTCACCCTTGACGCGGAATGTTGCAGGTGTAAGCTCTATCTCTGTGCGGGTATAGAGTGCATCTACAAGTCGGTAGAGTATCTGCTTGTGGCTAACAATCTGCCCAACCTTAAGGTTGATGGTGTTGGCATGGAAGTCGGCAGGGTTACCTATACCGTATAGACACGACACGCTACTTACCACAATCACATCGCGCCGCCCAGAGAGTAGGGTGGCAGTGGTAGAGAGACGCATCTTCTCAATCTCATCATTGATTGATAAATCTTTCTCTATATATGTATCCGTAGCGGGAAGATATGCCTCAGGTTGATAGTAGTCGTAGTATGATACGAAATATTCAACAGCATTGTCGGCAAAAAAGTTACGAAACTCACCATATAGCTGCGCCGCAAGGGTCTTATTGTGGCTAAGCACTAATGTAGGACGGTTGAGTGCCGCAATAACATTTGCCATGGTAAAGGTCTTGCCAGAGCCTGTAACACCTTGCAGTGTACAGCAATCAATCCCAGACTCAAAACTCTGTAGAATCTGGGAAATTGCCTGTGGCTGATCACCTGTAGGGCTATACTCTGAGGTGAGCTTGAACTCCATAGTGTTATATAATAGGTCTGCCTAAGTGGTTGGCTATCTGTACTTTGAGCTTGTTAAGGTGGCTGAGCTCTAAAAGAATCTCCTCAACCTGCTGCTCTGGTAGGTCATTAGTAAGTTTTGCATTCAGCTCGGCTATACGTGCAAGAATAGTGCGAGATTTGTAGAGCCATAGTAACTTAGGAATACCCTCGGCAAGCATGCTCGACTCAGAGAGCGAGCGAACATCCCTCTGTGTCCAGATTGCACTCTCGGCGTAGTTGTCATCAAGGGTCAGAATATCTACAGCTGTACTGCAGACATCTGGGTCGGCATTATTCACAATCTCGGTCTGGGTAGGGTAGCGTGACTCAGATAGCGCAGTGCGGAAGATTGCTAATATCTTGTTGTATGTAGGGTTTGTAAAGTCAATAGCCACATTGTCAAGCTCTTCAATAATCACCTGAGCGGTATTTAACTCCACAACACTGCCACTCTCAAGGGTCTGATAGTTGCTCTGACCATACTTGAGCAGGTAGTAGATAATTTCACGCTCAAGGGTTGCCGATGATGCACTGAGTGGCATCTCCCCAAAGCGCTGAGTCTCCTCCTCGCTATTTGTTGGTGGTATATTGTCACGCTTGCCGTAACTACTATAGCCACTATGTCCCGATTGCTGACGCTGCTGTTGCTGGCGTAGGATAAATGCCTCCGCCTCATTGTCACCCAATGAGTGCATGCGATGGCGAGCAACCTCGCTAATGAGCATATTCTCATCTGCAGACATTATCTGGGCGCACTCCTTGATAAACATTGAACGTTGCACCGCATCGGGTATCTGCGCTATTGAGACGATGATGTTTCGTGTCACCTCGCTACGCTTGATAGGGTCGTTGCCAGTCTCCGAGAGGAGCAGCTTGGTCTTGAAGGTGATAAAATTCTCAGCATTTGTAGCGACATACTCCTGAACCTGAGTAGCAGAGTGACCACGAGCAAAAGAGTCAGGGTCGTCACCATCTGGAAGTAGTACAACGCGCACATTCATCCCCTCACGAAGTACTAAATCAATACCGCGAAGAGAAGCCTTGATACCCGCCGCATCAGAGTCGTAGATAATCGTCAAGTTGTTGGTAAAGCGACGTATTAGGCGGATTTGCTCTACGGTGAGTGATGTGCCAGATGAGGCAACGACATTCTCCACACCCGACTGGTGCATAGAGATAACGTCTGTATATCCCTCAACCATAATCGCGTAGTCTAACTGCTGAATAGCCTTCTTGGCAAAGAAGAGTCCATATAGCTCGCGCGACTTGTTGTAAATCTCGCTCTCAGGTGAGTTTTGATACTTGGCAACACTCTTGTCTGTGCGCATAGTACGACCACCGAAGCCTACAATGCGACCCGAAATGTTGTGTATCGGGAACATCACTCGCTCGCGGAAACGGTCGTATAATCTGCCGTCACTCTCGCGCTTGATAGTAAGACCTGTGGCGAGCAAAAACTCCTCCTTATAACCAGCCTTGAGAGCGTCGGTTGTCATTCTGTCGCCACCACTCGGACACATACCAAGACCAAACTTCTCAATAGTCTTGGCGCTAAAACCACGCGCAGAGCTGAAGTAGCTCATGCCTACAGGTATGCCCTCAGTGGTATCGCGGTGTAGATAGGAGGTAAAGTAGTCAGCAATGTAGCTGTTGAGGGCAAACATACTCTCGCGGTTATCATTGCGGCGAATATCCTCCTCGGTCATCTCGCGCTCCTTGACCTCAATGCCATAACGCTTAGCCACAACCTTCAGCGCCTCAGGGTAACTAATACCCTCATGCTCCATGACAAAGGTTACTGCATTGCCAGCCTTACCGCAGCCGAAACATTTGAATAGCCCCTTAGATGGGGATACAACAAACGAGGGTGTCTTCTCATTGTGAAATGGACAACACGCCTGGTAGTTGGCACCCTTCTTTTTGAGTGTCACATAGTCGCTCACCACCTCAACAATATTGGCGGCGGACATTATTCTTTCAATGACATCTCTTCCAATCATAGCTTACAAAGGTAGTGATTATTTGCGAAAGTCACAAATTCGGCGTACCTTTGTTGCGAAATAGAATTATTATGAGGAAATTTTGGATTTTGATTTTGGCGGCTATCACTGTCGCATGTTCTGGAGGCTTAGAGCAGACAGATAAGACTTTTAAGGCAAATAGTACTGTTAATGCCTATTTTAAGTATATCAGAGTTGTTGAGGACAAACTGCTTCCGCACCCTGTAATTGCTGCAACAAGTAGCGACGAGGAGCTAACTATTATGCTCAGCTTGGTTGGTGAGTATGCAGGCTCTGTTTATGACCTTATCAATGCACCATATAGTCAGCAGGCGATGGATTATGAGCGTTATCAGGAGAAGTTTGGCGATTTTAACCCTAATGCAAGCCTGTACCGCTACTATACTAAGAAGGGTGGCGGCGAGTGGATGCTTGAGAGCGGTAATTGTAAGTACTACTGCTACTGCGAGCATATTGTAAGTATTGAGATTACAAGTGACAAGTATTGGGCTGATGGTTACGCTGCGGGAACAAACCTCGCACCGCTCTTTACTGTTGAGTATGCCTCTTTGGCGGACTATGTTGCAGACGGATTTACTACACCTGCAGTTAAGGGCTACCGCGAGGTGGTTAGCGAGCTGGATAGAGAGCACACAAAGCTGATGATGGAGACCGATTATAATATCTATGGTGGTACAGATATGGCATTCTTTACCTCTACAGTTCCAGATAATATTGCTATGCACACTGTAACTATCACCTTTAACCTTGATACGGGTGAGAGTTTATCGTACTCCATTAAATTGACAAATCTCTATCTGTAGGGTAGTTTGGTCGCAAATTTGCACAGGTCGTCTTGTAACAAAATCAAATAGTTATGAGACGACTTTTTACTTTTACAGCACTATGCAGTCTGATGATGTTTATGGGCTGCTCCGACAACGACGATTGGACCCCGCGTCAGCAAATTAGGCGCGTGGAGCGACTTGTTAGCCAGTTTCCAGCTACCGAGCGCGATTTTCTGCAATTTATTGATGATATTGAGCAGGGATTGTGGGACTTGGATGATTGGATAACCTATCGCAATGGCGAGGTGTGGAATACATCCTACGACGACTTTATAAATACAGCTTTTGGCAAGGGTAGTCAGTTCCTTGACCTTATATTCTATGCCGATGGCACCTGCCGACAGTGCTACCTCTACTCTCCAGCACCATATAACGAGGATACCCCCTACCCATTCCTCTACACGACGCTACTCTGGAGCTATGATAGCCAGGCTCTTACTATAAAACTTACAAATTCAGAGTATCAGGCTCTCGGTAGCCCATACGCTCAGACTACGCTGCGCCTGAAGTACTACCGCTACGGGGAGTTTATCATAGACGGGCTGCAACCATCTACCGAACAGCTTAATGGCTATACAATCCGCTATGTCGGTCAAGTCGACGATCCAACCGCCCGCAAAATCTTCGCCGACAAATACATCAGCGACCAAGAGGTAGAGAGCAACTAATTTGTGCTTGGAATGATAAAAAAACACCCACTACGGTGTTGTAGTGGGTGTTTAATAGAGTCTAAAGGTTTAGTAGCCGAAAATCTGCTCTTGGGTGACAAACTCAATCTTACCCAATGTTTTCAGATAGTTCATATCAACATCCCTCTTATCGCCGAGGATGCAGTAGATATAGTCACGACCCTTGATATGGCTCTGCTGGAATGCTACAACATCCTCAAGTGTCATGGTCTGAATGGCGTTGTAGATAGCCTCTGTGCGGTTGAAGTCGGTAATACCAAAGCGCATATCGCCGATATATTTCCACAGCACATCCATCTTTGTAGTTCTTCCAGTACCCATATTTGTGATAATACCCTGACGAGTAAGTTCAAAGGCTGCTTCTGACTGTGGCATATTCTCAATAATCTCATCAAAAGCCTCAATAGCCTGCTGCATCTTATCGTTTTGTGTAGCGATAAAGGCGTAGAAGTGGTAAGGCTCCTTGCAGGTGTTTCCCTGTCCCAAATATGCGTATGATGAGTATGCAAGACCTCGTGCCTCACGCATCTCCTGGAAGACAATGGCGTTCATGCCACCACTGAAATACTCGTTATAGAGGCGTACAATAGGGTCAAGAGTCACATCAAACATATCATTTCCGCAGGTATATTGCATGTAGTAAATCTGCTTTGCATCGTACTGTGCAAAGATTACCTTTGGCTCTGTAACAGGGATATTTGGCGTGCTCTTATACTCTACAGGTATAAGCTCAGGGGCGATAGCGTGGTGCTTATCAAGCAGCTCAGCCACCTGTTTGCTGCTCTGAGGACCGTAGTAGAGTACGCGGTGCTGGTAGTTCTTCAGACCTTTAATCTTCTCTACAAGAGCATCAGAGGTCAGTGCCTTAAGCTCTGCGTTTGAGAGGGTAGTGCGCTTGATATAGTCGCTACCATAGGTTGCGTAGCTCTGTAGAGCCGAGTAGTTTGCACGCTGATTAGCTTTATTATTCTCTCGCTCCTGAAGAATGTCGCGCTTAATCTCGGCAAGAACACTATCATCGCCCTTAATATTTGACAGATACTCCTCGGCAAGTGCCATAGCGGCTGGCATATTCTCTGCAAGACCAGATATGGTGACGTAGAGGTTGGTCTTTGATGGCGAGAGTGAGATGTCGCACGCTAAATTGTACTGCTCAAGCTGCATCTGCTTGAGGCTCTTATCCTCAGTGCCCAGCATAGACATATATCTGCCCACAAAGGCAAGTGCAGGGTCAGACTCGGTGCCAAAGTCGTAGAGATATACAAGCTCAAAGCGGTCGTTCAGCTCATTGCGCTTATAGAGTAGCTCCAGCCCGTTGTCCATGGCAACAATCTCCATATCTCGCTTAAAGTCTGTAAAGCGAGGCGCTATAGGCTCAACCTCACTATTTGCAATCTCTGTAAGGAATGCAGACTGAGTATTGCGGTTGCTCGGAATAGGGGTAATCTGTGGCTTTGAAATCTTCTTCTGATTTTTATCCTCTCCCTGACGCTTGTAGACTGTCACAAGGCTCTGAGGGGTAAGCCTTTCGTTTGCCCAAGCGACAACATCGGCTTTAGTAATTCTGCTTACGCGGTCAAGCTTTGTAACCTCATTCTCCCAGCTGTTACCGTTGATAAATGAGAGTACCATTGAGTAGCAACGGTCAAAATTATTCTCAATAGAGGTCATTTGGTCGCGCTTATAGTTGGCAATTATCGCACTAAGGATGCTCTCATCAAACTCTCCACTCTTTAGTTTCTCCACCTGCTCAAGAAGCAGCGCCTCCACCTGCTCAAGGGTCTGACCATTCTTAGGCATACCCATAAGCATCATAAATCCCGCATCGGAGAGTTGGTCGCCTGAAGCACCTGCATAGAGAACCTTCTGCTCCTGAATAAGATTCTGGTCAATAATTCCGCAGTATGCATTGCTAAGAATCTCAGGGACAATCTCAAGCATTAGCGCATCATCGCTTGTAGCAGAGCCAGTAAGCCAACCAGCAAAGAGCATCTCACTCTCAAGACCGTAGACCTCTGCACGGCGAGGCTCAGTAACTGGGGTAATAGTGCCCTCAACGCCCTGTGGAAGATTGGCATTTGGAGTCATATCGCCAAAATAGGTGTCAATAACCTTAATTACCTGATCTGAGTCAAAGTCACCCGACATACATACAGCCATATTGTTTGGCACATAGTAGGTCTTGTAGTAGTTCTTGATGTTGGTGATAGATGGATTCTTAAGATGCTCCTGCTTACCAAGCACAGAGTGCTGACCGTAAGGGTGGTTTGGTAGCATCAGACCGAGGAACTTATCAAATACCTTACGCGAGTCACGTGTAAGACTCATATTATACTCCTCATAGACAGTCTCAAGCTCGGTGTGGAAGCCTCGAATAACGGCATTCTTGAAGCGCTCTGACTCAATCTTTGCCCAATTCTCAATCTGATTTGATGGAATCTCTGACATATAACTTGTCTCGTCATACGAGGTCCAGGCATTGCAGCCATCGCCACCAATACTCTGCACAAGCTTGTCGTACTCATTCGGAATGGCGTAAGATGCTGCCACCTGAGATAGACTGTCTATCTTGCTGTAGATAGCCTTTCGATCAGACTCTTGATCTGTTTCGCGGTAGAGCTCAAAGAGTTGTTCTATCTGGTTGAGCAGTGGCTCCTCAGCCTTAAAGTCGCTTGTGCCGAACTTCTCTGTTCCCTTGAACATCAGATGCTCAAAGTAGTGGGCAAGACCAGTGGTCTCTTTTGGGTCGTTCTTAGCGCCTACGCGCACTGCAATCATGGTCTGAATTCTCGGCTGCTCTTTATTGACAGAAAGATAGACCTTCAGCCCATTGTCAAGGGTATAGATACGGACATTCATCGCATCGTCAGCGACCTTCTCGTAACTATACTCTGAACAGGATGACAGTGCTACCATAGCCACTGCCATCAGTAATAATCTTAACTGTTTCATACAAATGGTATGTTTAGAATATATTTGAAAACCAATCTGCTAATGCCGGAAATACCTGACTAAATACTCTTATTATCAGCATTATACAGAGTATTAACTTAATGCCAGTGCCGACGATAAATGAGAGAAATGAGCCAAAGCCAACCTTAACAGCACGCCCAACGTCGGAGTTATCCTTTATCAACTCTCCCACCACAGCTCCGATGAATGGACCGATAATTGCCCCGACGAGATTTCCAAGGAGCATTCCCGCTATAAGACCAGCGGTAGCACCCCTCTCGCCAGCTTTGCTGCCCCCAGAGAGCTTTGTAAGATATGCTGGTAGGATAAAATCAATGATGGTAACAGCTGCTGTAAGCGCAAGATATACCCATACGCTATTTGTAGAGATTTGGTCGTATGAGCAGAAGTAACAGCACAGATAACCTATATATGCCAATACTGGACCTGGAAGTATCGGGACAATACAACCAACGGCGCCGATAAGTGTAAAAATAACGGCAAGTATAGAGAGTAGTATGTCCACTATTTTACAAGCTTATTGGTTGCAGTGTCTGGGAAGATAACCCAAGGGGTAAAACTCTTCGCCTCTTCAAAATCCATTGAGGCGTATGAGATAATAATTACCACATCTCCCACAGAGGCTTTGTGTGCAGCGGCTCCATTTAGGCAGATAACGCCGCTATTTGCCTCGCCAGGGATGGCGTAGGTCTCAAGTCGCTCGCCATTTGTTACATTGACCACTTGAACCTTCTCTCCGCGGATAATATTGGCAGCCTCCATAAGCGTGCTGTCAATGGTAATGCTGCCGACATAGTCTACATTCGCCTGTGTGACAGTGACGCGATGGATTTTGGATTTGAGAACTTCAATGACCATCTTTACTTCAATTTTATGTTATCAATTAGGCGAATATCACCTGCCTGAACAGCTATACAACCCTGTATGCGACTACACTCATTCCAACTCTCTACACTCTGCATAGTAAGAGCATTCACAGCCTCAAAGTAGATAACCTTAAGCAGTGGATTCTTATCCACCTCGGCAGTTACCCACGCCTTAAGTTCAGCTGGGGTAAGTTCGCCGACCTTTGCAACCGCTGCCGAGAGTACCTCGTAGATATGAGGTGCTGCAGCACGATGCTCTGCTGTAAGCAGTGTATTGCGCGATGAACGAGCAAGACCGTCTGTGTCACGAATAATTGGGCAATCTACAATCTCAACCTTAAGATTGAGCTGAGCAACCATAGCACGAATAACTGCAATCTGCTGAAAATCCTTCTCGCCAAAGTATGCCTTTGTAGGCTCAACGATATTAAAGAGTCGGCTAACAACCTGCGCCACACCATTAAAGTGACCTGGGCGGGTAGCTCCCTCCATAACCTTATCTATCTGACCAAAGTCAAAAACGCGAGTATCAGGCTCTGGATATATCTCCTCAACGCTTGGGAAGAGTACAAAGTCTACACCCGCTGCCTCTAACAAAGCGGCATCAGCCTCTGGAGTACGAGGATAGTGCTTTAGGTCGTTCTTATCGTTAAACTGTGTTGGATTTACAAAGACAGATACTACAACAGTATCGCACTCTTTGCGAGCCAACTCCACAAGTGAGATATGCCCCTGGTGAAGTGCGCCCATAGTAGGCACGAAGCCTATTGTCTTATCACGAAGCGGAAGCAGTGCCTCGCGCAACTCTGATACGGTAGAAAATGCTCTCATTTTATACTCTTTTTACGGCACAAAGTTATAAAAAATTCAAAAAAGGCAAGCGATTAAAGCAATAATTTTGGCTCTGTACATCCAATGACTATCTTTCTACTATCTGATAGGGTAATAAGATAGAGATTATTCATTGATGTAGCATACATCTTGAAGCGCCCCAACTGCTTACTTCTAAACCCTCCAAAGTAGCCAAATAGCCCTGCGCAACCACCGTCAGTGTAGACCCTTTTTATATCTTTAGGTTCTAATGGAACTATAGAGAGTATCAAAGAGCGGGGTATTGTTATGCTATCATATCTACGCAAAACGGTTATCTGGGACTGAGAGATTTCAAGACGCTGTGGCGAATAGCCCTCGCAAAATATCATAATACCAACAAGTACGGGCAATGCCACAACAAGTCCTGCTACAGCCGCTATGGTAGTGCCATTGAAAATCAGATAGACAAGCATACCGATATAGATCACCGAACCGGCAAAAAATATCAGAGTGTATGCCCACACTGTCTTACTCCATACAAACGGAAGCGTATATACTGTTTCGCGTGTCATTAGAACTGCACTTTAATTCCCGCCACAGCACCAACACCGAGGCGACGATAGAGGGCGTAGTCGTATATCTTTGCATTGCCTAAGTTGCGCCCCTCAATGTAGATAGTACACTGCTTTGCCACAAACCAGTCAAATGTAAGACCTAAATCACAGCATACAGGATAGGTGTAACTGTGCAGAGTGAAGTTGTCTCTAATATCGCCCTCAAAATATTCCCCTGCAAAGCTCCAGCTTCTGCTGCCGATAATGTCAGCCTTTGCTCCAATAGCAAACTTGCGGTGGGTGTATTGAATGTTAAAATTAGCCTCAAAGTTTGGCTTGCCATTCTTAACATCTACAAAATTCTCGTCATAGAGCATCCACTTAAATCCTGCACCAAGCAGAAGAGTTGAGAGAGGTTTGTACTCTAACGATGCGTTGAGGGTGATGATGTTCTGTGCGGCAGTGGTGACATCAAAGCCGATATTATTTACATTTATCCAGTAGAGCGCATCGTTCATAAATGCTGCATTGGCATTGAGACGATAGCTCAGCTTGTTATTTGTCGTGTGACCCGTAAAGCCAACGCGCATGTTGAATATTGTCGTATTAGGCAGTGGCTGGTACTCGCTTCCACGAAGCATAATGTATGGATTTGCCTGCTGCAGATGCTGGTATGAGTTCTGTTCAAGGCGGCTATCAACCTCTACGTATGGTACCAAAATATCCCTTTGACCTACATTGAACCCTACATATACGTGTGGTAGAATGTGGTGACGACTCTTCTGACCTGTTAGCTTATCATTGCAGTATTTCAGCTCCGCCTTAATGTCAAGCAACGACTTGAGGTTGTACTCAAACTTTACCGCGCCACTAAATAGGCTATTGCCATAGTTCTCCAAAAACCTAAGCCCATAGTTGCCCTGATAGTCAAAAGCGGCATATAGGCGAGCCTTTGTGCCGATGTTTCGTCCCAATTTAAGACCTGCCGAAGCGCTAAATTGCTGCATCTTACGCTCAAAATCGGGCAGTTGCTCCGACTTGTCGTTGTAGTAGTCTGCTGCTGCATATATAGAGAAGTTTACCTTGCTCATGTCGGCAAAAGAGTCGCCAAAGCTCATCGCAAGGGCTATATTCTCGTAGTTTATCTCGTCAATAGCATCGTCGCTCTTAGGCTGCGCATAGCGGTGGAATATATCGGCATCATAGTAGACATCTCCATTAAAGGTGTATCGACCAATATACTTACCACCATTAACACCTACGCGGTTAGACATCTGCTGAGCCTTGCCCTTAAACTCGGTGTTGGTGATAGGGTTTATAGTTTGAATGTCCGAATAGCTACCACGATGGTTTACGTAGGCACTCAGATAGCCTACATCGGCACGATTTGTTGAGGCGTAGGCATCAACTTCGCTAACAAGAGGGTAGCCCACACCTGCCTTAATATAGAAAGGGTAGGATTTTGCATACTCCCAATAGGTAACCTTTGCAGGGCGGAACTTTTCGGTGCTAAGTGCTGAAGCAAAGGATTTTGGGACAATTGTATAGTCAATCTCTGGGCGGATAGCTACAGTATCCACCATGTCGGGTTGAAAATCCATCTTTTTAGCGGCGGGGAGCTTAGGCACATACTGCTTAGTAACCTCAACCTCTCGCTCTACCTGTGCTGTAGCTGTCAGAGCAAGCAACAGCGTTGATATTGTCAATATAAATCTTCTCATAGCTTCTCAATTCTCTGTTTAGCCTCATCTACCACACCATCGTCAGCAGGCGAGTAACCGTCAATAATACTCTGATATGTTGCTCGTGCCTGGAAATTGTCACCCTTTGCGGCGTATATATCGCCAAGGATGATAAATGCACGACCTAAATAGTAGCTGTGTGAGGTCTTGCTGTCTGCAAGTTCGTAAACAAGACGCTCGGCTTCATCATGCTCACCCTTGTCAAAGTGGTAGCGTATAATGTGATATGCCGACTCGGCACCAATGGCATCGCTCTTGTTGCTGCTCAGGTCGCGGTATAACTCCAAAGCCTCGTCCCTGCGATTGGTGTTGCTGTAGACCTTTGCCTTGCTAAAGCGAGCCTTACGAACTACTGCCTCCTCAATATTCTCAAGAGTGTCAATGTCCGCTGCCATGGCAAGGGTAAGGTTATCCTCAGCATCCAAAATCGTAGCATCAACGTAGCGCTTGATAGCCATACTACGCTCTGCACTATCCTCCGTAACGGCGTAAAGACGACGATAAGCAGATGCTGACTCGGTGTACATATTGTTGTCAAAGGTTACTGTAGCGAGCTTCTCTAATACCGGAATGGTGTATCTATTCTTAGGGCGGTCAGAGAGTAGCTTCATACGCTCCAAGGCGCGGTCAAGAGAGTCACACTTTAGATAGCTGTCGCTCAGACAGAAGAGGGCATCGTCAATATAGTAACCCTTTGGATATGAGGCAATATAGCTCTCAAAGTGGGCTATTGACTGGTCTACCTTTCCGGCAAGGTATATCTTCTCGGCACTACGATAGCTCAGTGAGTCGCGTGTAACAGCACTAAGGTCGCACTCAACGCCTGTACGCTCGGCATAAGCAAAATATGACGATACATCACCCTTAGCCACATAAATCTCACGTACGCTATTTATCGCATCCTTAGCAGCCTGAGATTGTGGCGCGGCGGAGATAACCTTGTCGTAGAAGTCAAGGGACTTATCGGTATTACCTAAGTTAAAGTGCACAAGACCCAAATCTAACATTGCCGCTGTAAGATATGGAGTGGTAGGGTAGCTCTCTACCAGAGCCTCTAAGGTCTTTGCACCATCGCTATATCTGCCAGCTGTGAGGTATGTACGACCAAGTTCGTATGCCGCATCGTCTACGTAGTCACCCTGCTCGGCTGCTACGATGCCCTTCAGAGCATCAATCTTTGGTTGCTCCTTGCCTAATAGACCCAATGAAATTGCACGACGATAGCGTGCATAGTGGCTCTGTGGTTGGGCGAGCGTTATTGCACCCTCATAGTTCTTCACTGCGCTCTGGTAGTCACGCTGTAAGAAGTGTACATCGGCAAGACGGTTGTATCCATCTGCACGAACACCGTCACGTCGCTTATATAGCCAGATAAAGCCCTCCAAAGCACGCTGTGCAGCTGCATTATCACCGCGAGCAATCTGTGTATAGCCTAAATTGTAGAGGGCAAGTTTGTACTCTGCAGCAGAACGAGGCGCTCGCTTCAGATAGTAGTTGTACTGAATAGCCGCCTGCTCCATATCGCCACTCTTATATGCAACTTCACCCAACCAGAAGGCACACAGAGCGTTGTACTTAGGACTTACACCTACAGCGAGCGACTCCTCAAACGACTGCTTCGCCAATGTATAGTCGCCAGCATTGTACGCCTCAACACCCTTGAAGTATGCAATCTTTTGCAGGGCGGTCTTCATGCTGCCATCAGGATTTGGGAAGGCACGAATGGCATCGTAAGCCATATCGTAATCCTTTGAGTTATAGTATGCTGCTATAAGTAGCTCCTTTGCCTCCTCTGTGCGAACTGTGTCGGGATAACGGTTAAGGTAACGCGCAAGAACGTTGATAGACTCATTGAATGTTCCACCACCAGTCTCAAAGAGTAGCTTTCCGTAGTTAAATAGGGCATCCTCGGCAATCTCATTGTTGTAGCGCTCGTCTGCAGCCATGGCAAAGGCACGAATAGCATTGCGCTTATCACCCAGACGGATGTAGCAGTCTGCAAGGTGGTAAGAGGCATTTTGAGCAAGGTTATCTGTGCCGTCACAAGCAGCCTTTAGAGGCTCTACTGCACTGGCATAGTCGGCAGTGCGATAGGCGGTATAGCCAAGTAGATAGTTATCCTCGCGGCTCATCTTGCCGTCACTGCTCTGAGCGTAGGCGGTGATATATTGCAGTGCTTTATTGTAACCCTCAAGGCGGAACCATGACTCGGCAGCAAGTCGCATAACTGCTGTGCGCTCCTTACCTTGAGCGCTCTTAAGAAGTGGGTCGCAGTGGGTAGTGACGTAGCGGTAATTCTCGCGCTCAAACTCCAACTGAAGTAGGTAGAACGGAATCAACTTTGAGTATGCCTCACTCTTCTCAAGCGACTTGAAACCCTCGTATGCCTTGTCAAGTTCACCGCCACTATAGTAGATATACGATTTGTAGTATGTCGCATGGTCAGCAACCTCACAGAGTGGAGAGATTCTGTTGAAATAGTCCAAAGCCTTATCCATATTGCCAGCATTGAACTCAATATATCCCATACGAATATCATATCGCTGGCGGTCGTAACGAGTAAGGGCGTTATAGCTTACCTTGCTAAACTGCTCCTTGGCAAGGTCAAACTGCTCGGTCTGGCAGTAGTGTAGCGCTAAAAGGAAGTGGATGTCGGCAGCGTGTACAGAGCCTGGATAGCTTGCCAAAAATGCCTTCATACGCTGCTCGGCAATGTTGTCGTCAAGGTGTACGGCGCAGACAGTAAGTCCATACTCAACCTGTTGCACTGCTGCAACATCTTCGGGATTGATAACCTCCTTAAGACGCATATACGAATGTCTTGCATCGGCATAACGCCCATGCTCAAGCATACTCTTTGCACGCGCAAAGAGAACCTGCTCCTTAGTCTGTGCCGACGCTGGAGCGCACACAACAAGGGCGAAGAGCAGCGTGATGGCTATTTTGAATTTTCTATACATAACTACACAATTTCCGCAAAATTAACAATTTCCACTAAGACCTCCTAATTTTCCGTAGGAAAATCAACCCAATACCCACAAAAAAACTGTTCAACAGCCGTTGAACAGTAATACAGTAGTTCTTAAGTCTAAAAACGAGCAACCGCGCGAACATCACCCGCCCGACTCTTATCTTCCTCTTTAACCCCATGATTCCAGGGGTATTTAAAATCTTTAACATGCACCCTAGCCACTAAATACTCATCATCGTAGGCAAAATACCCACACTCGGTAGACGACCAGTACCATCCTTTTACAATAGGTACGCCCAACTGTTCAAGATGCTGATTGACAGCATTTATCACATATTCATCATCGCGCAGAAAAGTCTCTAATTCTTCCATTGCGGGTAGATACCACCCCTCTCCAAGAGAGGCGCAAAAAGCAAATGCAGGATATCGCTCCTGCCAGTTCTCTTGCTGCATAGCAACGGCTTGATTTTTCGCTCCATCGCGCTTATTATAAGCCCCTATTTCAGAGCGTATAGCCTCAAGCTCGTCTGCCCAACAGCAATGGTGCTGCTGAAGGCTCAAAATCTTACCATGAAGGCCATCTGCACTAACCTCAATAACTACACCCTGCTTTACTCCGTCGTCGTAGTAATCCCCAACTTGATATACCCGTTCCATATTCACTTTTCTTTTATAGAGTTATCTTTCTGAAAAATATTGCAACTCTGGAACAGATATTGCAACAGCTAAAGTAAAATTTAATGTTATGAGAGTGAAAATTACTATTGAGATTAACAACAAGGGAGAGGTTTGTCCACTATCCAAAAAGGTAGAGGATATGAACCCCAAAGAGCTACTGCTCTACTCGGCGGCATACTGCGCTGCGCTGACGCTAAAAGGTATTTTAGACAAGGAGCATATCACCCCCAAGCAGTTAGAGATTGAGATGACCGGAGAACTTGACTCTGAACAGGTTACAGCACGCAGTCAATTTCGCTCGTTCAATATACTCTATCGCGTAGAGTGTGACCATATCTCCGAGCAGGCAAAGATTGCGCGAGCCGTAAATCTGACAACGGAGAAGTACTGCGGAACGCTACAGATGATACGCCGCATAGCACCTCTGTCGCATGAGGTGAGTATTGTGAGTGTTGAGTAGGAGTGGCTATTTTATATCGCGGCAGTTTGCTTTTTGCGTAATTATGCCGTCAGTGAGAACAACAATGCCCGTATTCGCGCGAAGCATAGTCTTCATAGTCTTGGAATCGATGTTATAACAGCGGACTGTCTCACTGTCGGCAAACGAATGGTAAGTAGGGTGAGTGATAGGTTGTGGAGTGAGGCAAATGACTGCTGCCTGCTCACTCTTAGCTCGCTCTACAACCTTCGCTAAACGCTGCTCGCAGCGCTTGCTCACCTTATCGCGGTCGGTAATGCAGAGCATATAGAGGTTGCCCTTGATACTGAGTAGGCTATCGGTCACCTCCCCCTGCTCATCTGCGATGTAAAACTCAAGAATCATCGGCTCAACACTATCGGTAACATCGTCCGATACGCGAGTCTCAACCCACTCCCAGCGCTTCTCGTTCTGCCATGCTTTATCCTCAAGAGAGAACTCGCGCAACTTACCTGTGCGGCGGTTACGATAGACAAGCACCACATCGCTCTCAGTTTGGCGATTACGAGCCACATCCATTGCCTGAGCAATATCTGTACCCTCACGATAGGGTAGTAAATCTATAGGTGGCAGGTGCATGTAGCAGTATGTACCCACGCCCATGCTAAAGATAAAGAATAGGCATGCCAAACTAAACTCAAGGCGTGAGAAGGCAAACATTCTATCGGGGCGATAGCGCCACCAGACTATAAGAATCATCGGCAGAAGAATCAAATTCTTCAAAAAGGTCTGTGTAGGGGTGAGTTTAATCACCTCTCCAAAGCAACCACAATCCTCAACAGGTATAAATGTAGCACTGAGGAATGTCAGCACCGTAAAGAATATCATTGATATGCTTGCAAAGGTGGAACACATGCGTATTCTGACCTTGAAAAGCAGCATGCAGCCCATCATCAGCTCCGCACCGCAGAGCCAGATAGAGAAGACCATCACTAATGGCTCAAACCACTCTAAGCCGTATGAAACCAGGTAGTTGTTCACATTGAGAGCTGTGCCCCATGGGTCTATAGACTTCACTGCGCCACTGAAGATAAAGGTCAGGGCGACAATGACTCTACAAACATGGGTCAGCATGCGAAATGCACGACGGTTTCTCAAGGTGATACTGCTCATAATCTCCTATTTTTCTAAACTCTCTAAAAATGGTAAAACAAGTGCCTCTATACGTGCAAATATCCCCTCTGGAGTATCCATGCCACCCTCACTATTGCTACAATCAATAACCTTCAAGCTCTCATCGGTCTCTGCAGCCTCAAGATAGACTCTGCGTACCTGCTGCTGCAAATCTAACGATGACTCGTGAATATCTGAGCCTCCGTTGAGGTAGTTCCTATCGTCACCAGTGCGCTGCTCGGTAAGCGATTTGGCTGTAAATGAGAATGGTACATCAAGAAAAATTGAGAGGTCTGGGCGCGGAATGTTGTAGTAGCCGTACTCGGTCTGAAGTATCCACTGCTTAAGTCGTTGTTGCCCCTCAGCATCGGCAATTTTGGCGCACTGGTAGCCGATGTTAGAGTAGACATACCTATCTACGATGACAATCTTACCCTCTGCCTGCCACTTGCGAATCTGTGGCGCCATGTCGGCTCTGTCGCCAGCAAAAAGGAGCGCTACGATATACGGATCTACACTCTCCACACTGCCAAGCTCTCCGCGTAAAAAGCGGGCAATAAGCTCACCGTAAACGGGAGCGTCAAAGCGCGGAAAGTGTACATACTCACTCTCTAAACCACGCGCTTGCAATAATGCTCGCAACTGTTTAATCTGCGTACTCTTACCAGCACCGTCTAAACCCTCAAGAACTATAAACATACCTTACCTTAACATTTTAACAGCCCTATTGACACCCTGAACAAGAGCATCTACCTCGGACATGGTGTTATACAAAGCAAATGATGCTCGGCACATCCCCGAAACAGAGAAACGGTCCATCACTGGCTGTGCGCAGTGGTGACCTGTGCGAATGGCAACTCCCATCTTGTCAAGTATCATCCCTATATCGTAGTGGTTACAACCCTCAACATTAAAGCATACAATCGGCGCCTTATGTGCGGCAGTACCATATATCGTCAGACCATCGATGCTCTGCAACTGCTCTGTTGCATAGCGTAGCAGCCTCTGCTCGTATCCCTTAAGCTCACTATGCTCCTCTAAGAACGCAATAGCTTCGGCTAAAGCCACAGCGCCAACGAAATTTGAGGTGCCAGCCTCAAATTTTAGTGGAACTGGGGCGTATGTTGTACCATTAAAGGTAACCTTGTCTACCATATCTCCACCACCCATAAATGGAGGCATACTATCAAGCAGCTCGCTCTTGCCATATAGCACTCCAATGCCCGTAGGAGCATAGAGTTTATGACCTGAGAAGGTGTAGAAGTCGCAGTCAAGTTGAGTAACATTTACACCCCCATGAACAATACCCTGACAACCATCAACCAATACCTTTGCGCCTACACCATGAGCAAGAGTGATTATGCGCTCAAGGTCTGGACAAGTGCCTAAAGTGTTGGAAGCCTGTGTAATAGCTACCATCTTTACACTCTGAGATAGTAGAGAGTCGTATGCAACCATATCAATCTCGCCACTATCGGTAATAGGTATCGCTTTAACTATAGCGCCATGTCGAGCTGCTGCCATCTGCCAAGGGACTATATTGGAGTGGTGCTCCATCTGGCTAACAAGCACCACATCGCCCGTATGCAGGAACGCCTCAGACCAGCTTCGTGCCACAAGGTTTATGGAGGCGGTGGCTCCAGCGGTGAAGATAATCTCACTGCCACTCTTTGCGCCTATATAGTTCGCAATTTGCACCCTCGCCTGCTCATAACGTGCCGTCATCTGCTCAGAGAGGTAGTGTACTCCGCGGTGAATGTTGGCGTTAAGGGTTGTATAGAGCATCTGCTCGCACTTCAAAACCTGCAGCGGCTTTTGAGCAGTAGCCGCACTATCAAGGTAGACCAAGGGCTTATTGTAGACCTTGCTCTGCAAAATTGGGAAGTTGCTGCGAAAATCCTCTACAAGTCTCTCAATATCCATAGTTAAATGGTTGTTAATTTGTCGCTTACAACATCGCGCACTAAACTACATAGAGGCTCAAGTGAGCAGTGCATAACAACATCCTGCACAAAACCCTCAATCTGCAAACGGCGAGCTGTCGTCTCGTCAATACCCCTCTGGCGCATATAGAAGAGCGCATCCTTATCCTCATAGCCCACTGTAGAGCCGTGAGAGCAACGCACATCGTCAGCATAAATCTCAAGCTGTGGCAGAGAGACGATATGTGAATTGTTAAGCTCTATGTTGCGACTCTGCTGCTGCGCATCGGTTTGCTGCGCATCGGGCGCAACATATACCAGCCCTCGAAACTCACCCGTAGCTCTATGTGCAGCGATACCCTTGATAAGTGTACGACTTGTACACTCTGGAACAAGGTGGCGCGTATTTAGGTTGAGCGTTGCATGGTCATTGCCAGTGGCAATATATAGTGCATTTAGGGCGTTGTTAGCATGCTGACCCTCAAGTAGATGGGTGTAGCTGATATTACTACTACTCAAAAGTGCTGAGAAGATATTTAACGACGAGCCTTGCCTCTGGTGTACAGTCACAGCAACATGGCTATCTTTAAGGTATAGCTCTACCATATCAAGCTCCGCGCCCTCATTGAGCGTAATCTCCACAGAAGCGGTCACAGAGTCTGTACATGCGACCACTAAGCGAGCCTTTACGCCAGCGCTAACCTCAACGTTCAGCAGTTTAGGATTGAGCGCTACAAGTGGGGTAGTGGTCTGGCTACCGCTATCTATAACACCCCCGTTGAAGGTTTTGAGTGCACCTGAAGTTATATATTCAGTTATGGTCATACTACTCTCGGTAATCGTTTATAAGCCAATCGTAACCCTCCTTCTCAAGCTTGAGCGCAAGACTCTTATCGCCTGAGTGGATAATTCTACCATTATATAACACGTGAACATAGTCTGGCACAATGTAGTCAAGCAGTCGCTGGTAGTGTGTAATTACAACAGTCGCATTCTCTGGACTCTTGAGTCGTGTAACACCCGTAGCTACAATGCGCAGTGCGTCAATGTCAAGACCAGAGTCGGTCTCGTCAAGAATGGCGAGCTTAGGGGCGAGCATTGCCATCTGGAAAATCTCGTTCTTCTTCTTCTCTCCACCTGAAAAACCCTCATTTACAGCGCGAGCAGTAAGCTTGCTATCAAGCTCCACGATGGCACTCTTCTCGCGCATCAGTTTCAAAAACTCCGATGCTGTAAGTGGCTCAAGCCCCTCATGCTTACGCTTCTCATTGACGGCAATCTTCATAAAATTCGCCATCGTAACTCCTGGAATCTCAACAGGATACTGGAAGCCGAGGAAAAGACCCATGCGGGCACGCTGCTCAATAGGCACCTCAAGCAGATTTGTATCCATAAATGTTACCTGACCCTCAGTTACTGTATACTTCTCATTTCCTGCAAGTACCGATGCAAGAGTACTCTTACCAGAACCGTTAGGTCCCATTATGGCGTGTACCTCGCCAGCCTTAACCTCAAGGTTTATTCCTCGAAGTATCTCTTTATCGCCTACTGTGGCGTGTAAATTCTCTATCTTTAACATATTTAGCTTTTGGCTATTGGCTATTGGCCGTTGGCTTCCAATAACCACTTTTTAATATTCAAATTCCTTTCTTATTAGCACCCTTTACATACCCGTCGGTTTACCGACTCTTATACAAGGCTAATGGCTAACGGCTAATAGCTAATTACCCCACGCTGCCCTCAAGGCTGATGGCGAGGAGCTTCTGCGCCTCAACTGCAAACTCCATAGGCAGCTTTGCAAGCACCTCGCGAGCATATCCATTCACGATAAGACCCACGGCATCCTCTGTCGATATACCGCGCTGATTGCAGTAGAAGAGCTGCTCCTCCGAAATCTTGGATGTTGTAGCCTCGTGCTCAAGCATCGCTGTGCGGTTACGACAATCTATATGCGGGAAGGTGTGCGCACCACACTTGTCACCGATAAGCAACGAGTCGCACTGCGAGTAGTTACGCGCATTTTCCGCCTTTGGGGCTATCTTCACAAGTCCGCGATAGGAGTTTTCGCTCCTTCCCGCGCTAATACCCTTTGAGACTATGCGCGAGCGAGTATTGCGACCCAGATGTATCATCTTTGTTCCAGTGTCTGCCTGCTGGTAGTTGTTTGTCATCGCCACAGAGTAAAACTCACCCACCGAGTTATCGCCAGCAAGCACGCAGCTCGGATACTTCCAAGTAATAGCCGAGCCAGTCTCCACCTGAGTCCACGACAGACGAGCATTTTCGCGACAGATACCGCGCTTGGTAACAAAGTTATAGACGCCACCGCGACCCTCCTTATCGCCCGGATACCAGTTCTGTACAGTAGAGTACTTAACCTCTGCGTCGCGCTCAACGATAATCTCCACGACTGCTGCGTGAAGCTGATTCTCGTCGCGCTGTGGAGCGGTACAACCCTCAAGGTAGCTCACATACGACCCCTCATCGGCAACAATCAGCGTACGTTCAAACTGTCCCGTTCCGCGAGCATTGATGCGGAAGTAGGTTGATAGTTCCATAGGGCAACGCACACCCTTAGGGATGTAGCAGAAAGAGCCATCTGAAAAGACTGCCGCATTGAGTGCCGCATAGAAGTTGTCAGCGTAACTTACTACCGAGCCTAAGTACTTACGCACCAACTCTGGGTACTCTTTGATTGCCTCAGAGATTGAGCAGAAGATAATTCCCTTCTGAGCAAGCGTCTCGCGGAAGGTGGTCTTAACAGATGTAGAGTCAAGTACCGCATCTACAGCCACGCCAGCCAGCGTCATCTGCTCCTCAAGCGGAATGCCGAGCTTGTCAAATGTTCGCTTCAGCTCTGGATCAACCTCGTCCATAGAGTTGAGCGGCTTGCGAACCTTAGGCTCTGCGTAGTATATAATCTTCTGAAAATCTATCTCTGGAATGTTTAGGTGCGCCCACGTTGGCAAAACCATGCCCTGCCAATGGTTGTACGCCTTAAGACGATACTCGGTCATCCACTCAGGCTCGCCTTTGCGCTCAGATATGGCGCGGACAATATCCTCGTTGATGCCCGTAGGGAAGTGGTGAGTCTCAATGTCGGAGGTAAAACCGTACTGATACTCCCTGCTCTCTAAGTCTTGTAAAATATCTTGTTCGTTGTTCTTGTTCATAATCGCGCAAAGATACAAAATTTTCTCCAAACATACTATATATAGAAGGTATAAATCTTTGTAAAAGTTAATTTTTCAAAAAAAAAGTATAAATAATTTTGGAGATTCAAAAAAAAGGTGTACTTTTGTGCCGCGTGAATAAAACGAAATATCAGGAGGGTTGGGTGAGTGGCTTAAACCAGCAGTTTGCTAAACTGCCGATATCGTAAGGTATCCACTGGTTCGAATCCAGTATCCTCCGCAAAGGTGAAATCACACCGCAAACGACTTCTGCATTGCAGAAGTTTTTTTTGTTTTTAGGATAGCGGAGAATCTATTCCCCAGATGACCCTAAAAACAAAAAAATAACGGCTCTGTCGTAAATTCCGGTGGGGAGCGAAAAAAATCATGCAAAAATAGTAGCTAAACGAAATATAAAGAAAGGTATGTCGGCTACACCCCTAAACA
>SUZO01000040.1 GCA_015059805.1 Rikenellaceae bacterium
TTTTTACCATAAAAAATAGAGATTAGTAGAAACCGGTTTCTACTAATCTCTAAAATATCGCTGTAATTTCCAAATTTATAGGCAATTACATTTTTAATCAAGCGCCGCTTTTGGCATCATTACCCTTTTTGCAAATCAGGCGTGTTTGACTACAAAATTTCCCGTTTTGTACGAACTTACTGAAATTTTACCTATATTTGTTACGGCTTACGACTTGGGTTGTGAGCCGTAACATATTATTGATGTTTTATTGATTGTACTTCCACGCTCAAACTTAGCAAATTTGAACCAACTGGAAGAGGCAAGAAAGCATCCACCTGAGATGTTATATTTGACAACCGTGCATCTGGCTCGGTCTCTGTTTATATACCATCCGGCGTGGGTAGCTTGTTGCTTGTCCATGTTGGTAGGTAGCTAAGACCTGAGCGTTGGATAAGTAGACAACTATCTACGCTTTTTTTATGTCTTTTCACACTCTCAGCCCATGCCCACATTGTGGATGCCAGAGCTGTATAGCTACTCCAGTGGCACGACTGTACCACCTTGATTATCTTCGCGGCTTGTCGGGTAAAATTATCTGTGACAAACCGATGGTTCTAACCCTCTTTTTGGATAGAGAGAAGCTCAATATTGACCAAGTCATCCAAAATCCGTCAGAGCAATTTCTCTTTAGTATAGAGTGCCCATTGTGTGGTGCAATCGTGGAGCAGCGCCTCTCCTACCAGCAACTTAGGGATAGTTGTGTTATATAGATGAAAAAACAAGCCCCGAAAATCTCGGAGCTTGCTTTTGTATATCTTTGAGTGATTACTCAAGAACTGGACCAGCAGCAACAAGAGCCTTACCAGCCTCGTTAGTTGTGTACTTGCCGAAGTTCTTGATGAAACGACCAGCAAGATCAGCTGCCTTAGTCTCCCACTCCTTAACGTCAGCGTAAGTGTCGCGTGGGTCAAGGATTGCAGGATCTACACCTGGAAGAGCTGTAGGAACCTCAAAGTTGAATACTGGGATAGTCTTGGTAGGAGCTGTAAGGATAGCACCGTCAAGAATAGCGTCGATAATACCACGAGTATCGCGGATAGAGATACGCTTACCAGTACCGTTCCAACCAGTGTTTACAAGGTATGCCTTAGCACCACTCTTCTCCATACGCTTTACAAGCTCCTCAGCATACTTTGTTGGGTGAAGCTCAAGGAATGCCTGACCGAAGCAAGCAGAGAATGTTGGAGTTGGCTCAGTGATACCACGCTCAGTACCTGCAAGCTTTGCAGTAAAGCCAGAGAGGAAGTAGTACTTAGTCTGCTCTGGAGTAAGGATAGATACTGGAGGAAGAACACCGAATGCGTCAGCAGAGAGGAAGATTACATTCTTAGCTGCTGGAGCTGCGCTCTTAGGACGAACAATGTTGTTGATGTGGTCAATTGGGTAAGATACACGAGTGTTCTCAGTAACGCTCTTATCATCAAAGTCAATTACACCGTTAGCATCTACAGTAACGTTCTCAAGAAGAGCGTTACGACGGATAGCGTTGTAGATATCTGGCTCAGACTCCTTGTCAAGCTTGATAACCTTTGCGTAGCAACCACCCTCAAAGTTGAAAATTCCGTTGTCATCCCAACCGTGCTCGTCGTCACCGATAAGCTGACGCTTTGGATCTGTAGAGAGGGTAGTCTTACCAGTACCAGAGAGACCGAAGAAGATAGCAGTCTCGCCCTTCTCGTTAGTGTTTGCAGAGCAGTGCATAGAGGCTACGCCCTTAAGTGGAAGGTAGTAGTTCATCATAGAGAACATACCCTTCTTCATCTCACCACCATACCAAGTGTTGATAATTACCTGCTCACGAGATGTGATGTTGAACACAACAGCGGTCTCAGAGTTAAGACCCAGCTCCTGATAGTTCTCAACCTTAGCCTTAGAAGCGTTGTAAACTACGAAGTCTGGCTCAAATGTCTCAAGCTCAGCCTCTGTAGGACGGATAAACATATTCTTAACGAAGTGAGCCTGCCAAGCAACCTCCATGATGAAACGCACTGCCATACGAGTATCCTCGTTAGCACCGCAGTAGCCATCAACTACGAACAGACGCTTGCCAGAGAGCTCGCGCTGTGCGATAGCCTTAAGAGCAGCCCAAGACTCCTCAGAGCAAGGCTTGTTGTCATTCTTGTACTCCTCAGAAGTCCACCATACAGTATCCTTAGAGTTCTCGTCCATAACGATGAACTTGTCCTTAGGAGAACGACCAGTGTAAACACCTGTCATTACGTTTACTGCGCCAAGCTCAGTTACCTGACCACGGTCAAAACCGGTAAGAGACTCCTTAGTCTCCTCCTCAAAGAGAACCTCATAAGATGGATTGTAAACAACCTCAGTGGTCTCGGTAATACCGTACTTCAATAAATCTTCTTTCTTAAAAGCCATAATTGTTTAATATTTAGTGATTTAACCTCTTTCTTTTACCTTTCGAAAAAACAGACCCTATTCCCTATTTCCCTATTTTCTCCCCCCCCCTCTGCCTGCTGTGCAACCGGAGGGTTCGCATAGACCCCTATTTTCCCGATGCAAAGATATTGCTAATTTTTGAATTGTGAAAAAAATAACAGAGAAAAATTTATATTTTTTCTTTATAGAGATATAAAAACGGATTATAGAGCAGAATATGGTGACAATTACACACTTTTTTTGACCAGTCATCGGCGATTTTGCACTATTCACAGCAAAAAGGTAGAGCCATTTTTGCAGACATACTAAAAATGGTTACTTTTGTACTATGGCAGCTCTCTATTTTCATATTCCCTTCTGTAAGCGGTTGTGTGGGTATTGCGACTTTATGCGTAGCGTAAAGGTAAAGTATATGCCGCAGGTGTTGGAGCAGATGCACCGAGAGTTAGAGCGCGAAGAGGTTTTTTTGACAGATAGAGCTATTCGTACCATCTACTTTGGCGGTGGAACACCATCGTTAGTAAATCCAGCGGAGATAGAGCGGTTTATAACCCAGGCGAGGCGGCTATTTGATTGCTCAGCATTGGAGGAGATAACTGTTGAGGTTAATCCCGATGATATTACCGAGCAGTATGCAGCTCAGCTCGCTGCAACATCTGTAAATAGAGTATCTATGGGTGTGCAGTCGTTTGATGATGGCTGTCTACAGTTTATGGGTCGTAGACACTCGGCTTCGGGGGCTTTGAGGGCTATAGAGAGGCTGCGCAAGGTCGGTTTTAAGAATATATCCATCGATATAATCTTTGGCGTTGCGGGTTTTGGTGGCGAGAGTTTGGAGCGGACATTGCAACAGGCTGTGGCGACAGATGTGGAGCATATCTCGGCTTATCATCTTACTATAGAGCCGCAAACTCGCTTTGGTAGGCTGCTCTCGCGCGGAGAGATTGCACAGGTGAGTGAGAAGCTTAGTGAGGAGGAGTTCCTCTCTGTGCATCAGACATTTACAGAGGCAGGGTATGAGCATTATGAGGTGAGTAACTTTGCCAAAAAAGGCTATCGCTCACGCCATAATTCGTCATACTGGACTGGCGCGGAGTATTTAGGCATTGGAGCTGGAGCGCACTCGTTCAATGGCAAGCATCGTCGCTGGTGTGAGCAGGATGTTGAGGAGTATATTGCGGGCGTGGAGTATGGCTGCGAGAGCTTGACAGCTTTAGATGCTCTGAATGAGTATATTATGGTGAGCTTGCGCAGAGCCGAGGGTATAGAGATTGGTTATATAGCTCAACGGTGGGGCGAGCAGGTCGCTAATCGTGTCGTAAACAGAGCTAAGCGATTTGTTGAGTGTGGTTGGTTGGTCGAAAATCACGGTCATGTAGCTGTGCCAGCAGACCATTTTCTTGTCTCAGATAGCGTAATTTGCGAGCTGTTTGAGGAGGATATAAATATAATATAGGTGAAATTATTAAATTTTTTTAATAAAACTTTCAAAATTAAATGTAAAGTACTATCTTTGCGCCGAAAAATTTTGAGAAAAGTACAAAATATCAGATAATTATGAGTGAAAAGAAATTTACTCCAGACACCCTTTTTGAGGTAAGCTGGGAGGTGTGCAACAAGGTAGGCGGTATTCATACCGTAGTGGCTACCAAGGCACTTACTGTGACAAAACTGTTGGGCGATAAGTATATCGTCATCGGCCCTGATTTCTCTAAGGACAGTGGAAATAGCGAGTTTGAGGAGGATGCAACACTCTTCCGTGCATGGCGTCAGCAGCTCTACAATGAGGGTATCCGTGTTCGTATTGGTCGCTGGAATGTGGTTGGTAAGCCAATCGCAATCCTTATTGACTTTACAACCCACTTCTCTCAGAAGGATGAGATTTTGAAGGGTCTGTGGGATAACTACCATGTAGACTCTCTCTCTGGTCAGTGGGACTATGTAGAGCCAGTACTCTTTGGTCACATCGCTGGTCAGGTAATTGCTTCTTATGTTGAGAATATCGCCGCTGCAACAGATAAGGTTGTAGCTCACTTCCACGAGTGGATGAGCTGCTCTGGTGGTCTTTACCTGCGTCAGCACTCTCCATACGTGGCAACAGTGATGACTACCCACGCAACAGTTATGGGTCGTTGCATCGCTGGTAACCGTCTGCCACTATATGGTAGCCTTGCAAAGTTCAATGCCGACGACCTTGCTCGTCAGTTCAACGTAACTGCTAAGCACTCTATTGAGAAGATGGGTGCGCAGTATCACGACGCTTTCCTTACAGTGAGCGATATTACAGCTCGTGAGTGTAAGTATCTGCTCGGCAAGGAGGTTGATGTTGTCACTCCAAATGGTTTTGAGAACGACTTTGTTTGGACAGGCGATGAGTATAAGGCTAAGCGTGCTGAGGCTCGTAAGGCTATGATTGAGGTTGCAGAGGCTTGCCTTGGTTGCAAGTTTGACTCTGAGCCGCTTATTATCGGCACCTCTGGTCGTTATGAGTTCCACAACAAGGGTCTGGATGTATTCTTTGAGTCACTCAAGCGCCTTTCACAGTCAAATGTGGAGAAGCAGATTCTTGCCTATGTAACTGTTCCAGCGGCTAACCATGGTGCAAGAACTGACCTTCAGGCTCACCTTAAGGATAGCAGCAATGCTATTGATGCTACTCAGTATCGCCACTCTACTCACTACCTTGAGAACCAGGCTTGGGATCAGGTGGCAGCTGCTATTACTGAGTATGGTCTTGATGCTGCAGATTCAAATGTAAAGGTTATCTTCGTACCTACATACCTTAACCAGAATGACGGTATCTTCAACAAGAACTACTACGAGCTTCTTGTGGGTATGGACCTTACAGTCTTCGCTTCATACTATGAGCCATGGGGCTACACTCCACTGGAGTCTATCGCCTTCTCAGTGCCTACAATTACCACTACCCTTGCAGGTTTTGGTGTGTGGGCTGCAGGTCTTGAGAACCACGAGGGTATCACCGTTATCGAGCGTAACGATACAAATAGCTCACAGGCAGCGGCTGAGATTGCACTGACAATCCAGCAGTTCGCTTCTCGCCTTGAGCAGGAGGTTGCCGAGATTCGTGCATCAGTATACGAGGTTTCAAAGCTTGCGCTGTGGAAAAACCTCTTCAAGCACTATACAAAGGCTTACCAGGCAGCTATCGAGAGCTGTGTAGCTCGTACAAACCGCGCCGTACTTGGTGATGGTGGCTCACGCACTGAGCAGATTAACTTCGTGCGTCAGCAGCTCTTTGCAGAGCGTCCATCTTGGCAGCGTGTGATGGTTGAGAAGTCTCTTCCAGAGGTGCTTCGTCCACTTGAGGAGCTGTCACGCAACCTCTGGTGGAGCTGGACTCTCGGCGCACGCGATCTGTTTGAGTATATTGACAAGGATTTGTGGGTAGAGGTAAACCGCAACCCAATTGCACTGCTTGATAAGCTCTCTATTGAGCGCCTTGCAGAGCTTGAGGCTGATAAGGAGTTCCTTGCTAAGCTCGCTGAGGTTTATGCTCAGTTCCAGGAGTATATGAACGAGGCTCCAAAGGCTGATACTCCAAAGATTGCATACTTCTCTATGGAGTATGGTCTGCACCACACACTGAAGATCTACTCTGGTGGTCTTGGAATCCTTGCAGGTGACTACCTCAAGGAGGCATCAGATAAGAATGTGCCAATGGTAGCCGTAGGTCTTTTGTACCGCTATGGATACTTCACACAGCGTCTTTCGGCACAGGGTGCTCAGGAGGCTGTATATGAGCCACAGAACTTCTTTAAGCTGCCTATCTCTCCAGTTCGTGACGAGGATGGTAGCTGGGTAACTGTTCAGGTAGCCTTCCCTGGTCGTACACTCTTTGCTCGCGTATGGCGCTGCATGGTTGGTCGTACAGCACTCTACCTGCTCGATACCGACTACGAGGCTAACCTTGAGGAGGATCGTCAGGTAACACACTACCTCTACGGTGGTGACTGGGAGAACCGTCTCAAGCAGGAGCTACTGCTTGGTGTGGGTGGTATCCGCGCCCTGAATAAGATGGGTATCAAGCAGGATGTTTACCACTGCAACGAGGGTCACGCTGCATTTATCGGTCTTGAGCGTATCCGCAACTTTATCGGTCGTCAGAAGCTCTCATTCTCTGAGGCTTTGGAGGTTGTTCGTAGCTCATCGCTATTTACAACCCATACACCAGTGCCTGCAGGTCACGATGCCTTCCCAGAGTCTATGATTCGTCAGTATATGTCACACTATCCAGATGTGCTCGGCATTACTTGGGACCAGTTTATCAACTTGGGTAAGGTAAATCCTAACGATGTGAACGAGAAGTTCTCTATGTCAGTGCTTGCATGTAACCTTTCACAGGAGGTGAACGGTGTATCTTGGCTGCACGGAGAGGTTTCAAAGGATATTCTGGGCAATATGTGGCCAGGATACTTCAAGAATGAGCTGCACATTGGCTATGTGACTAACGGTGTTCACTATCCAACTTGGACAGCATCAAATATGCGTCGCCTCTATGCTAAGTACTTCCCAGAGGGCTTTGAGGGTCACCAGTATGACATCCCTGCTTGGCAGAAGATGAAGAATATCTCTAATGAGGAGCTTTGGAAGGAGCGTATGTTCCTCAAGAACCGCCTTATTAAGACCATCAAGCGCCGCTATACCGATCCTACACAGGTGCGTTTTGACTCACCACGTCAGCTTGTGCAGGTCTCTGAGGCTATCAAGCCAGAGGTGCTCACTATCGGTTTTGCACGCCGCTTTGCAACTTATAAGCGTGCCCACCTGCTCTTTACAAACCTTGAGCGTCTGTCAAAGATTGTAAATAACCCAGAGCACCCAGTACAGTTTATCTTTGCTGGTAAGGCGCATCCAAATGATAAGCCAGGTCAGGACCTTATCAAGCGTATTGTTGAGGTGTCACTGATGCCAGAGTTCGTGGGTAAGGTAATCTTCCTGCAGAACTACGACATGGAGCTTGCTCGCCGTATGGTTCAGGGTGTGGATGTATGGCTCAACACACCAACTCGTCCACTTGAGGCTTCAGGTACATCAGGTGAGAAGTGTGTTATGAACGGAGTTATGCAGTTCTCAGTTCTCGACGGATGGTGGGTTGAGGGCTACAAGGAGGGTGCCGGTTGGATGCTTCCTATGGAGCGCACATTTACCGACCAGGGTCACCAGAACGACCTTGATGCCGAGATGATCTACACCACTATTGAGGAGCAGATTGTACCTATGTATTATTCGCGCGATGAGAAGGGTATCCCTGCAGAGTGGTGTACAGCAATCAAGAGCTGCGTGGCAGATATAGCCTCTAACTTTACCACAAACCGTATGCTTACCGACTACGAGGAGCGCTTCTATAATCAGCTTGCTGAGCGCAAGAGCGCAATGGTTGAGAATAACTACATCCTCGCTCGTGAGATTGCAGCATGGAAGCGTAAGGTTTCAGCCGTTTGGGACGAGGTGAAGGTGCTCAATGTAGAGCGTGTTCGCGTAGATAAGGAGGCTCTGTTTGTAGGCGAGAAGTATCGCTTTGAGGTATCGCTTGACATTGCAAACCTCAATCCAGAGGATATCGGCGTAGAGCTTGTTGTGGCTAAGCCAATGGTGGCTGGTCAGGCTGCAAATGTAGACTACTCACTGCCATTTGTACAGACTAATGTTGAGGGTAACAAGGTGGTCTACACCCTTGAGTACACTCCACGCAAGACAGGTATCTTTGATATTGCTATCCGTATCTTCCCACAGAACGAGAAGCTCGCACACCGCATGGACTTCGCACTGGTAAAGTGGGCGTAGGTTCTGATTGTAATAATTAGACAAAAAACTATCAAAAAAGGGTGGTTTGGGTGTGATTTTAACACCCAAACCGCTTTCTTTGATAAAAAAACGATAAAAAGGTTGGTGTTTTAGTAAAAAATTACTACCTTTACGTAACATCTTGTAAAATCTTACAAAATAATATTATGCCGGGATTAACATTTGACAAACGGGAACTTGGAAACTTGGAGTATTCGCTTCAGCGCGAAATGCTTGCCACAGACCGTCGCGGTGGTTATATGAGCACCACGATTGTAGGCTGCAATACTCGCAAGTATCATGGACTGATTGTTGCCCCTATTGACTCAACCGACCAGACCTATGTTTTGCTCTCTTCGCTTGACGAAACTATCGTGCAGCACGACCAGTCTTTCAATTTGGCACTGCATCGCTTCCGCGGTGTTTATGAGCCACGAGGTCACAAGTACATCACAGACTTTGAGTACACACCTTGCCCAACAATCACCTATCGTGTGGGTGGTGTGATTCTGAAGAAGGAGCTTCTCTGGATTCACAAGCGTACTCATCTGATGATTCGCTACACTCTTGTAGATGCGCACTCTAAGACTACATTGCGTCTGCGCCCATTCCTCGCCTTCAGAAATAAGCACTCGCTCTCTAAGGCAAATATGGATGCTAATGTGCGCTCTTATCCTGTAACTAATGGTGTGAAGAACCGCCTCTATGACGGCTTCCCATGGTTGCACATGCAGCTGAGCAAAGATAGCGCTAAGTTTATCGCCGCACCAGATTGGTACTACGACTTTGAGTATCAGAAGGAGATTGAGCGTGGCTATGAGGGTTACGAGGATCTGCTTACAACTGGCTACTTTGAGATGGAGATTGAGAAGGGCGAGAGTATCATCTTCTCGGCATCTGTAGACGAGATGGCATCTTCAGAGGATATTGTTGAGTACTTCAACTCTTCAATCGCTCGTCGTACACACAAGATTGACTTTAAGAGCTGTCTACACCACTCTGCACGCCAGTTTATTATCCGTCGCCCAGGCGATAGAACAGAGGTTGTTGCAGGTTACCCTTGGTATGGCGTAGATGGTCGCTCAACATTTATCTCTCTGCCAGGTCTTACCCTTGAGCAGGGCTATAAGGAGGACTGCATTGCCGTTCTTGATACTATGGTTGCCGATATGCACAATGGCGACTTCGCTGGCTCAGCCTCTGCCGAGGTTGCTGCCGACGCTCCACTCTGGTTCTTCTGGACTCTCCAGCAGCTTGAGGGACATATCGGCGCTAAGGCAGTATGGGAGAGGTATGGCGAGGCTATGAAGAGCATCCTCGGCGCATACCGCAAGGGATTCTTCGGTGGTTGCGTAGCACTGCACAGCAATGGTCTTATCTGGGCGGCTCGTGAGGGTTATGCTCTTACTTGGATGAACTCTGTAATGGGTGGCGTGCCACAGACTCCGCGCGCAGGATATACTGTAGAGATTAACGCTCTGTGGTACAATGCCGTTTGCTACGCCCTTGAACTTGCTAAGAAGTGTGGCGACAAGGAGTTTGTAGCTGAGTGGAAGGCTCTGCCAAAGCAGACTAAGCAGGCATTTATCGAGTGCTTCTACCTTAATGATGAGGGTTATCTTGCCGACTATGTAGACCTTCGTGGCGCAGACAAAGCTGTTCGTTGTAACCAGATTGTCGCTTGCGGATTGCCATATAAGATGGTAGACGAGGAGCAGATTGTAAATATTCTGCTTGTAGCTCGTCAGCACCTGCTCACTCCGCTGGGTCTTCGCTCACTCTCTCCAGAGGACTCTCGCTTTGAGAGCACATACAAGGAGAACCCTATTGAGCAGGAGGCAGCAAGCAAGAATGGTGCAGTGTGGGTATGGCCTATGATGTTCTACTTTGAGTGCGCCTTTGCACTTCAGGGTGAGAAGTTCCTTGCTAAGGCTAAGGAGATGTACGAGGCTTATGACGACAATATCCAGACCTACTGCATTGGTTCTGTGGCTGAGTATTACGATGCTAACCCTCCATTTGCACCACGCGGTGCATTCTCAATGGCTTGGAGCGTAGGTGCACTGCTCTACATCCGCCAGCTTATTGAGAAGCAGGAGGCTAAGGTGGCACGCGCAGCAAAGCGTAGCGCAAAGAAAGAAGTAAAAACAAGTAAAAAATAGGTACAATGAGAGTTTTAATGTTTGGATGGGAGTTTCCACCCCATATTGCTGGAGGTCTGGGAACTGCTTGCTACGGAATGACGCGTGGTCTTGCGCGTAACGGCGTAGATGTGACTTTCGTTATGCCGCACGCCAGTGGCGATGAGGATCAGCGATTTGTAGATATTGTCAATGCGAGTGACGTGGAGACAGTTTTTGGCAATGTAGACTCCGACTGCGAGGATATTATTGAGAAGATGTCGTTTATCCACATTGACTCAAACCTTGTCCCATACCTCTCTCCAGAGGACTATGAGACCTACCACGACGAGTTTGTAAAGACTGGCGAGAAGCGTTGGGAGACCCGCGATGTGTGGAGCCAGCGATATACATTCTCTGGTAAGTATGGCGCCAACCTGCTTGAGGAGATTGCTCGTTATGCTATCGTTGCAGCTCAGGTGGCGAAGGACCACGCAGGTGAGTTTGATGTTATCCACGCGCACGACTGGCTGACATACTTTGCCGGTATCGCTGCAAAGCGCGTATCTGGTAAGCCACTTGTTGTTCATATGCATGCAACAGAGTTTGACCGCTCAGGTGAGAATATCAACACCCAGACTTACGCCATTGAGCGCGCAGGTATGCACGCTGCAGACCGCGTAATTGCTGTGTCAAACCTTACAAGAAATATTATTATCAACCGCTATGGTGTACCTGCCGAGAGAGTTGTTGCAGTACACAACGCTGTTCGCTTTACCGACAAGGGTGAGGCATGGCCAGAGCGCGGTGTAGAGGATAAGGTTGTTACCTTCCTCGGCCGAATTACCTTCCAGAAGGGTCCTGACTACTTTGTTGAGGCGGCTGCGAAGGTGCTCAAGCGTTGTCCAAATGTCCGCTTTGTGATGGCTGGCTCTGGCGATATGATGAACCACGTCATCCGCCGTGTTGCCCGTCTGGGTATTGCAGACCGCTTCCACTTCACTGGCTTCCTTCGTGGTGCCGATGTGGATAAGATGTTCCAGCTCTCTGATGTCTTTGTTATGCCGTCAGTATCTGAGCCATTTGGTATCGCTCCGCTTGAGGCTATGCGTTCAAATGTGCCGGTGATTATCTCAAAGC
>SUZO01000041.1 GCA_015059805.1 Rikenellaceae bacterium
TTTTTTACCATAAAAAATAGAGATTAGTAGAAACCGGTTTCTACTAATCTCTAAAATATCGCTGTAATTTCCAAATTTATAGGCAATTACATTTTTAATCAAGCGCCGCTTTTGGCATCATTACCTTTAACTCAATTTGAGCCTACTCAATCTTGTAGACCTGCTCGTTTTCCCGTTGCATATTGTATCTCTCGCGGGCGTACTGCTCAAGATACTCGTCGTACTGCAAACTGTGTAGTATGGCGCTATCGGCTGCTATTTGTCGCCTATAGCTCTCTTGGAGCCGTGTCAGACGGTTTATCTCTCGCTTGGAGAGGATGATATTCCATGCCGATTGCACAATAATGATAAGGGTGATGATGGATATGACAATAGTAATGACGCGCCAGAATAGTAGTGACGCATCAGGTACTAATTTGCTTAGAAATCCAAACTTCTTACCCTTAGCCATTATGGTATGTGCATAAATTTATGACTCTGAATAGAGATGCTCCACTTTGGGTTGCTCTTTGCATACTCAACAATACTGCTCATCATCTCCTTTGAGCGGCTCCACTCTGGCTGCAGGTAGAGTAGACAGCTCTCCGTAACCTTTGCGGCATTCTGCTCTGCCCACTCAAAGTCCTCCTCACTCTCAATAACCACCTTGAGCTCATCTGCACGCGCAAAAGCCTCCTCTAAAGGCGGTTGCTTGCGCTTTGGTGAAAGACACACCCAGTCAAAGTATCCACTGAAGGGGTGTGAGCCTGAGGTCTCAAGAAATATCTTCAGATTCTCTGCCTTTAGACGTGAGGTCAGTGGTTCAAGAGGGTAGAGCAACGGCTCGCCACCAGTGATAACTATAGATTTAGCTTGACACTCAACAGCTCGCTGTACAACAACGTCAATATTGGTGGGAGGGTAGAGCTTCGGATTCCAAGTGTACTTTGCATCGCACCACTTGCAACCCACATCGCATCCGCCCAGGCGTATAAAATAGGCGGGCTTACCAGTATGGAAGCCCTCGCCTTGAATTGTGTAGAAATCCTCTACTAATGGAAGCAACTGCCCGCCCTGTAGTACCTCGTTATTACTCATTATCAAGGACATAAATATCTTTCAGACCACGACCAACTTGATCGTAATCAAGACCATAACCCACGATAAACTCGTTGCCAATCTCCATAGCCACATACTTAATTTTGCGGTCATAGAGATGCTTCTCTGGCTTGTAGAATAGGGTGCACACCTCAACGCTATTTGGATTAAGCGTCTCAAGATACGACACCATGTGCTCAATGCTGTGCCCAGTCTCTACAATATCCTCTACAAGAATAATATCTCGACCTGTAATGTCAAAGTCAATACCTAACTTGCGGTGTACATTGCCCGTAGACTGTGTGCCCTGATATGATGATACCTGAATAAAGGTCATCTCATTTGTAAAGCTTATCTTGCGCAATAGGTCAGAGAGAAATACTACAGCACCGCACAATACACCAACGAAAATTGGCGGTTTGGCAGCATTAGCATAGTCCTCATTCAGCCTCTGAGCCACTTTTGCTACAGCCTTATCAATCTGCTCGGCAGGAATCATCACCTTAAAGGTGCGATCTAAAAGTTTTACCTTATCCATTGGGTTAGATATTTTTTTTTGTTATTCGTATCTTCCTGATTTCAGACGATTTACCTCGTCTACAGTAAGGAATCGCCATGCTCCACGCTTGAGGTTCTTCTTTGTCAGTCCAGCGTAGTACACACGGTCAAGTTTTGTCACTTGATAGCCTAAATGCTCAAACATACGGCGCACAATACGGTTTCTGCCTGAGTGAATCTCTACGCCTACAGACTTCTTGTCATCCTTAAGCCATGAAATCTCGTCAAAGTATGCCTCGCCATCCTCAAGGGTCACTCCCTCGGCAAGGGTCTCAAAATCTGCGCGAGTGAGTGGCTGGTCAAGGGTAACCTCGTAGATCTTCTTCTTCTTGAGTGATGGGTGTGTAAGGGTTCGGGTAATATCACCATCATTTGTGAAGAGTAGCAGTCCTAATGAGTTCTTGTCCAGACGACCTACTGGATATACGCGCTCGGTACATGCGCCCTCAATAAGCTCCATCACGGTCTTTGCTGCATGGTCATCCTCAAGAGTAGTAACATATCCCTTAGGCTTGTTTAGGAGTAGGTAGACATGCTTCTCACCCTGGATTTTCTCGCCATTGAAGCGAACCTCGTCACCTGGCTTAACCTTTGTGCCAAGCTCAGTGACAATCACTCCGTTTATGCTTACAAGACCTGCAGCAATCAGCTCGTCAGCCTCACGACGTGAGCAGATGCCTGACTGTGCCACAAAACGGTTAAGGCGAACCTCGCCAGTCTGCTTGTTAGGGTTGAACTTAGGGTAGCTGCGACGCTCTGTTGTACGTGGGCGCTCACTGCGACCCTCCTCGCTGCGCTTACCATAAGGCTTTGCAGCGCTACGACCCTGAGGCTTGCTTTTAAAGCCACCCTCTGAGCGCTTACCAAACGGCTTAGATGCTGGACGTGAAGGGCGTGCTGGGCGTGCAGGACGCTCGCTGCGCTCAGACTGAGTGTACCCGTCACGAAGGCGGTTATCCTCAGTAAAGTGTGGGTTATATGATGCACGCTTTGGGCGTGAGAAGTTGCGCTCACTACGCTCTGAAGACTCCTTTGGAGCAGTTGTGCGTACGCGCTTATCTTTTGCAAAACGCGAAAGGGTAGACGAATTTTCTGTATTAAACTTTGCCATATTTTTATATTTTGGCTGCAAAGGTAGTGAATTTTCCCAATAGCAACCTATTTTCTACGAAAATAACCGCTTAATTGTATAATTAAAGCGTAAAATGCGATTTTTACTGCTTGGCATTAACCGTAGGTTGGCGCAATACAACGCTCTCGGTGTCGCTAAAACTACCCACTAATAGCCATGCAGTGCGGTTAGATAGGCTCTTGTTTGGCTTAACGGTGAGCTTAATGCCTGAGCGACCCCTTAAAAGAGTGCGCGACTCTGGGTAGTTAGGTATAACCTGCAGCGAAATCCAACCCTCGCGCGGAATCATGTTGCCATCTGAGTCAAAGTCCCATGCATCCTCAAACATGTAACGTATAGTGGCAAAATCTATGCCCGTAGAGAGTACCGGAATAACTATATCGCCACCCTCGGCAGGTAGTGTGTACTCCTTTTGCTCAAACTCAATGCTCGGAATATCGCTATCTGTAGGGACCTCCTTGTCGCAAGATGTAAAGATGAGAGCACAGCAGAGTGCTATAAATGTAAATACCCTTTTCATACAGAATTTTTTTATTAGGTCTATTATCATACAAAATTATAAATTTTGTTTCGGATTTCCAAATTTTAGGTATTTTTGCACCATGAATCGTGAAATTTTTAGAATAGCTATACCGAATATTATCTCCAGTATCACTGTGCCGCTGATGGGAATTTTCTCTACGGCAATAGCTGGTCATACGGGTGATAGCGCCGCTACTATTGGCGCTCTGGCTGTGGGTGTTTCAATCTTTAATTTTATCTACTGGAACTGCTCTTTTATCCGTATGGGTACAAGTGGTATGACCGCACAAGCCTTTGGTGCTCAGGATTTTGCTACTACAACAGCAATGCTTGTCAGAGCTGTCGGTATCTCAGCAATTTTGGGCGTGATAGTGCTTGTGTTGCAGTATCCTCTTGGCGAACTTTCGCTCTGGATGATGAATGGCTCACAGATGGTTTCAGAGTACTTTTATGCCCGTATTTGGGCTGTGCCTGCAGGTATTATGCTCTTTGGACTTAATGGCTGGTTTACGGGTATGCAGAATGCGGTAATTCCGATGTGGACCTCGATATTTATCAATGTGCTGCATGTTTTGCTGAGCCTGTGGTTTGTCTTTGGGTATGATATGGGCATTACGGGTATTGCCTACGCTTCGGTCGTGGCGCAGTGGAGCGGCATGCTTCTTTCGCTACTACTGTTAGTGGTATATTTCAGAAAGACACTGCACCGTGTAGATATTGCTAAAGTGCTGGATATTAGCGCGCTGAAGGAGTTTTTTAAGGTCAATGGAGATATTATAATCCGCACCTTCTGCATCGTTATGGTCTACACATTCTTTACCGCCGCATCGGCACGTATGGGGAGCGATATTGTGCTGGCGGTAAATACAATGTTGCTGCAACTTTTTACACTCTTCTCCTATATGAACGACGGCTTTGCGTATGCTGCCGAGGCTCTTACTGGTCGCTTTGTCGGGGCGAAGGATGAACTCTCACTCAGACAGTGTATTAAGCGTTGTGTCATCTGGGCTTTAGGAACTGCTGTGGTCTGTATTGTTATCTACCTTTTCTGGTGGAAAAATATTCTGGGTCTGTTTGTTGGAGAGGAGTCGCAACTGCCTCAAATACTGGAGGTTGCAGGGCAGTATATCGGCTGGGTTATCGCTATTCCTATGGCTGCAGCACTGCCATTTTTGATGGATGGAATTATGGTCGGTGCAACACTTACACGCATACTTCGTAACTCAATGCTTATCTCTACAGTGGCATACTTTGCGCTCTACTACTCGCTCTATCCATTTATCGGGAATAATGCTCTGTGGTTGGCTTTTACTGCCTATATGGCACTGCGTGGTGTGGCTCAGTACTTTATGTCGCACCGTCTTGAGATGGTCTATCAAAAGAGTAGGTAAATCCTTGTTCAAAATGGTCTAAGGGGGCGCTATTAGCCCCCTTTTTATTTGCAATTACGGAAATTATTATTATCTTTGCGTGATTATAGTATATTATCAAAAAAGATATGGAAGAACAGAGATTGATTGAGGTGATTGCCGAGGCAATTCAGGATAAAAAAGGTAAGGGTGTTGTATCGCTTGATTTGAGTGGTATGGATGGCGCAATTTGCTCACACTTTGTGGTTTGCAATGCCGACTCTACGACTCAGGTGTGTGCTATTGCAGACTCTATTGAGGAGGCGGTATATCTTAAGTTGGGCGAGAATCCATGGCGTGTAGAGGGCAAGCAGACTGGTTTGTGGGTTGCAATGGACTATATTGACGTTGTGGTGCATATCTTCCAGACCGAGCTTCGTGACTACTATCGCCTTGAGGATTTGTGGGCAGATGCTCCAATGGTGGAGTATGAGGATGTTGAATAGTGAGCACTATTTTTGCTCAGTTGTGCAATTTGTATGGCGAAAAGTCGTTGTACATACAGTTGTACAATAATGAATGTGTAAAAAATGGCAAAGAAAAAGAAGAATAATGGAATGATTAGCTTCCGCCCCAACATGATGTGGTTGTGGACAGTTGTCTTTATCTCTATCATCGGCTTTGCGCTCTTTGGACAGAGTCCTAAAAATCCTGTTGAGAGCGATTGGCGCGAGGTGGACTCTCTGATTGAGAAGGGTATGGTTAGCAAGATTGAGGTTGTTAATCGTGATAAAGCGTTGGTATACCTTACCCCTCAGGGCGTAGAGTATTTGGCGTCAGATGAGCAATCTAAGTACGCCACCCTGCCTGAGCAGGGGCACCACCTTGAGTTTCAGATTGGCTCTGTAGAGACATTCCGTGGAGATTTTGATAAGGCAGTGGCTCAAAGCCCTACTGATGTGGCTCTGACATACGATAACCATCGTAGTGGATGGATGGACTCTCTGCTTAATTGGTTACCTTGGATATTCTTTATCGTTATCTGGATATTCATCATGCGCGGCTTTAGTCGTGGCGGCGCAGGTGGTGCTGGTGGCGGAATAATGAATGTAGGCAAGGCTCGCGCTCAGGAGTTTGACCAGGATGATCCAAATCGTAAGGTGACCTTTAAGGATGTCGCTGGTCTTGAGGAGGCAAAGGTTGAGATTATGGAGATTGTGGACTTCCTTCGTAACGCGGGCAAGTACCGCGAGCTGGGCGCTAAGATTCCAAAGGGCGCACTGCTTGTAGGTCCTCCAGGAACGGGTAAGACCCTGCTTGCTAAGGCTGTTGCGGGCGAGGCAAATGTGCCTTTCTTGTCTATCTCAGGCTCTGACTTTGTGGAGATGTTTGTCGGTGTGGGTGCATCGCGTGTGCGTGACCTCTTTGAGCAGGCAAAGCAGAAGGCTCCATGTATCGTCTTTATTGACGAGATTGACGCTATTGGTCGTGCGCGTGGTAGAAATGCAGGCTTCTCTGGTAACGATGAGCGTGAGAATACACTCAACCAGCTCCTTACTGAGATGGATGGCTTCCAGACAAATGCTGGCGTTATAGTGCTTGCAGCAACAAACCGTGCTGATATTCTTGATAAGGCGCTGATGCGTGCAGGTCGCTTTGACCGCCAGATTGAGGTGGGTCTGCCTGAGATTCATGAGCGTAAGCAGATTTTTGATGTGCATCTGCGTAAGCTCAAACTCGACCCAGCGCTTGACCGTGAGTTTCTTGCTCGTCAAACACCTGGATTCTCTGGCGCAGATATTGCCAATGTTTGTAACGAGGCTGCACTTATTGCTGCTCGTCATAATAAAAAGTTTGTATCAAAGGAGGACTTCCTTGCAGCTATAGACCGCATTATTGGTGGTCTTGAGAAGAAGAATAAGGTTATCTCGCCAGCCGAGAAGCGTACAATCGCCTTCCACGAGGCGGGTCATGCAACGGTGAGCTGGAAGCTTAAGCATGCCAATCCACTTATTAAGGTGACTATCATCCCTCGCGGTAAGGCTCTGGGTGCTGCATGGTACTTGCCAGAGGAGCGACAGATTACAACTAAGGAGCAGTGGATGGACGAAATTGCATCTACGTTAGCGGGTCGTGTTGCAGAGCAGATATTCTTCGGTCACCTCTCTACTGGCGCGCTGAATGACCTTGAGCGTGTGACAAAGCAGGTATATGCTATGGTGGCATACTACGGCATGAGCGAGAAGGTGGGAACAATCAGCTACTACGACTCTACTGGTCAGAGCGATATGGCATTTACAAAGCCATACTCCGAGCGTACAGCTCAGCAGATTGACGACGAGGTTAAGGCTATTATTGCCGAGGCTTACGCTATGGCCGAGAGGACAATTCTTGAGAATCGTGAGGGTCTTACTGAACTTGCCAATCTGTTGCTTGAGCGTGAGGTTGTCTTTACTGAGGATGTAGAGCGAATTTTTGGAGCACGTGAACCAAAAGAGCCGACTGTGGAGGCTGAACCAACCACTGAGGTAGAGGAATAAATACCAGAACTAAACCTAACCCTACTATGAATAAAGAGAAACTTAAAAATCTTACTGTTCGCACGCTTAGCGGTGCTGTACTTGCAGCGGTGCTCTTTGGTGCAACACTTATCTCAGGATATGGATATGTGGCGCTGCTCTCTGTTGTTGCTGTAGTCGGCGTGTGGGAGTTCTATAACCTCTCAGAGGCTTGTGGTTATAAACCTCAGCGATACTTGGGACTCACGCTCACCCTTGCAATCTTCGCCTTTGCGACCTTGATATTTTTAGAGGTGGTGATGAAGAGCTGCTGCTGGGGCGATAGCCTTGTGTGGGCAGTGCTGACGCTTATTCCGCTGCTGATATTTGTCAGCTTCATCCTTGAGCTGTTCAGAGCATACGATAATCCAATAGCCAATGTTGGAACAACACTTATGGGCGCCCTATATGTTGCACTTCCGCTATCTATGATGCTTGCTGTGCCTCAGTTGCTTAGTGGCTTGGGTAGCTGGCAGCCATGGTATGCAATCTGCTATGTGCTTATTATTTGGGCAAATGATGTATTTGCGTACCTTGTGGGTATGACACTTGGTCGCCATCGTATGTGCGAGCGTATATCCCCAAAGAAGAGTTGGGAGGGCTTTGTTGGTGGCGTAGTGGCTGCAGTAGGCTTTGCAATGCTCTTCGGTCACCTGCTTGGCGGAAATCTCGCTCTTTGGGCAGGTCTTGGAGCAATAATTGCCGTAACGGGTGTTGCTGGTGACTTTGTTGAGTCGCTCTTTAAGCGTAGCGCAGGTGTTAAGGACTCTGGTGCTATAATGCCAGGACATGGGGGCGTGTTAGATCGCTTTGATGCACTACTTATATCGGCACCATTTGCATTTTTGTACTTGCTATTGACTAACTTATAAAAACCATACAACCATGAAGATAAATAAAGAGGGGTATAAAATTATCGCCATTTCGGGCGTATGCCTTGCAGCAGTATGGACACTGCTATACTATATGATTGAGGCACGCGAGAATATCTGGTTGCTCGTGCTTATCACAGCGCTGCTGGTGATGTTCTGGTTCTTCATCGTCTCCTTCTTCCGCGAGCCACGAAGAATCAAGATTCACGATGCTGACCTTGTCTTTTCACCGTGCGATGGTCGTGTGGTTGTGACAGAGGTTGTTGAGGATAACGAGTACTTTGAGGGTAAAAAACGCCTCCAGGTCTCAATTTTTATGTCTGTGACCAATGTGCATATCAACTGGTTCCCAGTGGGCGGTCTTGTAAAGTACTTTAAGTATCACCCAGGTCGCTTCCTTGTAGCTTGGCATCCAAAGTCTTCAACTGAGAACGAGAGAACTACAACCGTTATTGAGACCTCTAAGGGTATTGAGGTGCTCTTCCGTCAGATTGCAGGCGTTGTTGCACGTCGTATTGTGAGCTACGTAAAGGTTGGTGAGCAGGTACACCAGAACGATAAGTGCGGCTTTATTAAGTTTGGCTCGCGCATTGATATTCTGCTTCCTGAGAATGCTGAGCTGCTCGTAGAGATTGGCGATAGAGTGGTGGGTACACTAACCCCAATCGCACGCATCGGCGACTTCGGCGTTGAGGACGCTGATGAGTAGAGTATAGAGAACAGATAACAGAGAACAGAGAACAGATTGGTCAGATGAGTAGCAATCAGAGTATAGCAAGGTGGGCTGCCGGTGCCGTTGTAATGGTGCTTGTAGGGGCGTTGTTGTGGTACTTCAGCTCTACGGTTGTCTATATACTTATCTCGGCGGTGCTGGCTATTATTGGCAGACCGCTTGTGCGAATCATCAGTAGCGTTAAGATTAGAAAGTGGAGTGTTCCTCGTTGGCTGTCGGCACTTGTGACGCTTGTTGCGATGTGGGTAGTGCTTATCGGCTTCTGCCTACTTGTTGTGCCACTTGTTACTGGTAAAATATCCTCACTTGCATCGCTTGACCTGCGCTCTGTCTTATCAAACATACAGCAACCACTTGAGCATGTGCAGCAGTACTTTAGTAGCCTGGCAATCGTGCCTGAGCAGAGTGTCTCTGTTTCGGAAATTATCGTTGGCTGGCTGCGCAAGGTACTCAATTATCAGACTATCAATACAGCATTCTCCTCTGTTGTTGATATAACGCTGACAATGGTAGTGGCGTTCTTCTCCGTCTCGTTTATCACATTCTTCTTCCTTAAGGAGGATGGTCTGTTCTATAAAATGGTCACCTCACTCTTCCCAGAGAGGTACGCCGAGAATGTAACCAGAGCGTTAGATAAGGTGACCGTTCTGCTGTCACGATATTTTACAGGTCTGCTGTTTGAGAGTTTTATACTGATGACGGTAATATCGGTGGTGCTGATACTCTTCGGTCTTGCCGTTGAGGATGCTTGCTTTATCGGCGTTATTATGGGTGTGATGAATGTCATACCTTATGCAGGACCTTTGATGGGTGGCATAGCGGCTATGTTTGTCGGCATTGTCGCACCAATTGAGGGTTGTACTATCGGCTATACACTCGCTGTTATTGTTGGTACACTGCTCACAGTTAAGGGTTTGGATGATTTTGTTATTCAGCCGACGCTCTACTCCGAGAGGGTTAATGCCCATCCGCTTGAGGTCTTTATCGTTATTCTGCTCGCTGGCTCGGCATGGGGTATCTTGGGAATGTTGCTTGCCATACCGTCATATACAGTGATGCGCGTATTTGCTAAGGAGTTTTTCTCACAGTACACGCTGGTCAAAAAACTTACAAAAGATATATAATGGAGGGCGTTGAGATAGTGGCAGTGGTTGTGTCGGGAAATCAATTGGGGCGAAAGCTCGGATTTCCTACGGCAAATATGGATATATCAGATAGAGAGGATATTACTAATGGCGTATATCGCTCGCAGATTGAGATAGAGGGTGTGGTATATAACGCAATGTCAAACGTCGGTATCCGCCCATCTGTTGAGAGTAAGGGTCGCTGGCTTGAGACCCATGTCTTTGATTTTCATGGTGATTTGTATGGTAAGAGGCTCGCTGTAAAACTGTTGGAGAAGATTCGCAATGAGCGAAAGTTTAACTCTGTTGTAGAGCTTCGCCAGCAGCTTGAACATGATATGGAGTATTGTAAAGAAATAGTAAAATAGATATGAAAAAATCGGTTGTTTCATCTTTTGACGTAGACCATCGTACACTTACTGAGGGTCTCTATCTTCGCTCAACATATACTATTAACGAAGAGCTCAAGGTGCTATCGTGGGATTTGCGTTTTTGCGCCCCTATGGCTCGCCAGCCACTCAGTGCAGGCACTGTGCACACTATTGAACACCTTATGGCTTACTACCTACGCCTTGACGAGGTAATTGGTAGCGCTATAGTTAGCTTCTGTCCAATGGGTTGCCAGACGGGATTTTACCTCTCAACAATGAATAGCGTTACGGCAGAGGATATTGCTGCAGCACTTACGCGTGTATATAATAAGGTGTTCCCAATCCACACAACAGAGGATATTGTGGGACTGAATGAGATCCAGTGCGGAAATCCTTACCTCTATGATATAGAGGGTACAAATGCTGCGATGGAGAGGTATATCAACCTGCTCAATAACAAGTAATTATGAGGGTACTTATTGTCGCTCCTACAGGCAGGGAGTATAAATATATGCGCTCAACGTTGGATGGTTTTGCAAGCCCTAAGCACGACTATACACTTATCTGCTCTGGTATTGGTAAGGCTGGTGCTGCTGCGGGCGTGGCTACGGCGGTGGCAAAGTCTGTTGAGCCTTTTGATGCAGTTGCTGTTATCGGTTTTGCAGCTGGCTCGTTAGGCTTTAAGCAGGGCGATGTTGTTGCTCCTAATAGAGCTATCTACCACGATTGCGATGTGCCTGAGGGCTTTATTCCAGAGCTTACCGACCCATACGCATTGGCTGGGTGTGACGATATAACAGTTTTTACTGGCGACTCGTTTATCAATGGTCGCTCGGCAACAGATATTATGGAGCGCTTTGATTGTAAGTCCGCTATCTTTGATATGGAGATTATGGCTGTGGCTATAGCTGTGCGCGATTATGCTGCAGGTGTGCCCCTTGTGGCTGTGAAGTATATCTCAGACGTGCCGCAGAGTGGACATACGGAGCTTTCATACGACGAGTTTGCCGACTCGCATTCAGATTTTACGCCGTTGCTAAGGCGCATTGAGCAACTACTATAATTCAAGGTAATGATGCCAAAAGTGGCGCTTTTTAGAGAGTAAATAAATGGCGAGAAACGTAGTATTTCTCGCCCTATTTTTTGCTTGCTTTACCCTGATTACTTTGCAGAAAAAGGAACCATTTGACGAA
>SUZO01000009.1 GCA_015059805.1 Rikenellaceae bacterium
ACTTCGTCAAATGGTTCCTTTTTCTGCAAAGTAATCAGGGTAAAGCAAGCAAAAAATAGGGCGAGAAATACTACGTTTCTCGCCATTTATTTACTCTCTAAAAAGCGCCACTTTTGGCATCATTACCCTAAAGCGTAAATAAGCATTTTGAGGGCGAGCGTAACCGACGCTGCAGAGCGAGAGTAGAGTGAGTTTACTCACTTTACCGAGCTGCAAGGAGGAAAAGCCCTCGCAGAGGGGTTAACGACAAAATAGACTTTTTATTCAGCCTCATTTTTTTTGTATCTCCGATTATCGCAACTTAGAGAGAATCAATATAAGTGCGAGCACAAATATTATTGCTGGTCCTGAAGGGACTTCTAAATAGTAGCTCACTACAACACCTGCCAACGAAGATAACGCAGCTATAATAGAGGAGTAAATGGCAATTTTAGAGTAGTGCTTTGTCAAACTATTGGCAATTACCACCGGCATTGTCATTAACGAAACGAGCAAAACAATACCCATCACTCTGATAGATAGAACTATGGTTATTGCTATGACAACAGAGATAATATAGCCTATCAACTCAGTTTTCACCCCCGCCGAGCGTGCAAAGTCTCGGTCAAAGGCTAAATAGATTATCGGCTTTAGCCACAGCGCTGCCCCAACCAATAATAGCAGTGTTAAAACAGCCAAGGCAATAACATCGCCATTTGTCACCGAGATAATATTTCCAAACAAAAAACTGGACAAGTCTCCAGAGGTATATCCGGGTTTTAGACTCATGAATAGCGCTCCAATAGCCATACCTACGCCCCACATAAGACCGATAGCAGAGTCCTCACGCACCTTAGTCCTACCCGCAGCAAACTCAACGCCCAATGCCGACAGCACCGCAAATATTGTTGCACCCCAGAGAGGATTTACCCCTAAATAGAAGGCGATACCCAGCCCTCCAAAAGAGGCATGGGTAATTCCTCCACAGAGGAACACCATCCTACGCGCTACTATATAAGTACCTACTATACCGCAAGTTATGCCCGACAGTATGCAGGCAATAACAGCATTTAGAAGGTAACGATACTCAAATAAATCAAACAAAAAGTCCATAATTCAAAAGACAAAAATACACTTTTTTTGTTTGTTTTACACCACTTAACCCACCTTTTTTGTATCTTCGCACAATAATTGGTATAAAATGGGTAAAAAAGTCAATTTCCATACACTCGGATGCAAGCTCAACTTCTCAGAGAGTTCAACCATCGCTCGCCAATTTGAGCAGGGTGGTTTTGAGCGCGTATCTGCGAATGATGCTGCGGATATTTGTATTATCAACAGCTGTTCCGTTACAGAGCATGCTGACAAAAAATGTCGTAACATTATCCGAAAGTTACACCGCCGAAATCCAGATGCTATTATCGCCGTTACGGGCTGTTATGCACAACTTAAACCTTACGAGATAGCAGACATTGAGGGTGTTGATATAGTATTGAGCAACAATAATAAAGGTGAAACATATCAACGAGTACTTGAACTTACAAAGAGAGGTAAAACTCAGGTCTATAGTTGCGAGACAGAGCAGATAACAACCTTCTTCTCAGCATTCTCAAGTGGTGACAGAACAAGGGCATTTCTCAAGGTTCAGGATGGCTGTGACTACTGCTGCTCGTACTGCACTATTCACAACGCTCGCGGAAGCAGTCGCAACATTCCGATTGCAGACATTGTTGCACAGGCGGAGGCCATAGTTGCTGCTGGCCAGAAGGAGATTGTAATCACGGGCGTCAATACTGGTGACTTTGGGCGTACAACAGGCGAGAGTTTTGCCGATTTGTTGCGTGCTTTAGACAAGGTTGAGGGTGTTGAGAGATACCGCATTTCTTCTATAGAGCCAAACCTGCTAACTGACGAGATTATAGATATTTGCACGCGGTCACCTAAATTTCAACATCACTTCCATATCCCTATTCAGTGCGGCTCAAACAAGATACTTGCACTGATGCGCCGTAGGTATACCGTTGAGAAGTTTGCCGACCGAATTGCGGCGGTAAAAAGAGCTATGCCAGATGCCTTTATTGGTATTGATGTGATAACTGGTTTCCCAGGTGAAACGGATGAGGATTTTGCCTCTTCGCGCGACTTTTTACAGAGTATAGAGCCAGCATTTCTCCACATTTTCCCATTCTCGGAGCGTGCAAACACTCCTGCAGTTGATTTGCCAAATAAGGTTCAATCGTCGGTATCTACTGCTCGCGTAAAGATTCTTGAGCAGCTTAGCGATAGACTACACTATCAGTTCTGCGCAAAAGCTGTGGGTAGCACAGCCACTGTACTCTTTGAGAGTACAGAACGTGGTGGTTATATGACAGGTTTTACCGGAAATTATATCAAGGTCAAAGTTCCATATAACCGCAAGTATATCAATCAGATAGTAGATGTCAAGCTGCTTAGCATAGAGCCAAATTGTGATGTTATTGGTCAAATTATAGAATAATTCCAAAATTATTCCTATATTTGCGTAATTGAGATACTAATTTTTATATGAAAAGCTTAGGTAGTAGAGTCACTATAGGTTTTTTAAGCATAGTTTTGTTGCTTTTTGCCTCTGGTATTATATCTCTCTTTGAGTTAGGAAATCTGAGTAATGACACTGAGATTATTCTCTCTGCATCTCGTCGCAATCTTGAGTTGGCTAAGGAGATGCTCAAGTATGCCCACGACCATAGTCAGGCGACCCTTAATGTTGCCTGTTTTGACGATAATGCACAACGAGATATTTGTCGTCGTACGATGAGCGACTTGGAGGGTAAACTTGCTGCAGCACGCAGTGAGGCTGTAGATATTGAAGGCTTAGACTCACTATCTATCAGTGTGACTCGCCTCAGGGAGCTCTCTGAGAGTTATCTATTTGCACCGCAAGCTATCCCTACTGACACCCTTGTTATAACATCTGAGGCTGCGGCATTGAGTGGACGCCGTTGGTATAACGAGCAGTACAAAGTTGTCTATAACGATATGGTTGGTCGTATTGAGGAGTTTATGACCCACACCCACAGCTCTTTAGCTCCACGCGCTGAGCAACTCAACAAAAATGCCTACCGTTCTGTTGCCCCTGTGCTAATATCGTTGGTTGTGATGATTGCCATCGTGCTTATGTTCTACTTCTTTATCAGGGTCTACTGCGTCATACCGATTGTTAAGATAAACCGCGCTTTGAGCGACTTTCTGAGCTATCGTCTGCCATTTAATGTCAAGGCGGATTTGAGAGATGAGCTTAAGGAGCTTGTAGATAATATTGAGAAGTTGATTGGTATCTCAAAAATCAACAATAGATAGTATGCGAGTTAGCGTTATATTGAGATATGTGGGCTCGGTTATGCTCTGTGTGTCGGCATTTATGATGGTGTCGGCAGTTATCTCGTATATCAACAATATCGACTCTGGCTTCTATCCACTGCTGCTTTCGTCACTACTTACACTAACATTAGGAGCCTTTCCTATGCTCTTTGTGCCACGTGCCACCTCAATTTCAAACAAGGAGGGATTCTCAATCGTTGTGGGTTCGTGGGTGCTTGCAAGTGTTGTGGGAATGTTCCCATATCTAATCTGGGGCGGTGAGTTTACTCTTATAAATGCCTGGTTTGAGAGTGTTTCAGGCTTTACTGCCACTGGAGCAACTATTCTGAACGACATTGAGCAACTTCCTCAGGGTCTACTCTTCTACAGAACTTCAACAAACTGGATTGGTGGCGTGGGTGTTGTAATGTTTTCGCTTGTAATTTTGCCTTCGCTCGGTACAAGTAAAATGTCACTCTCAAATGTAGAGCTTTCATCGCTTGCGAAGGATAATTACCGCTATCGCACGCAGGTTATTGTACGCATACTTTTGGTAGTCTACGTAGGTCTTACAGCCGTAACAACCCTTGCACTTAAGGCGGCGGGGTTGCGGTGGTTTGACGCGCTAAATCACGCCATGTCGGCCTGTGCTACGGCTGGATTTAGCACAAAGAATGCAAGCATTGCCTTCTATGACAATGTCGTTGTGGAGCTGATTCTATCTATGGCTATGTTAATCGCAAGCATCCACTTTGGATTGATATATGCAACATTTCTGCGTAAAAGTAATAATATTTTCCGCTCAGAGGTCGTTAGAACATATATTACTATAGTGATAATATCAACCATATTTGTCGCTACAAGCCTATATGGAGCTGATATATTCCCTACGGTGTGGGAGTCACTAAGGCACTCGTTCTTCCAAGTTGTGTCGTTAATCACCAGCACAGGTTATGCCACTGCAGATACTAATATGTGGACACCTTTTGCTATTGTGATACTGATTTTTATATCAATAGTCTGTGCTTGCGCCGGTTCCACATCTGGAGGAATAAAGATTGATAGAGTACTGATATTCTGCAAGATACTATGGGCAAGAATACGTCGCCAGCAACATCCAAATGCAGTAATCCGCATTCGTGTAGATGGCGTTGCTCAAGACTCAGATTTACTCAATAGCGTGGTGGTGTTTATTGTCGCCTATTTAGCATTGATATTTATGGCAACATTTACTAACACCCTATTTGGGCAGGACATTATGACAGCTTTTACATCATCTGTGGCTTGTCTTGGCAATGTAGGTCCTGGTTTTGGTGAGGTTGGCTCAATGGGAAACTACGCAGAGATTCCAGCAATACTTAAGCTACAAGATTCACTTTTGATGCTTATGGGTCGATTGGAGATTTTTGGTTTTATACAGTTGTTTTTCCTTAAATGGTGGAGATAATGAAAAGATGTTTTATTGCATTGATGGCTTCATGCCTTATTAGCGGAGTCTCGTTGGCTCAAAGCGGTATCAATACCGCCCTACTTGAGCAGCAGGTTGAGCAGATGCAAAATAGTATAGACTCGCTAAATGTTGTAATTAGCCAAGCGCGTGAACGTTATGCTCAAGAGGTTGAGTCTCGTGAGCAGATAGCTAAGAGCATTGCCGCAATGGAGGTTGAGGCTATAGAGCTCAAGCGTAAATATAACAAGGCTCTGTTAGAGCTTACACAGTACGAGCAGAAGCAGTATGCACACAGTGGCAATGAGCAGCAGGTTGTTTTAGAGCGAAGTGTTGCAGAGGATACATCGGGCGTGGCGACCTTCTACCCTAAGCGTGCCAATCTTGTTGCAAATAGGATCTTTGATACCTCTCTTTCTGCGGCAGACTTAAAGCTTGTACGGTCTATGCAATCCAAAGAGTCACAGGTGGTTGCTCAGATTAAGGAGTATCTCCGTGTATATGATAAGATGGTAACTTTACAGCTTGAGTATGAGCGTGTAGACAACCAGATTGCTGCCGACAGCGTACTGCAACTCCTTGACTCTGTACGTGGCAAGGCGGAACTTACTGAGCAGACGATAAAAGATAGGTGGCACGATATTTTTGACAACAAAATCTACATCTACAACCTGATGATGGAGAGGGATGGAAAGTTAGATATAATCTCTAAGGCAGAGAACTCTATTGCCACTGCACTAATGACAAGTGAGCAGAAGTCTGAGCAGTGCGAGTCGGAGGCTCTTGTTGAGTATTTCTATCGTAAGAAGGCGCTGCTAAATTATGAAGCTCAAGTGGCAGGTGTCTATGAGCTATCAACGGCAAAGGACTCACTTCTTCGCGTAGATAAATCTATGACTGAGAGTAGTTTTTGTCTACCAAGAGTGACCATTGTGCGTCGTGCCTTTATTGAGCATGAGCCTATAAAGGTCATCAAGCCAACAATTTACAACCCTAAGAATCCTATTCCGCACACAAAGATATACGATTACGGCACAGTATATCGTGTACGTATCGGCATATTTACAAAGCGACCAAATCTCTCGGCATTGAAGGGTATCACTCCGCTCTCATATACAGACAAGTATCACAATGGCAAGTATGCATACTTTGTCGGTGGATACCGTAGTGAGGAAGAGGCGCAGCAGGGTGTTGCCTACCTCAAGAGGCTCGGTTTCCGCGACCCACAGCTTGTGATGTGGGTTGATGGTGAGTATATCTCAAATATCGCTGAGTGGAAGAGCAGAAACCTCGGTTTTAATATTGAGATTACAGGCGTTACAACCATCCCTGACGATGTTAAGGCGCATATCTCGCTACGCAACGAACAAGCTCGCTTCTCTAGGGTGGGTAGTGCATTTATCGTCGGTCCATTTGCCTCTAAAGCTGATGCTGACAAGGTTGCCTCAGAGGTTCATGCGATGAATGGCAACATTAAAGTTGAGATTAAGTCAGTTAAGTAGAACCTTAAAATATATATATTATGTGGTATATTATCTTGTTGATTTTATTGGGCATTTTGTTTGCCGTTGTTGAGTTGATTTTACTCCCAGGGCTATCTATTGGAGCCTTTTTAGCGGTTGCATGCTATGGCGGTGCTGTGTGGTATGCCTTCCACGCATTAGGTACTACGGCTGGAGTAATAACTATAGTTGCGGTGCTTGTCGTCTCGTTAATATCTGTAATCTTCTCACTGCGTGCAAAGACATGGCAGCGATTTGCTCTTAAGCAGGAGATTGACTCCACAAGTATGCCTAAGCCAGAGAGTGAGCTGACACTTGGAGCTAAAGGTATCACAGTATCTCGTCTTTCGCCTATGGGTAAAATCAATATAAACGGCAAGGTCTACGAGGCCAAATCTGCCGATGTATTTATTGACCAGCGCGAGCAGGTAGAGGTTATCGGTTTTGAGAACTTCAATGTAGTGGTTAAGAAGATAAGCTAAAATTATTGACGCAAAAATGTCTAAAATACTCTTTGGGGACAAAGTTTTATTAGCATCGTCTTTATTAGTATATTTTTAACCTAACTAATAGAAAAATTTATGAAAAAACTACTTGTATCACTCGCTGCTATTCTTATCTCTGCAGTAGCGATTGCACAGCCAAAGGCTGACCCGAAAGCTATTGTAGAGGCTGGGAATGCTCGCTTTACAGTTTTAACACCACAACTTATCCGCATGGAGTGGAGTGAAAGTGGAACATTTGAGGATAGAGCAACCCTCACTTTTATCAATCGATGCACTGATGTACCTCAATTTAAGGTTACAAATAGTCGTAGCAAGGTTGTTATCCGCACCTCTGCCCTAACACTCACATATCGCAAGGGTGAGAAGTTCTCAGCGGACAACCTCTCTGCAGAGTTTATGATGGGTGATAAAAAGGTCGTTTGGCACTACGGTGACAAGGATTCACTCAACCTTATGGGCACAACCCGCACACTTGATAAGGCTGATGGTTGGAATCTCAACCCTAAGGACCCTATGGAGCCAGGTGTTATATCTCGAGCAGGTTGGAGCGTTGTTGATGATAGCACTCGCCACCTCTTTGTTGATACTCCATCGCACTGGCAGAAGTGGGTTGAGTGCCGCCCTGAGGGTGAATATCAAGACTTATATCTCTTTGCTTACGGACATGATTACATGCAGGCTGTAAAGGATTATATCTCTATTGCTGGTCGTATTCCACTACCTCCAAAGTACGCCTTCGGCTATTGGTGGAGCAGATATTGGCAGTACTCAGACAATGAGTTACGTGACCTTGTTGGTCAGATGCGTAGCCTTGACATCCCTATTGATGTGCTAATTATTGATATGGACTGGCATGAGACTTGGGGACTTCGTCGTATTGGCGCAAAGAAAGATGAGTATGGTCAGCGTGTTGGTTGGACAGGCTACACATGGAAGGAGCAACTCTTCCCATCACCAGCAAACTTCTTTGAGTGGTGTCGCAGTGAGAATCTTAAGACTGCTCTTAACCTCCACCCTGCTTCAGGTATTCAACCATTTGAGGAGCCATACGAGCGATTTACAGAGGCTTACGGCTGGACTGAGAAGGGCAAGAGCGTACCATTTAAGATTGACGAGCAGAAGTGGGCTGATACCTATTTTAACACCGTACTCTCACCATTTGAGAAGATTGGCGTAGACTTCTGGTGGCTTGACTGGCAGCAGTGGAGAACAAGTAAGTACACAAAGAATTTGAGCAATACATTCTGGTTGAACTACACCTTTAATAAGCATGCAGAGGAGCGTGGAGATGAGCGACCTATGATTTATCACCGTTGGGGAGGTCTTGGCTCGCATCGTTATCAGGTGGGATTCTCTGGCGATATTCATATCAACTGGGAGTCTCTCGGTTTTCTTCCATGGTTTACAAGTACAGCCTCAAATGTTGGATACGGATACTGGGGTCACGATATTGGCGGTCACACATTCAAGATTCGCAGCTCGCAGACCGACCCTGAGCTCTACCTACGTTGGCTGCAGTATGGAGTCTTTACCCCTATCTTCAAGACCCACTGTACAAAGAATAGCAACATTGAGCGTCGTATATGGCAGTTCCCAGACCACATGTTCTTTATGCGCGATGCTATCAGACTGCGCTACACTCTTGCACCTTATATCTATAATGCAGCACGTCAAACATACGACACAGGCATATCAATGTGCCGTCCAATGTACTACTACTATCCAGAGTGCAATGAGGCTTATGATATGAAGGAGCAGCACATGTTTGGTGACGACCTTCTTGTAACGGCTATTGTTAAACCTGTAGATAAGGCTACGGGTATTGCAGAGCGAACAATCTGGTTCCCAGAGGGTAAGTGGTACGACATGGTTAGTGGAGCGCTTATTGATGGTAATCAGACGCTATCGCTAAACTATACCGTTGCTGAAAACCCATACTATGCTCGCGCGGGTGCTATTATTCCGATGAATCCGCCAACAGTAAAGAGTCTGCAAGAGCCATGTAACACCCTTGTGCTGACCTTTGTACCAGGTGGTGACGGCAGTCTGTCGCTATATGAGGATGATGGAATATCTAAGAACTACGCTGAGCAGTACGCCACCACTAAGGTTGTTAAGAGCAGCACCGAAAGTGGCATCAGAGTTGTTATTTCACCTCGTCAGGGCGAATATAAAGGTGCAGCAGCAGAGCGCAAGTATACTCTTCGCTTCCCTGCTCAGATGCCGCCAAAGTGCGTTAAGGTAAATGGCGTAACAATCCCTTATGCTCGCTATGCAAAGGATGGTCAGTGGAGCTATGATGGTTACTCACTTGCACCAGTTGTCTATACTGAGCTTTGCGATTGTAGTAAGGAGTGCGTTGTAGAGCTTGAGTTTGACCCTGAACTTCAGCCTCACCAGCCACGCCTATATGGTAAGCAGGGCATATTTAACAGATGCGTTCAGCTCACCCCTGAGTTTAAGGAGCGCTATGCAGTGAGCTATGACCCATATCCACTGCTTCCAGATGAGTATATGAATGTATCTCAGAGTCCAAACTTTATTACGGAGTATCCAGAGCGTATCGTTGAGTGGTTAGACCGCTACGAGAAGAGCTTTGAGATTTGCATTCCTGCCCTTGAGAAGTCTGGACATGTAGATGCAGAGTTCATCTCTAAGCTAAAGGCTCAATTTAGGTAGCAAACACAATACATTAAAATATAGACTACTATGGAGATTGGTTTTATTTTCGTTATCGGCATTTTGGCGCTTATCGCCATTTGGGTAATTTTCTATTTTGTTCCTGTGGGATTATGGTTTACAGCACTCATTTCTGGTGCTCACATCTCACTGTTGCAGATGATACTTATGCGCTGGCGTAAGATTCCAGTGTCCTCTATAGTATCGTCTATGATTGAGGGTACTAAGGCAGGTCTTAAGCTCAACCCAAACTCACTTGAGGCACACTTCCTTGCTGGTGGAAACTTCCGCAACGTTGTTCATGCGCTCGTATCGGCTCAAAAGGCGGGTATCAATCTTAACTTTGAGGAGGCTACAGCCATTGACCTCGCTGGTCGTGATGTCTTTGAGGCTGTACAGATGTCTGTAAATCCAAAGGTTATCAACACCCCTCCTGTAACAGCAGTGGCAAAGGATGGTATTCAGCTCATTGCCAAGGCGCGTGTTACTGTGCGTGCAAATATCCGTCAGCTTGTCGGTGGAGCTGGCGAGGAGACAGTCCTTGCTCGTGTTGGTGAGGGTATTGTATCCTCTATCGGCTCATCTGTATCGCACAAGTCGGTGCTTGAAAATCCCGATTTTATCTCTCGCGTAGTGCTTGAGAAGGGTTTGGATGCTGGTACCGCTTTTGAGATTCTCTCTATTGACATCGCAGATATTGATGTAGGTAAGAATATCGGCGCACAGCTGCAGATGGATCAGGCTGAGGCAGACAAGAACATCGCTCAGGCAAAGGCTGAGGAGCGTCGTGCTATGGCAGTTGCCCTTGAGCAGGAGATGAAGGCAAAGGCTCAGGAGGCTCGTGCAAAGGTTATCCTTGCAGAGGCTGAGGTGCCACTGGCTATGGCAGAGGCATTCCGTAACGGCAATTTGGGCATTATGGACTACTATCGCATGAAGAATATGATAGCAGATACACAGATGCGCGAGTCAATTTCAACCCCTAAGTCAGATACCACAAAGAAGTAGTTACGTGATAACACTCAATCAAATTTCGGCTGCACTTGCAGAGGCTTTCCGTCAATCTGAACATAACTATGTTACCGAACAGATGGCATTAGAGCCTCAAGATATTGGCAAGCGCCTCTATGATGATCCAATTATCAAAATTGGTTCAGCAGAAGACCCACTATGGGAGGAGTTGAAGGCTCCACAGGTTGTGGGTAAGCTCTTCCGCGCACCTAAAGATTGGATGCCAGAGGCGAAAACGGTAATTAGCTATTTTGCCCCTTTCAGCGACTTTGTTGTTGAGGGTAACCGCGCTGATAGTATAGATGTTGGCAACGGTTGGCTCTATGCCCGTGTGGAGGGTCAAGCTTTTCTTACAGAGATGAACCACTTTCTTGAGCAATGGTTCGTCAGTCAGGGCGTTAAGGCTCTATCACCATACGCAAGTGAAGAGTTTAGATATGTCTTTGAGGCTGGTAGTTGCGATGATATTGAGGATAAAACTCTCAGCTTTACGAGCAACTGGAGCGAGCGTCATGTGGCATACGTTTGTGGCATGGGCACATTTGGACTATCTAAAGGACTTATTACCGAGCGCGGTGTAGCTGGAAGATTTGGTAGTGTGATTGTAGATGCTCCACTTGAGGTGACCCCTCGCCCCTACTCCGACATCTACGAATATTGCACCATGTGTGGAGCATGTATGCGTTGTCCTGGCGGGGCTATTACCCTTGAGCATGGCAAGTCACACACTATGTGTAGCGCATACGTAAATAGGATGCGAGTAAAGTATGCTCCTCGCTTTGGATGTGGCAAGTGTCAAGTAAAGGTGCCTTGTGAAAGAGGAATACCAAAAAAGTAGTTAATAACTAACAACTCTCACCCCTGATAGCTATGCTATTAGGGGTATTTTTATGTTGTAGGATACTAAAAAGCGGTAAAAATCGTTGATTGTTTGACAATTATTAGATTAAATTGCAGAAATGGTGCTTAAAGGTTAGTTAGTTTGCAACTTTTTTGGTACATTTGCACCAATATTTGTATTTTGATAAAATAGTATAACAATATATGAGAACATTGAAATTTCTTCTACTTGCAGCATGTGCTGTAATATGCTTTGGAGCTTGCTCTGATAAGGACGATTATGGCATGGAGTTTTCAAGTACGGGTCTCTACTTCCAGTGGGGTGGAGAGCCTCAGACAATATCCTACACAACTGTCAATGCAACCTCTGTAGAGGTTAAGAAGATTACTACAGGTTGGACCTGCACCATCAATCAGAGTGCAAAAACTATCACCGTTACCCCTCCTGCAGATCCAGGTACCGAGGAGGAGCGCGACAAGTCTCGTGAGTGCGATATAATGTTTACCATAACATCTAAGAAAGGTGACACAACAACCTATAGCATTGATTGTTACATCATTGGCGACTCTGTTATTATGCTTAATAATGGCGGCAAGTATGCCAACAGCTATGTTTTGACAACACCTATGGCTGCATATACTCTTGATGTATCGCATGATGCAGCTGGTCAGGCTCTAAGTGGCGTGAGCGATGTGAAGCTACTTTGGCAGAGTGAGGTGTCACTTATTGAGCACCTTGTCTACGATGCAAAAACATCTACTGCCACATTCTTTGTTGATGCGCAGAAAGATGACAATGATGCATTTGTTAAGGAGGATGGCAAGAATATTATAACTAATGGAAATGCTGTAATTGCGGCAATCGATTCTAATGGTAAAATCCTCTGGAGCTGGCACATATGGTGCATTAAGGCTTCTGCCAATCCGTTAGAAAACTACACCACATACTCTAACGGTGTTACATTTATGAATATCAACCTTGGTGCGTTTGCTAACAGCAATGGTGCTACAGATAACACCTCACTAATTCATGACAGCTACGGTCTATACTATCAGTGGGGACGTAAAGACCCATTCTTGCGCCCATACTACCACGATTGCTCAGGCAGCGAGGAGGAGTATGTATATGGCAGTGCTGGCAGCGCAGTCTATGTTGAGTATGCAGAGTCTTCTGCTGAAACAGGAAGTGTTGAGTACACAATAGCAAATCCAATGACCTTTATTACCAACCCAGCTTGCGTAGATAGCGAGAATGGTGATGGCATTGGCGACTGGATGCACAGTGCAAATAATACTCTGTGGAGTGGTACAAGTAAGACCCTCTACGATCCATGTCCATACGGCTGGAGAGTGCCTGCAGGCAGTGATTTTGACTGTCTGAAGCTGACTACAGAGGAGGATAGCATGTCTCTTGACTCTGCACGTAAACGATTTGGTTGGATGCTCTCTGACGGAGTTAGCAACCACTTCTATCTGGGTGGAGGCTTTAGAAATTACTACGACGGCACAATCCACAACATGAACTACAAGGAGGATGTATATCCTTCACATCCAGAGCCTTGGGAGGGCTACTATTGGACTGCAGGTACAACAGCAGATGGTAAGCAGTCTACCTGCATGTACTTTGACCTCACTACCACCAGAGCTATCAACAAGTTTAACCTCAATTACCCAACTAAGCGTGCTAATGCAATGCAGATTCGTTGCGTAAAAGTAAAGTAATAGAAAAACTTATAGCCTATGATACTCAGACTTAGAATGCTGAGCGACGAAAACGACAATTTCGTACGCGATTTTGAGGTTTCACACGAGATGAACCTCCTTGAGCTACACAACTTTATCATCGCCTCTATCGGTTATGACGACTGCATGGCTTCATTCTACTCTGCAGATGATCAGTGGCAGCCTCTGCAGGAGTTCTCACAGATGGACTTGGGCGACGAGCAGTTTGAGGGTGCGCCAATGGCTATGGAGAAGGTCACCCTTGCTGAGTTAGTTGTTTCGGAGTGCAATCGCCTGATTTATCAGTTTGACATGATTGCAGACCGAGCCTTCTACCTTGAGGTTGTAAGTGCTACACAGCCAAATCCAGAGCTTGAGTACCCACGTGTATCTTTTGAGAATGCTCGCGTGCCAGATCAGTATGACCCAGACGCTGTACCTGCTGACGATGGCTCTATCTTTGACGAGATAATGGACGAATTTGGAGAGTTTGACGGCGACGATAGCTATGACGATGAGTATTAAACGTAGACTTATTGTCGTTGTCGGACCAACAGCTTCGGGCAAGACTGATCTTAGCATCGCTCTTGCCCGACATTATAATGCGCCGATACTCTCAACAGACTCCCGCCAGGTATATAAGGGGCTACCTATCGGTACGGCATACCCCTCAGAGGAGCAGCTTCGTAGTGTTAAGCACCACTTTATCGCCGAGCGAGAGCTTGCTGAAGATTTCAACTGCGGAGAGTACGAAAAGCAGGCTCTGGAGCGTCTAAATCAACTGTATGAGAGCAACCACACCGTTGTTGCTGTCGGAGGCTCTGGACTCTACATTCGCGCGCTATGCGAGGGTATGGACTCCCTTCCAGAGGCGGACGTAACACTTCGCGAGCAGCTCACCTCTCGCCTAAAAAGCGAGGGCGTGGAGGCTCTTGCAGACCAACTGCGCGAACTTGACCCTGAGTACTATCAGGTGGTGGACAGAAGCAACCCTGCACGTGTTATGCGTGCATTAGAGGTGTGCCTAACAAGTGGTCAGAAGTACTCAGAACTTCGCAAAGGCATACGCAAAGAGCGTGATTTTCAAATTGTTAAGATTGGTGTTGCCATGCCGCGAGAGGAACTATACGATAGAATAAATCGCCGCGTGGATCTAATGGTTGAGGCTGGTCTGGAGGCGGAGGCTCGCGCCGTACTACCCTATCGCCACTGCAACTCACTTAGAACTGTTGGCTACAACGAGATGTTTGACTACTTTGATGGTAAGATAACCCTTGATGAGGCTATAGAGGCAATCAAACTCAATACACGCCACTATGCAAAACGCCAAATGACATGGTTTAGACGCGATAGCCAGATAGAGTGGTTTTCGCCTGCAGACTATCAATCAATTATCAAATATATTGACTCTCAATTTGGAGAATAGAATATAAATTTGTACATTTGCATCGCAAAAAGGGTTGCCCGAATGGTGGAATAGGTAGACACGCCGGACTTAAAATCCTGTGGACAGAAATGTCCGTGCCGGTTCGATCCCGGCTTCGGGTACGCGAGGAGAAGCAAGAGCTTCTCCTCTTTTTTTGCCTATATGTTGGCGAGGAACTTTGTTCCGCTGCTAATGCGATTGTTCAACATTGCGTGCAAGCCCGCAGTCGTCAATCTCATTAGCATATGCCTTCGGCACTCTCGCCAACTTGGCGGTCTATCCAAGCCGCGATACTCACCTTAAGGGCGGTTGCGCGGATTATCATATAGGGCACATATACAAAAGAAGAGAGTGGCTAAGTAGATTTGCCACTCTCATTGTGTAATGTGGGGTAGATATTCTACCCGTATATCTCATTTAGAAGCATAGCCAATCGCAAGCCACCATAGAGCAAACGCTGCTCAAGTGTCTGTGCAAACTTGTTTTGGTAGTCGTACGAGAGCTTTTTGTTCTCTGGAGAAGCATCATAAATCTTTGTTGCTACCTCATGACTCTCTACGAGCCAATCTGCTGCAGTACCAGTGGCAATCTGCTTCTTTGTCTTTTTAGGGCATAATTTATCAAGCTGCTGCTGCCACTCTGTATAGCTCCAACGGTGAATATCCTCTACAAGAGGGGTGTCCCAAAGGCTGTGTAGCTTGGTCTTTTTGCCGAAGTATGTAACATAAGTTCTATTACCGCCAATATCGCTCAAACGACCTGCGTGCATTGGTGCGTGAATATCTCCAACAAGGTGAATGAGGAACTTAAGGTTTACAGCCTCCTGCTCAGGTGTCAGCTCGCCACTCTTGAGCTTTGCAACTATCTCGTTGATAGCTGTAACCACATCGCCCTTAGGGTTTTTAGCCATAGTTTCATAGGTGTGTCCCTTATCCACATTGGCGTAGTGCCATGTCTTTGTATAACGATAGGCGTCAGTGTTGCTGGCGTTGTCCATCCAGTTGGCATAGTATACAAGCGAGTGACCATCGAGTACTTTGACCACCTTTTTATACACACTTGGTTTCAGATTACACTCGGCAATGTATGCCACCACGTCGTGACCCTTCTGACCCCAGCCAAAACTGGTAAGGGTGTAGAGTGCCGAGATAAGAATAAGCAAAAATCTCTTCATAGTTTTTTATATTTATTGGTTCATTGTCGCTAAGAACTCCTCGTTGCTGCGAGTTAGGTTCATCTGCTTTTGGAGGAACTCCATAGCCTCTACAGTCGTCATATCTGAGAGATACTTTCTCAGAATCCATGTGCGCTGCATAACCTCACGGCTCAGGAGCATATCCTCACGACGAGTACCCGATGCGATAACATCCACAGCTGGGTAGATGCGCTTATTGGCGAGTCGGCGGTCAAGCTGAAGCTCCATATTACCCGTACCCTTAAACTCCTCAAAGATAACCTCGTCCATCTTTGAGCCAGTATCAATAAGGGCAGTAGCGATGATAGTCAGCGAGCCCTTCTCCTCTGTATTTCGTGCAGCTCCGAAGAAGCGCTTTGGCTTATGGAGCGCATTTGCATCCACACCACCAGAGAGCACCTTTCCCGATGCAGGCTGAACGGAGTTGTACGCACGCGCAAGACGTGTTATAGAGTCGAGCAGGATGACTACATCATGTCCGCACTCAACCATGCGCTTAGCCTTCTCAAGTACCATCTCGGCAACCTTTACGTGGCGTGTTGCCTGCTCGTCAAATGTTGAGGCAACAACCTCAGCCTTGACGTGGCGAGCCATCTCTGTAACCTCCTCAGGTCGCTCATCTATCAGCAGCACAATCATATAGACCTCAGGGTGGTTGTCGGCAATGGCGTTGGCAATGTTTTGCAATAGCATGGTCTTACCTGTCTTTGGCTGAGCAACTATCAGCGCACGCTGACCCTTACCGATAGGCGAGAATAGGTCTACAACACGATTAGATAGGTCGTTGTGACCATTGCCCGTAAGATTAAACTTCTTATCTGGGAAGAGAGGTGTCAGATACTCAAACTGTACACGGTCACGCACAGCATTTGGCTCAAGTCCGTTAATCTCAAGCACTTGCACCAGTGGGAAGTACTTCTCTCCCTCCTTTGGCGGACGGATAACGCCCGTCACGGTATCTCCAGCCTTAAGACCGAAGAGCTTAATCTGTGATGGTGATACATATACATCATCCGGAGAGTTGAGATAGTTGTAATCTGCTGAACGTAAGAAACCATAGCCCTCAGGGATAATCTCAAGCACGCCCTCACCTATAACCTCTGCCGTAAAGTCATCCTTTGTAATCTCTGCCTCTACAGTTATCTCCTCTTTGGTTGGCTCCTCGGTAACAGTTGGCTCTACGTGTTGCTCTTCAACGCTATTCTCTACCTTCTCAACCTTCTCGGCTCTCTTCGGTCTACCACGGCGCTTCTCAGGCTTTGCAGGATGCTGCTCCTCTGTTGTAGGTACAGGCTCAGTTTTTGCCTCAGCTGCAGTAGAATCCTCTACAACCTCTACCTTCTCAGCATTGCGAGGTTTACGTCCACGACGCTTTGGCTGCTCTACAGCTGAACTTTTCTCAGTATTAGGCTCAGCAGTAACCTCATCAGCTGGCTCTACCGTCTCTTCAGGGGCTGCACCACCAGCAATTAGCTTTATAATAGTTCTTTTAGAGAGCTTGTCGCTCGCAATACCAAACGCTTTTGCAATCTCACGCAACTCTTTGAGGCTCTTGCTCTCAAGTGTAGCTAAATCTTCCATAGTGTATGTAAATGTTCAAATGATTTTCTTCCAATCGGACGACTGGTCTTGTTGATAGTGCAAAGATAGTACAATTTTATTAAAAACAAAAGTTTTGCCACACTTCCACAACCTAAAAATCATAAATATCACATTCTTCCAAATAGAATGTTTTTTTGTGTAGCAGTAAATTTCCCCAATTAAATTACTATATTTGCCAAAACATTACACCAATATGACAAAAAAGAAGAAGAAAACACCACAGTTTGACGCTCCAGAGTGGAGCGCGTGCCACATAAGCGGTTACACTATTGCCTGCGACCCAGGCTGTCAGACCATTACCCCCTATCCGAAAACCTATACCCGCGAGCAGATTAAGGTGGGCATGAACCTTACGGGATATTGCGAATATCTTATTAAAGTAAAGGTCAAGGAGGTAGGTCCAAACTACTTAACACTACAGTATTCAGGCGCTAACCATATCCTTGTGACTGGTGCCAGACTTGAAACCCCACGCCAGCCTCTGAGTTACGCCTACTCCGAAGTTGATATCCGTTTGGAGGAGTAGATTTTAGCTATTAGCTTTTGGCTATTGGCTGTGTAGATTCAAAAAAAATTACTATCTTTGTTCTCACTTTGCGGCAGTAGCTCAGTGGTAGAGCATCGGCTTCCCAAGCCGAGGGTCACGGGTTCGAATCCCGCTTGCCGCTCAAGGGGCAGTTCTTCGGAGCTGTCCTTTTAGTTTGACAGACTGTGGTCACTAAACCCGTGACCCTCTCCGCCCCTCTCAGGGGTCGGGGGTGTAAACTCTTTTCTGCAACGCAGTTGCACGGGTTCGAATCCCGCTTGCCGCTCAATACAAAACGAGGGTCACAAAAAATTGTGACCCTCGTTTATTATATGGTAATTGATTATTTCTCCACCAACTTCTTGAGGGATGCGATGTTCTGCTCGTTATGGAGCATCTTACCCTCAGCAGTGTATGCGTAGTCAATGCGAGAGCGGAAGTATGCCTCCACCTTGTTACGCACAACCTTCATGGTGCTATTTACAAGACCATTCTGCTCTGTGAAGTGCTCGTCTACGATAGCCAGCGCAGCAGGGAGCCAGCGATCTGGGAACTCGTCTGCAAACTCACCACCTGTACGATATTTCTCAACCTCTGCATGGATAATATCTGCTGCAGCCTTAGCCTTATCCTCGGCAGCGGCAACAGCCTCCTTAAGAGCGTCACCATTAGGGACAACGACTGCGATAGTATAAGGGTTTTGGTTGTTGTAAATCATAATCTGGTCAATATATGGGCTCTTGTCTACCATAGCCTCCTCCATACCCTCTGGGCTGTACTTCTCACCATCAGAAGAGATAAGAAGGCTCTTGAAACGACCAAGAACATAGAGGAAACCGTCTGCTGCCATATAACCCATATCGCCAGTGTATAGCCAGCCATCCTTGACGGTCTCGGCAGTAGCTGAAGGGTTTTTCCAATAGCCAGCCATAACGTTCTCGCCCTTGATAACAATCTCGCCCTTCTCGCCTACTGGCAGCTCGCGACCCTCATCGTCAAGAATCTTAATCTCCAAAGGCTGAATGAGCTTACCCGATGAACCAAAGCGGTGGTTCTTCTCGCCGATAGAGTTTGTTGAGATAATCGGCGTAGCCTCGCTAAGACCATAGCCCTGATACATAGGCATTCCCACAGCGTAGAAGAAGCGCTGAAGCTCCGAGTCAAGCAATGCGCCACCGCCCACGAAGAACTGCAGACAGCCACCAAAGCCCTCACGTACCTTGCTGTAGAGAATCTTGTCAAAGAGCGCCACGAGAGGCTTGAGGATAAATCTCCAACCACGACCCTTGCTATATCCGTCCTGGTTGTACTCATAGCTGACCTTAAGAGCGAACTTAAAGAGCTTCTCAGTAAATGCACCCTTGCTCTTGATTGAGCTCTCAATATTCTTACGGAAGTTCTTTGCAAGAGCTGGCACTGAAAGTAGGAAGTGAGGCTTCACCTCGCGGATGTTTGTAGGGATATTTCTCAGTGTCTGCATCGGCGTACTACCCACCTGAGTAGTCGCTACAGCTGCACCGCAAGCAATCATAATATAGAATCCGCACACGTGTGCGAAGCAGTGGTCAAGTGGAAGGATAATCAGCGTACGGTATGTTGAAGGTATTGAGATACGTGTCAGCGCCTGCTCAACATTAGCTGTATAGTTGCGGTGTGTCAGCACCACGCCCTTAGGGTCGGCAGTAGTACCCGATGTGTATGTGATAGTGGCATAGTCGTCGTTCTGAAGTGCTGCGCTGATAGCGAGGAACTGGTCACGATGCTCTGCAAGGTACTTGTCGCCCGCCTCCTTTACAGAGTCAAGAGTTAGCTCCTTCTCCTCCAACTCAACATCGTTCTGGAAGACGATGATACGCTCAATAAGAGGCAGTTGGTCCTTAATTTTACGAATCTTTGGGAGCTGATATTTAGATACAAAGATGGTTGTCACATCAGCATGTCGCAGACGGAACAGAAGGTCATTTGCCTCCTCAAGCTTTATTGAGAGTGGTACAGAGATAGCACCTGCATAGAGCAGACCCAGCTCTGAGATAATCCAGTTGTTGCAACCCTCGGCAAGGATTGATACGGTCTGCTTAGGAGCAACACCCAGAGCAGCAAGGCCGGCACCGATTCTCAGAGCCTCCTCCTTTACCGCAGCATAGGTTGTAGGTTCAAACTCCTTGTCAAGTTTCTCCAAGAGGAATGTCTTGTCGCCATATTTGGCTACCGACTCCTCAAATAGGTCAATAATAGTTCTTTTAGCCATATTGTTTGGTTGTTTTGTAGTATAATTACTTATTTCTTTAATCCATCTTCAGCACTGCAAGGAAAGCCGACTGAGGCACCTGCACCTGTCCAATCTGACGCATACGCTTCTTACCTGCCTTCTGCTTCTCCAGCAGCTTACGCTTACGCGAAATATCACCACCGTAACACTTCGCCGTAACATCCTTACGCACCGCCTTAACAGTCTCGCGAGCGATAATCTTGCTACCGATAGCCGCCTGAATGGCTATGTCAAACTGCTGACGCGGGATAAGCTCCTTGAGCTTCTCACACATCTTGCGACCGAAGTCATATGCGTGGTCAGCATATATAAGACTTGAGAGCGCATCCACAGGCTCGCCATTGAGAAGAATATCAAGCTTTGCGAGTTTACTTGCCTGATAACCAGTGCGATGATAGTCAAACGAGGCGTAACCCTTAGAGATACTCTTGAGCTTATCATAAAAATCAAAGACAATCTCCGAGAGTGGCATCTCAAAGTTTACCTCCACACGGTCTGTAGTGATGTATGTCTGATTTTTCATCACTCCGCGCTTGTCAATGCAGAGCTTGAGTACATTTCCCAAAAAGTCGGTCTTGGTAATCACCTGCGCAAGGATATATGGCTCCTCAATCTTGGCAATCTTCGTCACCTCTGGCAGTCCCGATGGGTTGTGCACCTCCACAACATCACCCGAAGTGGTTGTTATGCGATACGACACATTCGGCACAGTTGTGATAACATCCATGTTGAACTCACGATAGAGTCGCTCCTGAATAATCTCCATATGGAGCAGACCGAGAAATCCGCAACGGAAACCGAAACCTAAGGCAAGCGAACTCTCTGGCTCAAAGGTGAGCGAAGCGTCATTGAGCTGCAACTTCTCAAGCGATGCACGAAGGTCCTCATACTGGTCTGCCTCTACGGGGTATACACCAGCAAAGACCATTGGTTTTACATCCTCAAAGCCTGCGATAGCCTCTGTGCAAGGGTTTGATACTGAGGTAATTGTATCGCCCACCTTAATCTCTTTTGAGTTCTTGATACCTGAGCAGATGTAGCCTACATCGCCCGCCTTAATCTCAGTGCGAGGCACCATCTTAAGCTTTAGTACTCCCACCTCGTCAGCATCATACTCGCTGCCCGTATTGAAGAACTTGACGTGCTCGCCCTTGTGAATAGAGCCATTGAATACGCGGAAGTAGGCAATCACGCCACGAAATGGATTGAATACCGAGTCAAAGATAAGCGCCTGCAGCGGTGCATTCTCGTCGCCCTTAGGGGCAGGTATGCGGTTTACGATAGCCTCAAGCACCTGATCTACACCCTCGCCAGTCTTACCCGATGCGCAGAGTATGTCGTCATAGTCACAACCGAGCATATCTACCACCTGCTCCTTAACCTCGTCAATCATCGCCGACTCCATATCAATCTTGTTGAGCACTGGGATAATCTCAAGGTCGTTGCCAAGTGCTAAATAGAGGTTTGAGATGGTCTGCGCCTGAATACCCTGCGTAGCATCTACTACAAGCAGTGCGCCCTCACACGAGGCAATAGCGCGAGAGACCTCATACGAGAAGTCAACGTGTCCTGGGGTGTCAATAAGGTTGAGAGTGTATGTTTGACCGTCACGAGCCTTGTACTCCATCTGTATGGCGTGGCTCTTGATAGTAATACCCTTCTCGCGCTCCAGCTCCATATCGTCAAGCACCTGATTCTGCATTTCGCGCTGATTCAGTGTACCTGTCATCTCAAGGAGTCGGTCAGCAAGGGTACTCTTGCCATGGTCTATATGTGCAATGATGCAAAAATTCCTAATATTCTTCATAACGGCGCGAAGATAGTAAAAATTTTTGAATTATACTACCTTGACCCTATATAAAGTAGTATAGCACCGATTAAAATCAGCAAAAGGTCAAAGGCTTTTGCCTTCAGGTTGCGCTCGTGGAAGAGTAATGCTCCGCAGCTGAAGGATACCAATACACTTGAGCGGCGTATCATTGAGACTACCGATATCATCGCATCTGGCTCTGATAGCGCAAAGAGATAGGCAACATCGGCAGCAGAGAGAAAGAGTGAAATCAGAGGTATCGCCCACGACCAGTGGAAAGTATCACTGCTACCCTGCTTTTTTACCTTAAAAATGGTTAAAATAGTTATTGTAATGCTCATCAGCACAGCTTGATATAGTACATACCAACTCTGCACAAACATTGGCTCTAACGAGTGCATTATATGCCTATCGTAGAGACCACAGCAGGCACCCGTTACAGCCGCTAATCCGACCAATAGAACACCGCGATTGTGGCGGAAATCTATACCCTCTCTCTTACCAGAACGGCTGAGCATAAAGAGCGATGCAACGGCAAGGAGCACACCTGCCCACTGAGTGAGGTTGAGCCTCTCGCCGAAGATAATCATCGCACCGACAAGGGTCATAACTGGTCTTGTTGCGTGTATCGGCGCAGCGATTGTAAGTGGCAGTTCTTTAAGTCCAAAGTAGCCGCAAATCCACGAAATAAGCACCAATACAGCCTTGATAAAGACTGCAATATGTGCATCTGTATCTCCGAGCGTTACGGCAAAACGAGTCCCCTCAAACCATCCTAAATCAAATACCGAGTTGAGTATTACTGGCGAGAATAAGAGGCTGGAGAACAGAGTATTGAGTAGCAATACCTGAAGCACTGCATTAGCCTTCAGAGCCTGCTTTTTTGCTACGTCATAGAGTCCGAGTAGCGATGCTGAACAAAATGCTAAAATAATCCACATAGGCGGCAAAGGTAGTGAAAAATAGAAATTTTTACTATCTTTGGTCATCTAAATGTTGATTGTATTATGAAAAGAGGTCTATTTTTTACTCTGTCTATGTTGTTTTCGGTGGCTATAGCTGTTGCCGAGACAGTTCCGTTTAACGGTCTATTGTGCGATATTGATGGCTTGGGCATAAAGGCTCAGCTCTCAATCAAGGGCTCTGATAAGCGCACCGTATCAGGCAAGGATGGCAAGTTTGGCTTTACCAATCTTAAGGCTGGAGATGTTATTGAGATTCGCTACAAGAAGTCTCGCCTTGAGGTCGCTGTAGAGGGTCGCCGTAGTGCCAAAATCGTGCTTACAGAGGACTACAAGCTGCATTCTGTTACAGACGAGCAGTCGCTTGTGGATGCTGGTGCGGAGTATGTTACCCGCCGAGAGTTGCCTACCAAGGGTGGTGTTCTTACTGCCGAGATGATTGAGCGTGAGGGCTTTTCTAACCTTGCCGATGCACTGCGAGCAAAGGCTACGAGCCTTGTTATTGACGGAGCGGGCAATGTGACTATTCGTGGTGTGAATAGCATTGGCAACCACGCCCCAGCACTGATTGTCTGCGACGGTATGGAGGTCGGCTCAATAAACGCCATAAACACCAACGATGTGGCGAGTGTTGAGATACAGCGAGACGGTACGCTCTACGGCTTTAGGGGCGTAGGCGGAGTGATAGTCATCAAGACCAAGTCGGGCGCAAAGCGTTAGCCGACAATCAGTTGCGCGATTGTGAATGTTGCAAGAGTGAGGCTTGCAATGCCATTGAGTGTGCCAAAAGCAATGCCGACATTGCGTTGCTTTGTTGGTGTTACAAGGATATGTTCAAGGATAATACAACCACAAAATAGTACCTCACCAATCCATAGCAACCACCCCTGAGGGCAATAGCGAGCAAAGAGAAGCAGGGCGACAATGCTCACTGCATGCAGGGCGATACTAATATAAATAGCGCCGCGAACACCAAAGCGAACTGGTATGCTGTGCAATCCCTGACTGCGGTCAAACTCAACATCCTGCAGCGCATAGATAATATCAAAACCACCGCACCAAGTAAGCACTAACAGTGAGAGTAGGCAGGGCGCAAAGGTGAGCGTTCCCGTAACAGCGATATATGCCGCCGAGGGTGCTATGCCAAGCGAGAGCCCGAGCACAAGGTGCGCCATTGATGTAAATCGCTTGCAGTAGCTATACGCCATCACAACCACCAGAGCTACAGGCGAAAGAATGGCTGTAAGTGAATTGATACTTAAACTCACCCCGACAAAGAGTATAGCATTGATAATAACAAATATTAGTGCGCTCTTTGCCGAGATTTTTCCCGTTGGAATCTCTCTATTTGTAGTGCGGGGATTCTTGCCGTCAATATCCCTATCTGCCCAACGATTGAATCCCATTGCCACGTTGCGAGCAAAGACCATACAGAGGACAATTTGCAGCAGTAGCGACCAACTAAACTCAACATTTGCGCTCTTGAGGGCAAACACAAACGCCATAAGGGCAAAGGGCATTGCAAAGATGGTGTGTGAAAATTTCACAAGCCCCATATAATCACCAATCTTGTTTATAATATTTTTCATAGCGCAAAAGTAGTAAAAAGTTGAGAATCGGAGAGTAAAATTGGCTATAATTTTATACCTTTGTGGCATGAAAAAGATTTTTACAATACTTTTTGCGTTTCTCCTATGCAGCTGCACCACAGAGCAGCAGAGTCAAATCAAGAGCGACAGCTTGTGCATTGTTGGTGCATCGTTTGCCTACCCTGAGAATTGCTGGTTTGAGTTAGCTTGCGAGCAGCTCGGTCTTAAGCCTATCAACAAGGCTATCTCTGGCAGCAATATCAAGGATACGGCTCAGAGCATGAGGGACAATACGCTCTTCACCCTTGAGGAGCTTGACAGCTTTGCAACCTTTGTGATTATGCACACCCACAACTACAACATCTGCCTAACCTCAGGGGTACATGCACCATATACTGAGGCATACGACTACGTTGTTAAGCAGTACACTGCACTCTGTCAGGCACTTGAATTTAACCCCGACTCCAAATGGTTTGGCACTCCTGGTGGCAAGCCTGTAGATATTCTTGTCTGCACCCACTGGCATGATGCCCGCACAGTCTTTAACCGTTCTGTGCGTGAGTTTGACCAGAAGTGGGAGGCTGTTCGTCTATGTAAGTTTGATGAACAGATTGGTTTTACCAAAGATGAGCCAGACCCTATAACTGGTGTGCAAATATCTGTCTACTATGCACACCCCGACCAGAATGCGACAGAGGTTATGGATGGTGTTGAGTATGGTTGGCATCCAAAACGAGGTCGTGACTCGGAGATTCAGCAGAGAATGGCAGATATTTTCTGCAAGTGCTTCTGATTTCCAACTTTTTTACTATCTTTGCGCGTCTAAAAAAGATTAAGAGAGATAAATAGATTCTAAATATGAACATTTCATTTAAGTGGCTTAAGAATTATGCCGATATAGACCTTTCGGCAGAGCAGGTAGCAACCGTACTGACCGACATCGGTCTTGAGGTTGAGGGTTTTGAGAAGGTGGAGACCATTCGTGGTGGTCTTGAGGGTGTTGTTGTAGGTCAGGTACTCACTTGTGAGGACCATCCAGACTCTGATCACCTTCATATCACTACTGTAGATGTTGGCGCTGAGGCTCCGCTGAATATTGTCTGTGGCGCTGCTAACTGCCGTCAGGGGTTGAAGGTTATGTGTGCTACTGTTGGCGCAGTACTCTACCCTATTGATGCTACTGAGGGCTTTAAGATTAAGCGCAGCAAGATTCGTGGCGTTGAGTCACTCGGCATGCTCTGCGCAGAGGATGAGCTGGGTATCGGCTCTGACCACGCAGGTATTATTGAGCTTCCAGAGGATGCTGTTGTCGGAACTCCTGCTCGTGAGTACTACCATATTGAGGATGACTATCTGATTGCTATCGGACTTACTCCAAACCGCGTAGATGCAGCTTCTCATATCGGCGTAGCGCGTGATTTGGTCGCTTATCTTAAGAGTCAGGGCAAAAAGGCAGAGCTTAAGATGCCAAGCGTAGAGAACTTTGCTGTAGATAACAACAACCTTAAGATTGATGTAGAGGTTGCGAATGCTGACGCGTGTCCTCGCTATGCAGGCATTACCGTTACAGGTTGTAAGGTTGCCCCATCACCAGAGTGGATGCAGAACTACCTGCGTGCTGCAGGTATCAACCCAAAGAACAACCTTGTAGATATAACTAACTTCGTACTCTTTGAGCTCGGTCAGCCACTGCACGCCTTTGATGCAGACAAGATTGAGGGTGGCAAAATCGTAGTTCGCAACTGCGAGGAGGGAACACCATTCGTAACCCTTGATGGCACAGAGCGCAAGCTCTCGGCTGCAGACCTTATGATCTGCTCAGCAGAGCGTCCAATGTGCCTAGCAGGTGTGTTCGGTGGTCTTGATTCAGGCGTTAGCGAGACTACTACCAATGTCTTTATTGAGAGTGCATACTTCAATCCAGTTTCTGTGCGTAAGAGTGCTAAGCGTCATGGACTTAATACCGACTCATCATTCCGCTTTGAGCGTGGCGTAGACCCTAATATGCAGGTTTACGCTCTTAAGCGTGCTGCCTTGCTATTCAAGGAGTTAGCTGGCGGCACAATCAGCAGCGAGATTACAGATATTTATCCAGTAAAGGTTGAGCCTTTCCGCTTTGACTTCTCACTCTCTCGTGCCAAGATGTTAATCGGCAAAGATATTGCAGATGAGACTATTAAGAGCATCATCACTGCCCTTGATGTGGTTATTGAGAAGGAGGAGAATGGCGTTCTGAGTGTTGCCGTACCACCATACCGCGTAGATGTTCAGCGCGAGGCTGACCTTGTGGAGGAAGTGCTTCGTATCTACGGCTACAACAACATCGAGATTCCTACACACGTAAACTCTACCCTCTCGTATGTTCAGAAGCCAGATAAGACTCGCCTTATCAACATGGTATCAGATATGCTCACTGCGCGTGGCTATACCGAGATTATGTCTAACTCGCTCACTAAGGCTGCATATTATGAAAATCTTGAGTGCTACAAGGCTGAGAACTGCGTGAAGATTCTCAATCCACTCTCTACCGACCTCAACGTTATGCGTCAGACCCTTGTCTTTAACGCTCTTGAGGCTATCGCACTCAACATCAACCACAAGAATGCAGACCTCAAGCTCTACGAGGCTGGCAACTGCTACTACTATAACGCCGAGGCAGCAACTGAGGAGAACCCACTTGCAGCATATAGCGAGAACTATCGCCTCGCTATCGCTATAACTGGTAACGATAGCGCTCCATCATGGAATTGCAAGGGTGCAAGTAGTTCATTCTTTACTCTGCGTGCAACAGTAGAGTTACTTCTCAAGCGATTTGGAATCAATATCTACGACCTTAAGTGCGAGAGCTGCGACTTTGACATCTTTGGCGATGCTATCTACCTTACTATCAACAAGAAGCCGCTTGTTTGGATGGGTCAGATTTCATCTAAGCTCTGCAAGACAATGGGCATTAAGCAGGAGGTATTCTTCGCCGAGATTGACTTTGATACACTCATTAAGGCTACTCGCAAGCATAAGATTACCGTTACCGAGCTTCCAAAGTACCCAGAGGTTAAGCGCGACCTTGCATTGCTTGTTGATAAGAGCGTGACATTCGCTACACTACGTACTATAGCATTCGCTACCGAGCGTAAACTACTTAAGAGTGTGGCTCTGTTTGATGTCTATGAGGGCGATAAGTTGCCAGAGGGTAAGAAGTCTTACGCATTAAGTTTCATCCTTGAGGACAAGAGCCAGACACTTACTGATAAGGCTATTGAGCGCACAATGGCTGCACTACAGGCTGCCTTTGAGAAGCAGACTGGCGCAACAGTGCGATAAACTATTTACATAGACAGACTATAGGAGACCGACCATAAAATACTTTTTAGTCGGTCTCTTTTTAGTTTGGTTATTTACAGAAGTTTTTCTAACTTTGCATAAAATAACAACAAAACATTTTGCCTATGAAACATTAGCGTATTTTGTTACGCACATCTTAAATATTGGAAAAGCGTTTTAGCTTTATTCCACTGCTCAGGAAGTTTGGCGACTAAAAGACAGAGAGGAATAATAGTTGAAATGCCTACGTGTATGCGTGGGCTTTTGATTATTTATCTGTCTGGGTTACGCCAAACACCTCTGAGCGGGAATAGTCAAATGTCCCGCGCTTTTTTTTGTGCGTATACATCCTGGACTACTACTAATCTCATTATCATTAATTTAAAAAGTATATGAAAAAAACTATCATTGTTACCGCATTATACATCGCAGTTCTCCTATGTGGCGCATTCTATTCTGCAACTGCAAAATGTTTAATTTTCGAAAACGCATCTGAGTGCGACACTATGCAAGATCGCTCTACAGAGTGGAGAAATTATGGAGAAGTAACATCTTTGTGCTTTAATAAATACGATGCTGTGGAATGCGCATATAGCGATCCGGCTGCACTTAATTATTCCATATCTGATAAATTCTGGGAGTTGGAAAACGCAGAAGGGTATTTATTAAAACCTTATACAGTATCAATAGATATAGAATACAGATATATTGACGGAGAAAAACAATTTCGAACAACAGGAGACAAAAGAAATGGCGATATCTACAAAAAGCAAACATATGTTTATTTTTCACTCAATCCATATTCTTCCGTAGAATATGTTATCAATAGTAACAATCGACCTTCAATGAGAAAAAGAGATGTTAGTGCCTATTCTCATTTTGTAGAGGATAACGGGGATTTTTATTTTATTAAAATGCAGTAAATAACATTCTTTAACCTAAAGTTCATTTATGAAAAAGATTTTTATTTTGGTGATTATCATTTGTGCAACTATCTGTACAAATAAAATGACAGCAAACGCGCTACAAACTACAACTATATCAGAAACAGAAGAACCCATTAGCAATACAAGTCTTTCAGACGAAGATCTAGAAGGTTGGACATTCTATACAAATGCAAAGCTATATTACAAAGAAGGCGGACGCTGGAAATACTTTGGCACATACCCAGTTTATTTTAACCATGCAGATAATGACGATGGGTGTAATCAATGGGTACGTTTTAGTACATATCATTTTATGCCAGCATCATATCACGACAATGATGATTTAGAGTGGCCTCGTCGTGTTAAATATCAAGGAATCTATTTTTATTTCTAAAAATCATGAAAAAGATTATTATTCTATTATTAGTTGTAGGTCTCGGATGTATTTACAATACAAAAGCGTCCGAGTCTGAATCACCAGCCGCGCCTCAAAACTATGTGCAAGTAGCTTGTCCGTCATGTGGTGGTTCTGGTACGGTATTTGCTGGATATAATGCGTGGGGATATCCTATTTATCAATATTGTGCAAATTGCCAAGGTAGAGGTTGGGTTGTTGTTAGTCAAACCAACAATAATAATCCATCATTTCGAGGAAGACATTGCACATATACTCAAGGCTGTGATTGTTCAGGATTTGCACCAATCACAAGTGGAGAAGAGTGGGAAAAATCTTATTGTAGAAAATGTGGACACCACAAAAAATATCACAAATAATTAAACACGGATAGTGCACACAAGACACTAAAAAAGTAGATGAGCCATATTTTTTGCTCATCTACTTTTTTAGTGTCTTAAAACTAAGTATATGCCAAGTAATTGCTGTGGCGAGCAGTGCCATTAGGATTTGCGCCCAGAGGTGCTCATTAACAACGGCAAGGATGCAATAACCGATAGTAATCCAGACGAGCGATACGGCATAGATTTTGACCTTGAGTGGTATGGCGCGGTGCTGCTGGAAGTTACGTATATACTCTCCAAAAGTGGGATGATTTATCAGCCAGTTGTAGAGTCTATCAGAAGATTTAAGCCAGAGCGCTGCGGCAAGTAACAATAGAGGTGTTGTAGGCAGCAGTGGCAGAAAAATTCCAGCCACGGCAAGCGCAAAGGAGATACTTCCGAGTATAATTAAGACAATTTTCACGTCGCAAAGGTATTAAAATAAAATAATTTTGCATAACTTTGTAGCATTAACGAACATTAGAACATCCTAAAGACTATGAACAACAAAATTGGCATTGCTGCTGACCATGCAGGTTATCAACTAAAGGAGCTTATTACAGGTTATCTCTCAGCAAAGGGCTTTGAGGTTTTAGATTTCGGTTGTAACTCCGAGGAGAGTTGCGACTATGCAGATTTTGCACACCCTATGGCCGAGGCGCTTGAGAGTGGTGAGTTTGACCGCGCAATCGGTATCTGTGGTAGCGGTGAGGGTATGGCTATCACCCTTAACAAGCATCAGAAGGTGCGTGCATCTATCTGTTGGCTCCCTGAGATTGCTCAGATTACTCGTCAGCACAACGACTGCAATGTGCTTGTTCTTCCAGCTCGCTTTATTGACAACGATACTGCTATGGCTATACTTGAGCAGTGGCTTGTAACGCCATTTGAGACTGGTGGTCGCCACGAGCGCCGAATTGCCAAGATTGCAGTAAAATAATCTTACTGTGAAATTTCGTACCGAGATTGAGAGCATATCACCTACGGCAAAGATTGACTATAGTACAAAAATCTTTGCCGTAGGTAGTTGTTTTGCTCAAAATATTGCTCAAAAACTTGTTCAAGCGAAGTTTAAGGTTAACCCCTGCCCTACGGGTATTCTATTTAACCCAGCCTCTATTGCACGTGCGCTAACAGACTTTGCTAACTGTAGCACAGCCTCCGCAGAGCGCATTGTTGCACGTGCAGATAGCTTCGTGAGTCTTGACAGCCACTCATGCCTTGCACAGGCGACAGCCAATGATGCTCTACGTGCACTCAATGATGCCATAGCTATTGGACACAAGAGGCTCACTGAGGCAAGTTGCGTAATTATCACCTTTGGCACCGCATGGGTCTATCAACATATAGATACCAAGGAGATTGTAGCTAATTGCCATAAGCAACCCCAGAGCGACTTTATTCGCCGCCGACTGTGTGTAGAGGAGATTATCGCCGCATTTGTCCCTCTGATGGAGGGTATTCTAAGTGATAAGCATGTAATCTTCACCCTCAGCCCTGTAAGGCACATCTCTGATGGGCTGACAGAGAACTCTCTTAGCAAAGCCATCCTCCGCCTTGCTATAGACAAGTTGTGTTCGCTATACAGCAACACCGACTATTTCCCTGCTTTTGAGATAGTTACAGATGATTTGCGCGACTACCGTTTCTATGCAGACGACCTTGTTCATCCATCAAATCAGGCGATTGACTACATCTGGGAGAGATTTGCTGAGGCGATATTTACAGAGCGGACAAAGCAACTGCTGCCTAAGGTTATGAAGATTGTAGCCGCAGCGGCTCACCGCCCTTTCAACATCCATAGTGAGGAGTATCAAGAGTTCTGTCGCAAGCAATTAGCGGCTGCAAAAGCTATGGTGGAGGTAGATTTTAGCGATGAATGTGATTTTTTTGCGCGATATTCTCACAAAAGTTAGTACATTTGCACTCTAAATATATACTATGCGCAAATTTTTACTATCAATACTCGCCACATCAGCCATCTTTAGCGCCACAGCTCAACCCAAGATGGTTATAAATATTGTCGTTGGAGGTATGAGAGCCTCTGACCTTGAGCGATATAGCGCCAACTTCTCCAAGGAGGGATTTATGCGTCTTAAGAGGGGTGGTGCGAACTTTTCCGAGTGTTATACTGACTTTATCCCCATCTCTGAGCAGATGGCTCTGGCTACTATAGCCACTGGTGCACTGCCATCAATGCACGGCATCACCTCAACAAGATGGTATGACCGCACAAGTGGTAATAGCGCCGTACACCTCTGTAGAGGCAACCATGGAGAGTACACTACCGACCACCTACTTGCGCCAACACTCTCAGAGAGCTTACGAGCCAGCAGCGCCGACGCTCATACTATAACTATTGCCCACAACCCCACCTCTGCTATGGCTTTAGCTGGCAAGGGTGGAGAGTGCTATTGGATTGACGAATTGGGCAACTGGAGTAGTGCAGCCTGTTACACCAAAGCTCTTCCAAGTTGGGTAAATGCCCACAACGAGATAGGTTTTAACCGCATACATGTCTTAGGTACATGGTTTGGTAAACTAACAAAGGGAAAGTATATCAACACCCGCGTTACAGATGTACATATCTACGATCTATATGCCAAGCCGCGCAGTGCCACTAACCGCAAGCTCCCAGAGAAGTGGGTCAATGAGATGATGGTCACCCCTGCAGGAAATGGCGCTATATTTGACTTTGCGACAAAAGCGTTAGACCAGATGTATAACAACAAGGAGCTTACTGGCACAAAAATTCTCAACATCTGCCTTGACGTTCCGCGTAATATTGCCGAGAAGTACGGTTCTGACTCTATTGAGTATGAGGATATGCTCTATCGTTTAGATGCTGCAATAGTAGACTTTCTCAAGGTTGTTGATGTCTGCTACCCTAACCAGCGCGACTACCTTATTGTTCTAAGTGCCGACCATGGAATGGGGCTAAGCAACACCTCTCAAAACCGTGAACAAAACAACTTCAACACTCGCCAAGCTGAGGTTATCCTCAACGCCTTCCTAAGTGCTCAGTACGGACAAGGCAGCTGGGTGCTAAGTTGCAATGATGGAGCAATTTACCTCAACCGCGACCTTATCTATGCTAAAAAGCTCTCTATCGCTCAGGTACAGAATGAGGCTGCCACCTTTGCCATGCAGCTGCGTGGTGTAGCTAATGCTGCAACTGCGACGGCACTACAAGGTGGTGCAATGAGCAATCTCAGCTCAAGGTTGATGCAAAATGGCTTCTATCCACGTCGCTCTGGTGACATACTCTACACCCTGCAGCCTAACTATACAGAGCTTGATGGCGACCAAGTTGCCCAGAGTGGTTCACCATACAATTACGACCGCCATATTCCGTTAATTTTCTACGGTGGCGGCGCTCCACAAGTCAATATTGAGCGCAAGGTTAGCACCTCAGCCATAGCGGTCACCATAGCATCACTGCTCGGAATTAGCAGGCCAGACTGCAGCGATGGAGAGGTTTTATACGAACTAAAAAATAGATAACAATATTGGATATGACTGACAAAGTTCAAGAAGAGATTATTGAAGAGTTTGCGATGTTTGATGATTGGTTAGACAAGTATGACTACCTCATCTCATTGAGCGACAATCTTCCCGTTATAGACCCCGCACACAAGACCGAGCAGTATATCATTGAGGGTTGCCAATCCCGCGTATGGGTAGACGCACGCCTTGAAGATGGAAAGGTCTACTACAGCGCTGACAGCGACGCTATTATTGTAAAGGGTATCTTGGCACTGCTTATTCGCGCCATGGAGGGTCGTACGCCTCAGCAGATTGTAGACCTTGACCTCTACTTTATTGAGGCAATAGGTCTGCAAGAGAATCTCTCACCTACCCGTGGTAATGGCGTGGTGGCAACAATCAAACAGATGCGACTCTTTGCGCTTGCATTCTCAACTAAAATGTAGAAATATGACACCCGAAGAGATTTTAGAGGTAGAAAAGGATATTGTCCTGACGCTCAAGAATATATACGACCCAGAGATTCCTGTAAATATCTACGACTTAGGACTTATTTACGACATTGATTACAACCCCTCTGGCGAGGTTACCATACAGATGACTCTCACCGCGCCAAACTGCCCTATGGCAGACATGCTTGTAGAGGATGTGAATATACAGGTGGCAAAAGTTAAGGGCGTAAACAAAGTCAATGTTATCCTTGTCTTTGAGCCTGCATGGGATAAGAGTATGATGTCAGAGGAGGCGCTTTTAGAGCTCAACCTATTCTAACAATTAGACACAATGGAGCAAATCTCTTGCCGTGAGCGACTTACAGATGCCACTCCAGAGCAGTTGCAATCTGTTTTTGAGCAGGTGATAAAGGAGCGTTTACAACGCAAGTATAACGACATCAAGGGTATATACGAGCGTGTAAATAAGGATTGGAATCAGACCTGCTATGAGATTCTGTTTAGGATGATGGATGTAGGCGTAAACAAAGAGGCATACCATCGTTTAGCAATAACTGTTCCATATCACCATATATTACGAGAGGTTACATCGTTACAATCTATTGAGGCTCTGCTACTTGGAGGTTCAGGACTACTCTTTCGTTATCCTGAAGATGAATATATTTCAACCCTGAAGGAGCAGTGGAATCACCTCGCCTATAAGTACAACCTCTCCTCTATGAGAATCACCGACTGGGAGATAGGCAGAGTGCGCCCATTTAACCACCCAGTTCTTCGCATTGCTCAGCTTGCGATGCTATTGCATAGCAGGGAGTTTATTGTCAATCATATCACAGCATGCCGCACTGCTAAAGATGTCGAAGAGCTATTCTGCGTGGAGGCTTCAGAGTATTGGAAGAGCCACTTTATCCCTGCGCAAGACTCCAAAGATGTCCCAAAACGCATTGGCAAGGCTAAAAGCCATATTCTCGGTATCAACCTTGTTGTTCCAATCCAAATTGCCTACTCTGACAACATCGGTCAGCATACTCTTAAGGCGAGCGCTGTTGAACTTCTTAAGGCAATCCCTGCCGAGGATAACCGTTATATCCGCCAGTGGCAGATGTTAGGCATTGAGCCCAATAACGCCCTTGAGAGCCAAGCTATTATCCAAATCATCACCGAATACTGCAACAAAGGTCGCTGCAAAGAGTGTCCTATTCTGCAGTTTTAGTAACTATTTCCGCTAAAAACCCCACATACCTATATAAATATCCAGATTTGCTTTTAATTCTAAAGATTTTTTACTATCTTTGCGCGCATTGTATATGTAAAAACTTTTAGACTATGGATATTTTATCAAGTGTAATTAAATTTTTCTTCGGCAGCAAAGCCGATAAGGACCGCAAGGAGGTTGAGCCTTACTTGCTAAAAATCAAGGAGATATATCCTAAAATCAAGGAGCTAACAAACGACGAACTCCGCGAGCGTACTGCCGCTCTGCGCCGCCAGATTGCAGAGTATATCGCAGCCGATGAGGAGCATATTGCTCAGCAGAAGGTAAAATTAGAGAATCCAGAGATTTCTGTCTCTGAGAAGGAGAAGATTGCCAAGGATATTGAAAATACCGAGAACGTTGTAAAGAATAAGATTCAGGATATTCTCAAGCAGATTCTTCCAGAGGCATTTGCCATCATGAAGGATACTGCACGCCGTTTTGCAGAGAATGAGACTGTAGTAGTTACGGCAAATGATTTTGACCGCGACCTTGCAGCCGAGAAGGACTTTATCACCATCGAGGATGGCAAGGCTATCTACTCTACACGTTGGACTGCTGGCGGTAACGACATCAAGTGGGACATGATACACTACGATGTACAGCTCTTTGGTGGTGTAGTGCTTCACCTCGGAAAGATTGCCGAGATGGCTACTGGTGAGGGTAAGACTCTGGTCGCAACCCTACCTGTGTTCCTCAACGCACTTCCAGGTAAGGGTGTACATATGGTCACTGTGAACGACTACTTGGCTCGCCGAGATGCAGAGTGGATGGGTCCACTATATCAGTTCCACGGTCTATCGGTGGACTGTATTGACCTTCACCAACCTAACTCTGAGGCTCGTCGCAAGGCATACCTCGCTGATATTACCTTTGGTACAAACAACGAGTACGGTTTTGACTACTTGCGTGACAATATGGCATCAGCACCTGCTGACCTTGTGCAGCGCAAGCACAACTACGCCATTGTGGATGAGGTGGACTCAGTGCTTATTGACGATGCTCGTACCCCACTCATTATCTCTGGTCCAGTACCAAAGGGTGAGGATCAGCTCTTTGAGCAGTACTGCCCATCTATCAAGTATCTCTATGGTCTGCAGCGCGACTTTGTAACCTCACTGCTTGCCGAGGCTCGTTCACTTGCCGCTGAGGGTAAGATGGAGGAGTGCGGTCTGCTCACATACCGTGCATATAAGGGTCTGCCGAAGTACAAAGCACTGATTAAGTTCCTCTCTGAGCAGGGAATCAAGGTGCAGATGCAGAAGACCGAGAATATCTACATGGCTGACAACAACCGTCGTATGCCTGAGATTACCGACGAGCTATTCTTTGTCATTGACGAGAAGATGAACACCGTTGAGCTTACAGATAAGGGTCACGAGGTTCTCTCTCGTTACTTTAAGGAGGATGGTTTCTTCGTGCTTCCTGACATCGGCGCTGAGATTGCTGAACTTGAGGCAAATAGCGAGCTGAGTCTTGAGCAGAAGGCTCAGAAGAAGGATGAGATTATCAACGAGTACTCTATAAAGTCTGAGCGTGTACACACTGTGCACCAGCTCTTGAAGGCATACGCAATGTTTGAGAAGGATGTTGAGTATGTTGTTATGGAGAACAAAGTTAAGATTGTAGATGAGCAGACAGGTCGTATTCTTGATGGTCGTCGCTACTCAGATGGTCTACATCAGGCTATTGAGGCTAAGGAGAATGTTAAGGTTGAGGCTGCAACTCAGACCTTTGCGACAATTACTCTGCAGAACTACTTCCGTATGTACAACAAGCTGGCAGGTATGACAGGTACTGCTGAGACCGAGTCTTCAGAGTTCTGGAACATCTACAAGCTTGATGTTGTGGTTATTCCAACAAACAAGCCTATCGCTCGCCACGACTTGGACGATGTAATCTACAAGACTAAGCGTGAGAAGTACAACGCTGTTATTGCCGAGATTGAGAGCCTGGTTAAGCAGGGTCGCCCAGTGCTTGTGGGTACAACATCGGTAGAGATCTCTGAGCTGTTGAGCCGCATGCTCAAGATTCGCGGTCTTAAACACAATGTTCTCAATGCTAAGCAGCACCAGCTTGAGGCTCAGATTGTTGCCGAGGCAGGTCGTCCAGGACAGATTACTATTGCGACAAACATGGCAGGTCGTGGTACAGATATTAAGCTCACTCAGGAGGTTAAAGATGCTGGTGGTCTTGCCATTATCGGTACTGAGCGCCACGAATCTCGTCGTGTAGACCGTCAGCTGCGTGGACGAAGTGGTCGTCAGGGTGACCCAGGTTCAAGCCGCTTCTTCGTCTCTTTTGAGGACGATTTGATGCGTCTGTTCGGCTCTGACCGTATTGCAGCAATGATGGACAAGATGGGAATCCAGGAGGGAGAGTCTATTGAGTCTGGAATGATGTCTAAGGCTGTTGAGCGTGCGCAGAAGAAGGTTGAGGAGAACCACTTTGGAGTTCGTAAGCGTCTGCTGGAGTATGATGATGTTATGAACTCTCAGCGTGAGGTTATCTATACACGTCGTCGCAATGCTCTATATGGCGAGCGTATTGAGATTGACCTTAACAACCTTATGTACGACTATGCCGAGGCATTTATGAATGCTAATGAGGGCATTGATTTTGAGACATTTAGCTTTGAGCTTATCCGCGAGGTGGGTATGCAGCCAACATTTACTGCAGAGCAGTACGACAAGGCTAAGCGTGCCGAGATTATTGATATGATTGTTGCCGACCTGCAGGCTCTCTATGCTCGTCGTGCCAAGGCTGTTGCCGATACTGTGCGCCCTGTGATGACTCAGATTTACGAGCAGCGCAAGGATAATCTTGAGGGCAATATGTACTTCCCACTGACAAATGGTCACTTAGGCTACAATGTTCCAGTAAATCTCCAGAAGTGCAAGGATAGCGATGGTGCAGAGATCTTCCGCACCTTTACCAAGGTTGTGATGTTTACCATGATTGACGATGCTTGGCGTGAGCATCTGCGCGAGATGGATGACCTACGCCAGAGCGTACAGAATGCATCATACGAGCAGAAAGATCCACTGCTTATCTACAAGTTTGAGTCATTCAACCTCTTTGCTAAGATGTTGGAGAAGATTAACCGCGATGTACTTGCGGTGCTAAATAAGGCATACATCCCTGTGCAGCAGCAGAATCCAGATGCTATACAGAAGGCTCGCCAGCAGAAGGCTAAGGTTGATGTAAACAAGCTCCAGGCATCTCGCATGGCGGCAGCTGCAGCAGCGGGTCAGGGCGAGAAGAGCAAGCCAGCACCAATACATGTTGAGAAGAAGGTGGGTAGAAATGACCCATGTCCTTGCGGTAGCGGTAAGAAGTACAAGCACTGTCACGGTAAGTAGTATGGGTTACGTAGAAGAGAAGCAGCGACAGTTGGACATTCGCTACCTTAAGATGGCGAGAATATGGGCAGAGAACTCATATTGTGTTCGCCGTCAGGTCGGTGCGCTAATCGTTAAAGATAAGATGATTATCTCTGACGGCTATAACGGCACTCCGTCGGGTTTTGAGAATATCTGTGAGGATGATATGGGGCAGACTAAGCCCTACGTACTGCATGCTGAGGCAAATGCGATAACCAAAGTGGCAAAGAGCGCCAATAACTGCGATGGGGCTACGCTATATATCACCGCCTCACCATGTCTTGAGTGTTCAAAACTCATTATTCAGGCTGGTATTAAGCGCGTGGTTTATGGAGAGAAGTACCGTTGCGAGGATGGTCTTGAGCTACTTAAACGTGTTGGTATTGAGTGCGTATTTGTTGAGTATTAACATACAACATCTCTTAATTAGAAACTGCCTTTTTTAGGGCAGTTTTTCTTTTTAAGAAAAAATGTTCATTTTTCTCAAAAAAAATTGTACCTTTGCTAATTGATAGATAGACCACTTAACTAACACACACATACTATGTTCAATTTTTACGATATAATTAAAAAATATGCGTTTGAGCAGTACGTACACTCTGGTGTCATTGCAATGATTGATATTCTTATATCATTGATTGCCACGATGATTACCGTTGTCGGCGTAGATGCTATTGTGCCGAGCATTAGCATTCCGCTACACATAGTCATCAATGTCGCATTATGCACTATTGTGGCTACCATAATTGGTGTACTGACAATGCGCACACACCGCATAATTATTCGCCATAGCACTATCGGTGATATTTGGAAGCTCGTTGTGGCAACAATCATCAAGGAGGCGGTACTTTGCATCTGCGCAGTTACTTTATTGAATTACACAAGCACACTACTTCCGATAATTCTGCTCTTTGATGCACTACTGACATTCAGCATCTTCATCATCACCAGAATTGCCATGGTTATTGTCTACGATACTATCAAGCACAGCTTTGTTGCAACAGATTTACGTAGTAATGTTTTCATCTATGGCTCGTCTGATAAATCTACAGCCCTAAGGTTGCGATTAGACAACTCTCCGCACTACAAGGTTGTCGGTTTTATACAATATGCGGCATCGAGCGCCAACCTTGCTGGTCAGAATCTGTACCATTTCAAGGATAAGAGCGATGAACAACTTGAGACACTCTTTGTAAATAGAGGGGTAAAGACCATTATCTTCCCTAACTATGATACTCTGCGCGAGGAGAGTGAGCGACTAATTCCATTCTGCACTTCGCACAATATCAAGATATTAGTAGCGCCACCGATTGACGAGGCTATTGATGGAAATATTCCACAGTCAGCTATTCGTGAGGTTAAGATTGAGGATCTGCTTGGTCGTGACGAGATTAAAATCTCTATGAAGGAGATTATTGACAACTTCTCTGGTAAGACCGTCCTTGTCACAGGTGCTGCAGGAAGTATAGGCTCCGAGTTGTGTCGCCAGTTGGTCACTTTCGGTATCAAGAAGCTCGTGATGTTTGATAACGCCGAAACCCCAATGCACAACATCCGCTTAGAGCTTGAGGATAAGTACAAGGAGCTGCCTATCGTGCCTATTGTGGGCGATGTACGTCAGCCAAACCGATTGGAGTTTGTCTTCTCAAGCCATAAACCACAGGTGGTCTTCCACGCAGCGGCATATAAGCATGTACCTCTAATGGAGGAGAACCCTTGCGAGGCGGTGCTTGTGAATGTCTATGGTTCACGCAATGTTGCCGACATGTGTATCAAGCATGGCGCAGAGATGATGGTAATGATTTCAACCGACAAGGCTGTAAACCCAACCAATATTATGGGCTGCACAAAGCGTCTTGCTGAGATTTATGTACAATCTCTCGGCACAGCTATTGCAGATGGTAGGGTTAATGGCAAGACCAAGTTTGTTACAACACGTTTTGGCAACGTATTAGGTAGCAACGGCTCTGTAATTCCTCGCTTCCGCGAGCAGATTATCGCCGGAGGTCCTGTGACTGTCACCCATCCAGATATTACACGCTTCTTTATGACTATTCCAGAGGCTTGTAGATTGGTAATGGAGGCGGCAACCATGAGTGGTGGCAACCAAATCTTCGTCTTTGACATGGGCGAGAGCGTTAAGATTGTCAAGCTCGCTGAACGAATGATTGAGCTTGCAGGATTCAAGGTTGGTAGAGATATAGAGATTAAATTTACAGGTTTGCGCCCTGGTGAGAAACTCTACGAGGAGGTGCTTTCAAATACCGAAAACACCATTGAGACCAACCACGCCAAGATTCGCATTGCCAAGGTGCGCGAATATGACTATAACGATGCTGCCGAGGGTGTAGAGAGACTCCGCGAGTTAGCATACGATGTGCAGATTATTGATATGGTAAAACTAATGAAGCAGATTGTCCCTGAGTTTAAGAGTCAAAACTCAGACTTTGCAAAGTTAGACTAAAGCCATTAAGACACCTATATAATTTAGTAATATGCCAAAGATTTCAGAGAGAGCCGAACTAATGCCATCCTCGCCTATTAGGCGACTAGCACCGCTTGCCGAAGCTGCAAAACGCCGTGGCACAAAGGTCTATCATCTCAATATCGGTCAGCCAGACATTGAGACTCCGATTGAGGGACTGGAGGCATTGAAACATATAGATCGCAAAATTCTTGAGTATAGTCCCAGCGACGGCTTCCGCTCTTTCCGCGAGAAACTTGTCGGTTACTACGACCAATACCAAATCAAACTCACCGCTGACGATATAATCATTACAGCAGGTGGCTCCGAGGCGGTACTTTTCGCCTTTATGTCGTGCCTAAACCCAGGTGATGAGATTATTGTCCCAGAACCTGCATACGCAAACTATATGGCTTTTGCGGTCTCTGCGGGAGCCGTTATACGCCCTATCACATCCACTATTGACGAGGGATTTGCCCTGCCGCCAATAGAGAAGTTTGAGGAGCTAATCAACGAGCGCACCAGAGGTATTCTTATCTGTAATCCGAACAACCCTACAGGCTACCTCTACACTCGCAAGGAGATGAATCTTATCCGCGACCTTGTCAAGAAGCACGACCTTTTCCTCTTCTCTGATGAGGTGTACCGCGAATTTATCTATACAGGCTCGCCATATATCTCGGCTTGCCACCTTGAGGGCATTGAGCAGAATGTCGTCTTAATCGATTCAGTATCAAAACGTTATTCTGAGTGCGGCATACGCATTGGAGCGCTTATAACAAAGAATAAGACACTTCGTGATGCTGTGATGAAGTTCTGCCAGGCACGCCTTAGTCCACCACTGCTCGGACAGATTGTTGCCGAGGCATCTCTTGACTGTCCTCGCTCGTATGCAATCCATACATACGAGGAGTATATAGAGCGCCGCAACTGCCTTATTGATGGATTGAATAAAATTGACGGAGTCTACTCCCCTATCCCTATGGGAGCCTTCTATACTGTTGTTCGCCTACCTATAGATGATAGTGACCGATTCTGCGAGTGGTGTCTTAACGACTTTGAGTACGAAGGCGCAACAATCATGCTCGCCCCAGCTTCAGGATTCTACTCCGAGGAGAATTTGGGTCGTGACGAGGTACGAATCGCATACGTATTGGATAAAAATGATTTGAGAAAAGCTCTGACAATTCTCGCAAAAGCCTTAGAGGCATACCCAGGAAGGGTTGCAAACCGATAGAATATGACACTTAGCGCACAGATAATATCACAGTTACTATCCTGCTATTTATGGGATAATCCAACTGTCTTGGAGCGTGAGAAGATAGAGAATCTAACCACAGAGCAGTGGTCAGAGCTCTATCAACTATCACTGCGACAAGGTGTGTGCGCAATGATATTAGATGCTATAGTTGCTAATCAAATCGCTATTCCTCGTCCTATTAAAATGCGCTTTATCTCCGCCACTGACAAGATAGAACGCAAGTATAAGGATAAGGTTAATGTAGCAAAAAAGCTTGAGAAAATATACTCGGAGAATAATATTAAGCTAATGATTCTCAAGGGTATAGGCTTAGCTCAGCTATATCCAATTCCCAAGCATCGCCCATGCAGCGATATTGACATTTGGCTATTTGGCAAGCAGAGTGAGGCAGACAAAATCCTTAACGAAAAGTATAATATTGCAATCAGCGAGGCGCATCATCACCACACCGTCTTTCATATTGACGGTGTGATGGTTGAGAACCATTATGATTTTATTGAGCAACACTCACGCAGCTCCAAAGCATCAATAGAGCAGAGTCTTAAAGAGCTGTCTGTTTCTGAGGAGCACTACACCGTAGAAATTGATGGCACAAAATTCTATATTCCTGCACCAAATTTGAATATTTATTTTCTAATTATGCATGCAGGTGCGCATTTTGCTGCCGAGAATATATCAATACGCCATCTGACAGATTGGGCACTATTTTTGAAGAGTTTTGGCAGTCAAGTTGATTTCAAGAAGATACTCAACCTTGCAGAAAATTTTGGATTTAGACCATTTTTGGAGTGCCTAAACTCAATGTGCATAAGCTATCTTGGCATGCCAAAAGAGCTTGCATATTGCACACTGGATGACCAAAAATTAGTCGAAAAATCTGTTGAAGATGTGCTGAAATATAAACAAAAAGAGATTCCAAATAATTTTATTAAGGGATGGATTTTCCGTATAAAGCGACGTTTTTCTAACATTTGGAAGCAAAAAATGGTCTATAATGACAGCCATTTTTCAGCCTTTTTCTTATCATTCTTGGCGCACATAATCCACCCAAATATCTGGAGAAAAACCGTGCAAAAATAGGACACAAAAAGAGGACAAAAAAAATTCAGTTTTCGCGTAAAAAATTCAGCTAAACTATTGTTTAATTGAATTATTTTTTTTAATTTTGCAACGGAAATGATGTACAGATTAAATATAAACCGCCAATGGTTCGGTAGAACTACGCGGAAATTAGCAATTTTAGCAGCTTGTATAGTATCAAGTTTTAGCGCGTTAGCTCAGGATAGAGCTGACTCGTTAGTTGTGTACTTTAGACAAGGTTACTCAATATACGAGCCTGATTATAAGGGCAACCAGCAGCGCATGGATGAGTTCATCAAACGAATCCACGAGATTCAGCGTGACTCAACCATCAAGATTATCAAGGTTTCGTATATGGGTGCTGCTTCACCTGAGGGTGCACGCGCAAACAACGAGCGTCTTGCTCAAAAGCGTGCAGCGGTAATGTCAAACTATCTCCACAAGCACATTTCGTTTGCCAACAACGCTGTTGAGTCCGTTCTCAGAACAGAGGACTACATTGAGTTGGCGAACATGGTTGAGGCGTCGGATATGCCTTACCGTGACGAGGTACTGGAGATTTTGCGCACCATCCCTACCGAGAAGATGGAGAATGGCGTTCTGCGCAACCCTTGCAAGACTGCCCTGATTAACCTGCGCGGTGGTCAGGCTTGGCAGTATATGCTCAAGCACTTCTATCCTGCCCTGCGTCGCTTCAAGATGCTGGTTGTTGTTGGTATTGAGCGTCCATCGTATGACGAGCCTGCTCCAGCTCCAGAGCCTACACCAGAGCCTGAGCCTGAGAAGCCAGCACCTGCGCCAGAGCCAGTTCCAGAGCCTACACCAGAGCCAGAACCTGCGCCTGTTGTTCCAACACCTGCGCCTGTATGGTCGCCACAGATGCTTGTTAAGAGTAACGTGATTGGTTGGGGTATGGCTATCTCTAACCTAGCCATTGAGGTAGAGCTTGCAAAGCACTTCTCATTCAACCTGCCAGTCTACTACTCTGGCGTTGATTACTTCAAGGAGACAAGTAAGTTCCGCATCTTCGGCATCTACCCTGAGTTCCGCTACTGGTTCAAGGAGCGTGACGGTTGGTTTATCGGTGCTCACGGAGGTCTTGCCTACTTCAACTTTGCCCTTGGCGGTGATTGGCGTATTCAGGACACTGGCGGTACTACTCCAGCGCTCGGTGGCGGTCTTAACTTCGGTTACCGCATGCCTCTGAGCAAGAAACACCCTCGCTGGAAGGTTGAGTTCACCCTCGGAGCTGGCGTTTATGACGTGCACTACGAGAAGTTTGTAAACGAGAAAGATGGTCCTAAGGCACAGGGTAGCGTTCACAAGACAGCATTTGCTCTGGATAACGTAGGCGTTTCGTTCTCTTATAGTATTGACCTTAAAAAGCGTAATAAGTAATGAGAAAAATAGCACAACATATTCTGGTTTGCGCAACGCTCTGTTTCTCGTTGCTTTCATGTAATGTTCACCAGTGGCCAGAGGCTCCAATTCCTGAGGTAGATGTAAATCTCACCCTCACCTTTGACACCGACATGCCGCTGCTGGCAATTATCGACCGTATGAACACCTACGCCTCTACCGACCCTGAGGATTACGATGTTCGTTACCGTATAAATGCATATCGTATCTCTGATAATGGTAGTGTGTCTACAAAACCTACAAAGGAGTGGATATTCTCTCGTCCAGAGATTGCAGTGCTTGACTATAGCACTCCTGTCACAATCGCTCCAGGTAACTACCGACTCTACGCATGGGTGGACTATGTAGATAATAACACTGTAGAGGACAAGTTCTACTCTACTGACGAGTTTACAGGTATCAGCATCCTTGGCAGTAAGCATATCGGTAATAACGACTTCCGCGATGCCTTTATCGGTACTACCGACATCGCTGTGGTTGAGCAGTTTGAGCTTGATTTGCCACCTATTGAGGCACATATTGAGATGGGTCGTCCATTGGCAAAGTTCAACTTTATCTCTACCGACCTTGAGGAGTTTATCTCCCGAGTTCTTGAGGCTCGCCTCCAGCAGGCTGCTGCCGATGGTATTGTTCTTCCAGATGCAGACCTTACACCATCATCTGTGGATTTGAGCGAGTTCCGCATCACTGTCCGCTATGCGGGCTTTATGCCGTGCGAGTTCAATATGTTCTCCGATGCACCAGTAGACTCACGCACAAACGTTATGTTTGACTCCAATATTACCCCACTGAGCGGTAGCGAGGCGATGCTCGGCTTTGACTATGTCTTTGTGAATGGTCAGCAGTCTACCATCCTTATCTCGCTGTCAGTGTACGACAAGGATGGCGTGCTGATGTCCGCCGTGCCAAATATTGAAGTACCCGTTGAGCGAAGTAAACTCACCACTATCCGCGGTCACTTTATGACTGAGAGTGCCCAGGGAGGTGTAAACCTTAAGACCGAATTTGATGGCGAGTTTAACATCTACTTCTAACACGCTAATATATATAATATAGGTATAGATGAAAAGTTGGCTAAAATATACACTCCGCACCGCCGCGATATTACTCTCGGCAACCCTACTCACCACGTCGTGCTTACAGAGCGACTTTGATGAGCCACTGCTCGCTGGCGATACCGTCCAGGTGTCGTTCAATGTAGGCGTTGATAATGATATGGTAACCCGCGTGGGCGAGGGCGAAAGCATTGACAAACTCTTGGTCGCAATCTATAAGCAAGACGGAACTTTCGTAAGCGCTGACATTGATAACGCGACAGTTACTGATGGTAAAATCAGCGGCAACCTTAGTTTTGAACTACTTAGAAATCAGAATTATAAGGCAGTATTCTTTGCTTATAACAGCGCAGGATATACCGTTAGCAGTGATTCTCAGACCATTACAGCCAACTATGGAGTAGGAGTATCAAACCCAGAGCTGTTAGACGCTTTCCGAGGAGCGATTGATTTCACAGCTACTGCAAACACTAGCCTCTCTACAACCCTTACTCGCGCAGTTGCACTCTTTGTTGTGGGTGCTAAAAACGAGAACTTTGAGAGTGGCGATGTAACACTCTCATTGCCAGGCGCGCCAACCGCCATAAACACCCGGACAGGTGCTACTTCTGCTACAAACAATATTTCTCTGACATTTACTCCAGACGGAAGTAATGTTGATGGAAATAACGACTATACCCTACTGGCAATGACTTATGTTCTGCCAGGTGAAGAAATTCAGCCGACTATTACCACTGTAGATGGCGATAAGCAAGTAGCAAACGCTATAACTTTTGCAGCAAACAAACGCTATAACTTGCTGGGTAACAGCTTGTTTGTGAATTCTTCGTGGGGGGGGGAAATTGAGATAACAAGTTTGCCAGCTGAGAATGTAGATGGCAACGGATGGATACATATTAAGACTGCCGAGGAGCTTGCGTACCTGATTAAGAATGGCGATTATGCAACAGTCGCTGCGGGCGCAAATATTAGCTCTACTCGCGCAGACGAAGCAGACGAAGTTAAGAAATACCACATTTGCCCAGGTGCTGATTTAGACATGAGCATTTGGAAAAATGAAGATAAACCAACTACTGCTGTATCGTTCACAAATACGATTATTGATGCAGGAAAGTGGGATGAAGATGCACCAACAGTGAACAAGACATGCGATGATGGATGCTACACCATTAAGGGTCTGACACTGGCAAACGGCATTTTTGGCAACGCCAACGGTGTAACTGTTCAAAACCTCAATATTGAGGGCGCAACAATCGGCAGCAACACTGCTGAGGGCGTAGGAATTATTGCAAATACTGCAACAGGTTCTTTGACATTAACAAATATTACTGTTTCGGGTGGTACAGTCACTGGCGCAAACAAGGTCGGTGGTCTTGTGGGATATATTGATAGTGCAACTGGCACTACAGCTACCCTGACAGACTGCTCCTCAAGCGCTACTGTCAATGCTACTGCAAAAGCAGGTGCTTTGGTCGGCTGGTTTAATGGCTACGATGAGAGTGAGATTCTGAATTTTATTGATTGTTCAACTACCTCTGAGAGTACATTCACAACCCCATTCTGCAGCGATGAGCAAGCTTGTTTCAACACTAATGACCTTGCACTCTCAACTTATGAGCAGCACCTACTCGGTGGAGAGGAGTACTGCCGTGGTACTATCAACTATGGTTATGTAGATGGCGATGGAAATATAACCTCTGAGCGTTTCTTCTACCGTTGGGATGGTGTGCGTAAAGTTACTCCACTTACCGAAAATAGCTCTACCTCAATCTATTCGCCATACGATTTGGCGGATTGTCAAGGTAAGTCTATCACCTCAATGACCTTCCACAACGATGTGGATATGGGTGGACAAGGTATTGACGGCAAGTTCTATATACCTACAGAGTTCACACAATCTGCACAAGATAGTGATGATGATAGACCATTCAGTCCTATATCAACAGTCAGAACCTTGAATGGTGCAAAAAGTTCAACAGATAATTACACCGTCTATAATCTCTATATCAAGAGATTGAACAGTGAAACTGGTAATGCATTTATCCAGACGGCTGGCAGTACAACAACTCACAAGAATATAAACTTCAACAATTGTTGCACCGTAGCCACACACAAAGAGGTCGCAACCGATGCAAAAGCGTATGGAGCAATAGTATGTTGTAATATTGATGCTACATACACAATGGAGAATGTGCATGCAACAGAATGTAAAGTATTTGCGCTACAGAAGGTCGGCACATTAGCGGCTCGCGTTAATGGTACATCGACTCTAACGAATTGTACAGTAAACAATTGCTATGTAGAGAACTACAAGTGTATGATTCAAGAATTATTTGAGTCTGGTCCAAAAGAGATGGCTGGTTTTAAGGTGGATAATGTAACTGCCAATTTCTTCCCATATGGTGAAATTGGTGGAATGTTTGGATTTATTCAGGGAAGTTCCACTCTTACAAGTTGCAAAGTGCGAGGAACAACAATTTTTGCATATGGGCAAAATGACACAAAGGCAGATGTTAAAACCAGCGGGTGGCAAGGAATGATTGTACAACTTGGCATTAGTGCTCTTGGTTTATATTACGTTCCTGGTCGTCACGTGGGAACACTTATTGGAGACATTAGGGCAACTAGCAAAATCACACTAACAGAATGCAGTGTTGATAATGAATCAAGATGTACAAATCGCTGGGATAAGCATTGTTGGACAAGTGGTTCTACTCATAAGACGTATGACTATATAGGGCAGTGTTATATCGTAAAATTCTTAGATAGCGAAGGTAGTGTCACTGTTGATTCTACTTCATTAACAATAAACAAATGTAGTACTAAAGATGGTATATGTTACGATCATAACGTAAAAGGTAACTAAGAAACAGTAATACAGAAAATTAAATAAAAAAATAGTAAGATATGAAAACTTTTAAGACAATTTTGGCGGTGGCGGTTGCGGCAATGGCATTTGTCGGCTGCGCCAAGGAACAGAATGTTGAACTGAACGAGAAGGTGACAATGACCTACTCAGTATCTCTTGACTCTGCAAGCGGCACTCGTGCTGATTTTGACGGCTCAAAAGCTAACGAGTTGGTATATGCAGCGTACCTTAAGGGTAGCAATGACACCTACTCAGACGCTCCAGTAGCTACTGGAACTGCTGCTGTAAGTAATGGCAGTGCTACGGTAAACATTGAGCTTCTTAAGGGTCAGCAGTACCTTGTTACATTCTTTGCGTACAACAACGCTGATGCTAACAAGTGGTGGACGCTAAATAATAACATTTTGACTTTTGACCACAGCAAGGTAACCCTTAACAGTGACGTAAACGATGTATTCGTAGGAAAAACTGAGACTCAATCAGTAACACTTAAACGTCCATTGGCATTGATGAACCTCGCAATTAAGAAGACTCATCTTGTGAATGCTGAAAATTTGGGTATGGTTAAAGCAAATACTACTTTCACTGCACAATTTAATGAAATTGCAACACAGTACGACCTTAAGGCTGGAAATAGAGTAAACACTACAACTGAGAACAGAAGTTTTACAGTAACAGGTAGCAATTTAGTAGAGGATGGTGATTATTTCACCATTGGCAAACTGCTGATTTTGGGTGGCAAGAACGTAAAGTTGGATTTAACTGTTACATGCTCTTCATTGCCTGTACAGACTGTGTATAGCGGTCTGATAAGCAACGACGTCCCTGCCAAGGCGAACTTCAAAACTAATATTAAGCTGAACACACTGCTTACAGATACACCTGAGTATTCAGTGACTATCAGCGCTGGATTTACCAATCCAGACGAGGAGGTTGTAATACCATAACCATAAACCATAAGTAACAACCAAATAAAACAATTTATTAACATTATTAACTAAATTTTCACGCTATGAAAAAGATTTTCCGATTGATGCTTGCGGCGGCTGTTATGGCTTCTGTAGTATCATGTGCGAAGGAGCAGGTCTCTGACGTACAGGTAGGTCAGGAGGTAGAGGTGACTTTTGCAGCTGACTTGGGCGGCGCATTGGGTTCACGTGCTATCGCTGACGGCACAACTGTGGACGAGGTAGCTTGGGCAATTTATGAGGATGGTGCTTTTAAGCCTCTGGATAGCCTTCAGGGTACTTTGGTGCTTGTAGACAAGAAGGCGACTCTCAACGTGCGTCTTGTTACAGGTAAGACTTACGATGTTGCATTCTTTGCGTACAAGGCTAATGCAGCGGCTGAGGATGGTGTTGTAGATCCTAAGCACTACACTGTTTATTGGGACGGTCAGACCGTTACCATGGACACAACTAACACTGCAGCTAACGATGAGGAGCGCGACTGCTTCTGGTATGTTGAGCACGACCTCTACATTGACGGTCCAATCAACAAGACCTTCACCCTTACTCGTCCGCTTGCTCAGCTCAACCTGGGCGTAGCTGCTGAGGATGTTGTTAATGCTAAGAATGCTGGCTACAGCGTTTCTGCTTCAGAGATCGTTGTAGACACTTACGCTACATTCAACCTCTTTGATGGTAAGGTTTCTGATCCTATTCAGAAGGCTGTGAAGTTCGTTAAGAACGCAAGCCCTGTAGCTGCTGCGACTCCTGAGATTCTTAAGGTTAAGGATGATGCAACTGCCTACAACTATCTTGCAACAACTTACATCCTTGTAAACGAGAAGATTACAAGCGAGGTTTCTGTTACACTTTGGGATCAGGATGACAAGGAGTTCAACACTCTTAAATACTCTTACGTTCCTTTCCAGCGTAACTACCGCACTAATATCCTCGGTAATCTGCTCACAAACCCTGCAGTATTCACTATTATTGTTGACGAGCGCTTCAACGAGCCTGATAACATCATTAAGCACTGGGACGGTACTGCTACTGCTGTAGCTCCAGATGCAAATGGCGACTATGTTATTAAGAACGCTGCTGAGCTCGCTTACATCGCACAGATTGTAAATGGTGGTGACAACCTTGAGGGCAAGACTGTAACTTTGGCAGACAACATTGACATGAACGGCAACACTTGGGTACCAATCGGTAAGAGCGGTGCTCCATTCGCTGGTACTTTCGAGGGTGCTGGTTACTCAGTTTCTAACTTCGTAGTGAAGGCTGAGGAGTGCGCTGGTCTGTTTGGTCGCGTATTCAAGAAAGGTGCAGCTGCTTCAATCAACAACGTTAAGGTTCACAACGCTACTATCGAGGGTAGCCACTGGGCTGGTGGTGTAGTTGCTCACATCTATGGTAACGTAACCAATTGCGAGGCTGATAATGTAACTATCGTTCTTACTCCTAACGCTGTAGGTAGCGGCTACGACAATGGCGACAAGGCTGGTGGTATCGCTGGTTATGTTGGCGAGAGTGGCTACCAGATTACTGGCAACAAGGTTAATAACGTTAGCATCACTGCTTACCGTGACCTTGGTGGTGTTGTTGGTATGCTCAATGGCACATCTGTTGCAAGCAATAATGAGGGTGCAAATGTAACTCTTGTTTGCGACCAGATTACTAACAACTACGGCGCTGAGACTCCAAATGCAGGTGCTGTTGTTGGTCGCAAGGGCAGCAATGTAGTTATGGAGAACAACAACGTTCAGGCTACTATCGAGTATAAGGGTGCAGCTGTTGCTCCTGCATACGACGAGGCTACAAAGACATACTCTGTATCTAACGACGCTGAGCTTATCTGGATCTCTCGCAATGCTGCTTCTCTTCCAAAGAAGGCTGTTATTGCTCTTACTGCTGACATTGATTTGGCTGGTGAGAACTGGGAGTCAATTAAGGCTTGGAATCCAGAGTGGCCTGTTACATTTGACGGTCAGGACCACACTATTAGCAACATCAACGCTCCTCTTTTCAGTAGTGCAACAGCAAGCATCAAGAACGTAGTAGTTGATGGCGCTAACATTGAGGCTGATGTAAACTTTATCGGTGTAGTCGCTGGTAACCTCTATGGTAACCTTGAGAATGTAACCGTTAAGAATGCAACTCTTGTTGCTGATGATACTAAGACTATTATCCGTTGGGGTGGTATTGTTGGTATTCACAACAGCGGTAACGCTACAAACTGCGTTGCTGAGAATGTAAATATCTCTGGCGTATATCACAATGCTGGTGGTATTTGCGGTACTGTAAACGAGACTAACAACCGTGTTTACACCAACTGCAAGGCTGTAAATTGCAACGTTTCAATTCGTTGTGCTTCAGGCATTGGTGCTTCAATGGCAGCAGCAATTGTTGGTAATGCAAATGGCGCTACTCTTAAGCTTGTAGGTTGCTCACAGGAGAACTGTACTCCAGCAGTTCTTTGTGGTACAGGCTCTTACACTATTGAGTAGTATTGCTACAAAACGCTTTTTTAGCAAAGCAGCGGCATCCCAATGGGGTGCCGCATTTCTTGTGGGTAATAGGCTCAGATGGGCAAAAAAAAGAGCAGTAGTCAACTGACCACTGCCCTATTATAGAACTCTAAGATTTAGAATGGCAGATCATCATCATCAGCGGGAGGTACATCAGGAGCTGCAGATTGTGGTGCAGGGGCTGCAGTAGGCTGTGGATAGACAGGCGCGGTATACTGAGGCTCTGGTTGGCGAGCGAACTGCGGCTGCTGTGGTTGCTGACCATACTGCTGAGGCTGTGACGGTGCGCCCTCAGTACGGCGACCAAGGAGTTTAAGCTCTGCGGCGGTGATTTCGGTAGTGAAATGGCGCTGACCATCGCTACCCTGCCAATCGCGGTAGTGGATTGAGCCCTCAACATATATCTGGCTACCCTTGCGGACATACTTATCAACCACATCGGCAAGACCACGCCAGAAGATTACTGTATGCCACTCGGTCTGCTCTGTAGTTTCGTTATTCTGGCGGTTAAAGAATCGCTCAGTAGTGGCAAGGCGCACACGAGCTGTTTTAACGCCACTCTCAAGGCTTCTAACCTCAGGGTCGGCACCAACATTGCCGACAAGAATTACTTTATTTATCATTGATATAACTGCTTAATTAGCTCAACAAATAGTTTACTCATACGCTCGCCCGCAAGTTTACCCTGGAGCTGTACATCCTCATGGTCGCCCTTCTGGTCGCTAAGACCACAATTAGTGATAACAGACATACCAAAGACTGGCACACCCATGTGGCGAGCAACGATAGTCTCAGGGACGGTGCTCATACCGACAGCATCGCCACCGATAGCCTTAAAGTAGCGGTACTCTGCCTGAGTCTCAAAAGTAGGACCTGTAGTGCCGACATATACTCCATACTGAAGTTTGATATTCAGCTCGTTGGCGATATTTGTTGCCTTATCCCTCACAGCCTTGCAATAGCAGTCGTGCATATCTGGAAAGCGAGGTCCAAACTCTGCCATATTTGGTCCGATAAGTGGATTTGGGAGCAGGTTGATATGGTCGGTGATAACCATCAAGTCACCCACGCAGAAAGAGGTGTTGATACCGCCGCTGGCGTTAGAGACAAAGAGGTAGTCAATGCCTAACTTAGCAAGCACGCGCACTGGGAAGGTCACCTGCTGCATATTATAACCCTCATAGTAGTGGAAGCGACCCTGCATAGCCACAACGCGCACAGAGCCGACGGTACCAAAGATTAGGCGACCAACATGTCCCTCAACGGTAGAGAGAGGCATATTTGGAATCTCTGAGTATGGGATAGAGTACTCTACAGCAATATTATCTACAAAGCCACCCAAGCCTGTACCCAAAATAATGCCCACAGAGGGCTTAAAATCTGAAGTTGCGCTGTTGAGATAATTAACAGCCTCTGATATGCGAATCATCGTTAAAATTTTTAATCTCCTTATCTAATAGTTCATACAGTGAATGCTCCACCTCTGAAGCAGAGTCGTAGCCATACGGCATAAACTCCATGCCGATACACTCGTAGAATATACGACCACGTAAACTCTCTGGCAGGGCATCCATACTGCTAAGTTTTACGGCATCCTTCTCGGTTGTGATAATAAACGATGCCTCTGGATTCTGCTCCAGAGCGTTGGTGAATAGCTCTATATCGGCATTGCGATACTGATAGTGGTCCTCAAAGCCGATTTTCTGCAACACCTTATAGCGCTCGGATATCCCCGCAAAGAAGGAGTCGTTATTTCCGATACCAGCCACTGCAATAACCTTGCTATGAACAGGCAGCAGGACAGGAATACCGTCAAGTGAGCGCACCTCACTACACCGAGGGCGGGTGAAGAATGTTGCCTGAGAAGGTTTCTTCTTAAGACCTGCAATCATCAGGCTCATATCACGCTGAAGGGTGTTGCTTGGGCACTTAGTAAAGACAAAGATGTTTGCCCTATCAAGCGAATCCATACTGTCACGCAGCTGACCACTCGGCATAAAGCTATCCTTATCCACAGGACGGGTGTAATCAATCATCACAATGTTGATATACGGCTTAACCCAACGGTGCTGGAAACCATCATCCATGATAATCAGATTTACATCCTTAAACTGCTCACGTAGGCGCTCAATGCCCTCTGTACGACGCTCACAAACAACGACTGGCACATCTGGGAACTTGCGCTTTATCTGTAGTGGTTCATCGCCAACATCCTCATAGTGATCAAAGGCATCAACAACCTTATAGCCCTTAGTTTTACGTCTATAACCTCGTGAAAGAACTGCTACATTATGCTTTTTTGAGAAGTGGGTAATCATTAGCTCAACCATAGGGGTCTTGCCTGTACCACCCGCGGTGATATTTCCGATGCAGACGATAGGTATATCGTACTCCTTACCCTTGAGAATCTCCTTATCAAACAGCATATTGCGCACGCGAATAACCATTCCGTACAACAAAGATGCTATTTTCTGTAAGAATACCTTCATATCTGCACAATCTTTTCAACTTCCAAAGTTACACAAAAAATTTCATTCTACAATCATATAAGTTCTATTTGATACAAATATTTATAAAAAAACGGAGTTTTTTATACTTTGTTAAGCCATTTTTATTACCTTTGCAGAGTATGAAACGATATTTTTATCTTATAGCAATAGCTTTTGCAGGATTATCACTTACAGCCTGCACCGAGAACAAGGATGAGGTTAATGAGGAGCCAAAGCCTCGCAATATAATTTACGGCATTGATGCTGATGGCTACCAAGTTGAGAATTTTGAGGTCGTGAAGGGTGACACTTGGGGTCGCATTCTTGACAGTCGTGGCATAACTACTCAGAAGGTTAGCCGTTTAGATGCCTTGACTAAGGATATATGCCCTCTGCGCACCATTCGTATAGGTCACAAGTATACTACATTCTCTAAGCGCGACACTGTAGATACTGCTCGCATGATATTAGACTATCTTGTCTATGAGCAGAATGTGACGGACTATGTGGTCTTTGCCTTTGTGGGCGACTCTGTAGCGGTGCGTCAAGACTCTAAGCCTGTGACTCTGCGCCGTACAAAGAGCAGCGGCGTGATTGAGAGCTCTCTCTGGGGTACTATCATGCAGGAGAATATGCCATACGCCCTGGCTGCCGAGATGGAGGATATATATCAGTGGACTGTAGACTTCTTTGGCATTCAGCAGGGTGATAGTTTTACGGTTATATACGACGAGAAGTTTGTTGATACACTCTCAGTAGGTATTGGCAGAGTCTGGGGCGCTAAGTTCCACCATCTTGGCAAGGATATATACGCCATACCATTCCCTCAGGATGGCAAGGTGCAGTATTGGGAGGCAGATGGAGGCTCACTGCGCAAGCAGCTGCTTAAGGCGCCGCTAAAGTTTACACGCATATCCTCAAAATTCTCATACTCACGTTACCATCCAGTGCTGAAGAAGTACCGCCCACATACAGGTGTTGATTATGCTGCGCCTGCAGGAACACCAGTACGCGCAGTTGCAGACGGAACAGTGACCTACAAGGGCTACAAGGGAGCTGGCGGACATACTGTTTACATCAAGCACCCAGGCAAACTTCAGTCTGGATATCTCCACCTGAGAGGTTACGCTAAGGGTATTGCAGTTGGTAAGCGTGTCACTCAAGGTCAGGTTATCGGTTATGTTGGTAGCACAGGTCGCTCAACAGGTCCACACCTTGACTTCCGTCTTTGGAAGAATGGTCAGCCTATAAACCCTCTCAAGGTCCCTCAGAAGCCTTCTGAGCCTATCAAGGAGGAAAATCGTGAGAAGTTTGAGTGGGTAAAAGCTCGTGTGATTGCTGAGTTAGAGGGAGAGGTTGCTGACTCTATGAAGATTACTGTAATTGACTCTGTAATAATCAAGTAGCATGACGCCGGACAAGAAGATAGTAGACTTTATTGCATATCACCATGTGCTTACCCTTGCAACTACAGATAGTAGTGGTATGCCCTATTGTGCAGCCTGCTTCTACGCCTACAACAAGGCATGCAATAGGCTTATCTTCACCTCAGACGACAGCACAAACCACGCCCAGCATATGATAGCAAACAACCATGTTGCATGCGCCATAACTCGCGAGACAAGGGTTGTTGGTAAGGTGCAGGGTGTACAAATCTGTGGCATTGCAAAGAGGGGCGACCAGGCAGACAAGCTCTTCTACCTACGCCGTTTTCCTTATGCTGTAGCCACACAGTTAAATATTTGGGTCGTAGAGCCTACATTTATCAAACTTACCGACAACACACTCGGTTTTGGAAAGAAGCTGATATGGAGCAATATAGAGTAGGTGTAGTAATTGTCGCTGGGGGTAGCGGCAGCCGTATGGGTAGCACACTACCAAAGCAGTTTGCCTTGGTAGGCGGAGAGCCTATACTTGCAAGGACAATCAATACCTTTGCCGCAGCATTTACTGGGGCAAAGATTGTGGTTGTACTACCAGCGTCACAGATAGATTTCTGGAAGAACTATTCCGCTCGCTTTCGTGTCGCACGCCACACTATTACAGAGGGTGGGCAGACACGCTTTCACTCGGTCAAGTGCGGCATTGAGTCTTTGAGCGATTGTGTGGACCTTATAGCAATACATGACGGTGTTCGTCCGTTTGCAAGTAAGGCTCTACTACACCGTACAGCCGATTGCGCGGCACAGAATGGCGCAGCAATACCTGTAATTGAGGTGGTGGACTCTTTTAGAGTTATCACTCAGGATGGTAATCAGATTGCCGATAGGACAAAGTTGCGCATAGTGCAGACACCGCAGATTTTTGACTCTTCGCTTATACGTGCAGCGTATGATACTCAGTATCAGGAGTCGTTTACAGATGATGCCTCTGTTGTGGAGCAGATTACCTCTCATCGCATTAGTTTGTGTGCTGGTGAGCGCACAAATATTAAAATTACCACGCCCGACGATATGATTTATGCCCATGCAATAGCTGAGGCGTTAAAAGAGCAGAGTAACTAACTATGTTTGAGTACAAATATACGATTGACAACAGAACGAAGTATCGGACAATGATACACTTCCTATTCTTTATCGGAATAGCTGTTGGACTATTTATACTCTTCAATGGAGGTTATATTCTTGCATGGTTTATCTCTATCGTTATCGCAATAATTGCACTGATGACCCTCTCTATACCACGCAAGGTTATTGTGGGCGAAGATGGTATTGACATCTGCTGTATATCGGACTACACCTTTATTCCATACGGTGAGATTGCCTCTGTGCGATGTGTTGAAAATAGCGAAATGAGATATTTTATTCCTATCTTTGCAGCGGCAGGGTTCTTTGGCTACTATGGTTGCTACTTGAGCCTCAGGGGTATGGACTTTGTCAAGATTTACGCCTCAAAATGGAGCGGATTTATCGAGATAACAGATATATACGAGGATAAATATTATATTTCTTGCGACAATGAGAGAGAGTTGGTGGAGAGAGTTTTGGAACGAGTGTCGCTCAAACCAGAGGATAATGAATAGAAACCTGTTAGACCAAAATATTCCAAAGTCTATATTTACAATATCAAAACAGGCGTTGGTTGTCTTTGTTATGGCGGTGACTACTGTCATATTTATCACCATTTTCAGACCTTTCAGAATATATGAATCGTTAGATTTTCTCGTTAGTCAGAAACCCGTTCACCTTATTGATTCTACAGAGGATGCATTCTACCTTGCGATGACCTCGGTGGTACTTTTAGGCTCACTAATGGTGCTCTGCTCACGAATTATACTTGTCAAGAGTATGCGCGAAAAGCTCTCATACAGAGGTTTCCTGCTCTGGTGTGGGCTGGAGTTTGTTGTCGTGGCGCTCGGTATAACTATTTGGTCCTCCGCGCTATTCCACCCTGGAAATACTGGCATTTTTAGCCTATTTCTTAAAGTTTTGGGTCGCACAACATGCATACTATTTATACCTTATGTATTCTGTTGGCTCTATATCATCATTATAGACAAGGCATCGCAGCTCAAGGCTCTACGCGAGAGTCTTGACAAGGACGAAGTTGCAAACCAAAAGGCACACATTATCCTCTATGATGACCACAACGAGATGCGCCTGACCGTCAAGCGCGAGGATATGGTGATGATAGAGTCTGCAGACAACTACCTCTGCGTGTGGTATCTAAACAACGAGCAGATTAAAAAGACAATGATTCGCAACACCATGAAGCGAGTGGCAGAACAGCTGAGTGATAGCTGCATGCAGCGTTGTCACCGCTCGTATATGATAAATATGGATAGAGTAAAAATCCTCCGCCGCGACAAGGAGGGGGTATTTATAGAGTTCGGTATAGATGGCGTTTTTGATGTACCTATATCCAAAACATACCTTCAGAATATTACCGAATGGCTAATGAAATGACACACACATTATCTTTAGATAATTTTTAACAACTAAACCACCAAAGTGTATGAAACATTTTATTGAAAGATTTGCTGAATCAGCACAGAACAATTGGCATAAGCCAGCTGTATGTGATTATCATGGCGAGACTTTCTATTATGCAGATGTAGCAACACACATTGCCAAGCTGCATATTGTTTTTGAGAAGTTGGGAGTAAAGGTGGGTGACAAAATTGCCATCAGTGCAAACAACACAGCTCGTTGGGGTATTGCTTACCTCGCAATTATCGCATACCGCGCTGTTGCAGTTCCTATTCTCAATGGTTTCTCAGCAGAGAATCTTCAGAAGCTCGTTGATCATTCAGACAGCGTAGTCCTCTTTACCGAGCGAAAGATGTGGGCAATGATGTCAGCCGAGCACATGCCTCAACTTAGAGGAGCTATCTGTATTGAGGACTTTACTGAGCTGTGGTCTAAGGATAATGTCCTTGCTGATGTTATTCCAAACCTCCAGCAACTCTTCAGAGCCAAGTATCCACAGGGTATGAAGCGTAAGTTTGTCAAGTATGAGGTTGGCGAGCCAGATGACCTTAATACCATCAGCTACACCTCCGGTACAACTTCATCGCCAAAGGGTATTATGCTCTCAAACAACAACATCTCCTCTAACATCACCTTCGGCGTAAATCGTATCAAGATGCCTCTTGGCTCTAACATCGTATCTATGTTGCCATTAGCGCACCTCTACGGTCTTGCCTTTGAGTTTATCTATCCTGTGTGCTCTGGCGCTACAGTATACTTCCTCGGCAAGATGCCAACCCCTACCCTGCTGATGCAGGCATTCAAGGAGGTGAGACCTTACATGCTCATCACCGTACCACTGGTACTTGAGAAGATTATGCGCAACAAGGTCATCCCAACACTTGAGAGACCTATGCTCAAGCTTGCACTCAAGATTCCTGGACTGAGCAATATCATCTACAAGTCTGTTCGCAAGAAGATTCTTGCATCATTTGGTGGCAATATGAAGCACATTATTATCGGCGGTGCAGCTATTAGCGGTCCTATTGAGGTGCTTCTTAAGCAGATTAAGCTCCCTTATACCGTTGGTTATGGTATGACCGAGTGCGGACCTCTTATCGGCTATGAGGATTGGTACGACTTCGCTATCCGCTCATGCGGTAAGCCTGTAGATGGCATGGAGGTGAGAATTGCATCGCCAGACCCACAGAATGTCGTTGGAGAGATTCAGGTATGTGGCGATAATGTAATGCTCGGATACTATAAGCAGCCAGATATCACCGCCGCAACATTTACCGACGACGGATATATGCGCACTGGTGACCTGGGTGTTATGGATAAGTACGGAAATATCTATATCAAGGGTCGCTCAAAGAATATGATTCTTACTGCCAACGGTCAGAATGTCTATCCTGAGGAGATTGAGGAGCTGCTCAATGCAATGCCTCACGTACGCGAGTCTATTATCATCAGCCGCAAAAACCGCATTATCGCAATCGTGGCAACTGAGAATGACGATAGCAACCCGCTGACAAAGTCACAGCTCAAGACCATCATGGAGTCAAACCGCATTATGCTCAACCAAAAACTGCCAGCATACGCACAGGTCTACGACATCGAGATGCTTGATGACGACTTCGAGCGCACTCCAAAGAACTCTATCAAACGATTTATGTATAAGTAAAAAAAGACCCTTCGGGGTCTTTTTTTGGCTGTATGCTGCACCGAAGCTTTTTGAAAAAAGCTTCACCAAAAACTTTCGGCGAAACTTTGTTTCGCTTCTGTGCTGATGCGGATTTAGGATAACTCTGCGAGTTATTGAAACAAAAAAGAGACTCTTTTTCACTTTTCAAGCAAGCTTGAACTGAAAGGTCTCTTTTTCATTTCACTGCCTTGCGGCAGCAACCTAAATCCGAATAAACACACAGACGAAGTCTGTTCCCCAGAATAAAGAATTTAAGGATATTAGGGAAGTTAGTGAATTTAGCGACAATATGCCTTAAACTCACTAAACTCCTTAATTTCACTACTTGACAAAACAAAAATTGATTTTTAAGGCGGTGGTTACAATGCTCGGCAAAAATACCCGCGAAGGGACATACTAAGCGTATTTCCCTTTGCGGGTACTTTTTGTTAGCGGCAGTAAACGCCCCTTAAAATCAATTTTTATGCGCCGAAGTTATCGTACAGAATATTCTCTGGCGGCACACCAAGTGAATCAAGAAGCTTCTCTACTGAAGCGACCATCATTGGAGGTCCACACATAAGGTAGATACATCCCTCTGGGTCCTCGTGGTTCTTCAGATAGTTCTCAAACAGAACATTGTGAACGAAGCCCACCTTATAGTCTACGCCTGCTGCATCCGCCTCTGGATCTGGGCGGTCAAGAGCAAGGTTGAACTTGAAGTTAGGGAAGTCGCGCTCAATGGCTGCGTAATCCTCAAGATAGAATGCCTCCTTAAGTGAACGAGCACCGTACCAGAATGTTACTGGGCGCTTAGTCTTCTCGGTCTTAAACAGGTGCATAATGTGGCTACGCATAGGCGCCATACCTGCACCACCACCGATAAAGATAAGCTCCTGATCATCTGGAAGGTTATCTGGCAAGAAGAACTCACCAAATGGACCTGACATTGTAATCTTATCACCTGGCTTGAGTGAGTAGATGTAAGAAGAACATACACCTGGGTTTACAGGGAGCATCTTACGATCTGGACCAAATGGAGGGGTTGCGATACGAACATTAAGGCGGATGATATCGCCCTCAGCAGGGTAAGTTGCGCAAGAGTATGCACGAACCTGTGGCTCTGGGTTTACCATCACAAGGTCACGAAGACCGAACTTAACCCAATCCTCCTCGTACTGTGGATCAACATCGATATCCTTATAGTTCACAGTGATTGCTGGCACATCAATCTGGATATAACCACCAGAACGGAAGTTCAGGTGCTCACCCTCTGGAAGCTTAACGACAAACTCCTTGATAAATGTAGCCACATTGTGGTTAGAGACAACCTCGCACTCCCACTTCTTAATGCTAAGCACTGAAGATGGAACAGCAATGCGCATATTCTCCTTAACCTTTACCTGGCAACCAAGACGCCAGTGGTCGCGAATCTGTGCGCGGTTAAAGAAGCCCTTCTCGGTTGGCAGCACCTCGCCACCACCCTCAAGAACCTGACACTTGCACTGACCGCAAGCACCCTTACCACCACAAGCTGATGGAAGGAAGATATTGGCAGTAGCAAGAGTAGCGAGCAGGTTACCACCTGCCTCAACATCAACGACCTTCTTACCGTCGTTAATATCAATTGTAACCTTACCAGATGTGGTAAGTTTTGCCTTTGCAAAGAGCAGTAGAGCCACCAGAATGAGTGTCACTACAAGAAAGGCAACAATTGCAACTAAAATTACTTTTCCCATTGTTATACTCTTTATAAAGGTTTACAACTGAATACCAGAGAAGATCATAAACGCGATACCGAGCAGACCTGTGATAATGAAGGCGATACCCGGACCCTTCAGAGCTGCAGGAATGTTTGAGTAGGTACAACGCTCGCGGATAGCAGCCATCATAACGATAGCAATCCACCAACCAATACCAGAACCCAGACCGTAAACAACAGACTGACCGAAGTTGTTAATCTCTCCAGCGCCTACCATCTGCTGCATAAAGAGTGAACCACCCATAATTGCGCAGTTTACAGCGATAAGCGGCAAGAAGATACCAAGCTGGTTATAGAGTGTAGGTGAGAACTTCTCAACAACCATCTCTACCAGCTGCACGAATGCAGCAATAACGGCAA